>NZ_JBGKDS010000099.1:0-18646 GCF_042954325.1 Parasynechococcus sp. | reverse complement strand
GAGCAGGGGCCAGAAAAGTCAGGTTGCTTCTGTTGAAGACTCAGGTGGAGTGTCGGCCGTCATTGGCGCCTCCGATCTCGATGGACTCACTTTCGTGGTTGGACACACACAGGGCAATCGGTGTTCATGCTCATTTCGGCTATGACGTCGATCTGTCCTCAACATCCGGGATCCGCCTTTGACTGATTGCGCTGCCTGGTTGGGTCGCCTTCGGCGTGCCTTGGTTGCGAGTGTCTTGGGCATCGCTCTGTTCGCCACTCCTGTTGGAGCCGAAACAGGGTCGGTCGATGTGGTGTTTCGCTCGCCGAGCTGTACGTGTTGCCTCGATTGGATGCGGCACATGGCCAACGCTGGCTTCCCCTTGGAGGACCACGTCTCGGAGGACCTCGACGCGATCAAGGTTGCGTCAGGGATTCCATCGGAGCTGTCGTCGTGCCACACGGCGTTCATCGGTGGTTACGTCGTCGAAGGACACGTGCCCGCCCACACGGTTCAACGACTGTTGACTGAGCAACCAACGATCCAGGGCCTGACCGCACCTGGCATGCCTGTCGGTTCACCGGGAATGGAGATGGACGGAGTTCCCGCCGATCGCTACGACGTTTTGGCCATCGACTGGGATGGCCGCACTGAGGTCTTTGAGCACTTTGGGCCCGGTTCACCCTCGTCTTGAACCCACTCAGGAAGTGTCGAGTGCTTGCTGTTCGTTCTCCCCTCGTCAACAGCGTCGGAGCATCGATGGAACAGAAGAAATTGGAGAGTCCTTCGGCAGGTTTCCTGCGCCGTTGCTAACTCAATTTGATTGGGGACGGTCGTTGTGCCCTGAATTCATCCCCCGAAGCACGTCATGAAATTCACCCAGGCAATGGTTGGCTTGATTGCGATGGCGACCACAACACTTCAGCCGGTTCAATCCGCTGAAGCACCATCGGGTTACACCTACATGAACTCATCGGGTGCCACAAGCTATTTTGTTCGGAAAACTGTATCCCAGGGCAAGATACAGTTTATTAGTGTATTCGCATCTGATGGTGATGAGACGTCAACTTTTACGATGATCGTTGATTGCAAAACCAAGTTTATTGGCAGCGCAATGGATCAATTGGCAGCCAATGACCCCGCGGGTGTTGGTGTTGATTGGATCGAATTTGCATGCCAGGGCAAGTAGGCAATCAATCGGTCTTGTTTGGATTTTCCGACCGATTCATTGAAATATCCACATCAGTTAGTTCCTCACCTTGTCAGGTGATCGTTTGAGCAGCATCACAAGACCGGAACCCGTCAAAAACAGTGTGAGAAGCCCTAACAACAAAGGATAAGCCGGTTGAAGGTTGACCACACCAAATCGGCCTGTGTGGATCTTCAACAGCCAGAATGCATCGATACCCTGCTCAAGCAAGAGTGAATACAGCGATCCAGTCATAGCCGTTAACAACAGGGCTCCTGCGGCCAATGGGACCAACATGCGATGTAAACGTCGGGCTTGACGCTGTGGATGTGCTGTTGGCACGCTCAATTCTTGCGCAATTGTCGATGCAGCTCCCGTTCATCACGACAAGGCATCCAACGACCGTTATTGCGATGCACGTTGTCGCAGCCGATCTGTTGAGCACGCTCAAGTGCTTCCTGTTCCGTTGAATACAAGCCTTTCGGATGAGCCGTTGCAGGAGACCCGTTGAAGCCCATCGCGATCACAAGACCTAAAACAATGAATCTGTATGTCGACCGTTGCGTGATCAAAGTCCAGAACATGCTGAAACAACCTTGGCGTTGGTGAACGGATGCACATCCTTTGGTACGGCAGCCTCCCCAGTGCTGTTCATCCGCAACTGCTGTTCGACACAACGGTTGAAGCGATGATGTCGGACAGACTGAGGAACCAGCAGAACGGTAATCCCAATCAGAGAGAGCGTGCTCAGTGTTGCCAGCACCGGATAGGCATGGGCTCGCACCATCTCCCGGGGGGACAACGGTTGGTTGGAGTGATCGTTCACGGATGACTGGAGTGTGGAACCATTCTGAACGCACTGGTGTGCGCAAAAGCGAATTGTTGGTCGTGGTTTCAGGTCGGAGCCTTCATAATGATTTCAATGTTGATCCGTCCATGTCACGCGCAAGCCGTCTGATCAAACGTCTAGACAAGGTTTTGGCTGGGTATGAAAGTTTCGGGGACGAGCCTGAGCGTTTTGTCGATGCTGTTTTTTCGGAGCTTGATCAACAGCTCGATGCATTTCAACAAAAATCAAAGCCCAAGCTGGTGGCTGAAATTTATGTTGAACGCGACCGTGCTCGGATTAAACAAGCTGTGCTGAATCGGGTGATGGACCAGCAGTCCGATTGATCCAATCAGGTTGGTTCAGATCTAGACGCCACCGATCCGAGCCAGGGTTCCACCCAATACAGCTGCAATCAGCCCACAGGCCGCTGCTTGCAGAATCATTGTGTTTGGATCATGGATTTCCCATTGATCAATTCGTCTGCACGCGGAGTCATACGTGTCCAAATTGGACTCACAATCCTCCAAAAAGCGTTGAATGGCAGCTTCTGAACAGTCGAGGCGATGCAGCTTCGCCCTGAGACGGATGATTTCCAGCTGTGTCATCTCACCGACGCTGATCATGAGAGCGCCACTGTCCTAGCTGATCTTTGAGCCGATCGGTTGCCACGGGCGGTGGGTTCATCATCTGGGGAGGCTTTGACCCGCGAGTCCCATTGATGATGCAATCAAATTCAGACATTCTGCCAATCAAAATACATTGCTATCAGCTCAATCGGTTGCAATATATTTCGAGAAGCGTGTAGATTTGTGTTTACTTGCCATTTTTGCGCGTAGATATGTGTAGACAGTCTTTCTTTTTTGAAGATTAACCTGGGATTTTTCTTTCTTGGGTCATATTAGTCGCTCCGTGGGGCTTTGTTGTGCTGCCTAATCCTGAACCATCTCCGGAAATGACATATCAACAGGTTGATCAGGCTCTTCAAGTTGACTTCAAACAACCCGAAATGACTTCCGTGAGCAGCGGAGAGCAGTCGGATGACAGTTTGTTGCTCTCCAGCGAGCCAGCAAGTCCGTTGGTGGAAACATCATCATCAACGCCTGATGCTGATCAGCCCAGCATGGGAGAAGGAGACATCCTTGCCAATCTCCTGCGTCAATTATCCACGGGCTATGAAGCCATGAAAGGATTAAATCTCGAAGGTTTTACGCAGATTTATCCGGTATTTATCATGATCTTTGGGGCTGTCATGCTAGGCGTGATGCTGACTTCGGTGATCACGGTTATTCAGACTGTCAATAACTTTCCATTGGTTGGTGGCCTATTTCAAGGTCTTTTTGAGCTGGCCGGTTTAATCGTTTTCGTCCGTTTTGCCTCCACCAACTTATTGATGCAAAACAAGAGGGCTGAGCTATTTGCACGGATTGCAGTCTTGAAGAAAGAGTTGCTTGGTTCGACAGATTCGCAGTCCAAGACTGAGTCGTCATCGTGATCAATGAAGCCCAGGGTCTGATTTCTATTTTTCATGTGGGGCTTGTGACGCCGATTGAGCTGGCTGAGGCTGTTTTGCCTCAATTTTCACAATTTTTCTTCACAAAAGGACAATGAATTCCCGTCACTTGTGCGGTTCATTCCGCAACGGCTGTGATCTCATGGGCTGAGTGCAATTACTCATCTCATGCGTCATCTGTTGGCTTTGGCTCTCGGAGCCCTCCTTGCCCTGGTTGCTCCCTCAGCTGTGATGGCTGCGGACACCGCCCACGGGGCCCAGGTGTTCACCGCAAACTGTGCCGCCTGCCACATCGGGGGTGGCAACGTTGTTAATGGTCAGCGGACGCTGCAACAAGATGATCTCAAGGCCTATCTCGCCAATTACAACGATGGCCATGAGTCTGCCATTGCTTATCAGGTGACGAACGGCAAGAACGGGATGCCTGCTTTCGGGGCCAAGCTCAGTGCCGATGACATCTCTGATGTCGCCGCCTATGTCGAGTCCCAGTCCGTCAACGGTTGGGCCTGACCCTTTCTCTGACGATCTCCTCTGATCAGACCTCACGTGCCGGGATGCTTTGCATTCCGGCTTTTTTGTTGTGGCACGTCGAGCCACGTGGGTCGCGGTCCAATCGACACAGCTTCGGGATTCATCTGCAGCTATGGTGATATCAAGTCGTACCGGGTCTAATGCAGGTATTGATTGTTCTAACTCTCGGTCTCGTTAATCTTGCATTGATTGTTTATCTCGGTGAGAAGGCTTTTCGTTGGTTTAAGTCTCGTGATCGCTTGCATCGCCTTGTGAACAATCATCCTGAAATGGATGGCGTCCATCCAGATGAAGACAGTTTGTTTGTGTTTGAAAGCGACGATATTTTAAAGGCTCTTGTGCTCGGCAACGACAAGCCTGGTCGCAGTGAACCCTTTTATGCCTCAGAAGATGATGCCGACTGAGTCGATTGATTTATAATTAATTGCCTGGTTTGGGTTCCCATGGATGAATGGACCGATGAATTCATATCCCATGCGCAGCAGGAATTGATTTCGATGGTGAACGACTGGAGCTACGAATATGGTGTGAACGATCGCGCCTGTTCTGCCATGTTGTTGTGGATGATTCTGCGTTTGAATCCACAGGCCAAGATCGACGCGAATTGTCTCGATTCTTAGATGTTATCGGTAACAGTGCTCTCGCTTCATCCTAGACCTGCCACAGATCCATGCCCTAAGCCTTCAGTGTGATCCGTTCAGGGTCAGCATCCAGCCAGTGTTTGCCATCCCGACATGACACCAAAGGGGTTAATTGGATGCTCAGCGGCCGTCCAGATCCAATGTCGACGCGCATGCCGCTATAGGCATGTCTCCCCGCAGCGCCTTGCCAGTTTCGGTCAATGAACAGTTGGCTTTCGGCCACCACTTTGGCTTGGCCTTGATCGTCGTTCTCCATCAGCTTGCTTCCTTCACGACGCTGATCTCTCAATCCATAACCGCTGGCTCCGCAGATGACCCAGTTGAGGTGGCTGTCCGCATGTCCGGTGTCATGGGTGCGCAGCACTTCCATGCAATGGGCATGGCCGCTGAGGACAAGGTCCACGGGCTTCGCCTTGTTCCCGTCGTGCCGAATGGTTGAACACACTGCATCGAGAACACCACGCAAATGATGTCGAATTGCGGTTGTATCGCCCTGATTCCACTTTGTTTTTTCAGTCACGTAGGGGGGGTGGTGCATGGTCAGGATTCGGCCCCTGGATGCTGGATCCCGGTGTGATTCGATCAGGCCCTCTTTGAGCCACTCCAGTTGTTCATGGTCGACCACATCTTTATGTCTGAACTTGCGTTGAAGGTCGAAGCATTGTTCCTCAAGCGTCTCCAGTTCGTCTAACAAGTCATCGCGTTTCTCTTCCTCTAATCCGCTGCTTGCCAAGGCTTTGTACAACGCGGATTGACGTTGTTCCAGTGTCTTCAATGCATGGCGTCGGTCGCGTTGGTCCAGTGATGGGTCGTCGGTTGCGATCAAGGTGTTTGAATCCAGTGCAAACACGTCGACACCGGCATGTCGAAAGCGGTAGTAGCGATTGGGCAGACGTGTCGTGATTCCCGGTCGGTAGCGCATGCATCGATGCTCTCCCCAGCTCGCGTCGTAATGGGATGCGAGGTGATCCGTTAATTGAGCGGGGGGGATGTCGTTCAGAACATCCAGAAAGGCACGGGCATAGGTTTCCCCTTGTCCGGATCCACGCCACCCCGCATCGATGTCGTGGAACCACTGGAGATGGCGACGCAGTGGCAGTGTCAGGCCGGCCAGCAAAGCCACCGGGAGTGAGAGGTCGTAATAATCGTGATTCCCGGGAACGGGAAGAAAGGGTTGGTTGAAGACCAGCCCTTGATGGCTCATGGTGCTCCACGCGTCGCCGTTCTGGAGCCATTCCCGGTACGGCTTCAGAAAATTGTCGCGGTATTGATCCGCTGCTCCGACCAGATAAACCACATCTCCGGTGTGCAGCAGATAGGCGGCATCGTCTTTGTGGGCCAGCAGCCGTTCGGCGATGCGTCGGGGAGGGCTGTGGAAGCGATGACGTCCGGTGCCACTGTCTCCAAGAACGAGGAAGTGAAACGCTTCGTCCCGTTCCGATCGGTTGGTTTCGTGGTCCAGGACAAGCCGTGTCTGGTCAATACCCTGTTGGACCAGCTCCGGTTGTTTCCAACGCACGCGGGCCGCCATCTGGCTGATCTTGCGCTGGATCGATGGATCGCTTGCGAGGTTCAAGATTTCAGAGGGATTGGAGCAACAACCTGTAGGGCCCTTGGTTTGATCGTGACCGTGACCGATGTCGCGTCGAGAATCTCTCCGTCGATGACCAGTTTCTGTGTTTCGTCTAGTTCGATTTTGATCTGATTGGTTCGAAAGCAAGCCAGATCATTGTTATTGGCATTGCTGCTCATTGCAGCCGACCAAGCCAGGCTGGACAGGATTGAAAGTCCACTTATTGTGTCTTTTGGTGAGGCTACAATGACATCAAGCAAGCCATCATCGGGTATCACTTTGCCAAATCCCTGAGCCATGACAGATGTCGCAGGAGCAGCGTTGGCAATTGTAATTGCACAGGCATTGACGCTGTAATCTTTGCCCTCGACCTGTAAATCGGCTTTGAATGGTTTCTGGTCAACGATCTGCCTTGCCCCTGAGAAGATGTAGGCCATGGGCCCGAGAATATTTTTTAATTTTCGATTGGCTTTATCGACCATTCCTGCTTCAAAGCCAAGCCCAGCAAGCAGAATCATCGGTTGGTCGTTGCACAGGGCAACATCGACGCGTCTGAGATTGCCGAGGAGCAGATTCGTGCATGCTGCTTTTAATCCAGTGGGGATCCCAAGCGCCACTGAAAACGCATTGGCTGTTCCTCGGGGGATGATGCCAAGGGGGATGTCGGTCCCCTGAAGGGCACTTGCGACGGCACCAACCGTTCCATCACCGCCTGAGGCGATGATGATGGAATCTCCCTCTCCTTGGGCTTCAAAGGCCTTGATTTCCTTGATCAAATCCCGAGCCTGTTCTGCTGGGTCGAGCTCGGGACTTGTTTTCCAAATCTGGAGCATGAATTGCGGTTCCAGATACCGCCGGATTTCAGCTAATTCGATCTCAGGATCGCCTTGTCCAGAGACTGGATTAAAAATCAGATAGCCCCGTCGACTTCGCCGCACGCCGATCAGCAGTGCCGATGCCGTGGCTGGATTCAGAGCGATGGGCAGGTCGGAGAGCAGTGCTGCACGAACCAGTGGCTCGGACAGCACCGGGTTGGCTTTTCCTTCTGGCGGAGCAGGGAAATGAATGAGACCACTGGTTTCCCCATCGAGGATTTTGGCTGCCATTGCAATGTCTCCCCCTTGACGCAGGGGTCGACATGCGGTGATCGATAAGTGCTGTAAAGACTCCTGAATGGTCAATCGCTGCAGAACATCTTCGGCGATCAGCAGCGAAAACCCAGCCAGAATTTTGCTGTTGTTGCTGACCCAGGTCCCTAATGCAGAGCATGCATCTTGATCAGCATTGAGGATTAATGTTGAGGGCATCGATCGGTTGGCTGGGTTCTGATTGAGCGGTTGTCTTGTGGATCTTCGGCTTGGTCGAATCGGTCGTTTTAGGCCAATACTTTCAGGTTCAAAGTGCCTCGCTTGATCAGCCCGTGATCGCAAAAATTCAGCGTTGTATGCGCCAACAATGCGTCGTCGGGGCGAGGCATGACGTGATGTGATCTTGGCTCTTGTTTAGCAACTGTCTTGGGTCTGGGGACCGATCTCGGGGCATTGCCGTCCGATTCGGCTCAATGGGTCCTGCATCGGCATGGGCTGCCGATGGGGTCATGGGGAGAGCCACTGGGATTCCCCGACATCCACGGCAAGGATCCTCCGCCACTCGAGGCTTTGCGCATCCATCAGTGCGGGGTGACTGTCCCGCTTGTTGGGTTGGATCACTGTCATCAGGAGCTGCCGGCTGACGGGATCGAACTGCACGGGGGTGCCGCCTTTCATCGACCATGGAGCCAGAGGTTGCTGTTTCAGTGGTGTTCCTTCTCCATTGAGCAGCAGGATCGAGTGGATTCCGCGGTCGCCACTCCACTGCCCCAGCACCGCCCAGATGCGTTCCCCATTGCCGTCGCAGGCCACTCCGAGCACGGCTTGTTCACCGACCCAGAGCTGCCGTGGGGCCAGCCCTGGAATGACAAGTTCAATGGAACGCCGGTAATCGGGCCAGTGGCGAATCAGGACGGCGCGTCCCGATGCGGCGCAAAAGGCTCCCAGTTCACGATTGCCGGGGAGCGCCTGTGCAGGACGGCCGTTGTCCACCAGAGGGCGAAGGCTGAGGCTGTCGTACAAGGGCACAACCAGGCCGCCTCCGGAGGGAATCAGTTCCATCGGACCCGAGGAGACCTGGTTCAGTGACTGCCGTTGACCGTTGGCTTTAATCAGTTCAAGCCGTTCGCTGCCGGGGAAGAATCCCCCGGTTTGCAACAGCAGATCTCCATTGAGATTGCTGCTCAGGTGCCCAAACAGCACTTCCTTTTCAGCCAGTAACTCCAGCTGTTCCGGTTGTGGTGGTTGTAAGAGCTGCCGTTGTTGGGCCAGGCTCTGCCGTTTGAGATGTCGGAGCCAGATCTTTTCTCTGGCTTCGCCATCACTGCTCACCATGGCCACGCCTCGACCGTTGCCGATCGGCGTCAGTTTGGTGATCTGTTTCCAAACCGGGCTGAGTGGTCGCCAATGCCCGTCATGATCCAGCAATTGGAGCTGCTCCCCGCCCTCAACCTGCCGGGTCACCACCAGCCACGGACGGGGTTCCCACCACCAGGTCTGCGTCACCATCCGCTTTTGACGCAGGTCCTCACCAGCCAGCTCGAGCTGAACGGGTTCAGTGATGGCCTCACCGGGGTCCATCACCAACCGCAGGGGGTTATTGGTTCCGAGCCAGCGATGGCTCAAGGCGGGAACCACCCGACTGTCGGTGCTGACGCTGGTGTGGTCCATCGGCCGGCTGAACCGCAGATCCAGGGCGGCGCTGCCGGAGTGAATGGGTTGCTGGCTCAGTGCGGCAAGACGGGGGGGCTGCCGCAGCAGAATCTGCTGCTGAATCAGCACCAGCCCGGCTGAGAGTGCCAGCGCAAATGGGAGACGAGCGTTCAAGGCTCCAATGGCCGCTTGGGGCGGGGGATGGTTTTGATGGTTGTCGGCACCACAACAGCAATCCGCTCGCCGTTACGGGTTTCCGCTGCCATGGTCCCCTGAATCGCCAACCACTCGTTTGCTTTCGGTTGCGCGTCCGCCGGCCAGGCGACGGTCAGGCCTGACGGGGTGGCATCGGCCAGGCAGCAGCGGACGGTGAGTCGTGCGATCAAGGGAGGCCCATCGGGTTGTCTCCAGACGAAGCCACTGATGTTCAGAGGATTCCCGGCGACGAGATCGGGATCAGGCTGACTCCGCAGCAGTCGCACCCATTCGGTGAGGCTGCGCTGTTCCGGTGGCAACACAAAGGCCAGTTCCGGGGGCTCAGGCAGACCCTGGGGGCGATTGTTCGCGAGATCACTAAAAGATGGATTGGGTGGAATGAGTAGCACCAACCCAGCCAGCACACCGCTCGCCAGCCAGGGCCAACGGGGGGCGTCCCGCTGACGGCGATGGCGGATCATCAGCAGCAGGCCGGCCATGAGCAGAGCCAACCCAGCAGCCCCAACCAGCGTGTGAAACACGCCGCGCAGGAGCAGATCCAGCCGACCGCTGATCACACTCCACAGGACCATCCACCCCCAGAGGATCAACAGCAGACCTCGCGTCATCGCATCCCCCGCATCACAGTTGCCACAGGTTGACCCACTGGCCGATCAGCAACACGCCAAGGCTGGCAGCGACCGCTGTGATCGCAATGGCGCGGGGCCGCATCAAGACCGTGAACAATCCGGCCAATTTGAGGTCCACAACGGGTCCAAGTAGCAAAAAGGCCAACAGCGCTCCCGGCGTCACCTGCGCGGCGAAACCGAGGGCGAGAAAAGCATCAACGCTTGAGCACACCGACACCACGACGGCCAGCACCATCAGGGCCAGGATCGAGGCCGTCGGGGCACCACCGATGTTCAGCAACCAACTGCGGGGTAACCAGGTCTGGACCAGGGCGGCGATGATGCAGCCCAGCACGAGCAACGCCAGAAGATCCAGGAATTCACGACTGCTTTGATCGAGCACGTCGCGGGGCGATGGGCGCTGCGGTTTCTCCGGCATCACCGCTGGTAGAGGTTCACCAATCAAGCCGCTGCTGCGTTGGAGCAGGTCCAGGTTGCGGAGCGGTTGACTAAGGCGTCGTTCGCTCAACAATGCCGTTTCGAGAAGTTGTGCCTCGGGGAGTTGCACCAGCAGCAGACTCAGCAGAATCGCCAGCAAGAACGCTCCAAGAGGCCTGGCGACCAGGAGCCAGGGTTGGTCAGGAAACGCGGCCCAGGTGCTGGCGAGAACGATCGGATTGAGCACTGGTGCAGCGAACAGGAAGCCGAAGCCAGTGCCCAGTGGCGCTCCGCTGGCGAGCAGGCGTCGGGCGACCGGAACATTGCCGCATTCACAGGCCGGCAAGGCAAATCCCATCAGTGCACCGGTGATCGGAGCGAGTACTGGGTTGCTGGGCAGTCGACTGACCCAGGCGCTCTGAGGAACCAGCCAGCGCGCCAAGCCAGCGATCAGCACACCGAGCAGCAGAAACGGAATTGCTTCGAGTAACAGACCTTGAAAGATTGCCCAGGCAGTGGCTATCCGTTCCACGCCGTGCACGAATCAACAGTTTCGATCTTGTCAGCTCCATCGGCAATTGCAACGACAGATCGAGGGCGTTGAGGTTTTTGGGGCTGAGGGATGTCGCCCTGATGCCATTGAGATGGCGTCGTGATGGTTGGCAGGCTGCAGTCACGCTGAGATGTCAATGAAAGAACCAACGCCTCTTGGCTCGATTGCAGACGCAACCGAAGCCCCCATGGATTGGCTGTGCAAGAATGATAATCATTCTCGTATTTATTGGTCCGTAAAAGACGCATCTGGGTCTTTTTCGTTGTTTTGTGATCCAGAACAGCAGATTCAGTGAGTTGTCACTGCTAGAAACCGAGTGCTGATGACTCAAGGGGTTTCTGTGCGCGTAAACCTATTGTTTGCAGCATCTCTTGTTGCTCTCCAGCCACTTCTGGCCTCCTGTTCGACTGGAGAGAAGACCGCGTCAAATACAAATAACGGAGATGGGGCATCAACCGCAGGTGCATCCCAGTCGGCTGAGTGTCTAGCGGGAGAACGGCCCTTTTTTGGTGATACGCACCTGCATACCAGTGCATCACCGGATGCAGGAATGTTTGGCAATAAGCTCGATCGCGATACGGCCTACGAGTTCGCTCTGGGCAAGAAAGTCACGTCAAGCATTGGCGAGGATGTTCAGCTCCGACGGCCCCATGACTTCATCGTCGTTGCTGATCACGCTGAAAGTATTGGACTACAACAGGCGATTGATCGCTCCGATGAGGGCCTGATCGGCGATGAGTTCGGGAAGAGGCTCCATGATCTGGTGAAGGACGGAAAGGGTGTTGAGGCAGCCTCTGAATTTATTCGAGGTGTGGCATTGGGAACCTCGAAGAAATTACCTAAGGGCTTCTCTGAAAATGAATGGGGTGCCAACCTGGATAGTGCTGAGGCATACAACAAGCCTGGTGAATTCACGGCCCTGATCGGTTTCGAATGGACAAGCCAGCCGGGTGGCGGAAATCTGCACCGGGTTGTGATCCTCCGGGACGGCAAAGATCGTGCTGAGCAGGTCACGCCCTTCTCGGCCTACGACTCCGAAGATGTGGAGGATCTGTGGACCTTTATGGATGGTTATGAGAACAAAACCGGAGGTCGCGCCCTAGCGATTCCGCATAACGGAAACCTCTCCAGCGGCACGATGTTCCTGCCGCGTCATCAGGAGACCAATCAGCCCATCGATGCTGATTACGCCCGCCGCAGGCAGAAGCGGGAACCTCTGTTTGAAATCACACAGATCAAAGGCCACAGCGAGGCCCATCCTCTGCTGTCTCCAAACGATGAATTCGCCGATTTCTGGTTGTTGGATAATTCCAATCTTGGCGCCTTTAAGGCTCCGACCAAAGAGATGATGAAATATGAATATGTGCGTCCCGGCCTTCGTCGTGGCCTGGAATTACAGGATCAACTCGATGGGGTGAATCCATTTAAGTTTGGTGTGATTGGCGCCACGGATAGCCACACGTCTTTGGTGACAACGGATGAAAATGCTTTCTTCGGAAAAGCCTTCACGTCTGAGCCTTCCAAGGATCGCTGGAAGAAGCATCTTCTGAAGTCAGCAACGGACAAGTCCTTGGATATGTACAACTACCAGATTGGCTCGTCGGGCCTTGCTGGTGTTTGGGCCTCGGAAAATACCCGAGAAGGGTTGTTCGATGCCATGGAGCGTAAGGAGGTGTTTGGCACAACAGGAACCCTCCTTTCTGTTCAAATGTATGGGGGCTTTGACTTCGACGGTACTGAATTATCTGCTAATAATTGGGCAAAGGCCGCTTGCCTTAAGGGCGTTCCGATGGGTGGAGATCTCACTCAGGCGCCAGACGGCAAGGCGCCTACGTTCCAGATCAAGGCTCGTCGAGATCCTGATGGAGCCAATCTTGATCGCATTCAGATCGTCAAAGGTTGGCTGAAGGCCGATGGCACGACGGATGAAAAAATCTATAACGTGACCTGGTCGGATCCCGACAAGAGAACCTTGGCTGATGATGGTTCCATTCCCCCTGTTGGAAATACAGTCGACGAGACAGAAGCCACTTATAAGAACAACATCGGAGCAGCATCACTGAGTGGATCTTGGACAGATCCTGACTTCGACCCCACTCAGAGATCGTTTTATTACGTCCGAGTCTTGGAGATTCCAACTCCGACCTGGTTGGCTTTTGACCGTAAGAGATTCGATAACTTCGCAGAAATGCCGAAGGACTTGCCCTACAGCCATCAAGAACGGGCGTTCTCCAGTCCCGTCTGGTATAACCCGTCTTAATTGCTGTGTGAGATGGACGGAGGTCGCTCTCCGTCCCAGTCATTCCAATGGGAAAGCTTCAGCATTTACGAACATGGCTGCGTGAGCCTGTTGTTCAATTTTTATTGATTGGTGCGAGTCTGTTTGTTGTTCATGCTGTGTTGAGGCCAGCACAGAAGTCAATAACGTCTGAAATTGTGATTACGGATGATCAGGCTGTGGGCATGGTCAGCCAATTCTCCCGCACCTGGCAGCGTCCTCCCTCACAAAGCGAATTGCAGGCGCTGATTGACGATGAGGTGCGTACGGAGCTCTATGTCCGCGAAGCCATGAAGCTTGGTCTTGATCAGAACGACACGTTGATCAGGCGGCGTCTTCGTCAAAAGATGGAGTTCTTGAATGAGAGTGAATTCCTCAACAAGGCCCCGTCTGATTCAGACCTCGAGAATTATTTTGCAACCCATCCTGACCAATACCGCACCGATGCAGTTGTGTCGTTTCGGCATGTTTTTTTCGATCCGCAACAACGTGGTGAGTCCCTGGGCCTTGATGTGCAGGACGCACTTCGTCGGTTGACGAATCCAGGCGATGGGGCCGACCAAGAAGGCCTTGGTGACCCTATTGATCTTGCTGACAATTGGTCAGACACCAGCCGCAAGGAGCTTGTTGCTTTGTTCGGCTCCACCTTCACCGAGGCTCTGCTCGAGCAGGCCCAAGGCCGTTGGACCGGGCCGATCGAATCGGCCTATGGACAGCATTTGGTTCGGGTGGACTCGGTTTCGAAGGGGGTGATCCCCGAGCTTGATGACATTCGTGCAGAGGTCAGCCGCGACTGGGGTCAGGCACAACTTCGCCGGCACCAAGACGATGCCTACCAACGCTTGTTGAACAGGTACACAGTGCGTCGACCAGAGCTGACACCGTGATTCGTCGACTCCTGCCGCTGCTGCTTTGCTTCGGTCTGCTCTGGCCCTGTGTGGTGTTGGGCCATGAGTTGATGCCGGGCTATCTCGAACTCGAGGAGACAGCCCAGAACGTCTATCACGTGATCTGGAAGTTGCCCCTGCAGCGTGGGGCAAGGTTGCCTCTGGCTCCCCGATTCCCTGACGACTGTGCGTTGGAGGGCAACCTGGAAGCGCGACTGGAACGCCGCGCCCTGGTGTACGGAGCCCAACTCACCTGTGAGGCATCTCTGCAGGGACGCGTTGTCAGTATTGATGGCTTGCGAGCTGTGGGGACGGAGGTTCTGCTGCGCGTGACCTCCCTGAACGCGTCAGGGACGGAAACGATTCTGATCCAACCGGAGAAGGGCCAGGCCTTGATCGGTGCGGTCGATGGTGATGCGCAACAGACCAGCGCCTTCACGTACCTACGACTGGGCATCGAGCACATTCTGCTCGGTGTGGATCACTTGATGTTTGTGCTGGCCTTGCTGCTGATCGTCCGTGATGGATGGACGTTGTTCAAGACGATTACCGCCTTCACAGTGGCCAACAGCGTCACGTTGTCGGTGGCGGCGATCGGGGTGATGCGCGTCCCCACGCCTCCTCTCAATGCGGCCATCGCGCTCTCGATTCTGTTTATGGCGGTTGAGGTTGTTCGCAGCTGGCGGGGTCAGACCAGCTTCACCATTCGCCGGCCCTGGGTGGTCGCGTTCGGGTTTGGATTGATCCACGGCTTTGGTTATGCCAGTGGTCTCGCAGAGTTGGGATTACCCCGTGGCGAGTTGTTGCTGGCTCTGTTGCTGTTCAACATCGGCATCGAAATCGGTCAGGACGTCTTTGTGTTTTTGGTTCTTGCTCTCAAGCGTTCCTTTCGTCAGCTTGAGATTCACTGGCCCCAGTGGGCCGTTCGTTTGCCCGGTTATGCCGTGGGTGTAGCGGGTGCCTTCTGGACTTTTGAACACACCACCGCTCTGTTTCTGCCTGGAGGTTGATGATGTCCCGCCGAATGGTCCTGCTGCTGGTTTTGCTGTTCATGTTGGCTCCTTCCGCTGGGGCCCATGTTGAAAGTGGCGGTGCAGGCAGCTTGTTGTCCGGCTTGCTGCATCCGGTCACCGGCCTGGATCACGTTGTGGCGATGGTTGCCGTCGGGTTGTGGGGCGCTGTGCTGGCAGCGCCGGCCATCTGGGTGTTGCCGGTGGCGTTTCCGATGGTGATGGCTCTGGGTGGCCTGATTGGATTGCTGGGACTGCCTCTCCCCGGAGTGGAAGTTGGGATCGCGATTTCAGGCATGGTGCTGGGCCTGCTGGTGGCGCTGGAGCGCCGTCTCCCCCTCTCTGTGGCGTTGGCCCTCGTCGGCGTGTTCGCCTTGTTCCACGGTTATGCCCACGGCCGAGAACTACCGGATGGAGCGAATGCCCTCCTGTTCAGCCTGGCGTTTGTCTTCGCCACCGGACTGCTGCATCTGGTGGGCATCCTGTTGGGTGAGCTGCGTCAATGGCCCGTCGGCCGCCGATTGGTGCAGGTGATTGGCGCTGCGATCACTATCAGTGGTGTCTGGTTTCTGCTGCAGGTCTGACCGATGACGCCAGTGTTTGCCCACCTCATGGAAACCGGTTTCGGTGGCTTCTATGACGGCATCGCCCATCTGTTGATCACGCCGGCGGATCTTCTGCTTGTCCTGGGCCTTTCGCTGCTGTCTGGTCAGCAGGGTCCGGCGGGGGGGCGCGTGCTGCTTCTGGTGCTTCCCTTGTGTTGGTTGCTCGGCGGCGGTCTTGGTCAGATGTTGGCCCTTGGGGATTCCCTGGACATCGCGAGCATTCTCTGGTTCACGTTGATTGGATGCCTGGTGGCACTGCAGTGTCACCTCCAACCACGCCGGCTGGCCGTTTTGTCCGCCATCAGCGGTCTGCTGTTTGGCCTTGGCAACGGCAGCACCATGCCCCTCGATGGCCCCCTGTCGCTTGATCTGCTCGGAGTTGTCAGTGCTCTCTCCGTTCTCGCTGCACTGGTGAGTGCTCAGACCTCAGTCAGTCGCCGTGAGTGGATCCGCATCTCTCTCCGCGTGGTTGGAAGTTGGATCGCCGCGGCAGGTTTGCTCACATTGGGTCTGCAGTTCCGAGGCTGAACGGTTGTGCTGACTTGATAGGTGGTAGCGCCTCACCACCGACCCAATGGCGTCTCAAAGCGATGGTCCGAAACGCGTCTTCGGACAGATAGCCCTCTAGCAATCCAAGCTTCAGCTCCTTGAGATCGGCCGATGCGCCAACGGACGATTTGCGGTGCTGTAAGGGCTGGGATCGCAGCCATTCGACATCGCCAAGCTTGTCGCTAACAGCGACCGATGTGGTCACTGTCTGAACACGAAAGATGCGTCTGTTTTGCGTTCAACAACGGGGCGATGGCATGGATGACTTAAGAATCCTGATCAAGTGTTTTGGTGATCGCCAAGGTGATTGCTCCTGAGCATTCAAAATTGATCTCAACATCAGTTCTCTATGGAACCGTCCCCCATGTTGAGCGAGCAGCTTGGCCGATGGTTGCAGGCTGGTCTGATTGATGCCGATGTTGCTGAAGCGATTCAGCAATGGGAAGATTCCCAGCCCAATCAGTCCAAGCCTGCATCGGTGCCTCATCTGGCTGTGCCGATCCGTTTGTCAATCCTTCTGGGTTCACTGCTGTTCGCTTCTGGCTTGATGCTCTTTGTTTCCGCACACTGGGATCTGATGGCACCGCCTTTGCGGGTCAGCCTGCTTCTGTTGATCGTGATCACATTGCACGCGGGTGGCGCCTGGTTAACCGAGCGTTTTCAGCTGATGGCAATTGGATTGCACGCGGTTGGCTCGGTGGCCTTTGGTGCGGGGGTGTTTCTTTGCGCTCAGATTTTTCATCTCGATGTTCTCTGGTCGTTCCGTTGGGGGCTATTGCTCTGGTCTTTTGGAGCTGCAGCCGGGTGGCTTTTGTTGCGGCAGTGGCCCCAGCTGGCCTTGCTTTCCATGCTGTTGCCCGGATGGATCAGCGTCAGGGTTTTTGATCTGGTTGAACGATTTTCGGCTTTGAATGCCAACGATTGGCTGCAGGTTCCTTTTGCTGCAGGAGCGCTTCTGACCGCGTTGACGTATTTCACAGCGCCCCATCGTGTGCCATTGACCCCCGCTCGGTCGGTGTTGATGTGGATCGGTGGTCTCGCCTTGGTGCCATCAGCAGTGACTTGGGCTGTGGTGGCGACGGGATTGGATTCGCCTGCTCTGGGACAACCACTTTGGTTGTCCTTGGTGGTCTGGGGTGTGGTGTTGGGTGGGCCGATTTTGCTTGGTTGGTGGCTGCGTCCCCAACGCTTCTGGCCACTTGCCGGGGCAGCGATCTGGATGATCCTCGATTTAGTGATTCAGATTCCTGGATTCAATGGGCTTAGTTTTTTGTGGTGGGGGGTCGGGTCTGTGGGCTTGATGGTTTGGGGAGCTGCTGAAGCCCGCGCAGAGCGTGTCAACCTCGGCACCGTTCTGCTAGCTATCACATTGATTGGCTTCTATTTCACCGAGGTGATCGGTCGTTTTGATCGATCGCTCACCCTGTTGGGCCTTGGCTTGTTCTTCTTTATTGGTGGCTGGGGATTGAACAGATTGCGACAAGCTCTGCTTCCAAACCCTTCTGCACGTCTGACGCAACCATCTCATGAATAGTCGCGTTCGCTGGAGTCCAGCGCTGCTGCTGGCTGGAGTTCAAGCCATGCTGTTGCTGTCAACGGGGTTGCTGTTTTGGCTCGAACGGCAGACAAGCCCTCGCGCCTGGGTTGCGACGCAACCAGTGGATCCCAACTTGCCGATCCGTGGCCGATATATCACCTTAAAGATGGTGGTTCCTTTTTTGTCCGATCAGTCGGATGGTTTGTCTAGATCAGACCTCGTCGGAACCTGGCAAGACGTGAACCTTTCCGTTGTGGATCATCGGCTGCTGGCAAAGCAGGCGGTTCAAACAAGATCGAACAACTTTGCTGGAGAACTTCGACTTGAGCAGGGAACACTTGTCATCATTCCGGGTCCAGAATTAGCCTTTTTTATTCCATCAGATGTCGACGACCCGTCCATTCGTCCGGATGGCAACACCCTTTGGGTTGAGGTGACACTGCCGGGTTCTGGAGCACCGCGACCGATCCAACTCGGCCTCGAACAAAATGGTCAGATTGAGCCCTTGGCGTTGCGATGACGTCAGCACGAATTCTCTGTGTTTGTTCTGTTCTTCGTGCAGCGGGAGCGTTGCATCGCCGCTGTGGCCTGTGCCGATCGCGTTGTGCTTTGTTTCGCGCCGGTTGGTTTAGCGGTCTGTCGACCTGGTTGCTGATGCCACTTAGCTCTCAGTTGCAGGATCAGGTCTGAGGGACTTGTCCCTGAGTTGTCCCTGGAATTTTGTGCAACTGGGAATGTTCATGAGCAACTCGCGATAATAAGGTGAGTTGACAGAGTTCGCCCTTTAGAGGAATCCATGGAGGCATCAAGGTTCTTGTCTCAGTGTTCAGCTGCTATGCAAAAGGGCTTGGTTGGAGCCTTTGTGGTCGGCTCGCTGCTTTCGGTGATTCAGCCGGTTCAGGCTCACGGCGATATCAAAGGGGATGCTGCGATGCCGGACACCAGAAGGGCGACGGGGCCGCAGATGACGGT
>NZ_JBGKDS010000098.1:0-24276 GCF_042954325.1 Parasynechococcus sp. | reverse complement strand
GCTTTAGGGGATTGTGATGCATCCATCAAAATGGCCCCAACGCCCATGGCCTATCGCAATAGGTGTGCTGTTAAAGGTGGATTAAACGACCTCTCGGGTGCCATCGCTGATTGCAATGAAGCGATCAGGCTGTTTCCTGGTTTTGGCCCTGCACATTTTGTGCTTGCCGGTATTCAAGAATTGGCGGGAGACAAGTCAGCGGCGTTGACGCATTATGACAAGGCCATTGAAATTGACCCAAAATTGCAAGCTGCTTGGTTGAATCGTTGCGCCCTCAAGTATGCGCTTGACGATCAGGCGGGGGCTATCGACGACTGTAAGAAGTCGGTTGAGATTGATCCTAAAAGTGATTATGCAGCCATTAGTTTTAGGAATCTAGGTATCATGCATGGGGAGATTGATATGGGCGCAGCGTGCGACTATCTCAAAGAGGGGGCTTCGCTTGGAGAGGATCAAGCAGACGAATTGTTCAAGGATTTTTGCTAAAAGTTTGTCGTGGCTTGGACGAGAATCTTGTTCGCATCGCAGCTCTTTCTGCAAGGATGATGGCACCGCTGGACAAGGGAGATGATGTGGAACTGAAATGGTTTGGTGCAATTGCGGGTGTGGTGTTGGCTGCAACCCCAGTCAGTGCTGCTCCTGAGCATTGGACATGCAACCTGCCCAGTACCGATACAACCATGCGTCTGAGCTTGGATGAGACAACGACACAGGTCGCCTTTGAACTCACGACCACAGGGTTCAGCCGCCTGTTCACCGAAACAGCTGTCTTCGGTGGTGATTCGGTGGAGTGGATCCACCAACTCCCTGCAGTTGCCGCGACGATGCGTCACAGACTCGATCGAAGCACGGGTGAGATGACGCTCACGGCCGGTGACACCGGACGAATCGCGCGATGGACCTGTGCCAAAGGGTGAACAAAGACTCGTACTCCCTGCGGACAGCTCTGTGCAGCCTTGTCTGATTAGGCAGGTAGCCACTAGATCTGGTGTCAAAGTTAAGCGTTTGTGCTCAGGCGAACATTTTTTTGATGGATCACGCTTGGTTGCGAGCCATGAGGGGGGTGTTGGGAGACATCGCCCCTTTTTTCATGTCTGTCCATGCTCCCGATCAGGCTGGAAGATCCATTCCAGTGTCTGAGCGAGAGCCGATCTGCGATCGCTGGTTTAATTCGACCATCGACATCACCTGTTGTCGCATCAATGCACGTATCACAACGGTCCATTTGATCTGCTCTAAGGCTGCTTTGGCAACGTGACATCAACCCAGCCTCAGTCAGGTTGTTTGGAGAGTTGGAGGGCTTCAACACCGATGAATCAGTTTCTGGTCACAGCGAGAGGGTGAAATCTCAGTCTTTGACCAGACTCAGGACTGCTCCTGGACGATTATGGAGATGACGACCAGGGCGATCCATTGATGAAACGGTCGAAAAAGGAGGATTGCACGGGCTACATTGAACCCACATCAGTGACGCTGTTCTCCTTTTTCGTCCCGATTTGAGAGTTTTAAGACCAATAACAGGGTTTTAGGCTTGCACGATTTAGCTTTGCGATGGAGCAAAACCCTCTTGATCGGAGAAGCGCACGACCCACAGATCTTCGTCTGTCAGGTTTCCGTCTGCATCCAAGAGCTCTGGATGCACGGTTTGCAGTCCTGTTCTGTCGTTGCGCTTTTTAATTGTGCGTGAATCCGTTGTGCTTGCCATGCTCATCATTCGGAACGCCTGAAGCATCAGAACGGTCAGAGCGGCGGCGTAAACGATCGGGAAAAGGCCAGAAAGCACGGCTCAAACCGTAAGATGTAAAGAAACGTTAACCAGCTTTGGCTTCGGCTGGGGTCGATGCTCTAACTGCTGTGCTCAAAGCCGTCGGTTGACCACCTCTCTTCCAGTTCCGCCGCCCTGCAGATTGAGTGAACCAATGGCATGTGAGCAGGCTTCCGATTGCCATTGCAGGGCTGTTAATGATTGTCAGAGCATGGTTAGTTGTTTAGTCTGGTTTTCTTAATCGCTGTTTTGGAGGGATAAATGGTTAAGGCTATCCTCGGCTTGGTTCTCTTGGTGGGAGTTTGTCTTGGATTGGTTGCTCCTTCGTTTTTGGCTAGTCCTGATTCCGAGTTGATGCTCCCTGGTGAAACCAATGACGTTTTAGATGATGACCTGGAAGATGGTGATAGTTAAATTCAGGCATTAGGTTATTCTGGCTGGACTTAATTATTTTGATGCTTCGGATGGCCTGATGTCAGATGCTTAGGATTGAGCTCCGTACGGTTCACAAGCAACTTTTCTGCTGTGTTGGTCCGGTCGCGTCTCAATTGATGCCTGCTTTTTTTGAGTTGGATATGGTTTAGCTGGTTGTCAGAGGCTGGTAATTGTCCTCCGGGAAGAATTCTTCGAAGACGGCTATTCGATTTGCATAATGGCCGCGAACTTCGAGAAGACGCAGTTGGCCCTTCGCCCAAATGACCGAATCGATATCCAACGGTTTATTGAAGGCAAACTGAATTGACTCCAACCATTCGTCACTGCTGGAAAGCATGCCAGGGATGCGAAGGGAGATAGGGGTAAGTTCATATCCTTAGTATTGGATCAATACCTTGTTTCAAGGAAAGAATCTGTTCAACGCTAAGGGGCCCAAGGGGCAGCAGCAGCGCTTGTGCTGGGACACGCACAAACGGAGTGAACGGAGGCGAGGTCGGATCAGCCATTGAGATTGCAGGGTCCGCCGAGGACGGACGCTCCCCTTGGCTGACCCCCTGTTGCTTGGTGATTAACACTCATTTGGGTTGCATGGACAGAGTGACTCGCCAGGATGTTTGAAATCGCATGGTTCTGCCCGATGACTGACCTTCAGACGTTGGTTGATGGCACCATCAAAGTGTGTGTTGAGGAGGATGGCTTTCGTCACTGTGGATTTGTGTCGTCCCATCATCTTGTCGATGTCAAAGCCGAGCAGTTGCGCCATTTGATTCGCGGCACTGCTTCTGCTGCCTTGTTGGGCGATGTTGCTACGACCTGATCATTTGATGTCAGACGCTAGACATCAATGGGGTGTCGTCTAGTTTTTATTCAGCTGCGAAACGAAGCATGAGTCAGCAATTCCCTTCGTCCGAGCATCAGTGGGAACATCATCTTTTAGAATTGATTGACATCGAAACATGGGATTGGTGGAAATCTCATGTTTATATTCTTCGGGACTCCAAGAATTATGCCGAGGCTGAAGCGCTTTTTCTTGAGTTCAAGCTTTAGTTGCCTTCTTGTCGCTGTGTGCGCAGGCATTAAAAAAGCCCCCGGTTGCGGGGGCGGTTTTTAATGATGTGTCTCAGTTTGACTGCCGTGTTGGTCAGACCAAGACGGCTTCCTGAGACTTGCTGTCGCGGATGCCCTGGATGGCAGCTGCGTAATCCGGCTGGTTGAACACACCCGAGCCAGACACGATTGCGTTGGCACCTGCCTCGATCACTTTCCAGGCATTCGCTGCCTTGATCCCACCATCCACCTCGATCCAGGGGTCGAGTCCTCTCTCATCGCACATGCGACGAAGGTCGCGGATCTTCTGAACCTGGTTGTCGATGAAGCTCTGCCCACCAAACCCTGGGTTGACGCTCATGATCAGCACCAGGTCGCACAGCTCCAGGCAGTACTCGAGCGTGTCGAGTGGTGTACCCGGGTTGAGCACCGCACCGGCCTTTTTGCCCAGATCTTTGATCTGAGCCAGGTTTCGATGCAGATGAGGGCAGGCCTCAACCTGGACCGAAATGATGTCAGCTCCTGCCTTGGCGAAGTCAGGAACGTACTTTTCCGGTTCAACGATCATCAGGTGGACGTCCAGGGGCTTTTGGGTCACTGGACGAAGGGCTTCGACGATCAGGGGGCCGATCGTGATGTTCGGTACGAAGCGACCATCCATCACATCGACATGAATCCAGTCAGCTCCGGCCTGGTCAACGGCCTTGACCTCTTCTCCGAGGCGGGCGAAATCGGCCGAGAGGATCGACGGCGAAATCACCAGGGGCTTGGTGCTCATCGAAGTGGTCGCGGTTTTGCGGGGAGATTTTAAAGACTCCTGCAACCACTGATACAGTTAGCCGCGCTTTTGTGTTGAGATCCCTTGCGGTAGCGGCAAGCTGTCCTGCCCAACCATCTCGCCAGCCCCTCACCACCCCACTTCGGAGTCACGTGGATCAGACCCTTATTCAGGAAATTCTCGAGGTTGTCGAGCAGGCAGCCATCGCTTCCGCCAAGCTTTCAGGCAAGGGCCTGAAAGACGAAGCTGACGCCGCTGCTGTGGAAGCCATGCGTAAGCGCATGGGTCAGATTCAGATGCAGGGTCGGATCGTCATCGGTGAAGGTGAGCGTGACGAAGCTCCGATGCTCTACATCGGTGAGGAAGTGGGCAGTGGCACAGGCCCCGGCGTGGACTTCGCTGTTGATCCTTGCGAAGGCACCAACCTCTGCGCCTTCAGTCAGCGTGGTTCCATGGCTGTTTTGGCCGCGTCCGACCGTGGTGGTCTGTTCAACGCCCCCGACTTCTACATGAAGAAGCTGGCTGCACCCCCGGCAGCCAAGGGCAAGGTCGACATCAACAAGTCTGCGACCGAAAACATCAAGATCCTCAGTGAGTGCCTGGGCCTGGCTCCTGACGAACTGACGATTGTTGTGATGGACCGTGCGCGTCACAAGGACCTGATCGCTGAGATTCGTGCCACCGGTGCTCGCATCCAGCCCATTTCCGACGGTGATGTTCAGGCCGCCATCGCCTGCGGTTTTGCCGGCACCGGCACCCACTGCCTGATGGGCATCGGCGCTGCACCTGAAGGCGTGATTTCCGCTGCCGCCATGCGCGCCCTGGGTGGTCACTTCCAAGGCCAACTGGTGTACGACCCCGCCATCGCTCAAACCTCCGAGTGGGCGGACATGACGAAGGAAGGCAACCTGGCCCGTTTGGCCGAGATGGGGATCACCGATCCCGATAAGGTCTATGACGCAGCCGAACTCGCCTGTGGTGAGCACGTCATCTTTGCCGGCAGCGGCATCACCGATGGTCTGCTCTTCAATGGCGTTAAGTTCGAGAACGACTGCACCCGCACCAGCAGCTTGGTGATCAGCAACTTGGACAACACCTGTCGCTTCACCAACACCGTGCACATCAAGGACGGCGCTCAGAGCATCGCTCTGAACTGACTGTCATTTTTTGGTTGAGAGGAACGTCTCCATGCATATTGCCGTCGTCGGCCTCAGTCATCGCACGGCACCGGTCGAAATCCGGGAACGCCTGAGCATTCCCGAGCAGACCATGGAGACGTCCCTCCAATCTTTGAGGGGCAATGAACAGGTGCTTGAGGCTTCAATCCTCAGCACCTGCAATCGGCTTGAGATCTACACCTTGGTTCGCAATCCCGACCTTGGCGTCTCAGCTGTCAATGATTTTTTAAGTGGGCATTCCGGTCTCCAGACCGACGAGCTTTCTCCCCACCTCTTCAGTTTTCACCACGAAGATGCGGTCGACCACCTCATGCGTGTGGCGGCTGGTTTGGACAGCCTGGTTTTAGGCGAAGGGCAGATCCTTTCTCAGGTCAAGAAGATGATGCGCCTGGGGCAGGAGCACAAGTCTCTTGGTCCCATCCTCAACCGTTTGTTGACCCAGGCGGTGAGCACTGGAAAACGGGTCCGCAGTGAAACCAACCTTGGAACCGGGGCCGTTTCCATCAGTTCCGCAGCAGTTGAACTGGCTCAGTTGAAACTCGGTCAGTCCCGCGGCCTCGATCAGCTGGTCACCCTGGAAACCGAGCAGATTGCGGTGGTTGGCGCTGGCCGCATGAGCCGTCTGCTGCTCCAGCACCTGCAGGCCAAGGGGGCTTCAGGGGTGGTGCTGTTGAACCGCACCGTGGAACGGGCTGAACTGTTGGCCCGGGATTTCCCTGAGCTGCCGATTCAGTGTCGTCCGTTAACGGAACTGAACCAATGCCTCAGCACCTGTTCGCTTGTGTTCACAAGCACGGCAGCTGATGACCCAATCATTGACGCCGCGCGCCTTCAGCCTTTGAACCGCCGCAGCGCTTTGCGCTTGATCGACATTGGCGTTCCTCGCAATATCGCCGCTGATGCGGCCAATGTTGAGGGGGTGGAGTCCTACGACGTTGACGATCTTCAGGAGGTTGTTGCACGCAACCAGGAGGCCCGTCAGGCCATGGCCCGTGAGGCCGAAGAGTTGTTGAAGCAGGAAGCGCAGCAATTTCTTGACTGGTGGGACAGTCTCGAAGCTGTTCCGACGATTAATCGTCTTCGCTCCACGATGGAAGCCGTTCGTGCCGAAGAATTGCAAAAAGCACTGAGTCGTATGGGCCCTGATTTCTCTGCCCGCGAGCGCAAGGTCGTGGAAGCGCTCAGTAAGGGAATCATCAACAAGATTCTGCATACTCCTGTAACCCAGTTGAGAGCTCCTCAGAATCGTTCCGATCGTCAGCAAGCCCTCCGGACCGTTGAGCGTCTGTTCGACCTGGATCCTGCGCCAGAGGCCTGATTTGTGCCTGTCCCGGACTGATTCCCAGCAATCTCGATGGATTGATCCCATTCGGTGTTCGAGAACGGGAAAACTCCAGTAAGTTCTTCTGGTAACGCCGATCTCGGGAGTTGTCATGAAGCGGGTACTTGCAATCATTCTCGGCGGCGGTGCAGGTACTCGCCTCTACCCGTTGACCAAGATGCGGGCTAAACCTGCTGTTCCTTTGGCGGGTAAATATCGTCTAATTGATATTCCGATCAGCAACTGCATCAACTCCGGCATCAACAAGATGTACGTGATGACGCAGTTCAACAGTGCATCGCTGAATCGTCACCTCAGTCAGAGTTTCAACCTCAGCGCATCGTTTGGTCAAGGTTTTGTTGAGGTGCTTGCCGCTCAACAAACCCCCGACAGCCCCTCTTGGTTTGAGGGCACCGCTGATGCCGTCCGTAAATATCAATGGCTGTTCCAGGAATGGGATGTCGATGAGTACCTGATCCTGTCCGGCGACCAGCTGTACCGCATGGATTACAGCAAGTTTGTCGAGCATCACCGTCAGACCGGTGCTGATCTCACCGTTGCTGCCCTGCCCGTGGATCCGGCCCAGGCGGAGGCCTTCGGGCTGATGCGGACTGATGAAAATGCCGATATCAAGGAGTTCCGCGAGAAGCCGAAGGGTGAATCGCTCAAGGCCATGGCTGTGGATACATCCCGCTTCGGTTTGTCACCTGAAGAGGCCAAGAAAAAGCCTTACCTGGCTTCGATGGGCATTTATGTCTTCAGTCGACAGACCCTTTTCAACCTGTTGGACAGCAATCCCGCCCACAAGGATTTCGGTAAGGAAGTGATTCCCGAAGCTCTTGCCCGCGGAGACAAACTTCAGAGTTACGTCTTCAATGACTACTGGGAGGACATTGGAACCATCGGTGCGTTTTACGAGGCCAACCTTGCTCTGACCCAGCAGCCTTCCCCACCGTTCAGCTTCTACGACGAGAAGTTCCCGATCTACACCCGTCCCCGTTATCTCCCGCCGAGCAAGTTGGTTGATGTTCAAGTCACCGACTCCATCATCGGTGAGGGTTCCATTCTGAAATCCTGCAGCATTCATCACTGTGTTCTGGGTGTCCGCAGTCGGATTGAAACCGATGCTGTTGTCCAAGAAACTCTGGTAATGGGGGCTGACTACTTTGAGTCGTCCGATGAGCGTGCGCTGCTGCGTGAGCGTGGCGGCATTCCCCTTGGTGTGGGTGAGGGAACAACGGTCAAAGGAGCCATCCTTGATAAGAACGCTCGGATTGGATCCAACGTGACCATTGTCAACAAGGATCGCGTTGAAGAAGCTGATCGTCCTGATCAGGGTTTCTACATCCGCAATGGCATTGTCGTCATTGTCAAGAACGCCACAATCGCTGATGGCACGGTGATCTGATCGCGGATTTCATCCTCTGAGCTCCAAGGCCCTTGATGGGTCTTGGTTGTTTGTTCCTGACAGAACGTGTGTTTGAGGCAGACGGCAGACTTCTTTCTGCTCACACTGCAAACAGTGTTCACGTGTCACTCAGGCCATGTCCAAATCTCATTTCGGTCTGATTGGTCTCGGCGTGATGGGCGAGAATCTCGTCCTTAATGCTGAGAGAAATGGGTTTTCAAGCGTTGTTTATAACCGTACCTATGCGAAGACAGAAGAGTTTCTGAAAGGGCGCGGTGCGGGTAAAAACATTCAAGGTGCCACTGATCTCAAGGATTTTGTCGACAAGCTGGAGCATCCTCGTCGCATCCTGATGATGGTCAAGGCTGGTGCTGCCGTTGATGCTGTCATTGATCAGATCTCTCCGTATCTCGAAGAGGGAGATTTATTGATCGATGGGGGAAACTCTGATTACCAAGACACCGAGCGTCGCGTTCAACAACTCGAGAGTAAAAGCTTTGGCTTTATCGGCATGGGCGTTTCCGGTGGTGCCAAAGGTGCGCTGGAAGGCCCGAGCATGATGCCAGGGGGCACAAAAAGCTCCTACGACGCCATTGAGAGTTTGGTCAGCACCATGGCGGCACAGGTGGAGGATGGTCCCTGTGTGACTTACATCGGCCCCGGTGGATCCGGTCATCTTGTGAAGACCGTCCACAACGGAATTGAGTACGGGATCGAGCAGATTCTTGCTGAGGCCTATGACCTGATGAAGCGGGTCAAAGGCATGACAGGTGTGGAGATGGCCGATGTTCTCGGACAGTGGAATGCCACCGAAGAGCTTTCCTCGTACCTGGTTGAAATTACGGAGGTCTGCCTGCGCACCAAGGATCCTGAGGATGGCGCCGACCTTGTGGAAAAGATCATGGATCAGGCTGGTCAGAAGGGCACCGGTCTTTGGACGGTGGTGACCGCTCTTCAGATGGGCGCGTCCGTGCCAACCATCTACGCCTCCCTCAATGGACGCGTGATGAGCTCCATGAAGCAGCAGCGTGTTCATGCGGAATCGATCCTCAATGGTCCTCCCGTGAAGGACTTCGATCTGGGCCGTCCGGACGACGCGATGGCGCCGCTGATGGATGCCGTTGTCTTGAGCTGTGTCGCGAGTTATGCCCAGGGCATGGAATTGCTTCGGATCGCCTCCAACGACCTCGACTATTCCCTGAACATGCCTGCGATTGCTCAGATCTGGAAGGGGGGCTGCATCATCCGTTCCCGCCTGTTGAAGCGAATCCAGGATGCGTTCAAGATCAATCCCCAACTGGAAAATCTCATGATTGATCCCTGGTTTGCGGATCAGGTCAATCGTCGGCTCCCTGGCCTGGCGAAGGTGGTGTCCGGTGCCGCCGAGGCGGGAGTCCCTGTTCCTTGTTTCAGCAGCACGCTGGATTACATCAACAGCTACCGAACAGCCCGTCTACCCCAGAACCTGGTGCAGGCCATGCGCGACTGCTTCGGTTCCCATACCTACAAACGTGTGGATAAGGAAGGCAGTTTCCACACTGAGTGGCTCGACTGAGCAGAGGAGTCGAACCATGAGCAACTACCAGATTGTGCGTGTCAACGACGCGCAGGACCTCGCCCGTCGAGCGTCTGAAACCATTGCCGCCCAGATCGATTTGGCCCTCGGACAACGGGATCGCTGTCAGATCGCCTTGTCCGGAGGGTCGACACCGGGTCATGCCTATCGCCTCCTTGGTCAAGAACGTCTCCCCTGGGAGCGTGTGGATGTGGTGCTTGGTGATGAACGCTGGGTGTCTTCGGACGATGAATCCAGCAATGCCCGCATGGTCCGTGGCACGTTGATGGCCCAGGGCCCTGGAGCCAAGGCCACGTTCCATCCGGTTCCCACCGTGGAGTTGGACTCTGCGGATGCCAGTGCCGTCATGTTTGGCGAGTTGGTGCAGCGGATCTGTCCGGGAGCGCCGCCGATCTTTGATGTGATGGTGTTGGGCCTTGGTGATGACGGCCACACGGCTTCGCTGTTTCCAGGGACGGATGCTCCCGGCGTGACCGATGCATGGGCGACCGTGGGGCGTGGCAAAGGTCTCGATCGGATCAGCCTGACGGCCCCGGTCCTGAGTGCCGCGCGTCAGGTGATCTTTCTGGTTGCTGGCCGTGCAAAACAGGAGGCACTGCGTCGGTTGATCGATCCAACGGAATCAGCCGAGCGCACTCCCGCTCGTTTGGTTCAACCTGCTAATGATGTGCTCATCCTTGTTGATCAGGATGCAGCCGCTGGCCTCTGAGTCCACCCTGTTTCAGGGCACCGACTTCGCTGAATGGACCTGTTTGAACGACACGATCATGGGCGGCCGTTCCCGGGCCGGATGTCATGTGTGCTCCGAGGGATTGCTGCTGGAGGGCGAGTTGATCGAGGAGGGCGGCGGCTTTGTGAGTTGCCGCTCACCGCGACTGTCACCGCCGCTGGACCTTTCGGCAGTGTCCGGGCTGCGCTTTGAGCTGGATGGTGAGGGCCGAACCCTCAAAATTGCCCTCGGTTGCCGGGATGGTTCACTTGGGCTCACGGAACTGATTCCAGGAGGCTTGCGTTGGGTAATTGATGTGCCGACCAACTCCACTGGGACCACCTTTATCGAGGTCCCCTTTGCTCAGCTGAGACCCACCGTTCGTGCCAAACCCGTGGGGCTGCCTCTTCGGTTCGATGCGGCAGGGCTGACGAGGATTCAAGTGTTGCACTCAAAGTTTGGCGATGATGGTTCCCTAAACAGAGGCTTTCGCTCCGGTCCGATCCGTCTGCTGCTCCGTTCGATTCATGCGTTGTCCTGACGGATGGATCTTCAGGTTCTGATCGCCCGCTCCGCGGATGTCTGCTTTAAGCCATGGATTCATTCGGTGGTGCTGTTATCCGGTGCAGACCCCATTGCAGGTCCTGTTGACGACCTCACCGTTCGGATTGAATGTCGGGATCAGGATGGTCAACGTCACAGCGATCGTGACCTCGAATTGGAGATGTATCGCAGCGGTGACGAGATCAACCTGATGCTGAGTTGGTGGGACCAGCCCGAACGCCCGATGCTTTGGCATGGCCGTCATCCGGTTTGGATGGATGGAGCCAGTGGTGAACGCTGCAGCGCCCCTCAAGACGCCGCTGCGATGGAAGCACTGAGTCGACGTCTGCGGACTTTGATCAGACCAGGGCTAGATCGTGCGGACAGTTGATTTTTTTCCGCTATGACTAAGCGCGTTGGAGCGGTTTGTTGTGAACAGGTTGTTGTCAGTTTGCGTCCTGGCCTTCACGTTGTCTGGGCTCGGTGGTGCATCAGTCGCTGAGGCCGCTCCCCTGAGCCAGGCGGAACGCGAAGAAATCGCGGCAACCATGGGATCCAACACCGCCAAGCAGTATTGCGGCGGTTATCCCTTAGGAGGTGCGATGGAGAAGGGAATGATGCAAACGTTTCTTTCTCGCAATCTTGAAATCTCAATGATGGATCAAATTGATCTCGACGATAAAGAGATTGGTATCGCTTTCTTTGAAAACCTATTCGCTGATGCCTTCAAACTTTGTCCTGGCAAAGCCAGGGCAATTTGGCGACAGATGGCCGAGATGTGAGGAGAGAGCGCCTCGATGGGCGCATCCTTGGCGTCAAGGCTGATCCGTAACGGCTCCTTTGCTGCTGCTGCTGACCAGACGTGAGTACTTTCCGAGGATGCCCGTCCGATAACGCGGTTCTGGTTGGCTCCAGCTCGCCCGCCGGCGCTCGAGTTCGGCGTCTTCGACGTTGAGTTGCAGCAGAAGCTGGTTGGCATCCACGGTGATGCTGTCGCCCTCCTGCACCAAACCGATCGTTCCACCCACGGCGGCTTCCGGTGCGACATGTCCAACCACAAGCCCATAGGTTCCCCCGCTGAACCGCCCATCGGTGATCAAGGCCACCTTGTCCCCCAGTCCCTGGCCGACAATCGCCGCGGTCGGAGCCAGCATTTCGCGCATTCCAGGCCCTCCGACTGGACCCTCATAGCGAACAACCACGACGTCACCGGCATGGATTTGTTTGTCGAGGATCGCTGCGAGGCAGTCTTCTTCGCTCTCAAACACCCGTGCTGGCCCGGTGAGCACCGGTGTCTTGACGCCGCTGATCTTGGCCACACTGCCTTCACTGGCCAGGTTCCCCTTCAAGATCGCGAGGTGCCCCTTGGCATAGAGCGGATTGCTCAGGGGACGGATCACGTCTTGATTGCTGGCCGGTGCCGAGGGGACATCCGCCAACAGATCCTTCAGGGTCTTGCCTTCCACGGTGCGGCACTCGCCATGGAGGAGACCGGCATCGAGGAGGAGCTTCATCACCTGCGGAATCCCGCCGGCGTTGTGCAGGTCAACGGTGACGTAACGACCGCTGGGTTTGAGGTCACAGATGACCGGCACCCTCTGACGGATCCGTTCAAAATCGTCAATGTTGAGTTCAACCCCGGCGGTGCGAGCGATGGCCAGGAGGTGCAGAACCGCATTGGTCGATCCACCGACCGCCATGATCACGCTGATGGCGTTTTCGAAGGCTTCTTTGGTCAACAGATCCAGGGGGCGGATATTGGCCTTCACGGCCTCCACCAAGACCTCGGCGGATCGGGCGGCACTCTCAGCCTTCTCTTGATCCTCCGCTGCCATCGTTGAGCTGTACGGCAGGCTGAGACCCATCGTCTCGATCGCTGCGCTCATCGTGTTGGCGGTGAACATGCCACCGCAACTGCCGGCACCAGGACAGGCATTTTTTTCAACGGCGGTGAGCTGTTCTTCGTCGATGGTTCCGCTGGTCAACTGGCCAACGGCTTCGAAGGCGCTCACCACCGTCAGGTCGCAGCCCCCCAGCTTTCCGGGTTTGATCGTGCCGCCGTAGACAAAGACAGCGGGGATATTCATCCGTGCCATGGCCAGCATGGCGCCCGGCATGTTCTTGTCACAGCCGCCGACGGCGAGCACGCCATCCATGCTCTGGCCGTTGCAGGCGGTTTCGATGGCATCGGCAATCACTTCCCGGCTGACGAGGGAATATTTCATGCCCTCCGTCCCCATGGAAATCCCGTCGCTGACGGTGATGGTTCCAAACATCTGGGGCATGCCGCCGGCCTGCCGGGCAGCCTCTTCCGCCCGCAGGGCCAGATCATTCAGCCCCACATTGCAAGGCGTGATGGTGCTGTAGCCGTTGGCGATGCCGACAATCGGCTTCCCGAAATCACCGTCACCGAAGCCAACGGCGCGCAGCATGGCGCGGTTGGGCGAACGCTGAATCCCCTTGGTGACGGCGTCGGAACGGAGCATGGTTCAGGTCGGACCTGTGGAGATCCGGCCAACCTACCGAGTGCTCAGTCCTCGGATCCGAGTTGCTCCAGCTGGCTGCGAACACGAGCAATTTCGGCGTTGAGGCGCTCCACCCGTTCTTCCAGCTGCTGGTTGCCGTTTTGGCCGTTGAGATGGGTGTTGAGAACTTCCGAGCCGTCCTGCATGCGTGGGGCGTAAAGCATTGAGCGCTGCTGCCCGAGACGGCGGCGACGGTCGGCTTCATTCAGCAGCCAGAAGGCCAGTCCTGCCGCGCCGATGACGGCACCGGTGACCAGCGTTGCGAAGGATCCAGAAGAGGATGGGGTGTGCTGGCTCATCAGACGAATCGCAGGCCCTCAGCCTAATCAGCGGAACGGGTTCTGATGTTGAGACGTTGCACAGGATCACCAATTCCGGGGCGGATCATGCCGCTGTCTGTCAGCTCTGCATCGATGCATGCGGTGTGAAGGGTCAGATCAGGAATGGCTTCACCAATCAGCTTCAGACCTGGACTCGCGGTTAAGGCGGTGATCAGACGCAGGCGTCGCCCGTCGATCCCGGCCCGTTGGAGTTGTTGGAGCAGGGCGACCTCCCGCTCTCCATCGGAGATCTGATCCACAAAAAGAATCAGCCCGGCGTTGTCCTCGACCTGCGTTGGGGTGTCGAGGCACAGCGTGGCCTCGGGCAGAACACTCCGAGCCCCATGCCACAGCTCCAAGCCAGCCGGAAGGATGGGACAGGCCAGCAAGGGTACCGTCGACTCGATCACGCTGCCTTCAGCCTCTCCCGTCGCCGTGGTGACGAGCTGCGGGCGGTGGGGGAGCCAGTCGCGGATGGCTTCATAGGTCAGCCAGCGGCCCAGTTCCTGCAGGGCTGTTCCATAGAGCGGGGCCGGTGTGTGCTGATGTCTCAGAACCGTCAGCCAATGGGCAATCAGGGGGTGGGGGGGAACCACCACTCGCAATGTCATGGCCATGACGCGTCGCTCACAGGGCAGCTGCCATAACGTGATCCGACAAGTTAGCCCTCAGTGGACACCCCGAACTGATGACAGGCCTGTTTCGCCGTTGCCTCGCCGTCGTTGCTGGAGTTCTGATCGTTTGTGCTCAGGTCACAGGTCCGTCCCCAGCTTTCGCGATCACGGCTCCTGAGCTGCGGGGTCAGTTCGCTGTGCAAGAAATCAACGGGGACATGCATGGCTTAGACCTCAAGGAAAAGGAATTTCTCAAGGCCGACCTGCGTGAGGTGAACCTCTCGGGCACGGACCTGCGCGGTGCTGTGATCAATACCTCCCAACTGCAGGGTGCGGATCTGCGTGATGCCGATCTCGAAGATGTCGTCGCCTTTGCCAGTCGTTTCGACGATGCCGACCTTCGCGGGGCCAATTTCACCAACGCGATGATGATGCAGAGCCGCTTCACCAATGCCGTCATTGAGGGGGCTGACTTCACCAATGCCGTTGTGGATCTTCCCCAGCAACGTGCGTTGTGTGCCTCAGCATCCGGCGTGAATCCCCGGAGTGGTGTCGAGACCCGTGAGAGTCTCGGTTGTCGTCCCTGAAGCGGATCACCAACATGTCGAAGCGTTTGCCGGTCACGGTGATCACCGGTTTCCTGGGGGCCGGCAAAACAACACTGCTGCGGGAGCTGCTCCAGACCAGCGGTCAGAGACTGGCCGTGATGGTCAATGAATTCGGCAGTGTTGGATTGGACGGTGATTTGATCCGTAGTTGCGGATTTTGTCCGGAGGATGAACTGGAGGGGCGTCTTGTTGAGCTGAACAACGGATGTTTGTGCTGCACGGTTCAGGACGACTTCCTTCCGACCATGGAACGGCTGCTGGAACGGGCAGACAATCTGGACGGAATCGTCGTTGAAACCAGTGGTTTAGCTCTGCCCAGGCCCCTGCTCCAGGCCCTTGAGTGGCCCGACATCCGTTCCAAAGTTCACGTCAACGGTGTTGTCACGGTCGTGGATGGGCAAGCGCTCGCTGGGGGCAGTCCGGTGGCGGATCCCGAGGCTCTGGAACAACAGCGTCGGGACGACCCAAGCCTGGATCACCTCACCGCCATCGATGAGCTGTTTGAGGACCAGCTGCAAGCCGCTGACCTTGTGCTGATGAGTCGTGCCGACTGTGTCAGCGAGGCTGCACTCCTTGGCGTCTGCGACCAACTCAAAACCGACACACGAGCTGGAACGCCCATCCTGCCGATGCGGAATGGCCACATCGATCCCCAGATTGTTCTGGGGCTTGAGCACCGCCATGACCACAGCCATGACCACGACCACAGCCACGTCCACAGTCATGACCATGACCATCACGACCACACCCATGTGGAGATCAAGGGAAGTGTGATTCGGTTGGAAGGACGTGTGGTCCGTGCTGCCCTGGAACAAGCGCTGAAAGCTCTTGTCGGTCCCCATCAAGTCGTTCGCCTGAAGGGTCGCGTTTGGTTCCCTGACAAAACGCTGCCTCTCCAGATTCAGATGGTGGGTCCCCGGTTGGACAGTTGGTTTGAAGCGGCACCGCCAACAGCCTGGCGGCCGCAAAGCGGAGGTGGAATGGATCTGGTTGTGCTCGGGTTTTCCGAGCTCCTGTCAGAGGCGATGTCCCGCGATCTTCATAAGCTGGTCAGCGCCACTCCAGACACGCCCAAGGCTCCGGCGGCCACATCGAATGCTTGAAGTCGTTGGCCCCGAATCCTGGCGATGGCCAGGGCCATCAGGGGGGCGGTGCTCATCAGGGTGACACCAGGACCCACAGCGAGGTTCTGAAACACCATTTGCTGCAACAGGATGCCGAGATTGGTGCCCAACAGAGTGGCTATCACAACCCGCCAACCGGCATCGGGGCTGGGCATCAGTTTTGGACTCGGCCCGCTTCGCCACCAGGTTGGTAGCAGGAGGACCATGCCGCCGAGAAGACGGATCGCTGCACTGTCCAAGGCTGTGAGGTCGTCCTGAATCAGGACACCCCTGGCGAGAAAGGCCCCAACCAACCCACTGATCACAGCGCCGAAGGCCAGAACAAGACCATTTCGGAGCTGCAATGGCTGTTGTGCATCGGCGGGATCCAGTCTTGTCGGTCGGGCAATCAATAAAACAGCTGTCGCGACCAGTGCAGCTCCAGCGAAATCCACGGCAGTGATGGCTTCACCCTGCATGAACAAGGAGCCCAGGCTGGCGAGAACGGGGCCTGTGGCTTCAACGGTGAGGGTGCGGCGGGTGCCAATGCGTCGGAGTGCCGCGAGATAGAAGCTGTCGCCGACGGCGATGCCAACCATTCCGCTGAGCAGCAAAGTGACGACAGCGCTTGGGTGCTCTTGCCATGGAATCCGGACCAGCACCGGCAGGAAGAGCACCGTGGCGAGGGCGTTCTTAACGGTGTTGAGTTGCACCGCAGTGGCACTGTCACTGAGTGATCTCCAGAGCCCACTGGCCACGGTCCACAACAGGGCTGCGGACAGTGCGGCAACTTCTCCGGATGGTCCAGGGGGCATTCACGTTGCAGTCGGTTCAACAGCCAGAGGCCAAACCAACAATCCTGTGCACACTAAGAACAAAGCCTTGAGTTGATGGCGAATCTGCTTGGTGATGCTTTTGCACAGATCAGTGGGCAATGGACGCTCAACCTTGAATCTCGAGTTCCGAGAATTCAGCTTTATGAAAAGAGGATTGCTTCCTCGAAACCATCCCTGGGCTTCTTTGTTCTGCTGATCAGTTCCAGTGTGATCGCCACGCTTGGATTGATTTCCAACAGCACAGCTGTCGTGATTGGCGCCATGATTGTGGCGCCGTTGATGGACCCGATTCTCAGTCTTGCTTTCGGCATATCGGTTGCCGATGGTCGCTTGATGCGACGTTCCTTTGTGACAGTGACCCTGGGTGTGGTCGGCGTGATCGCTACATCGGCTCTGATCAGCATGGCCTTGGGTGTCACACATATTCAGTCGGAAATCACCGCGAGGACTTCACCAAATCTGATTGACCTCGGCATTGCCATCGCCGCCGCTATCGCTGGCTCGTTTTCCATGACCCGCGAGCGTTTGTCGAATTCGATTGCCGGTGTTGCCATCGCAGTGGCCCTGGTTCCACCCCTTTGTGTGAGTGGCATTGGTCTGACGATGGGGTCGGAGGTGGTTGCTGTCTTTGGTCGTGGAACGGTTGCGGGGTTGACCAACCAGATCACCGAAGGATCGTTTCTTCTTTTTCTGGCCAACTTGATTGGAATTACGGTCGCCAGCTTGTTGGTGTTTCTTCTTCAACAGTATGGATCAATCAGTCGTTGCTGGCGCAATCTTCTGATCTGGTTTGGCCTTTTAGGTGTTTTATGCATTCCCCTGTCATCGGCTCTGCATGATTTCAGTGTTCGACAGCATTTAGATGCTGAATTTCGTCGGTTTAAATCGGGTCAGACCAGTGATTTTGACATCATCAAAGGCAATCCTGTCCTGTGGTCTAAGGTGCGTATCTTGTACAGTAATGTTAGAGTTGTTGACAATGAAGCGACCCTGGATCTCGTCTTAAATGCTCCAGAGAACGCTTTGACAACGTCCGTCTTGGATGAAGTCTTTAAGCGCATTAAAAGTCGAGCTGTGGAGATCGATCTTGATGATATTGATGTCAATATCAGTGTGATTCCGAACCGTGTTTTCCGTTATCAGGCCGACTTGCTTTAAGCCGTGCCAGAAGGCTTTGAGCATGCATGGGTGATCAGCGAGGAACAGGTTGCGTAGAGCTCGGAGGCCAGCTTGAGGTTGGCGGCTTCGTCGGAGGTGGCCGTCGCTTCAAATTGATGCCGTCCGGGTCCTTTTAGGACATTGCTCAGGTAGTGAAACCCGGGTGCAAATTGGTCTGCACTGATCAGGTCCACGAGTAGGGATCCAGCCTGTTCAACCGACACCGTCAGCCGCAGTAGGTCCCTCGCAATCAACGCAAAGATGGCTTGGCCCAGGGGATTGACCCGGCGGCTGTCGCGAAAAAAACCATCGGCACTGCGGGGAATTACCAGCCCTGGGCTCCACGTGATCACGGGAAGCGTTGATCGCTCATGGGCCAGCCGGCTGACCAGTTGTCGAGCCAACAGCAGGTTGCAAAGCTTGCTGTCTTTGTAGGCCTTATCAGCATCAAAATCGGATCGGCCGTCCACCATCTCAAAACCAGGCCCGCGTTTCAGCCCGTCGAGAGTCCCAAGGCCAGCCGGCTGACCGACGCGCCCACCACCGCTGGCAGGGTTATGGACTTCAGACGCCGTGATGATGACCCGACCGGCTTCAGCTGCTTGGATCAGCGGCAGCAGTGCCGTGACCAGGTGTTGATGTGCGAGTTGATTGACCGCGAAGGTCAGTTCGATGCCTTGAGCACTGAAACGAGCCTGCTGTGCTCCGGCGTACTGCAATCCGGCATTGAGCACGATGGCATCGATGGCCTCGTTGTCACGTCGAAGCTGTTGGCAGGCTTGATCCACTTGAGAGAGATTAGCCAGGTCCGTGGGCAGGAGTCGCAGCTGTGGTGTCGGCGAACCGAGGCGTTCGACCGCTCGTTTTGGATCGCGACACAGCACAGTCAGTCGATGACCCTGCGAGAGCAGCTGTTGGGCGGCATGAAGACCGATCCCACTGGTGGCCCCTGTGATCACCACGCGCATGGGCTTCTGCATCACCACAAATCAGCACTTCCACTGCGGGGCACTGATCGAACACGACAACAACATTCTTACTTTAAAGGCATTTCCTTAGCCCATTCATAGAGGGAGCCAATCGAAGGGATGACAGAGCGACTGCCCCCTTTTAGTCAGGGATAACACCACGCCAATTCCATGAATCAGTTCAAAACATTGAATCGTGGGCTGCTGATCGCATGCCTGGGCATCAGCCTTGCTGGATTCGGGGGCGAACAAGCTCACTCTGATTGAAGGTGATTCACCTGATCAATATCAACCTGTAACGGTGGTCCTTGGCGCCCGTGGCCTTGCGATTGATTCGAAGGGCAATGGGTAGTTATTTCAACAATCCAACTCACCAAAAAGTGCGCTTCCTATAGGAGTGTTCATGCCACTTGGGGCACTTAAACCACCTGTACAACCCAAGACAATCATGGAAGAATTCGAGGCGCGTTCCGCTTTTGCTGCGGTCAACCCCAATCTCAACACCCTTCGAAATCTTGCATTAGTTTCACCTGATCTTCAAATCATTCAAAATGGAATTGCAGGGGAGGTCGCCTTTGTGTCTTGGGGCATCACGATCGATGGAAATCACAATCTTTGGGTCGGAAACCTCTAAGGCGAATCTTGATTCACATCTATTGAGCTGACCCATCTCAATTGTGCAGGATGGTTGGTGTGTGTATCAGCCTCCCATGGGTCAGCGATTGGCCGTCTACTGCGGATCGAAGCTCGGCCACCATCCCAGTTATGCACGTGCTGCCGAGCAGCTCGGCCATGCGATGGGTCAGCGCGGGGTCGGTCTGGTGTACGGCGCCGCTGACTTTGGCCTGATGGGTGTGATTGCCGATGCTGTCCTCGCCGAGGCCGGGGATGTGATTGGTGTGATCCCTGATCTGTTGATCGATGCGGAGGGGGCGCATCCAGGGTTGAGTCGATTGGAGCGGGTTCCGTCCATGCATCGCCGCAAGCAACGCATGATGGAATTGGCTGATGGAATGATCGCTTTGCCGGGTGGTTTCGGCACGTTTGAGGAGCTGTTTGAGGCTTTGACCTGGGCTCAGTTGGGGCTCCATCAGAAACCCATTGCTTTACTCAATGTGCATGGCTATTTCGATGGTCTGATTCAGTTCCTTGATGACTCCGTTGAGGCAGGGTTCTTGGCACCTTCCCACCGCGCTCTTCTGCACTCGGGCAGTGACCCCGATCTCCTGCTGAATGCTCTTCTTCCTGAACCACAATGTTGAAACGTACCGTTCTCATCAGTGGTGCCAGCCGAGGCATCGGTTATTCAATCGCGCAGCAGCTGCTGGTTGACGGTCATCGAATCAGTCTGGGGGTGCGTCATCCCGCTGATCTTCAGGGCACGGAACTGGATCCTGATGCTTGGCCCGAGCAGTTGATGGTGCAGTCCTATGAAGCCCAATCTTCCGCATCCGCCGAAGCCTGGGTGCGTGCTGCGATCGATTGGGCTGGCGGATTTGATGCTCTGATTCATTGCGCGGGAATTTTGCATCGGACGCCGTTGCTGTTTTCGGACGGACAGTTGTCTGAGCTTGAGGCGCTCTGGTCCATCAATGTGATGGGACCATGGATCCTGACCCGAGCCGCTTGGCCCCAGCTCAGCGCCAGCGGTCATGGACGCATTCAGGTGTTGGTGTCCATGAGTGGTAAACGGGTGAAAGGTCGGATGGCTGGTTATCCAGTGAGCAAATTTGCGTTGTACGGCCTCTGTCAGTCGATGCGCAATGAAGGCTGGGACCATGGCATTCGAGTGACGGCATTTTGCCCCAGTTGGGTCAATACAGACATGGCACGATCCGTCAGTTCCGTGGTGCCAGAGGCTATGACCCAACCGGAGGACCTTGCTCGGTTGTCGTCAACTTTGTTGGCGCTGCCCAATGCCGCTGTGCCCTTTGAGATTGGTCTGAATTGCACGTTGGAGACCTGATCGGTGTTCGAGACCCGAATCAGTCGCTATGCATAGGACAGATCAGTCAGCCAATCCTTCATGTGTTTGTTCGCCGCGCTCGGTCTTCTCGCGCCCAGGCTGGTGTTGTTGCTGATCTGGTTTCTGAATGCAGGCTTTGTTTTGAGCCCGTTCAGTGGTTTCGCTCTCCCCAATCCGGTCATCCCAGTTCTTGGCCTTATTTTTTTTCCAACAACCACTCTTGGCTATTGCTGGGCAACGGCGTCGTTCGGAGGCCTGTCAACATTTAGTGGATTGTTAATCGTGGCGATTGGTGTCGTGATTGACCTCGGCTTAATCGGTAATGGACGGGGTCTTGCGAAGCGATGAACAACACCTGTGGCATCTGTCAGGTTCATGGTGATGCTCTGCAACGTGCTGAGCTGGAAATTGCCCGAAGTGATCTTTGGGTTCTTCGACATCACCATGCACCAGCCCCATTGCTGGGATGGTTGTTACTCGATACGGTGCGCCATTGTTCAGGGCCAGTGGACTTTGAGCTTGAGGAGGCAACCGCATGGGGATCGGTTGTCCAACGGTCCAGCCAATTAATTCGGTCACTGACCGGCTGCGACCGTGTCTACGCCATTGCTTTTGGTGAGGGTGCTCAGCACCTCCACCTGCATCTGATCCCTCGGTTCGTCACGGATTCCGAGACATCGGCCTGGTCCGTGGCGGACCATTACCGACAGGTCTCTGAAGGACGCCAATCTGCAGTGGATCATTCTGAAGTGATGCGATTTGTGCAACGCGCCCGGGAGTTTGATCCTTTGATGGATTAGATCCGGATTCGTTTCTCAGTCAATGCTCAGCTGATTCAGTGCCCGCGTCCATCTTTGCTCCATCGGTTGCGGGGACGATGGATGGAGTCGAATCATCAATATGTTCGAACGTCGATCTCTGCTGATCATCCTGGGAGCTGCATTCATGCTGGTTGGGCTTCAGGTCAGTGCGCTGTCATTGGATCAGCATCAAGCCCAGAAGCCGAATCAAGACCAGTTTCCAAAAACAGAGCATCCAGGAATGACGTATTACCTCACCTATGCATCATCCGAATTTCATTGAGTCGGATGCCTCAGTCAGCAATTTCATCGCGAGATCGGGTTGGCGTTCCCTCGATGGTTTGGCTGTTGCCTGGAGAGAGGCAACCGATTGGCCAATAGAGCTGTTCAAGTAATCTTAGAGTTTCTTCATTGGCGTTAAAATAATGCTCGTCATAGGTGTACTTTATATTGTTTTCCTGCAGTGTCATTCTGGTCAGTTTCTCTTCTCTCCGCGTTCCTCTCCTTGATGCTACCAACCGAAAATCACGATTAGACATGTCAATCGCGATTTGATCAAGATTGTCGCTGTAGCCGATGACAACCGTCTGATCGATCGATCGATAAAAGCTGTAAATCGTTCCTGTTGGGTTGCATTCCAAGGTTTGCGTGCGTTCGCTGAGCGTAATCACGGCTTCCATGGTGGGTGCCTGGAGGGCTTCGATGATTTGTTGAATATTGAGTGTCATAGCCCTCCAATGGCCAACCGTTCATCACAAGCGGCTTCGTATTTATGGATGGCCGCTGTTGGGATGGAGCCGTTGCTTTTGAGTTGTCGAACCGAGAGTTCGACGCATTGCAGAACGACGCTGGTGAGCTCGCGTCCCTCGCAGACGGCCCAGCTGCGAAGAAGCACGTGCAGGCTCGGTGGCACCGACACCGTGAGCTTGACCTGGTTTTCGCGGGTGACGGCCTTGGTCATTCCTGCGCGAGCAATGCGCCAATCCTAGCAGCGAAGTAACTGCTGAGTAGCTTCGGGGTTACTCCGTAGTAGCTCCGAAGTTGCTTCAGGCTTTCAAGCCTTCGGTGATCTGTGTGGGATTGGGCTCAGGTGTTGCTTGTGAGGGTGTTGATGACCCGCTGCGCGGCACTCAAGTTCCAGTCCTCGTTGTCATCGACTTGTTCCAGACACTGGGCCAGTTGCGTTGGTGTGGTGAAGTCGCCCAGCCGTCCCAGGACATACCCGGCGTACCACCCACTCCATCGTTCATCGCGATGTCCCTTGAGGGCATTGGTCTCGTACTCATGGTGTGCGCGACTTGCATCGCTCAGGGCTTGCACAAGATCAGATGTGCTGATTGTTGATGCCATGACACACGTGTTGTGATGCTGGACCGAGTCTCGCTTGGGACAGCAAGAGATGGCGCTGATTCTTGAATCTTCTTGTTTTACTGTCGACCCATTCGTTTTTTGATATTCGCGTCAACGTTTGGTCGGGCCGGCTCATGCGTCTGATCTGTAGCTCACTCCTGGCGAATTTTGTTGTTTATCTCTTGAGAGGATGGTTCGTTGAAGTATCTGCTGGCATCATCTCGAAAAGGAGCGAGGTACACTCCTGCAACAAGAAGTATGCCAAGCAGGAGACGCATCCTCATCGCATCAGCCTAGAGCTGTTTGATGGAGTCAAGCTTGTTGAGTGGATTGTGGGGAGGTAGGGAAATCACCACCCCCATGAAGCACCAACACCGGATTTATTTTGTCTGTCGATGTGTCTCATGACCAGCCTTCTCTGAACTTAATCGTCTGATTTTGGCCAGATCGCCTGGCAGCCCGGGTCCCGCTCCAGTGCTTCTGCCTTGGCTTGTTCCGCCTGCGTCGCACCGAGATGGTGTGCACGAATCAGTTGCATCAATCGGGTGAGTGCTTGACGGGCATGATCCTCATCAATCCAGCCCAGTCCGTAATAGGTACAGGTTGCATTCAGCCAGCCTTTGGCTTCGCCTTGCAAACTGATTTCAAGGTGTTCCAGGCTTGTTAAAGCATGGGCAGGTGCGCTGGCCAGAAGGGTCGCCGACACGAAAGCGATCAGAGAGGCGCGCATGGGAAACCATCGAAGCTGTTCGTATCTTGCCAAGCTTTCGTCTGACAGAGGTTCCATTCACCCCAACCTCTGAAGCCAGTCCTCTGAATCGGTTGCCACTGTTTGGTCCATCTGGCTGACTTGGCTTGGTCTTGAGATGGTTGAACCGCTTCCATACTTCATGGGAGTGGACATGGCAGTGGACCCGATCAATGCAATGGCAGCACCGATCAGACCAGCATGGAGATTCATGGATTGACAGGTCATGGGCTGCGAGTGCTGTCCGTACAGATTCGCGTTCAGACCTGGTGTTGATCCTGATGGACAGCACGCAGGGTTGTGATCCTCCTCACGCCCTGTCCATCAGTGGCTTGTTCAAGAGGAAGGCCGCCCCTCCCGGATGGAAGAGACGGCCTATCTCGCTCGTTTGTGCATCTCGCTAACCAAACAATCAGTGGAACTGGTTCTATGAAGCGAAGGGCTAATCGAACAACAGTGAACTGAAAGAAGAGAAGCGAAGCGTCTGGCTAAAGGCACCTGGGGCCATGACATCCAGAGG
>NZ_JBGKDS010000097.1:0-28524 GCF_042954325.1 Parasynechococcus sp. | reverse complement strand
GAAGCCAACCAGTGGCTGGGCTACACCGCGATCTTCGCGGCGATGTTTCTGGAGAACCTGTTTCCTCCGATCCCCTCGGAGCTGATCATGCCTCTGGGGGGCTTTTACGTGCAGCAGGGTCAGCTGGCGTTGATTCCGGTTGTTGTTGCTGGTTTGCTCGGCACCGTGCTGGGGGCGTTGCCCTGGTATGGCATCGGACGCCTGATCAATGAGGAACGCATCGAGCTCTGGCTGAGTCGCCACGGTCGTTGGATCGGCATCAGCTCCGAAGAATTGGCGCGCAGTCGCCGTTGGTTCAGCCGCTATGGAACGGCGCTGGTGTTCTGGGGACGGCTGGTGCCAGGCATCCGCACCTTGATCTCTGTCCCGGCCGGGATTGAGTTGATGCCGTTGACCCCCTTCCTGCTCTGGACCACCGCTGGAAGTTTGATCTGGACCCTGTTGCTCACCCTGGCCGGCATGGTGCTTGGCGAGGGTTACAACAACGTTGAGCTCTGGATCGACCCCGTCTCCAAGGTGGTGAAAGTTGGGCTGGTGTTGGCCGTTCTGGGCGGCGCCATCTGGCTGGGGTTGCGCATCTGGCGCCGGCGGCAGTCGGCCGATTAGGTCAGAAGGGGATTTCCTCGTCGGAGGCCTGCCCGCCGCCGAAGCTGCCGCCAGCCTCTTGGCTGTCGCGTTTGGAGCCAAGCAGTTCCAGGCGATCCACCCGCACCACGGGTTTGCTGCGCTCTTCTCCGCTGTTGCGGTCCGTCCAGCGATCCAGTTTGAAGCTGCCGATGATGCCGAGCAGGGATCCTTTGCGGACGTAGTCCGCGGCCACCTGGGCCTGCTTGCCCCAGATCTCAAGGTTGAACCAGTCCGGCTCATCGTCGCGGCTGCGGCGATTCACGGCGATGGTCAGGTTGGCGACGACGCTTCCTGATTCGAAATAACGCACTTCAGGATCGCGGCCGGCACGGCCGACGAGAGTCACGGAATTCACGCCCATAAATGTTGTCCTCCTGGTGATGGATCAATGATGCGCCACAGCATTCGTGGCGGCTTCAGGAGAGTTCCACCGCGCTCAGCGGCTGTAACAGGCAGCGTGGGGGAACACCCCTATGATTCGCCGGCCTGGTTCGCCGTCCGTGTTCTTCCGTCGTTTTCAGCTCTCACGGGACATCGGCATCGATCTCGGAACCGCCAACACACTGATTTATGTCTCCGGTCGCGGCATCGTGCTGCAGGAGCCTTCGGTGGTGGCACTGGATCTCGAACGCAATACAACCCTGGCCGTTGGTGATGAGGCCAAGCTGATGCTGGGCCGAACCCCCGGCAACATCCGTGCGGTCCGTCCGTTGCGCGACGGGGTGATCGCCGATTTCGATGCGGCGGAGCAGATGCTCAAGACCTTTATCACCAAGGGCAACGAGGGGCGCGGCATCATGGCTCCCCGTCTTGTGGTGGGAATCCCCAGTGGTGTCACCGGTGTGGAGCGCCGTGCCGTGCGGGAGGCCGGTATGGCGGGAGCCCGTGAAGTGCATTTGATCGATGAACCGGTGGCGGCTGCCATCGGTGCCGGTTTGCCGGTGACGGAGCCCGTCGGCACCATGATTGTCGACATCGGTGGTGGCACGACGGAAGTCGCGGTGCTCAGCCTCGGCGGCACGGTTCTCAGTGAATCCGTGCGTGTCGCCGGTGATGAGATCAGCGATGCAATCAGCGTCTATCTGAAGAAGGTGCACAACATGGTGGTGGGCGAGCGCACCGCTGAAGACATCAAGATCCGCATTGGCTCCGCGTTCCCGGATGACGCCTTTGATCAGGAGGCCATGGACGTTCGAGGTCTTCACCTTCTGTCCGGTCTGCCCCGCACCATCAACCTCAAAGCCGGTGACCTGCGCGAGGCGATTGCCGAGCCGCTCAATGTGATCGTTGAGGCGGTGAAGCGCACCCTCGAACGCACCCCCCCTGAGCTGGCTGCAGACATTGTCGATCGCGGCATCATGCTGGCCGGTGGCGGCGCTTTGGTTCGCGGAATCAGTGACTTGATCAGCCATGAGACCGGCATTTTTGTCCATGTGGCTGAGGACCCCTTGCTCTGCGTTGTGAATGGCTGCGGTCAGGTGCTGGAAGATTGGAAGCGCTTGAAGCGGGTGGTCGATACACCGGAATTCGTGCGTTCGTCCGCCACCTCCTGATTCGATGGCACCCTCCCTCTGGCCAGGTAAGGGCCGTTGGCGAGGCGCCCGTCGACTGACGCCGTGGCTGCTTTTTGTCGCCGCGTTGTTGATGGTGCGCCTGAGCAAGGGTGCTGGCTTTGCGGATGCCTATGCCTTGCTCAGCCGTCCGTTCTGGCCCGGGTCGGCCCAACGCGAATGGCTCACCGCTGCGAATGATCTTGAGCAACGGGCACGGCTTCAGCTGTTGGAGCAAGACAACCAGCGCCTGCGGGGCATGCTCGAGCTTCAGCAACGCGGTGAGGGAAAAGGTCTCGTCCCTGCTGCGGTGATTTCGCGGACGCCACGGGGCTGGTGGCAGCAGCTGGAGCTTGGCCGGGGGGCGAGCCATGGGATCAGCGCCGGTGATCCCGTGCTGGGTCCGGGTGGTCTGGTGGGCCGGATCGTCAGCGTCACTCCGGCCACGTCCAGGGTCAAGTTGCTCACGGCGCCCGGCACGGAGATCGGTGTCTGGTTGCCGCGTTCCCGCAGTCATGCGCTGCTGGTGGGCCAAGGCAGCAGCCGTCCTCGTTTGCGGTTCATCGAGAAGGATCCCAATGTGCGTCCAGGAGATCTGGTGAGCACATCCCCGGCCAGCACCCTGCTTCCCGCCAACGTGCCGGTGGGGGTGATCCAATCGGTCGATGAGCGATCGGTTCCAGCGCCCATGGCCGTGCTGCAGCTGATCGCCGCACCGGAGGCGATCGATTGGGTGCAAGTGAAAACCGATTGACGCGATGAATCGTTTGCATCGACAACCGATCTGTGTCGTCTCGGCTCTGATGGTCCCGCTGTTCACCCTGATGGCCCCGTCCTGGCTGGCCATTGCCGGTGTCGGACCGGCGTGGGCCGTGCTCTGGCTCTTGCCCTGGTCGCTGGTGGACGGGCCCGTGTCCGGAGTGATGGCTGGCTTGGGGCTGGGTCTCGTACTGGATGGACTCAGCCTGGACATCGGCTCACAAGTTCCGGCGCTGATGCTGCTCGGATGGTGGTGGGGGCGGCTGGGGCGCCGTGCCGCTCCAATTCAGCGCAGCCTCAACCTCGGGCTGCTCGCCTGGATCGGGGCCCTGGTGGTCGGGCTGGGCGTGCTGCTTCAGATCTGGTGGGGTCATGGGTTGGTTCTTGAGCTCGGGCTGCGCAGTTGGGGGGTGCAGACGTTGCTCTGTCAGTCCTTGGTGACCGCCTTGGTTGCTCCGTTGCTGGTCTCCCTGCAACTGTTGCTCTGGCGAAGGAGATCACCGGGATGAGCCTTGTGTTGCGTCGACGTCATCTGTTGCTGAGTGCCTTGGCAACTGGGCTGGCAGCGTGCCGTGGCGCCTCCTCCGGGCGCACGGCCTTGGAGCTCTGGACCCTGCAGCTGGCACCGAAATTCAACCCCTACTTCGCGGATCTGCTTGCCGCGTGGCGGCGAACGAACCCGCAATGGCCGGTGTCCTGGACCGATCTCCCTTGGGGTTCGGTGGAGCGCAAGCTCCTCGCGGCGGTGTTCGCCCGAACCGCACCGGACGTGGTCAACCTCAATCCTCCGTTCGCGGCCAATCTCGCCAGCAAAGGCGGGCTGGCGGATCTGGATCCGCTGCTGCCTGTTGGAGCCGCGGAGACCTATCTCCCCTCAGCTTGGGATGCGTGTCGCGATGCGGACGCGGGTCGCATCGCCATCCCTTGGTACTTAACGGTTCGCCTCAGCCTGGTGAATCACCAGTTGTTAGAGCAGGCCGGGCTGCAGACACCACCCCAGCGCTGGTCCGAACTTCCTGATTTCCTTCGGCGGATTCGCGAGCGGACGGGGCGCTACGGCCTCTTCATGACGGTCGTTCCCGACGATTCAGCGGAAATGTTGGAGACGTTGGTGCAAATGGGGGTTCAGCTCCTCGATGACAACCGCCGTGCCGCGTTTGATAGCCCGGCTGGCCGGGACGCCTTTGCCTTCTGGTCGGGCTTGTATCGCGAGGGTCTGTTGCCCCGGGAGGTGGTGAGTCAGGGTCAGCGGCGGGCCATCGAACTCTTCCAGAGCGGTGATCTGGCAGTGGCGGCAACAGGGGCTGAGTTCCTGCGCAGCATTCAGACGAACGCGCCCGGTGTGGCGGCTGTGACCCGAGCCCATCCGCCCATCACGGGCTCCGATGGCACGGCGAATGTTGCCTTGATGACCTTGGCGGTGCCGCGCCAGAGCCGTCAGCAACGCGAGGCCCTGGCGTTCGCGTTGTTTCTCACCGATGCCGCCAATCAGGCTCGCTTCGCCCGCGAAGCGCGGGTGTTGCCATCGTCTGTGGCGGCGTTGGAGCAGATTCGTGCGGAGCTCGAGCAGGAAGCTCCGGTCAGTCTTGGGCAAACACAGATCCGTGAGGCTCGGTTGCTGTCTGCTGAGACCCTCCGGTCCGCCCGTGTCCTGGTGCCGGCGTTGCCCGGGATCAAGCGCCTGCAAAAAATCCTTTACACCCAGCTACAGCGGGCCATGCTCGGGCAATTGAGCAGTGCGGATGCCCTTGCGGCAGCGCGCCGGCAATGGGATCAGTACTCGCAGTCACGCTGGCCGTAGGCGGCGATGTGGCAATTCTTAAGAGAATTTGTAAACCACCCTTGACACCGGCTTTTACCTGCCGCTTCGTCCACTTTGAACAGTATGGTTGCAACTCGTTAAGTGTGTGACGGATGCCGGGCGGAGAGCCCCTAGACCCCAAAGCCACGATCCTTGTGGTGGATGACGAGCCCGCCGTTCGTCGTGTTTTGGTGATGCGACTGCAGCTGTCCGGCTATCGCGTGATCTGCGCCGAGGATGGTGAACAGGCTCTCGAGATGTTCCACAGCGAAAGCCCGGATCTGATCGTCTTGGACGTCATGCTGCCAAAGCTCGATGGCTTTGCGGTGTGCCGTCGGCTGCGGGCTGAATCCTGTGTTCCGATCATTTTCCTCTCGGCCGTCGAGGCGATCTCCGAGCGCGTTGCTGGTCTCGATCTTGGCGCCGATGATTACCTTCCCAAGCCCTTCAGCCCGAAGGAATTAGAGGCCAGGATTGCGACCATTCTTCGCCGTGTGGGTCGCGGTAATGCCGAGGTCGAGAGTCGGGAAATGCCCACCGGCCAGGGTGTGCTCTGTCTCGGCGATTTGATCGTTGATACGAACCGTCGACAGGTCACCCGTGCGGGAGAGCGCATCAACCTCACCTACACGGAGTTCAGTCTCCTTGAGTTGCTGTTCCGGGAGCCCGGTCGGGTGGTCCCACGGGCTGAAATCCTTGAGCAGCTCTGGGGTTATCCCCCCCGTCGCTCCGCAGATTTGCGTGTTGTTGATGTGTATGTCGCGCGCTTACGCGGCAAGCTCGAGCCCGATCCACGCAACCCTGAACTCATCCTCACCGTTCGAGGCATCGGTTACTCCTCACAGAGGGTCGGTGAGGCCGCTTCGGCCTGATCCAGCCCCGCGGAGCGGCAGGATGGCGCCCGATCGTCTGTTCTGCTGCTGTGTCTGAGCTGCGCGCCACACGTCTTGAGAAAGCGAACGCGCTCAAAGACCTTGATCAGGGGCCCTATGCCCTCGGATTTCAGCCGAGTCATCGGATGCAGGCTCTACAGGCTGATCACGCCGATCTGCCCAATGGAGCCGAGCGTGATGTCACGGTGTCGGTCGCCGGCCGGGTGATGACTCGGCGGGTGATGGGCAAGTTGGCGTTCTTCACCCTTGCCGATGAGACCGGCACCATTCAGCTGTTCCTCGAGAAAGCTGGGTTGGACGCGCAGCAGGAGGGATGGTTCAAGCAAATCACCTCACTGGTGGATGCCGGCGACTGGATCGGTGTGACCGGCATCCTTCGGCGAACCGACCGCGGTGAGCTGTCGGTGAAGGTGAGCGACTGGAAGATGCTCACCAAGTCGTTGCAGCCGTTGCCTGACAAATGGCATGGCCTGGCCGATGTGGAGAAGCGCTATCGCCAGCGTTATCTCGATCTGGTGGTCTCCCCGGAGACCCGTGAAACCTTCCGGCGCCGGGCGGGCCTCGTGAGCGGAATCCGTCGCTGGCTCGATGCCCGTGATTTCCTCGAGATCGAAACCCCCGTGCTTCAGAGCGAACCCGGTGGTGCCGATGCCCGCCCCTTTGAGACGCACCACAACGCCCTTGATCTTCCCCTCACCCTGCGGATCGCCACGGAATTGCACCTGAAGCGTCTGGTGGTGGGTGGCTTCGAGCGGGTCTATGAACTGGGACGGATTTTCCGCAATGAGGGGATCAGCACGCGGCATAACCCGGAATTCACCACCGTCGAGATTTATCAGGCCTATTCCGATTACATCGGAATGATGGAGCTCACCGAGCAGATGATCGCCTCGGTCTGCCAGGACGTCTGTGGCACGACAACGATTCACTATCAGGGCACGGATATTGATCTAAAGGCCCCCTGGCGTCGCGCCACGATGCACGATCTCGTCCGGGATGCCACCGGTTTGGATTTCACCAGCTTCAGCAGCCGTGAGGAGGCAGCAGCGGCGATGAAGGCCCAAGGACTCCATGTCCCGGAGCTCGCTGATTCCGTCGGCCGCTTGCTGAATGAAGCGTTTGAGCAGGCTGTTGAGTCAACCTTGATTCAGCCGACATTCGTCACCGATTACCCGGTGGAGATTTCGCCCTTGGCTCGACCCCATCGCAGTAAGCCAGGTCTGGTGGAACGCTTCGAACTGTTCATCGTTGGCCGTGAGCATGCCAATGCGTTCAGTGAGCTCACCGATCCCGTTGATCAGCGTGAGCGACTGGAGGCACAACAGGAGCGCAAGGCGGCCGGTGACCTTGAGGCGCAGGGGCTGGACGAAGATTTCGTGACAGCCCTGGAAGTTGGGATGCCACCCACCGGTGGCCTCGGGATCGGGATCGATCGCTTGGTGATGCTGCTCACCGACAGTCCGTCGATTCGCGATGTGATCGCGTTTCCACTTCTTCGTCCAGAGAGTCGCACTGAAGCTGCACCTTCAGTGGGATAATGAAACGTAGTGGCATGGTCCTGACCCCATGAGTGGTGAACGCGTAGGGTTTCGCTTCAAGCACGCTGACGCGGTTGTCAAGCGCAATCCCCAGGGGCGTTCCCGCCGGGGTTGGGTGATGGAACCCGTTGAGCAGACCACCAGCCGTGGTACCAAAATGCCCGCCTACCGAATCAGGTGGCGGGACAGTGAGCGTCCGGAAATCGTGCTGCAGCACATGCTGATCGCCGATCCCGACCCCACGCCTCCGCCCGAAGGCGTCAGCCTCGAGCCCCCGGCTCCGAAGGCTTGATCCGTCAAAGGGCTGGGCGTTAGCTCAGCCCTTTGTCGCGTCTGAGCCGTTCCAGTTCCTGCTGTGCCTCGAACAGTGCCCAATCCTGTTCCAGGCCGGTCTGACTCACGGGTGTCTGTTCGGCCAAGTCCTTGAGCTGGGCTTCGACTTCAGCAAAGCGCCGGCCCAGTTTGTCCAGATCATTCCATTGGTCGCGGCCCTGAGCCATCAGCCCCTCAAGATGATCCTGGGCTCGATGTGCGAGGTCATCCGCCCCGGCCTGCTTGGCGCGGGTTGTGCGATCGGTCCACGACCGGATTTCCGCCGCAACGTCGATGAGGCGCCGCCGCTGTTGTTCCGCTTCCTGCTGCAGTTGCTGGCGTTGGCGCTGGAGTGCAATGGCGCGGTCCTGCTGATGTTGTTCCCGAAACAGTTGGTCCTGCAGGGGGTTGCTGCGCAGAAATGCTGATAAGCGTTGGTCGAGTTCCCGCTCCAGCTGATCCAGCCAGGTGCTCATGACGATGGCTCTGCTGGCGTGGTGATCACAGGATTTTCAATCTCTTTCCGCAGGGGTTCGATCGCTGCCAGTTTTGAGTTCAGGATGATCTGGGTGAATTGCGCCGCTTTCACTTCGCCGATGTCCCCTTCCAATTGGCCGAGGCGGTCAAACGCTGCCATGTACAGAGTTTCAAGCTCATGAATCAACTGCTCACGTTGTGATTTGATCGCCTCTCGTCGCTCGTCTTTTTTCATATCGCCGGAGTTGCTTCCCCTCAGTCTGACGGCTCCAGCAAATGCAGCGACAGTTGATCGGCAGGATCGTGCCAGCGTTCACGAATCGTCCAGCCTGCCCTGGCGGCAAGATCAGCCGCAGCAGCAGGGGTGTATTTCACACTGTGTTCGGTGATCAGCCGTTCATTGGCTTGGAAGCTCCAGTGCTGGTCTTCCAGGGTGAAACTTTGGTCGATCCTGCTGATCAGGGCCATTTCGATCCGTTGTTCCCTCTCATCCCAGCGGGCTCTGTAGTCGAATTGATCGACATCGATGGTGCCGTTCAATTCACGGTTCAGGCGATGGAGCAGATTGCGCGCGAATGCTGCGGAAATACCGGCGGCATCGTCGTAGGCCGCTTCCAGTTGACGCGGGTCCCGCGGTTGATCCAGTCCAAGCAGCAGGGGCCCTCCCGCGAGCAAATGGCGGAACCGTTGCAGGAGTTCGACGGCAGCCTCGGGGCTGAAATTGCCGAGTGAGCTTCCTGGGAAGAACCCGATTCGCCGCTGGTTGTCGAGCCACGGATGGCTCGGCATTGCAGCCAACACACTGTGATCACAACAGACGCCGAGCATGGATGTGTCCGGATGGCTGGAGGCCAGGCCGCTCAGGGCATCCGTCAGCGCGCTGCGACTGATATCAAGGGCGATGAAGGCTGAGGGCCGCAGGGCGCGGAGCAGGGGATCCACCTTGCGGGCATTGCCGATCCCGAATTCGACCATCACGCCGGGGCCGACAGCGGCGGCAATGGTCTCCGCCTGCTGTTCCAGCAGTCGGATCTCTGTTCGCGTCAGGGTGTATTCCGGTTGTTGGCAGATTTCAGCGAATAAACGCGACCCTTCCGCGTCGTACAGCAGCCAGGCCGGCAGCTGCTTTGGCTGCTGCATCAGACCTGCACGGACCAAGCGCCGTAGATCGGCGGCACCCGGATGCAGGTCGATCAGGTCGAGGGTCGAACTGGTGCGCGTCGGTGTCATCGGGCCAGTCTTAGGCCTGAGGCCATCCATCGGCTTGTCGGCGGGAAGAAGTTCCGATAGCTGTCACGTTCATGGCCTGGCGGCGTCAGCCAGCAACTGCCCCGCAGCACAAACTGGGAACTCATGAATTTGCCGTTGTATTCGCCAACGGCCCCTTCGACCGGTTGAAATCCGGGGTAGGGCCGATAGGGGCTCGCGGTCCATTGCCAGAGGCAGCGGTGGGCCTGTTTCAGTCGATCGCGATGCGTCCGCTGCGCCACTTCCCACTCCGCTTCGTTGGGCAGTCGTGCGTTGCACCAGCGGGCGTAGGCATCCGCTTCGAACCAACTGAGGTGGCGGACGGGGGCATCGGGCTGGAGCGGTTGGCGTCCAGCAAGGGTGAACTCCTGGTCCCAGCGGTCGGACGGGCCGTCTCCGCGCCAGTACCGCGGCGCCTGCCAGTCCCGTTGTTGCCGCACCGCCCAGCCTTCACTCATCCACAGTTCTGGGCGTTGATAGCCGCCATCGGCGATGAATTGGCGGTACTCGGCATTGCTCACCAGCTGCGACATCAGCTCGAAGGGCTCGAGCCAGACCCGGTGCCGGGGCGTTTCGTTGTCGAAGTGAAAGCCATCGCCTTGATGACCGATTTCGTCCAAGCCTCCGTCGCAGGGAAGCCATTCCCCAGCGTCTCCATCAACCACTGTTGTGAGGTCAGCGTTGAGGTCGTAGACGGGCTCCATTGGCTGCCGCGAGAAGCCATCCAGTAGATCCATCAACAACAGTTCCTGGTGCTGCTGTTCGTGATGCAGGCCCAGTTCCGCCAGGGAAGCCAGCGCAGGATCACCGTCTTCGAGCAGACGGCTCAGCGCGCGATCGACCCGCTGCCGCCACGCCAGAATGTCAGCGATCGCGGGCCGGCTGAGCATGCCGCGCTCCGGCCGTGGATGACGGTCTCCGACGGCGTCGTAATACGAGTTGAATTGATAGCTCCAGACCGGATCACAGGGTTCGTAGCCGGCGAGATGCGGCTGGAGCAGAAAGGTGTCGAAAAACCAGGTGGTGTGGGCGAGATGCCATTTCGGCGGACTGGCATCGGCCATGCCTTGCAATCCAAGATCCTCCGGCTCGAGCGGAGCGATCAGGGCTTCACTGCGTTGTCGCACATCCAGCAGGGTGTCGAGCAGCAAGGCGGTAGTTCAAGCTCGCCCGGACCCTAGGTGGCGATGTCAGCGGATGGATCGTCGGTAACCTTTGAATGACATTTTTCGGCCGTCAGTGACCGAGTCCAGTCCTGTCGCCGTCGGCACTGTGCTGGAAGAGCGCTACCGGCTCCTCAAAGTGTTGTTGTCCGGTGTGCCATCGCAGGGAACGCTGTGGCTGGCCCGTGATGCGGTCGATGGCGATCGATGCGTTGTTCTGCATCAGATCGAGGCCGATGAAGCTCGTCAGCGGCTGCAGCGGCTCTGGCCGTTGTTCCGCTCGATGCGTCACCCGCAGATCCCCCGTTGCGGTGAGCAATTCGTGGGCTCGGATGCGCTGTGGCTCGTTCGTGACTGGCAGGAGGGATCCAGTTATCAACAAATCCTGGATCAATGCCCTCCCCATCAACGTCGGCTGCCTGTGGAGGAGGTGCTCCAGCTTCTGCGTCAGCTCCTTCCGGTGCTCTCGTTTCTTCACGGGCGTGGGCTCGTCCTCGGTTCCCTGGAATTGAGCACCGTGATCCGCCGTCAACGTGACAGCCTTCCGGTGCTGATCGATCTCGCTTCGGTTCAGTTCCTGGGCGAAGCCGGTGAGCCTTGGCAGGACCTCCATGGTCTTGGGGCCCTCGCCATGCATTTGCTCAGCGGTCAGCCGACTGGTGCGGTGGCTGATCGGACGCCTCTCCCATGGACCTGGGCTGGAGCCGAGGGCCTCGGTGATGGTGTCCGCACGCTCTTGTCGCGCCTGCTGAGCGAGGACCCCCAGCAGCGCTTCGGTTCCGCGGAGGACGCCATGCAGGCCCTGGCGGCGATCCCCGCCGGGTTGGTTTCCCCTGTCACCCCATCCCCGGTTCAATTGCCTGCGGTGGCAGAGGATTCACCCCCCGCTGATCCGGAACCTGCTTCTGTCTCTGGCCGTCGTCTCAGCCGTGCCGAGCTCCGGGCCCAGGGTGCGGAGGGCCGGGTCTGGCCGGTGTTACTGGTTCTGGCCTTGTCAGCGGTTTTGGGGTCCGGACTGGGCTGGACGTTGTTGTCCCGGGGAGGCTCCGGAGACCCCGCGCCCTCCCTCGAACCCGATGCCATCGGTCTTGGGCAACAGCCGGCGGCGACGCCGCCGGAGCCCAATCAGCGCCAACAGCTCTTGAGCCGGTTGCGTGCTCTGCAGATCGACCGCAGCTGGTTTGTGTCGCTTGTGGATCGCAGCGTGGAGTTGCGTTCGTCTGACTCGGCTGGTCCGGCGACCACCGAGGAGGAGTGGACTGCTCTGGCGGAGGAGTGGGTGGCGCGGCTGGAGCAGTTGCCACCGGGATTGCGTCGTCGCCTCGGTGGACTGGGCGAGGCCGATTGGCAACAGCAGCAGCAGGTTTTGGTGGCGCAGGGCCTCAGTCCCCGCGTGGTCGAGCAGCTGGTGAGTGCAGCGGCCAGGGATCTGCTCCCGGGAGATGGGGATGGTCAACAGCCCCAGGAACCGTATCGGCAGCTCTGGATTGCGACGGCCATCGAGCGCCTGCAGGACGTTGCCGTGGACCAGGTCAAAGCTGTACCTGCGGCATCCACGAATCATTCCGCTCGAGTGATGGCGGGTGGAGCGCGTTTGATCACGCTGACGGTGCCAGCCAACCATCGGCTGGTGCTCGGCATCAATGGCACGCCGTTGATGGCCATGACGGTGTTGTCTGCCGAGGGAGAGATCCTTCAGGAGCGGGGACCGTTGCGGGTGCTCACCCTGCCGGCCATGGCTGGATCACCGGTGCAGGTCCTGGTCACCAATGCCGGTATGTCCTCTGCCTTGCTGACCCTCGCCTGTCGGGCGGATCCGACCGAGGTGCCGCAGCACCCTCAGCTCGATGCGCTTCCCGATGAGGATCCCGATCCGATTCCGGATTCCGCGACAGGAGCGGTCTGATTCAGGGTCAGAACCGAGCCATGGCCGCTTTGACGTCTCGTTTCGATTGCTTTTCCTTCTCAGCGGCACGTTTGTCGTGCAACTTGCGGCCCTTGCCAACCCCAATGGTCACTTTGATCCATGACCCCTTGAGATGAATGTTGAGGGGCACAAGGGTGAACCCTTTTTGATCCGTGTGTCCGCGCAATTTGTCGATTTCCCGCCGATGGGCCAGGAGCCGCCGGGTCCGAAGTGGGTCGTGGTTGAAATAGCTCCCCGCATGGGTATGGGGTGAGATGTGCACGTTGTGCAGCTGCAATTCACCGTTGCGGATCAGACAAAAGCCATCCCGCAGGTTGGCCTTGCCGTTGCGGATCGATTTCACCTCGGTGCCGACCAGTTCAATGCCGGTTTCCAGGGTTTCCAAAATCTCGTACTGATGGCGGGCTTGACGGTTGTCGGCCAACAGTCGATTGGCCGCGGCCCGTGCCGCAGCAGCTGCCGCTTTTTTGACTCCGCCCTTCGCCATAACCGCCTCGACGTCACCCGACGTTATCCAGGTCTGGGTACCCTGCCGGACATGGCGATTGTTTCCTCCGGTTCAGGTCGCACCCCCAAGCGCCGGGAGACGGTGCTGGTGGACCCGCAGCCATCGACGGAGGAAGCCAGTGTTCGTCCGGAGGACAGCCTGCGGCCGAAGCGTCTTGAGGATTACATCGGCCAGCACGAACTCAAGCAAGTGCTTGGGATCGCGGTTCAGGCCGCCCTCGGTCGCGGTGATGCCCTCGACCATGTGTTGCTTTATGGACCGCCAGGCCTGGGCAAGACCACCATGGCCCTGGTGTTGGCCGAGGAGCTCGGCGTCCACTGCCGCATCACCAGCGCTCCGGCCCTAGAGCGCCCCCGGGACATCGTTGGTCTGCTGGTGAACCTGCAGCCCCGTGATCTTCTCTTCATCGACGAGATCCATCGCTTGTCCCGTGTGGCCGAAGAGCTGCTGTATCCAGCGATGGAAGATCGCCGCCTCGATCTCACCGTGGGCAAGGGCAGCACGGCTCGAACCCGTTCGATCGATCTCCCGCCATTCACCTTGGTGGGAGCCACAACCCGCGCCGGCTCCTTGAGTTCACCGTTGCGAGATCGGTTCGGCTTGATTCAGCGGCTTGAGTTTTATGGCCAGCAGGATCTGGAGTTGATCGTGGCGAGAACCGCAGCGTTGCTCTCGATTGGGCTCAGCCCTGAGGCTTGCTCGGGGATTGCTGCCTCCTGTCGCGGCACGCCGCGGATTGCCAACCGTCTGCTGCGTCGGGTCAGGGATGTCGCCACCGTGCGTGGTGGGGCCGACAGCATTGACGCGTCGATGGTGGCTGAGGCCTTGAGTTTGCATCGTGTCGACCATCGTGGTCTCGATGCCAGTGACCGCCGTCTGCTGACCTTGCTGCTCGAGCAACATGGTGGAGGTCCGGTCGGGCTGGACACCCTTGCCGCTGCACTCGGTGAAGATCCGGTCACCTTGGAAACCGTTGTGGAACCGTTCTTGTTGCAGCAGGGCTTGCTGGTGCGGACGCCCCGCGGCCGGATGGTGACCGATGCAGCGCGCGCTCACCTTGAGGAGGCCGCATGATCCGATCGATTGCGCTGTTGCTCTGTGCGCTTCTGCTTTGGATCCCGCAGCCCGCTGGGGCGATGGATCTGCAGGGCTTGTACGAGCAGGCCTTGACCGCCAGCCGTCGCGGCGATTTCGGCGAGGCCCTGCCGTTGTGGGATCAGGTTCTTGAGCAGGCTCCACAGGACCCTGCCGCCTTGAGCAACCGCGGCAATGTCCGCCTGGCCCTCGGAGATCCCGATGGTGCGATCGCCGATCAGACCCGTTCCATTGATCTGGCACCGGGTGAAGTCGATCCGCACCTCAATCGTGGGACGGCGGAGGAAGCGCTTCAGGACTGGTCCGCCGCTGCCGACGATTACCTCTGGATTCTGGAACGGGATCCAGAGGATGCTTCAGCGCTCTACAACCTCGCCAATGTGCGTGGCTCGGAAGGCGATTGGCAGCAAGCCAGAGATCTCTACGGGCAGGCCTCGCTCGCCCGGCCCGGGTTCGCCATGGCCCGTTCCAGTGAAGCCATGGCCGCCTGGCAGAACGGCGATCTGGACTGGGCGGAGGCTGAACTGCGCAAATTGATTCGCCGTTATCCGATGTTTGCGGATGCCCGCGCTGGGCTCAGTGGTCTGCTCTGGCGTCAGGGCTCCCGGGGTGAAGCCGAAAGTCACTGGGCGGCGGCTGCCGGACTGGATCAGCGCTATCGCCAGGCGGATTGGCTGGTTGATGTACGCCGTTGGCCACCGCAGCCCACCCGAGACCTGATGGCGTTTCTTGCTTTGCAGCACCCTGACCGATGACAACGACCTCGTCCGTGCCCCTTCGTGAATTGCTGGAGCGGGATCTCCCGGAGCTGCTCGAGTTGCGTCGTCATCTGCATGCACATCCGGAGCTCAGCGGCGAAGAGCATCAGACCGCGGCTCTGGTGTCCGGGGAGTTGCGCCGCTTGGGGTGGCGTGTCCGGGAAGGGGTGGGCCGCACGGGTGTGTTGGCCGAGTTGGGGCCTGAGCAGGGTCCCACCGTGGGGTTGCGGGTGGATATGGACGCGCTCCCAGTGGAGGAACAAACAGGGTTGGCCTATGCCTCCAAGCGTCAGGGTGTGATGCATGCCTGTGGCCACGATCTGCACACCTGTGTTGGTCTCGGTGTTGCCCGGCTGTTGGCTGCATCGTCTCCGCTGCCTGCGCGTGTTCGTCTGTTGTTCCAACCTGCGGAGGAACTGGCCCAGGGTGCGGTCTGGATGCGCGATGCCGGGGCCACGGAGGGTCTCGATGCGCTTTACGGCGTCCATGTTGTGCCCAATCTTCCGGCGGGCACGGTGGGGATTCGGCACGGTTGCCTGACTGCCGCCGCCGGTGCGTTGGAGATTCAGGTTCGCGGAGAAGGGGGGCATGGTGCCCGTCCGCATCAGGCTGTGGATGCAGTCTGGATGGCAGCTCGGGTGGTGACGGAGTTGCAGCAATCGATTGCACGACGTCTGGATGCACTTCAGCCCGTGGTGGTGAGCTTCGGCAAAGTGGAAGGTGGTCGAGCTTTCAATGTGATTGCAGATCAGGTCCGCTTGCTTGGCACCGTGCGTTGTCTGGATCTTGAGCAGCACGATCAGTTGCCGGGCTGGATTGAAGACACGGTGCAGGCCATCTGCGCGAGTTGCGGCGGTCATGCGGAGGTCAGTTACCGCACGATTGCCCCGCCGGTTCAGAACGACCGGGCTCTCACCGACTTGCTCGAGCGTTGTGCGATCGACTGTCTCGGCCGCGAGCAAGTGCGTCCAGTCGAGCAGCCCTCCCTGGGTGCTGAGGATTTTGCTGAATTGCTCCGGGATGTTCCCGGGATGATGGTCCGGCTTGGCGTTGCTGGAGCGCAGGGCTGCGCTCCGCTGCACAACGGTCAGTTCGCCTTGGATGAGCGGGCCTTAGCGGTCGGCATTGATGTGCTCGCCTCCACATTGCTTGCCTGGACCGCTGATCACCACGACGAATGAAACCTGATCGTTCGGTTGTCTGGGTGACGCTGGGGGCACCGTTGCTGCTGGTTTTGGCCATCCTGTCCCTGCAGCTCCGGCAGGGGCGGGATCGCGTTCAAGTGCTCCCCGCCGTTTTGGTGGGGTCCGGCTTGATGATCAGCCGCTCGATCGGACGGAGCCGGCGCCGTTCTCGGTTGTTGCAGGACCTGCACCATGCCCGGGCCGACGATCCCGATTAATGCGAATTGCTGTTCAACGTTTCTGTTATGACCGCGCCCTCTGATTCCCCGAGTCCTGACCTTGTCGCGCTGCGTCAGGCGATTGTGAGTGGGGATCCCGTTCAAGCGATGCCGGCGCTGACCCAGCTGCGCCTGTGTTCGGATGAGGAGGCTGTGCCGCTGCTTGTCCTGGGGACCCAACAGTCCGCGTTCCTGGTGCGTTCCCTCAGTTGCAGCGGCCTTGGCTACAAGCGCACCGAACAGGGGTGGGAGGTGCTCGGTCGGCTGCTCACGGACGACGACGATCCCAATGTTCGGGCTGAGGCCGCCAATGCCTTGGCGAGTTATGGCGTTGAGCGTTCCTGGCCGCTGCTCAAGGCCAGTTTCGCCGCCGACGATGCCTGGCTCGTTCGCTGCAGCATTCTTTCGGCCCTGGCGGAACAAGAGGCGATCGACTTCTCCTGGCTGCTGGAGTTGGCGCAATTGGCCATCGCAGATGCCGATGGCACGGTGCGCGTCAGTGGTGCTGAAGTGCTGGTGCGTTTGGTGCGTGAGGCGAAGGGGCAGCGGATCGGGGATCAAGCCCGTGTCCTGCTGCAGGGCTTGCAGCAGGACAGTGATCACCGCGTTGTGGCGGCTGTCCTCAACGGGTTGGCTGTCGAGTGATCCCTGTCGTAGTGCTGTTGCTAGCGTTTGTGGACCACTAGGGGTGCCGCGGTCGTCTTTGACGGTCATGGCTGAGATCACACCCTCCGAACCTGATCCGGGTTGTGCCGGCGCAGGGAAGTGACCAAGCGTGATCTACGGCCGGGATCGGCCGACTCCTGGCAGCTCCTTCGCCATCTCGATCATGCGCGCTTCCTGGGTATCTCCTCGCAAGGGCCAGGCCAACGTGTCTCAGTTGTATTACGCCCGCCAAGGTGTGGTCACCGAGGAAATGGCCTACGTCGCCAAGCGGGAAAATCTTCCTGAATCGCTGGTGATGGAAGAAGTGGCTCGGGGCCGAATGATCATCCCGGCCAATATCAATCACACCAATCTGGAGCCGATGGCGATCGGCATCGCCAGCAAGTGCAAGGTCAACGCCAATATTGGAGCCTCGCCCAACGCGTCGGATGCGGCGGAGGAAGTCAAGAAGCTCCAGCTGGCGGTGAAGTACGGCGCCGACACCGTGATGGATCTCTCCACCGGTGGTGTCAACCTCGATGAGGTACGTACGGCGATCATCAATGCGTCGCCTGTTCCAATCGGCACCGTGCCGGTGTATCAGGCCCTGGAAAGTGTCCACGGCTCGATCGAGAAGCTCTCGGAAGAGGATTTCCTCCACATCATTGAGAAGCACTGCCAGCAGGGTGTCGATTACCAGACCATCCACGCCGGGTTGCTGATTGAGCACCTGCCCAAGGTGAAGGGTCGCATCACCGGGATTGTCAGCCGCGGCGGCGGCATCCTGGCCCAGTGGATGCTTTATCACCACAAGCAGAACCCGCTTTACACCCGTTTCGACGACATCTGCGAAATTTTCAAGCGCTACGACTGCACCTTCTCCCTGGGTGACTCGCTGCGTCCCGGATGTCAGCACGATGCCTCTGATGCCGCTCAGTTAGCTGAACTGAAAACCCTCGGAGAACTCACCCGCCGCGCCTGGAAGCATGACGTGCAGGTGATGGTCGAGGGCCCTGGCCACGTGCCCCTCGACCAGATCGAGTTCAACGTCAAAAAGCAGATGGAAGAGTGCAACGAGGCGCCCTTCTACGTGCTGGGCCCCCTGGTCACCGACATCGCCCCCGGCTACGACCACATCACCTCAGCGATCGGCGCTGCCATGGCTGGTTGGCATGGCACGGCGATGCTCTGCTACGTGACACCGAAGGAGCACCTTGGTTTGCCCAATGCCGACGATGTGCGCGAAGGCCTGATCGCTTACAAGATCGCTGCCCATGCCGCCGACATTGCCCGTCACCGTCCCGGTGCCCGCGATCGCGACGATGAGCTCAGCCGTGCGCGCTACAACTTCGATTGGAACAAGCAGTTCGAGCTGTCACTGGATCCTGAGCGGGCCAAGGAATATCACGACGAAACCCTGCCGGCCGATATCTACAAGCAGGCCGAGTTCTGCTCGATGTGTGGACCCAAGCACTGCCCGATGCAAACCAAGATCACGGACGAGGACCTGCAAGGACTGGAAGAGGTGCTCAAGACCCAGGGCGCAGCCGAACTCTGTGCTGTAAAGCAGGACAAGGCCTGACGGACGGATTGGTGACCTGTTGAGGTCAACGCTTCAAGCCCCGGTGGATCCACCGGGGCTTTTTGTTGCTCGCGTGGCTCCAATAAAAAAACCCTCCATGAGGAGGGTTTGATCGAGGGGGTCTGAGGGAGGCGGTCAAGCCCGCTCAGGTCAGCCCAGCAGGGCCTTGGATTTAGCGACCACGTTCTCCACGGTGAAGCCAAATTCCTTCATGCAGGTGCCACCGGGGGCCGACGCACCGAAGCGATTCATGGTGATGGTGTCGCCATCGAGGCCTACGAAGCGATGCCAGCCGAAGGATTCGGCCGCTTCCACCACGATGCGCTTGCGCACGGCGTTGGGGAGAACCTCCTCTTTGTAAGCGTCGCTCTGCTCGTCAAACAGTTCCACGCAGGGCATGGACACCACGCGCACGTTCTTGCCTTCAGCGCTGAGCTGTTTGGCAGCTTGCACGCAGAGGTCGAGCTCTGTTCCGGTGCCGATCAGGATCAGATCAGGGGTACCGGCGCAGTCCTCAAGGATGTAACCGCCGAAGGCAACTTTTTCGATTGAGGAGTTGGCCTGGTTGGCCATGCCCTGACGGCTGAGGCAGAGGGAGCTGGGGCGCTTGCGATTCTGAATCGCAATCTTGTAGGCACCACTGGTTTCGTTGCCATCGCCGGGGCGGAACACCAGCATCCCGGGCATGGCGCGCAGGGAGGGGATGGTTTCGATCGGTTGGTGGGTGGGGCCGTCTTCACCGACGCCGATGGAGTCGTGGGTGAGCACATAGATGACACCCAGCTCGCTCAGGGCCGAGAGGCGCATGGAGCCGCGCATGTAGTCGGCGAACACCAGGAAGGTGCCGCCGTAGGGGATCAAACCACTGTTGTGGTAAGCGATTCCATTGAGAACAGCGGCCATGGCGTGCTCGCGCACACCGAAGTGCAGATAGCGCTTGTCGCGGCTGTCAGCCTGGAAGGAGCCGGTCTCACCCTTGATGTCCGTGTAGTTGGAGTGGGTGAGGTCGGCGGAACCCCCGATCAGTTCGGGCAGGTTGGGACCCAGGGCACCCAGGCAGATCTGGGAGTGCTTCCGGGTGGCCAGACCACCGTCGTCTGCGGTGTAAGTGGGCAGGTCCTTGTCCCAACCTTCGGGCAGTTCACCGCGGAGCATCCGCTCGAACACGGCGGCCTCGGCGGGGTACTGGGTCCTGTAGGTCGCGAGGGTTTGGTTCCACTCAGCCTCAAGGCTGGCGCCACGGTCGATGGCCTGGCGGAACTGGTCGTAGGCCTCCTGGGGAATTTCGAAGGGGCCGTAGCTCCAACCCAGCTGCTTGCGGGTGAGTTCAGTTTCGTCGGCACCCAGGGGAGCACCGTGGACGCCGGCGGTGTCGCTCTTGTTGGGCGAACCGAAACCGATGGTGGTGGTCACCTTGATGATCGACGGCTTGTCGGTCACGGCTTTCGCGGCCTCAATCGCCTTGGCGATGGCGTCAACATCGTTGTTGCCATCAGCGACGTGCTGCACGTGCCAGCCATAGGCCTCGTAGCGCTTCAGGACGTCCTCGGTGAAGGAGACGTCCGTGCGGCCGTCGATGGTGATGTTGTTGTCGTCATACAGGGCAATCAGCTTGCCCAGCTTGAGGTGGCCGGCCAGGGAGGCGGCTTCCGAAGCCACACCTTCTTGGTTGCAACCGTCACCCATCACCACATAGGTGTAGTGGTCCACCAGGGTGGCGCCGGGCTTGTTGAACTTGGCGGCGAGGTGGGATTCGGCAATCGCCAGGCCAACAGCATTGGAGATGCCAGCGCCCAGAGGGCCGGTGGTCACTTCAACGCCGGGAGTTTCGAACGTTTCGGGGTGACCAGGAGTCTTGGATCCCCACTGACGGAATTGCTTGATGTCCTCGATCGACACCGAGTCGTAGCCGGTGAGGTGCAGCAGTGCATACAGCAGCATGCAGCCGTGACCGGCCGACAGCACGAAACGGTCGCGGTTGAACCACTTGGGGTTCTTGGGGTTGTGCTTCAGGAACTTGTCCCACAGCGCGTAGCCCATCGGCGCGCAGCCCATCGGCAGGCCGGGGTGGCCGCTGTTGGACTTGTTGATGGCATCAACAGCCAGCATCCGAATGCTGTTGACGCAGAGCGTGTCGAGAGATGCGGGCGCAGCGACCATGGGTTAGTAGGAGAAGTAAAAAAGGTGAAGCGATTGTGACGCACGGTGAGACCCGTGGGGCTCAGTCGGCGCGCTTGAAAGCCAGGCAGACGTTGTGGCCGCCGAAGCCAAAGGAGTTGGACAACACGGTTCCCAGTGTCTGATCCCGTGCCTGATTGGGCACGACATCCAGATCACAGTCAGGATCCGGGGTGCTGTGGTTGATCGTGGGAGGAACGACGCCGTTCTGAAGGGCCAAGATGCAGGCCACCGCCTCGATTCCGCCGGATCCACCCAGGAGGTGGCCGGTCATCGATTTCGTGGAGCTCACTGGAATCTGCAGGGCGCGATCACCCAGTGCACTCTTGATGGCAGAGGTTTCGTTCTTGTCGTTCGCCGGTGTGCTGGTGCCATGGGCGTTGACGTAATCAACGTCGCTCGCATTGATGCCGCCATCGGAGAGGGCGAGACGCATCGCTTCGGCACCGCCGACACCGCCGGGAGTTGGGGATGTGATGTGGTGCGCATCGCAGGTCATGCCATAACCGACCACTTCGCCAAGAATCCTTGCGCCACGGGCCTTTGCGTGGTCAAGGGTCTCAAGCACCAAGATGCCTGCGCCCTCTCCGATCACAAAGCCGTCTCGCTCCTTGTCGAACGGTCGGCTTGCGGTGCTGGGGTCATCATTGCGGAACGACAGAGCCTTGGCGCTGGCGAATCCGGCAACACCCAGTGGTGTGATCGCGGATTCCGCGCCACCGCAGACCATCGCATCGGCTTTGCCGAGCTGCAGCAAACGGAAGGCATCGCCGATGGCATTCGATCCTGCGGCACAAGCGGTGGCCACAGCAGAGCTTGGGCCTTTGGTGCCCAGGGCGATGGCGGCCAGCCCTGTTGCCATGTTGGGAATCATCATCGGGACCGTGAATGGGCTGACGCGCCCCGGTCCTTTGCCCTCCAACACATGGGCTTGGGTTTCCATGGTGAGGAGACCACCCACCCCTGAGCCGATGATCACGCCGACGCGACTGGCATTCGTGTCGGAGATCTCGAGACCGGCATCAGCGAGAGCCTGCTTTGCAGCAACCACGCCGAATTTGCAGAAGCGATCCCATCGCTTCGCTTCTTTCGGTTCGATCAGACCGGCAGGGTCAAAGTCCTTCACCTCTGCAGCAAAGCGGCAGGCGTGCTTGGACGCATCGAACAGGGTGATCGAATCGACCCCGTTCCTTCCGGACGTCAGGCCGCTCCAGTACTCCTGCACTGAATTGCCGATCGGTGTGACCGCGCCAAGGCCTGTGACCACGACGCGATGGAGACCATCCACCATGCCGTTCCTCAGGCTTGCTTGTCTTCGATGTATTTGACGGCGTCGCCGACGGTGGTGATGCCTTCAGCGGATTCATCGGGAATCTCGATATCGAAGGCTTCTTCGAGAGCCATCACGAGTTCCACGGTGTCCAGAGAGTCAGCACCCAGATCGTTCTGGAAATTGGACTCCGGCTTGACCTCGCCGGCATCGACGCTGAGCTGCTCCGCGACGATCGAACGGACTTTCTCGAGGATCGCTTCCTGGGACATAGCCGTGGCAACGGGACGCTGCATCTTACGGGCAAGCCTCGGCCCCACTTTCCCAGGGGCGTTAACAACGATGACGGCGTTGGCCACGGGTGACCGTGTGGCAGGTACGTTTGGCGCCAAGCCTTTGATCAGCACAGGGCATGTCCCACGCCGTCAAGATCTACGACACCTGCATCGGTTGCACTCAGTGCGTGCGGGCCTGTCCCCTCGATGTTCTCGAGATGGTGCCCTGGGATGGATGCAAGGCTGGCCAAATCGCGTCATCCCCTCGCACGGAAGATTGCGTGGGTTGCAAGCGTTGCGAAACCGCCTGCCCAACCGACTTCCTCAGCATTCGGGTTTATCTCGGCGATGAGACCAGCCGAAGCATGGGTCTGTCGTACTGAGTCGGCCGATTCGCTCATAAGCTCTGCCCGGCGCCTGCCGGGCTTTTTTTTCGATGTGTGGAATCGTTGCTCTTGTCGGTTCACGACCGGCTGCTCCAGTGCTCTTGGAGGGTCTGCGACAGCTTGAGTACCGCGGCTATGACTCCGCCGGCCTTGCAGTCGTTGATGCAGAGCAACGCTTGAGTTGCCTGAGAGCCAAGGGCAAACTCGTCAACCTCACTGCGTTGTTGGAGTCTGACGGTGCTCCCGGGCAGTGCGGAATCGGCCACACCCGCTGGGCGACCCACGGAAAGCCTGAGGTTCGAAACGCTCATCCCCACCGCAGTGCCGATCAGCAGGTGGCGGTCGTTCAGAACGGCATCATTGAAAATCACCGCCAGTTGCGTGAGACGCTTCAAGCGGCCGGGGTTGACTTTCTGTCGGAGACCGACACAGAAGTCATTCCCCATCTGGTCGCAGCCGAGTTGCATGGGCGCCTTGCCGCAGGTGCGGTTCCCTCGGGCACTCTCCTGTTGGAGGCCGTTCAGGCCGTGCTCCCGCAGCTCCAAGGGGCTTATGCCCTAGCCGTGATCTGGCAGCAGGCTCCGGGAACCCTCGTGGTTGCGCGAAAGGCAGCTCCCTTGCTGATTGGCTTGGGTGAAGGGGAATATCTCTGCGCCAGCGACACCCCCGCTTTGGCTGGGTTTACGCGCACCATCCTTCCTTTGGAAGATGGTGAAGTGGCGTTGCTGTCCCCTTTAGGCGTTGAGCTCTATGACGCCGCCGGGGTTCGTCAGCAGCGGATGCCGACGGTGCTGAGCGGGACGGACCATGTCGCTGACAAGCGTCATTTCCGCCATTTCATGCTCAAGGAGATCCATGAGCAGCCGGAAACGGCAGAACTCTGGGTGGCCAGGCATCTCCCCAAGGGATTGTCGATCGAGGCGGGGGCGGCTCTCCCCTTCGACGACGCGTTCTATGCCGGCGTTGAGCAGATTCAGATCCTGGCTTGCGGCACGAGCCGCCATGCCGCCCTGGTGGGGGCGCATCTCCTTGAGCAGTTCGCTGGGATTCCGACCTCTGTCCATTACGCCAGTGAGTTCCGTTATGCACCCCCGCCACTCGCCGGGAACACCCTGACCATCGGGGTGACGCAGTCCGGCGAAACCGCAGACACGTTGGCGGCTCTCGCGATGGAAGCCAAGCGCCGCTCGGACCATGGCGATCCCACCTTTGCTCCGCGGCAATTGGGCATCACCAATCGTCCGGAGAGTTCCTTGTCTCGTCAGGTGCCCCATATTCTCGACATCGGTGCCGGGATCGAAGTTGGTGTCGCGGCCACGAAGACGTTCCTTGGTCAGCTCTTGGCCTTCTATGGCTTGGCGATGGCATTCGCCGGTCGTCGCGGTAGCCGCTCTGCGGCTGAAATCACTGTGTTGGCCGATGAATTGCGTGGGCTGCCGCATCAGTTGCGAGAGCTGATTGCGCTGCATGATCAGCGTTCAGAGCACTTGGCCCATCGTTTCGCCGACACCCAGGATGTGATCTTTCTCGGCCGAGGGATCAACTATCCGATTGCCCTCGAGGGCGCGCTCAAGTTGAAAGAAATCAGTTACATCCATGCCGAGGGCTACCCCGCCGGTGAGATGAAGCATGGACCGATTGCCCTGCTGGATTCACGGGTCCCTGTGGTGTCGATTGCCGTGCCTGGAACGGTCTTTGAAAAGGTGCTCAGCAATGCCCAAGAGGCCAAAGCCAGGGATGCGCAATTGATCGGTGTGGCCCCGGAAGGGCCCGACACCGCTCTTTTCGATGAGCTCCTGCCGGTGCCCACGGTGAGTGAATGGCTGAGCCCGCTTCTCACCGTGGTTCCGATGCAGCTGCTGAGTTATCACATCGCCGCTCACCGGGGGCTGGATGTGGATCAACCCCGCAATCTCGCGAAGAGCGTCACGGTCGAATGAGCTCGAGATCGCTGCGTCCGTAGCGGTCTTCAAAGCGCACGATGTCGTCTTCACCGAGATATTCGCCGCTTTGGACTTCGATCATTTCCACGGGGATGCGCCCGGGGTTGGACAGGCGGTGTTTGCATCCCATCGGGATGTAAGTGCTTTGGTTTTCACCAATCAGCTGTTCCTGCCCGTCGCGTTCGACCAGGGCTGTCCCCTTTACGACCACCCAATGCTCGGCGCGGTGGTGATGCATCTGCAGTGAGAGGCTGGCGCCGGGCTTGACCGAGATTCGCTTCACCTGCCAGCGATTGCCCTCGGTCACACCGGTGTAATGGCCCCAGGGCCGGTAGATCTTGCGATGGGCCTTGCCCTCGGGGCTGCCGCTTTCCTCCAGTTGTTTGACGACGGTTTTGATCTCCTGGGCCTTGGCCCGGTCAGCGATCAGCACGGCATCATCGGTTTCCACCACCACCAGATTGTTGACGCCGAGCCCCACCACGAGACGGTTTTCACTGCGCAAGTAGCAGTTCCGACTGTTCTCGGCAATCACGTGACCTTGGAGCACATTGCCGTTGTCGTCTCGATCTGAGGTTTCCCAAAGGGCGCTCCAGCTGCCGACATCACTCCAGCCGGCGTCCAGGGGCAGCACCGAACCCAGGGAGGTGCGCTCCATCACGGCGACGTCGATCGCCACGTTGGGGCATTTGGCGAAGGCCTCGCGCTCCAACCGCAGGAAGTCCAGATCAGCACTGTCCAGCTCCAGTGCTGCACGGCAGCAACTCACAACGTCGGGGACAAGCCGCTCCAGTTCCGCGAGCATCGCACTGGCCTTGAACAGAAACATGCCGCTGTTCCAGGTGAAGCGTCCTGTGGCAAGAAACTGCTCGGCCGTTGCCTTGTCGGGCTTCTCGACGAAGCGGGCGATTGGCACATCTCTGGATTCGCCACTGGTCAAGGCTTCCGCGGCCTCGATGTAGCCGTAACCGGTCTCGGGGGCGGTTGGAATAATGCCGAAGGTCACCAGGCGACCGGCTTCCGCAGCGGATCGGCCGGCATCGATGGCCCTGCGGAACTCCGCGGCATCCCTGATCAGGTGGTCGGCAGCCAGCACCAGAAGCAGTGGGTCGTCACCCTGGGCCGTCGCCTGCAGGGCGGCAACCGTCACAGCGGGGGCCGTGTTGCGGCCGATCGGTTCCAGCAGGATGGCTCTGGGGTCCACCCCGATCTGACGCATCTGTTCGGCGACGATGAAGCGGTGGTCCTCGTTGCAGATCAGCAGGGGCTGGGCCAAACCGTCCAGACCGTCCAGCCTTTGCTGGGTCTGCTGGAGCAACGTGGCGTCTCCATCACCACTCAGGGGCCAATATTGCTTCGGGTAGCTGGCTCTGGAGAGCGGCCACAACCGGGTCCCGGTTCCTCCGCAGAGAATCACGGGAATAAGGGGATTGGATGCCACTGCGTCCCGAACAGGTGTGCACAGAATCGCCTGCCGCCGGCGGGTCTGTCGATCCTTTAGAGGTCCAGTAATCCGGGTGGTGGGGTCAAGCGCAGCCAGCCTGCTTCTGGCTCCACGTCGGGGACGATGGCGTCCACGAACGGCACCAGTACGGTGCGGCCATCAGTCAGCTCAATTTCGAGCAGATCGTTGCCGCCGCTGATCAGATCGGTGACCGTTCCGATGGCCGTCGCGTCCGATTCCAGGCGAACTTCCAGGCCGACCAGATCCATCCGATGGAATTCGCCCTCGTTGAGTTGGGGGCGGTCATCGGCCTGAACCAACAGCTCCCGACCCACCAGCGCTTCGGCGCTGCTGCGATCGTCCACACCATCGAAATGGACCACAAAGATGCTTTTGCCTGGGAGTTGTCGCCCCCGCAGCAACTCCACAGCCATGGGGTCCTCTCCGCGGGGATGGCTGAGCCATCTCGGTCCAGGACTGGTGAACCGTTCTGGGAAATCACTGCGTGGGTTGATCCTCAGGTCACCCCGAAGTCCCTGGACCCCCACCACCTGCCCGACGGCCAGCCACGACTCAGACATGGGAAATGACGGCAACGGCATGCACTGTCGATAATGACGCCAGATCCGACCCGGCCAGAACCATGGCGCCTTCCGCAGCACCGATCCTTCCCGGTTCGACCGTGACCGTTCAAGACGTGCGCTCGATTTACAACGGCTACACCGGTTTCGTGCAGCGCATCAGCGGTGATCGGGCTGCTGTGCTGTTCGAAGGTGGCAACTGGGACAAGCTGGTCACCATGCCCATCAAAGATTTGGTCGTTGCCTGAGCGCATGCCAGCTGATCGCCGTTGGCGGGAGCGTCTCAGGACGACTGTGCTCGAGGCATCAACGCCATCCGGGCGGTACTACAACATTGTCGTTTTCGGGGCCATCCTGATCAGTGTTCTGGCCTTGATGCTGGAACCGGATCCGTTCGGAAACTCCGCTCTGCGTCAGACCGAGGTCCTCTGGATCGACCTCGTGCAGAACATCTGTCTGGGGATTTTCGCCGCCGACTTCGTTCTCCATTTGATCGTCAGCGAGCGACCGCTGAAGTACCTCTTCAGTTTTTACGGCCTGATCGATTTCACGGCTGTTCTGTTCTTTTTTGTCCCTCAGATCCGCAGCGAGATCCTGCTCTGGGTGTTCAAATTTGGCCGGATTCTTCGGGTCTTCAAGCTGCTGCGGTTCATCGACGAAGCCCGGATGCTGGGCCGGGCCTTGCGAGGGAGTGCGCGCACGATCTGCGTCTATCTCTTCTTTGTCTTCATGCTGCAGGTCGTTCTGGGGTACTGCATTTTCGTGATCGAAAGCGCCTCTCCGGAGTCCCAGTTCAAAACGATTTCCAATGGGGTCTATTGGGCGATCGTGACCATGACCACCGTTGGTTATGGCGATGTGGTGCCCCAGACCGCCCTGGGGCGCCTGCTGGCTTCCGTGGTGATGATGCTGGGCTTCGGGATCATTGCCATCCCAACCGGAATCCTGACCTATTCCGGGGTGAAACATCAGCAAGACAAAGGACTGACCTGCGAGCGCTGTGGACGAACAGGCCATCGCAGCGATGCGGTGCGTTGTGATCGCTGCGGTTCACCCCTTCCAGTTCAGTCGTCCGCGTCGAGCTGAGTCAGCGCCTCCTGGGCGGCCTCCTGCTCAGCATCCTTGCGGGAGCGACCCCAGCCCTCGGCGGTGATCCGGTCTGGGATGGAGACGCGGCTACAGAAGCGTCGGGGGTCGCCGTGGTGCTGGCTGCGTTCCTCTGTCGTGTAACTCGGCAGGCCCAAACCCTGCCCCTGGCTCCATTCCTGCAGGGCTGTTTTGCTGTTGAAGCGGTGGGGCGCCGCTAAGACTTCGGCGGCGGTGCGCTGCCAGTAGGGCGTCAGCCAGCGGTGGATCGGCTCAACGGAACCGCAGCTGGAATAGATCGCTCCGATGAGCGCTTCGGTGACATCGGCTCGGATCGTCCGGCGCGCCGCACGATCGCCGAGCGCTTTGGCACCGAGAATCAGCAGCGGATCGATGGCCAGTTGTTGGCCAAGATCGGCGAGCCAGCGGTCGCTCACCAATTGCGCCCGCAGCGTGGAGCAGGCGCCGACCGACAGGTCTGGATACTGCGCGTCGATGAATTCAGTCGCCGTTAAGCGGAGCACGGCATCACCGAGGAATTCGAGCCGTTCGTGATGCTGCTGGCGGCCGGACGACACATGCGTGAGGGCCTGGTTCACCAGGCTCAATCCCTGGCCGTCCAGTGGCGTGCCCAAATTCAGGGTCTCGACCAGCTGCTGCAGCTGCTCAGTGCGGGAAGAGTCCACGGCACACCAGCGAGACAACGGTCCATCTTGGGATGTCGCTCCCGCAGGAGCTGAAGGGGTGAAAGCAGGACATAAGCCGGGTTCTGTTCACGCCTCCGTGGAGGGTGGGTGGCTATCTATCTGGGACCGCCGTTACCGACGGCCTCAAGCGGCGCGTTTAGGCGGAACGGGGCCAATGGCCAGCCGTCGTTCCTTGGCCTTGCTCCCAGCCGGGGTTTACCGAGCCAGCACCTCTCGATGCTGCTGGTGCGCTCTTACCGCACCTTTGCACCCTTGCCTGTGCCGGCGAACCGGCCATCGGCGGTGTGTTTCTGTGGCACTCTCCTCACGGTCACCCGCACTGGGCGTTACCCAGCAAGCCTGGCCATCAGGGAGCCCGGACTTTCCTCA
>NZ_JBGKDS010000096.1:0-2621 GCF_042954325.1 Parasynechococcus sp. | reverse complement strand
TTCAGGGCCATCGAGCCGCTGGCATCCACCAGGAACACCACCAGGGCTCCGGCCTTGCGCTGCAGCAACTTGGCGCGCAGATCGCCCTCTTCCACGATGACGGAGCGTCCCGGCTCCCGTTCCCGTCGGATTTTCTGGTACGGCGCCGCCGCCCGCAGGGTCGCGTCCACGGCGATGCGGCGCACCGGACCGCGGGGCAGCATCGGTTTCACGTAGCGCCCGCGGCTGTCGCTGAGGACGACCGATCGGCTGCCGCTGTTGCCACTTTTGGCCTTGGCGGCATTGAACAGCAGCAGATCCGGATCCACGTCGATCGCTTCGGGATCGAGCATGAACTCCTCCGGCACCGCCGGTGGGGCCTGGTCCTCCGGACTGTCCTCGTCGGTGTTCTCCTCGTCGGAGTCGTTGTCATCGTTGTTGTCCTCCGGTTCGTTCTCCTCCTCGCCGGAGCCTTCCGGGGGAGGTGGCGGGGGATTGTCCTCCTGGTTTTGGTCGTCGCCCTGGGGCGGCGGCGGCGGCTCCTGATCCTGCGGCGGGGGTGGTTCCATTTGCTGGTCCGGCGGCGGCATCTGCGAAGCGCGCGGTGCGATCACCAGGGCAACGGCCACCTGGAGATCGTCGGCTTCCACCCGATCCCGACCGCTGAGGGCGGCATGGGCCTTGGCCACCCGCACGGCATAGAGCTCGGAGCGGTGCCCTTCCACGCCGCCACGGATCGCCTCGGTCACCAGATATTCGATCTGTTCTCGGCTGATCTGCACATCCGGCAGCCACTGGCGTGCCAGCAGCAATTGGGTTGCCAGGGCATCGGTTTCTTCACCCCACTTCTCGGCAAAGGAGCGGCTGCATTGGCCGTGGCTGAGCACCGCGCCGGTGATCTCCACCCGCTGTTCGTTGCTCACAAGCTGATTGGCCGAAAGCGCAATCGCGAAGCGATCGAGCAGGTGATCGCGAACGTTGCCTTCTTCGGGGTTGTAGGTGGCGATCAGCAGAGGCCGGCAGGGGTGGCTGAGGCTGAGGCCCTCGCGCTCCACCCGGTTTTCGCCGCTGCCAACCGCCGCCAGCATCAGGTTGACGATGCCGTCATCGAGCAGGTTGAGCTCGTCGACATACAGCACCCCCCGGTGGGCATCGGCCAGCAGGCCGGGCTGGAACACGGCGCTGCCGCTGGAGAGCGATGCGGCTACATCGACGGCGCCCACGAGCCGATCTTCTGTGATGCCGAGGGGGATTTGGATGAAGGGTGCGGGGATCACCTTGGAGGGAGGGTCCCCCGAGATCTGGTTGCGGGTGGTGTCATCCCATTCCTCGGGATTCTGCGGGTCGAGGTTGCGGCCCACACCGCTCTCGCTGTCGAGGATGTCGATCGGTGGCAGCAGGGCATGGAGGCCCCGGGCCAGCACGGATTTACCGGTGCCACGCCCGCCGGCGATCACCACGCCGCCCAGGCCCGGATCAACGGCCGCCAGCAGCAGGGCCAGCTTGAGCGTGCCGTGGCCGGTGATCGCGGCCAGTGGAAAAGCACGGGTTGCCTGGTCGTCCTTCACGACTGCACCGCTTGCCACCATGGAGGCGTCCCATCCCGCTTCGTGCGCGCCAGTCTCGCTGATGCTGCCCTCCGATGCTTCAGCACTGGCCATTGCGCTCGGGGCGAATCGGCCGAGCGCTGTCGGCACGCCCCGCGACACGCTGCTGGCGGTGCGGCCGCTGCTGGAAGCTGAGCTGCGGCAATGGGCCAGTGAACCGTTGGGGTTCCGCTGGTCCGACTTAATCGATACCGACCCGGTGGGGGGTCCGCCGGATCAGCCCCGCTACTGCAATGCGGTGGTGTTGGTGGAGGGTCTCAACGGGCCCGCGACGGAGCGTGCAGCGCTGGCGCTGCTGGATCTGCTGCAAGCGCTCGAGCGCCATTTCGGCCGTAATCGTCGTGTTGAACAACGTTGGGGGCCGCGAACGCTGGATCTCGATCTGTTGTTCTGGGGTGAGGTCCGTTTGGATCACCCCCGGTTGGTGCTGCCCCACCCCCGCTTGCATCTCAGGGCGTTTGTGTTGGAACCACTGCTGCAGGCGATGCAGGGGGCGGCTCCACCACGATCACCTGATCGGCCTGGTTCAGAAGCTCCGGGTCGTGGCTGCTGATCAACATCAATCGCTGTTGCGCTCGTTCTTGAATCACCGCCCGCACCTGCTCGGCGGCGTTGGCGTCCAGAAAGGCTGTGGGTTCATCGAGCACCTCGACGGGTTTGTCGCGCAGCCAGGCGCGCAGCAGGCCCAGGCGATGAATTTCTCCTCCGGAGAACGGATCCTGCGCCAGGGCCAGTGGGGCGTCGAGGCCGCCCGGGCGATCGAGCAGGTGCACGAGCCCCAGCCGCTCCAGCCAGGCTTCGATGTCTTGCTGTGGGCACTCAGCCCCCAGCAGCAGGTTCTCGCGCAGGCTTGCCTCAAACAGCACGGCGTTCTGGGGCGCGTAGGCGATCAGCTGGTGCATCTGCCGAGCGCCGCCCAGCCCGCTCAGCTTCCAGGTCTCCCCATCGAAGCTCAGCGTCCAATGGCTGTCTTCTTCGCGGAGCAATCCGCAGATCCGATCGAGCAGGGTGGTTTTGCCGCTGCCGGAGGGTCCG
>NZ_JBGKDS010000095.1:0-51779 GCF_042954325.1 Parasynechococcus sp. | reverse complement strand
AAGCGGCAAAACTCAGAATCATTCCGAAGCAATTCATCAAACAATCACATCAAAACTGAAAACAGGCGAACAACAGGGGCTTCCATTCGTATCAATACCGACCAGATTCGTAGATTAAGCGCAAGTACTCAAAGATCCGATATTTGGTATCAAAAACCACTGCCTCGCGTGATTGGACATAACTGACACATACACAAGCACTTTTCTTCGAGCACACTCCTCTCTATCCGTTTTAGGACTATGGAATTCGTCTTGGCCATCTGCTTTGTCGTTCCACTGTCGGCACTGTGGATGCAATCCACGGAAGGGGACGACGATGACGATCGCTTCGATTTTTTATAGGACTCCGCCATTCCGCAAGAGGTCTACCGACCAAGGAAACGAATGCGGATGCTTTCTTCAATTGGTTCGTTTTGATACGACCAATCATCCACAACCTCAGCCAGTACAGAAAGGCCTCAAGACAACATCATGTCGACACCTGGCTTGATTGTTCAGACACCGCAGGGCTCCTCGATCAAACGCACCCAGGATGGTCAGTTCATGGTTTGCGACAGCGACAACCACTGCCACTTCACTCGCAACCTGTACCTGGCCGAAGAAGAGCTCAACGCAATGGAACTTGGCTATTGCTTCCCTTACTCAACTAATTTCCGCAAACATTCCCACTGTCATGGCAATGATGGGAGCGTTGAGATTGCTGACATCCCATCTTGATGCATCGAAACTGGTAGGTGGTAACGGACAGCCCCCCGTGCAAAGGACACAAACCATGCTCGTGAAACTGTCTGCCTTAATCGCAGGGCTTTTGCTGATGGCAGGCCCTGCTCAGGCCGCACCTCAACCTGCCCTTGAGCAGCTGTTCAAGGGCAATCGCACCCCTGGAGACAGGGTGGTGGCCTATCCGTCCGGTACTCCTGAAATGAGGATGTATCGGGTGACCCTTCCAGTTGGAGCAACAATCCCCCTGCACATCCACCCATCACCGGTTGTCGTTGTCGTGATGAAAGGCGTGATCACCAATGTTCGACTGGTCAACGGCGTCGAGGTTGTGACTCTTGTCAGCCCAGGCGATGGATTCCTGGAAGGCCACCCCGATGAACCTCACTACGTCACCAACAAGGGAGCTGAACCTGCAGAGGCGATCGTGACCTTCGCAAGCGTTGTTGGAATGCCCAACATGATTCGGATGGAATGAGCGCCCAAGCCAGATGGGACACGCGTGAGAGGGTCGCTCAAGCGCTACACATGCAACCCACAACGGCCATGTTGACCCTGCTCAGGGTCAGTGCACACTGCGCAACCGCAGCCTGGGGCTACCGACCGGACTCGCTGTAGCCAAGCTCATTGAGCCGGGCGGGTTTACTCCGCCAATCGGGCACCACCTTGACAAACAACTCGAGGTAAACCGGACCATCGATCAAGGTCTGCATCTGCAACCGCGCCCCTTGGCCGATGGTTTTGAGCATGGCGCCACCTTTGCCGATCAGGATGCCTTTTTGGCTTTTGCGCTCCACCAGCACAGTGGCAAGAACTGCGGTGCGGGCGGCACCCTTGCCTTGGGCCGGCATCTCCTCCACGCGATCAATGGTGACCGCCACGCTGTGGGGAACCTCCTCACGGGTGTGCAAAAGCACCTGTTCGCGGATCAATTCACCCAAGAGAATTCTCTCGGGCTGATCGCAGACCATGTCAGGTGGATAAAGCTGCGGACCAGGCGGCAACTGGGCCGCCATCTCGGCGGTGAGGTCCGGACAGCCGTCCCCGGACAAGGCGCTGCAGCGATGAACGGGCCAGCCGGTGTTCTCCAAAAGCTCGGCATAGGCCTCTTCAGCGGCCGCTTCATGCTCGGGAGCAACTTTGTCCCATTTGTTCAGTGCGACCAGCACCGGTAAGGACTGCTGGCGGAGCAGATTGACGATGAAAGCATCTCCGCGACCCGGCCGTTCACAGCCTTCTAAAAGCAGCACCACCAAATCGACTTCCCCGATCGCGCTGCGAGCGCTCTTCACCAGCCGTTCGCCCAGCAAATGGTGGGGTTTATGAATCCCCGGCGTATCCACCAGCACCATCTGTGCCACCTCTGTGGTGAGGATGGCGCGTAAACGATTGCGCGTGGTTTGTGCCACCGGAGAGGTGATGGCCACCTTCTGGCCGACCAACTGATTCACCAAGGTGGATTTGCCCACGTTGGGGCGACCGATCAAGGCGACGAAACCAGAGCGGTAGTCCTCGGGCAGCGGAGTTGAAAGCATGGATTCAGTCTGCGCGCTCACTGTCCTCCCTTCGTTTCAGCCTCATTCAACGCAGCTCTTGGATCAGCACTGAGGTCAGCCATGAGGAACTCACGGGTCTCGGGCAGCGCCAGACGAAGGTTCGACTGCAAATCGATGTCCACGGTTAGATCGCTGGCCTTCAGATCGAGGAGGTGTCCACCATGGCAACGATCATCAGAGATGAAATGGAGGTGATACCCAGGAATATTGAGGCTGCTGGCATGGGTCGGACTCCAAAACCCCAGCAGGCACCCACGCAGATTGCGATGCGAGAACGTCGCCTGCGCACGGGCCGCCTCCAGCAAGGTTCCCCCCTGCTCCACACGAGAGACCGATCGGACCAACACCTCCTGAAACAGCCCAGTGATCCGGATTGCCACAAATAAATTGGCACTGGGTCGATAGGGATCCAGACGCTGGCCGAGATCCTCAAGGGAGATCACCTCCGCGAGACTGACTTGTCGCTCGCTCTGAAAATGAGTGGCGATCCAGAAGGGAATGCCTTCGTCGGCCGGAGCTCGGCTGAGCCGCCCATCCGCCCTGGCCTGCCAGCACTCACCATCCAGCAGGATCCCCTCGCCATCCAGCTGCTCAAAGGTACCGATGCCGAAGTCACCGTGATCGGCAAGATCCTTGACCTGCAGGACACCACCAAACACACCTTCCACAACAGCCGTTGACGTGGACAACTGCCAAAGGGTGTGATGCTCCAGATCGAGATAATCCGCCAGGGCTTTGCGGATCACAGCACTGGCACTCTCTCCGGTGCGAGCGACATGGCTCTGCAACGCCTGCCAATGCCCCTCAGGAAGACGGAGGTGCAGATCATGACGATCTGAAGTGGCCATGAAGCGGTGCGGACCTGCCCATAGCCTGGCGTCAGAAGCGTGGCGTGGCCATGGCAAATCAGCAGCCCAGCTTCCAGCAGGCGATGGAAATCACAGCCTCCTGGCTTCAGCAGTGGGACAACGAGGAAATCAGCGATGAAGTGCTGGCCGATCGCATCGGCGAAATTGTGATGAGCCGGGATGGCGCCAGGGGCTTCTTTGTGGTGAGCCTTGCCGGGGACAGTGCCCTGATGGACCGTCTTCCCGATGCTGTCGTCGGACAGTTGCGACAGGCCGGAGCGGGGGTCGTGGATCTGAGCGTGCGCAATCTGGCCATGAGTACGGCCATGGGCGTCGCCCACCGGCGCAACAACGATGCGGCTCAACAAGCTGGTTCCGAACGGGTGAGCGCCCGTTGCACGGAGCTACTGCGGTTGTTGGAACCCAGTCTGGTGAAAGAGCGCCTGGAACAATTGCTGGAAGCGGCACTCACCAACCAAGGGGAGGATGCCGCCTTCCTCAGCAAATGGGGCTACGACGCGGAACAGCGCGGTGCCATCTGCGACAGCGTCTATGCCGTTGCTGACGACTAGCTCGACAACAAAAAAGCCCTGGACAAACCAGGGCAATCATTACGTTTAAAGGGGATGAATTAATCCCGACGACCACCACCTTGGATAGCAATGATGAAACGCAGGATAAAGATGAACAGGTTGATGTAGGTGAGATACATGCTCAGAGCCCCTGCCAGGTACTGATCATCGCCGTAGGTCCGGGGCATCGTGTAGAAGTCCACGAAAGCCATTCCCACAAACAAAATGGTTCCGAACCCGGCGATAGCCAGGTTGGTTGCAGCGTAAAGACCAGGGATAAAGAAACTGGCAACGAAAATGCCAACCATGGCGACGAGCAGGCCAATCAAGCCAAGGCTGACCACAGAGGTAAGAGCCTGACCAACGCTTTCACTCATGCGGCGTCCGAACACGGAGGCCATCGCGAAGGTGATCCCCGTGGCCAGTGCGGCGATGCCGATCGATGCAGCGCCTGCCACCGCAATGGCCTGAACCACTAGACCGGTGAGGGTGAAACCGGTGAGCAGGCTGAACGTGGCCATCAGCGGCAAAGCTGTACCGTTGTTGGCCTTATTTGCTGCGTTCTGGGCAACAAAGAACAGGATGAACCATGGAATGATCGCAACCATGGACAGGCCGTTGAAGGCTGAGTAGCCGATCGATGCCATGGTCGCCATCCCACCCAGCACTCCGCCGGCGGTTAGCACCATGCCTCCACCCACATAGGGCAGGGCCTTGTTGACAACATTGGGGCCGACCAGGGCGCTGGACTGCGCCTCGCGGATGGCCTCTTGGAAATTACTGCTGGCTGGCATGTTGACCAGAACACAGATCACTAGAAACACTTTGCCAGTGATGACAAGGCCTTGGGGAGGCGCTCTGTGCGGATCTCCCTATCGATGGCGTGGCTTGGGAGTCTTGCGTTCATCTCCCTTGCGTTCGTCACGCTTGGCGTAGGCCTCAACCACCCGCTGCACCAGAGGGTGCCGCACCACATCAGCGGATGTGAGACGACACACCGAAACGCCTTCGACGCCATCGAGGACCTCGGAGGCTTCCACCAGACCGCTGAGCTGTCCTGGGGCCAGATCAACCTGGGTGATGTCGCCGGTGACCACCATCCGCGATCGTTCCCCCAGTCGGGTCAGCACCATCCGCATCTGCGCCGGGGTGGTGTTCTGGGCTTCATCGAGGATGACGAAGGCATCGCTGAGGGTACGGCCACGCATGTAGGCCAAGGGGGCCACCTCAATCACGCCCTTTTCGAGGAGCACCGTGGTTTTCTCGGCGCCGAGGAGGGAATGCAGCGCGTCGTACAACGGCCTCAGGTAGGGATCAACTTTCTGCTGCAGATCTCCTGGCAGAAAGCCCAGTCGCTCGCCGGCCTCGACGGCGGGTCGTGTCAGAACAAGACGTTCCACCTTGCGCTCGGTGAGCATGCGCACGGCCAGAACCGTGGCCAAGAACGTTTTCCCAGTGCCTGCAGGACCAAGGGCAAAGGTGAGATCGTGACGCTCCATCGCATCGACATACCGCTTCTGGCGAAGGGTTCTCGGGCGCAGCAGGTTGCCCTTTTGACTCCGAGCCAGAACCTGCTCTCCCATCGCCGCATGATCCTCACCGCGGCCAGTGTTCAAGGCACCAAGTGCCGACTGGAGATCAACCGTCGACACGGCCTGACCTTCTCTCCAGATCGGACGGACCAGTTCAACAACAGCGGCAGCTCGCTCGATCTGCGAGGAGCGACCGGTGATCACCAATTGAAGACCCCGCAACACCAACGAAGCCCCTGTCAGGGCTTCAAGGCGATGCAGGGTGGCTTCCGCTTCCCCAGCCAGAGCGAGGGCGGCATCGGGATCAGGAAGGTCGAGAACGAAGCGGCCGAGATCGCCGTCGTCAGACACTTCGTTGATCAGGATTCGGTGGATTCGGCGGCGTCGCCTTCGGCAGCCTTGGCTTCAGCTTCAGCAGCAGCTTTGGCTTCCGCGGCTTCCTTGGCAGCTTGCTTGGCGTCGGCTTCACGCTTCGCAGCCTGCTTCACCTTGCCGATCGTCTCTGCCGGACGAATGGTTTTCTCGAGCAGACCACCCCGCTCGAGGAGGGTGCGCACCACATCGGTGGGCTGGGCACCCTGGCCGAGGCGCTCACGGATCGCCTCGGTGTCGAGACGGGTCTCTTTGGTGCGGGGGTTGTAAAAGCCCAGCTCCTGCAGCGGACGGCCATCCCGGCGGGAGGTGCTGTTGCAGGCCACGAGGCGGAAGCTCGCTTCCCGCTTCTTGCCGAACCGCTTCAGGCGGAGCTTGATCATCGTGGCCTGGGAGTAAAGGGGTGTTGACGTTCCGGCAGTGAATGTCACTGCCAAACAACCACCATACCTGGCGGTGTGACTAGAGCTCTCCGAATCCCTTTCTCTTCTTGACGGGACGCTGACGTCGAGGAGGGGCACCACCACCACCGCGGGGCATCCCACCTGGCATGCCACCCATCCCGGGCATCCCAGGCATTCCGCCCATCCCAGGCATTCCGGGCATTCCAGGCATTCCGCCCATCCCGGGCATGCCACCACGGGACATCTGCTGCATAAAGCCGCGCATCTTCTGGAAATCAGCCAGCACTTTGTCGACCTCAGCAGCGCTATGACCGGAGCCAGAGGCAATGCGACGACGACGCGAAGGCTGAGACGCCAACAGCTCGGGCTGATTGCGTTCAGCCACTGTCATCGAGCCGATCATCGCCTCGATGCGCTTGAGCTGCTGCTCACCCTGCTGCAGCATCCCGTCGTCGATTTTGTTCATGCCGGGAATCATTTTCATCAGCCCTCCCAACGAACCCATGCGCTTGATCAAACGCATCTGCTGGAGGAAGTCTGAGAAATCGAAAGTGGCTTCCTGCAGCTTTTTCTGCATCTTCTCGACGTCGGCGAGCTCGACCTCCTTCTGAGCCTTCTCGACCAGCGTCAACACATCGCCCATGCCGAGGATCCGGCTGGCCATCCGCTCGGGATGGAACGGCTGAAGGGCTTCCACCTTTTCGCCGGTACCGATGAACTTGATCGGTTGACCGCTGACCTTGCGGATGGACAGCGCCGCACCACCCCGCGAATCACCGTCCAATTTGGTGAGAACGGCACCGGTGATGCCCACCTGGTCATGGAAGGCGCGGGTGAGCTCGGCCGCTTCCTGGCCGATCATCGAATCCACCACCAGCAGCACCTCATCCGGCTGCACAGCGGTGCGGATCCGCACCATTTCTTCCATCATGTCTTCGTCAATCTGAAGACGGCCGGCGGTGTCCACCAACAGGGTGTCGAAGCCCTCATCCCTGGCCTTGGCCAGACCCGCTGCAGCAATGTCCTCCGGCTTGGCCTGGGCACCAAGACTGAACACCTCAACGCCGATCTGACCACCCAGGGTCTTGAGCTGTTCAATCGCCGCGGGGCGATAGACATCGGCACCAACCATCAAGGCACGACGGCCCTGATCCTTGAGATGCAGTCCGAGTTTGGCGGTGGCTGTGGTTTTACCCGCACCCTGCAGACCGGCCATCAAGACGACGGTCGGAGCTTGATCGGCCTTGGCCAGAGGCGCGTTATCCCCGCCCATCACCTCCACCAGTTGTTCGTGGACAACCTGGATGAACTTCTGATCAGGATTAACGCCACGCACCACCTCAGCGCCGACAGCCTTCTCCCGCACATCGGCGACGAAGTCCTTCACCACCGGCAGGCTGACGTCAGCATCCAAAAGAGCCCGACGGACGTCCTTGAGGGCCGCATCGATGTTGGTATCGCTGATCTTGTCCTGGCCTCTCAGCCCCTTGACCGCATCTTCAAAGCGGGCTGACAGCTCGTCGAACATGGAGGCGTTGCTGAAAGTTCAGTGGGTTGATCGTAAAAGTGCCCTCTCCCGAAGGCTCAGCGATCTGCGATGTATTCGTGCAGCTTCCACTGCTGACCATCACGTCCGAAGACATAGCGGATGGTGAATGCGGTGGGAGCGGTCTGATCGACCACGTCACCATCCCCATCAATGGTTCGGTCCTTGTACTCAATTTGAGCCCGGATCTCAATGCGATTCGCAGCGGCACTCACCGGTTCAGCTGACGTGACCATGGCTTCGATCAACTGACGATGGCCGGCCGCTGCATCCTCCGCACGCTCATCGACCACGCGCTTCTGCAAACGCTCGCGGGCGATCTCGCTGAGATCCGCTGGATCACCAGACAACGCCAGTGCTTTGGCATCCAGCCAGGCCTGAACCATGGCCTGAAGCTGCTGGAGGCTGGGCTGATCGTCGGTTACCGGCGCAAAAGCCACTGGCGTCCGCAGCTCAGCCTTGAGAGGGGGCTTGACCGGAGGCGGAAGCTCAGAGGATGCGATCTGCTCACGCTCCGGTGCAGGGGGTTCGACATCCGTTTGCGAGGGTTCACCGGAACGCCATGGAGCGATCAGAACCAACGCAAGCCCGGCCACCACCAATGCACCACCACTGGCTTGCACCGTTCGCCGACTCAACCCGTCGCGGCCGCGCTCCAACCAACGTTGAACCGCCTCAGCCCAGCGTGGACTGAAGCCACTGTCCTGATCAGGGAGATCAAGGGGCGGATCCGCGGTGGCTTCAGCGGGGGTCCAGAGATCAGTCAACCCAAAGCCGACTTGATGAGGCTCAACGTCTTCAGAGCCACTGCGCCTCGAAGCCTGTCGATCCAGTCGGTCGACATAGGCCTGAACATCACGATCAGCAAACCATGCATCCAGATCAATGCCGGTGGCTTCGACATCGCGATATCCCGGCAGAACATCCCGCTCAAGCCAAGCCCGGCAGTACTCGCATTGAGCCGCGAGCTGATCCCCTTGATGGTTGGCGAACCAGTCCAGCAGTTCAGGGCTGCGCAGGTCTGAGAAATGTCGACTCGCCTCTGCCACGTTGCCCAGCAACAGATCGAGGCAACCGAGCATCGGCATCGGATCGAGATCAGGTGCCGACAGGGTGACCAGTCGGTCCCTCGCCTCCTCAAGGCGCTCCGGCTTGCGCCGTGAGAACCCTGCGGCCGTCAAGGCAAAAACAGAAAGGCAGCCCGCTTCCATGGACCCTTGATCGAACCAACGGCCGAACAGATCGATCTGCTCTTGAACCGTGAGAAAGCGCCGAATCTGCTTGAAAAATGGCTCAAAATCAGCCTGGGACAGTCCCGACGCTGCAGGACTGGCCTCGTCACCGCCCTCCAGGCCGCCGCGATCGACCACCAGCTTGTCGAGCAGCACCAGACCCTGTTGATGCGCGTCCTGTTCGGCAAGATCCCGACTCACCAGATCCAGAATCCGATAGGGCGTCAGCGCTTCAAGCTCCTGCTGAAGCTGGGACTGTTGATCAGGAAGTTTGCCCATCCTGATCTGCAGTTCGATCCCCTCCTTCAGCACATGGGCGGCGGTTTCGTAGCGGCGTTGGCGCTGTTCATCGATCGCAGCATCACGGCAAGCGAGGGCTGCCAGCAGGGTTAGATCCGCTTCCCTGCTGCTGCCGAGCGCTGGAGCCTGAGGCGGCTGCAAGGCCTGGCGAACCAAATGGAAGGTTTCGAGGGCAGCATGGGCTTCCCACAGCAGAATCAAGCCAGCCACTTCATGGCTCGGTGACAGATCCAAACCAACGGTGTCGCCTGGATGCGATTCGCTCAGCTCCAGCAACGTGGACTCGTAATCGCCTCGGCTGACGGGATCGACAAGGAGATCGGCGGAGCGCCGCAGCAATTCATCCCTTTGCCTGAGCACGTCGTGGGTGAATCCCTGGTCAGGGGGGGCATCAGCCCGGGCCTGAAGTTTGCGCAGAATCGCGTCAGGATTGGCAGACGGACTGACGCCCAACAGTCGGAAATGATCGATGGGCAGATCCACCAACACCACAAGCATTAGCTGCGAACTTTAGTCAGTGTCAGGGGTTTTGCCTAAGCCCTGTCCTTTGGCCCTTACAGTTAGACCCTGTAATGACGATGGTCATGGGTCAGGACCTGGCGGTCGAGTCCGCTCAACTGAGTTCAATGACCGGAGCTGGCCCTCACGCTGAGCGTCTGTCCAAGCTGGTCACGACCCAACGGGCAACCGTGACTCGGGACACCGGACTTGAGCTGTACCGAGATATGACCCTCGGTCGTCGCTTTGAAGACAAGTGCGCGGAGATGTACTACCGCGGCAAAATGTTTGGCTTCGTCCACCTGTACAACGGGCAGGAAGCGGTCAGCACCGGTGTGATCGGCGCAATGAAGCGCCAGCACGACTGGTTTTGCAGCACCTACCGCGACCACGTTCATGCCCTGAGCGCTGGCGTACCAGCCCGCGAGGTGATGAGTGAATTGTTCGGCAAAGCCACCGGGTGCAGCAAGGGTCGTGGCGGATCCATGCACCTGTTTTCAAAGGAGCATCACCTTCTCGGTGGCTTTGCCTTCATCGCCGAAGGCATTCCCGTGGCTCTGGGTTCTGCCTTCACCAGCCGCTACAAGCGCGATGCCCTAGGCGATGCCTCCAGCGATGCCGTGACGGCAGCCTTCTTCGGTGACGGCACCTGCAACAACGGGCAGTTTTTCGAGTGCCTGAACATGGCTCAACTCTGGACGCTGCCGATCATCTTTGTGGTCGAAAACAACAAGTGGGCCATCGGCATGGCCCACGATCGTGCCACCAGCGATCCAGAGATCTGGCGCAAGGCCAGTTCCTTCGGCATGGCCGGTGAAGAGGTCGACGGCATGGACGTTTTGGCAGTCCGTGCGGCTGCGGAACGAGCGGTGGCCCGGGCGCGTGCTGGCGAAGGGCCGACCCTGCTCGAATGCCTGACCTATCGCTTCCGCGGCCACTCCCTCGCCGACCCTGACGAACTGCGCGCCGAAGAGGAAAAACAGTTCTGGGCGAAACGCGATCCACTCAAGGCCCTGGAAAAGGACCTCACCGAGGCCGGCTTGACGTCCAGCGACGAACTCAGGGGGATTGAAAAGGAAATCAACGCCATCGTCGAAGATTGCGTTGATTTCGCCCTATCCGCACCCGAGCCCGATCCTTCGGAACTCACCCGTTACATCTGGGCGGAAGACTGAGCATCGCGCTCAGATTCCGCTGGGCAGGCGTCGGGTGAGATTGCGCAGTTTGCGTAGGGCCTTGAGCTCCACCTGACGCACTCGTTCACGGGACACCTCCATCAGGCGACCGATTTCAGCAAGGGTGTGACGTTCATTGCCCTCAAGGCCGAAACGGAGCCGAAGGACATGCTGCTCCTGTTCACTGAGGTGGCTCAGCCAACGTCCGAGTTGCTCGTGATAAATCCGCTGCTCAACCACGTCCAGGGGCTCATCGAGGCTGGAGTCGGCAATCAGATCACCAAGAAAGCTTCGACCTTCTTCGCCGTTGACGGGGGCGTCAAGGCTGCTGGTGGTTAAGGCCTGACGCAGGAGTGAATCGAGCTCCTCAAGCGGGATATCCATCGCTTCGGCGATCTCAACCCGGCTTGGCATCGCCCCGAGCTTGTGGGCAAGGTCAAGACTGACCTTGCGAATCGTGGTGAGGCGCTCGCTCAGATGAACAGGCAATCGGATGGTTCTGGACTGACAAGCGATTGCACGGGTCATGCTCTGGCGAATCCACCAGAAGGCGTAGGTCGAAAATTTGTAACCCCGGGTGGGGTCAAACTTTTCGACAGCCCGCTCAAGTCCGAGTGAACCTTCCTGAATCAGATCCAGAAGTTCGAGACCCTTTCCTTGATATTTCTTGGCAACACTGACAACTAGGCGCAGATTGGCCTTCATCATCCGCTCCTTGGCACGGCGTCCGATCCGGAGCATCCGACGATCCTTGGTCGTCAATGACGCTTCGTCGATTTCGCGGGAGCCATCTTCGGTGAACTGCATCATGGCTTGGACCTGATTGCCCAGTTCGATCTCCTCTGCAGGCGTCAGCAGAGGTATTCGCCCAATCGTGCTCAGGTACCAACTCACCGGATCACTGTTCCGCCGACGCTGGCTGTCGAGGGGCTTTGCTGCGGAGGAGACCATGGCACCCGTCGATCAAGGTGCAATGACTTTCTTATGGGCAATCGAAAATCCGAAGTGCTTTTAGCAACCTTTCAGATTTGAACGAGGAAATCGCAACATTAGAAAGTTGCCCTCAACAGATATTGGAATGCTGACATCTCGAAAGCCTTGTCAATGACAAGCAACATTCGACACAAATTGAAGTGATCAAATCTTAGTTTCAAAATATTGATCGCGCTTCAATAATTTTTGGGTAACGCAGGTCAGGTGCTCAGCAATGGCGCTGGCATGCCCTGCTTCTGAGCCTTGAGCGGCCGCTGCATGCAGGAGAGCCGCCGCCGCCAAAGCCGAGTGTCCCAAGGGCATCCCCGCAGATCTCGACAGAGCTCCCCATCCGGCAGCAAATCCTGCGAGAACATCCCCGAGGCCTGTCCGGGCAACACACGCGGAGGTTCCATCAAGAACCATTGGAGGACAGTGGGAATCTGCGATCACGGTGTGGGCTCCTTTGTAGAGGACGACCGTGCCGCTCAGTCGAGCCGCCTGTTGAGCCGCCATCAGCGTCGTGTCATGCACCAGGTCAGGGAACAAACGGCTGAATTCCGCCTGATGAGGGGTCAACCAGGTCGGGCCCGCTCGCTCCAACAGCCACCGCCAACCCCCTGGATCTGAAGCGAGCGCATTCAAGCCATCGGCATCCAAGACCAACAGACCGGAGAAGGCCTGCAACTGGTGCTTCCAGGCGTCCCAAACACGGCCATCTCCTCCCAAACCAGGCCCGAAGACCACAGCATCCAACCGATCCAGACAGCCTCCATCCGATCCAGCAAACGGAACCACCTCCGGATGCACCAACCACAGCTGCTTCGCCAAAACGGCAGGAAGCGCTGCCTGCACACTGCCGCAGCCACTGGCCAAGGCACCTTGTAAGCACAGACGCCCGGCACCGGGATACCCCTCACTGCCAGCGATCACAAGCAGCCTGCCGCGTTGATATTTCATCGCGATCCGCGATGGACGGGGAACCGGCAGCGAGGACAGATCCGACGCATCAAAACGCCTTGGCTGTCCAGCCGCCAAAGCCTGGATCTGCGCTTCAGCCAGACCGAGGTCGATGCGCTCCAAGGCACCGACAAACGGCAGCGCTGGATCCAAGCAAAGTCCCTGCTTGATCAGACCCACACAGAGCGTCAACCGCGCTGTCGCCGCCACAGCACCCAACGGACGTCCGCTGTCAGAACACAGCCCAGATGGCACATCAAGACTGACCAGCGCGTTGGGGCGCTTAGCGGCGCGCTCCGACAACAATCTTTCAAGGGCTGCAGGCAACGGGCGTGTTTGCCCAAGGCCGAACAAGGCATCGAGCCAGAGTTGTGGTCCCCGTGGATCCGGCTGTTCATCGCCGCACGCCACACCCAACCAGAGCAGGTGACGGAGGTGGGCCTCCGTCAGCGGTTTTCGGGACGCAAACGGACACCAGATCCGCACCGAAATCCCGCGGAGAAACAACTCCCTAGCCACCACCAGACCATCACCGCCGTTGTGGCCTGGCCCCGCCAACACCACAACCCCCGATTGCAGACCGTGGGGCTCCTGCAGCAAGCGTTGGCTCATCGCCTGACCCACCTTCTCCATCAGGGCTGCTTGCGGCAGACCGCTGGCAAAAAGCTGCTCTTCCAACCCCTGCATCTGGGCTGCATCCACCAGGAGGTGGTCAGGATCCACCGGAGGCCAGTTCACGACGATGTCGGCGGGATCTCACTATGGAAGCAACGCCAACTTGACGCCCATGGTCACCAGTGCATCACCCACCGCCGCCGGCAGGGCTGCCCTGGAGCGACTGCGCCAGTGGCCAGGAGACCACCGCGTCGCCGTCGGGCTCTCCGGCGGAGTGGACAGCTCACTCACAGCCGCCCTGCTGGTGGAAGCGGGCTGGCATGTGGAAGGCCTCACCCTTTGGCTGATGAGTGGTAAAGGGGCATGCTGCGCCGAAGGTCTGGTGGATGCAGCTGGCATCTGTGAGCAGCTGGGCATTGAGCACCACGTGGTGGACACCCGGGAGACCTTTCAGCAGGAAATCGTCGAACGACTGGTGACGGGCTATCGCGATGGCATCACACCGCTGCCCTGCTCGCAATGCAATCGTTCGGTCAAATTCGGGCCGATGGTGGCCTGGGCTGAACAAGAGCGTCAGCTCGAGCGCATCGCCACGGGGCACTACGCCCGCACCCGCCACGGCGGCCCCGATGGACGGAATCAATTGCTGCGTGGAGTGGATCGCAACAAAGACCAGAGCTATTTCCTCTACGACCTCCCACAAGCGGTTCTGGGACGCATCGTCTTCCCCCTCGGCGAACTGACCAAACCCGACACACGCCTGGAGGCCGCTCGCTTTGGCCTGCGCACCGCCGATAAACCGGAAAGTCAGGATCTCTGCCTCGCCGATCACTACGGATCGATGCGGGCTTTTCTCGACACGTTCTTACCCCCCCGCGATGGTGAGATCGCCCTGGCCGATGGCACCGTCGTTGGCACCCATGACGGCATTGAACATTTCACAATCGGCCAGCGCCGCGGCCTCGGAGTGGCCTGGAAAGAACCGCTGCATGTGATCCGTCTCGATGCGGCGATGAATCGCGTGATCGTGGCCCCGAGAGCCGATGCCGGCCGACGTCACTGCACCGTCGGGGCCGTCAACTGGGTGTCGATTGATCCACCCAGCTCAACCATGAAGGTTGAGGTTCAGGTCCGCTACCGAAGCGCACCCATCGCGGCCGAACTCACCCCAGTGGAGCCGACGGATGACGACCGTGCCAGGGAGCGTCCGCATCGCTGCCACTTGGTGTTTGCAGACGACCAGTTCTCAATTACCCCAGGCCAAGCCGCCGTGTTTTATGCAGGCGACACCGTCCTTGGTGGAGGCCTGATTCAACGGGAGGCCTGAACCCGCTCCAGCAGAAGTAGCAGAGGAACCATCAACAGCAACGGACCATCAGGCCAGCGGCTGTAGGGAGTGGTCTGCCCATGGAGCTGAACGGTGGCCTTGGCGACCCCCTCTCGCCCGGGAGGAAGCAGCTGTTCCATCGACCCATCGGACCGCACCAACGCCGTGGGACCTGTGTTGCCGACGGACACCAGATCGCGACCCGTTTCCAACGCCCGCAACTGGCTGAGCGCCAGGAACTGACGCTGCAGTTGCAGGGGATAGGGGTCGAGGTTGGCCAAGGTCAACAGCCATTGGGCGCCCTGGGCTGACGCCTCTGCCAGGGCATGCCCATCACTGATCTCGTAACAGATGGCCAAGGCGAACGAGGGCGTCACTCCATCGACCAGTCGAGATGGAGAACCGGGCTGAAGGCCACCCACAGCGGAGAGACCGGCCGTCAGGCCGGTGGGCAACCACTCGCCAATCGGCACCAGACGGTGTTTGTCCAACAGAGGCTGCGGTCGGGACGATCCGCCCGGCTGCAGCATCAGCAGACTGCTCCTGAGTTGGCCGCGAACCTGGCGGAAACCACCGCTCAATAACGGCGGTGACATGTCTGAAAGTCCAGTCCGCCATGCCGATGGCAGCGTTCCTTCAGGAGCAACCAGCCAGGACACATCGGCGGCGGCGGCCTTGTCCAGAGCCGCCTGCAAGGCCTCCGGGAATCGCCGTTGGCGCTCCACCGAAAACTTCTCCCGTGTGGGAATCGAGGGCTGCCAGAGCGCCAGGTCGAGCGATCCAACCTGAGGAACAGGCTGACTGAGCAACCACGCCCCCAGACCATGGCCGAGGGCCAAGGTCAGGACAGCCAACAACAGCTGACGCCTGACGATCAACCATGCCCAGATCAGCAGCAGCACCGTCAAGCCCCCGGCGCCAATCCATCGGGCCAGCGCCGCCAACCAGGGATCGATCGGAAGCACACTGCCACCGAGGCCGATCCAAAACAGCGGTGAGCCAGACAGCCACACCTCGGCACATCCCCACAACAACGCCAACAGCAACGCCTGGGCCAGCGGACGAACGCGCCCGTCCAGCCAGCGTCCTATCTGAGCCCAAACCATCAACAACCCAGCAGCCAACAGGCTGCAAATGAGCAGAAGACCAACCGCGATCGGAAGACTCAGCAGAGCAGGGACGCCCATCCAGGTCAGCGGATGCAAACCCAACAGCCAGCGGTGACTCACCAGCACGGCAAGACCGCCCCAGAGGGCCGCCAGACGGGGGCGACTGGACACGGTCCACAACAGGATCAGGCCAGGAATCAAGGTGAGAGGCCCGGCAGCCGCCGGAGCCAAACCAGCCAAGCCGCCACCGAGGAGCGCTCGCCAGAGGGGCGGCAGTCGGAGATCTCCCATGGTCAGTGGTTGGTGACCCCGGCATCCTGGCCACAGGCCGATGCCAACCCGACATGGACAGCGCGAATCCGATCCAACAACTCCTGTTGCGTGGCCTCGGTACAACCTCTCTTGTGGCAGAGCGACTGAAGGGGGTCAGCCAATCCTGGGTCAGCAGTGGGCGTCTTGACCCCAATCAGGCCTCGGCCTTGGTGGACGACGTCCTACGCGCCCTGCGCGGAGAAACACCGGAACTGGAAGTCCAAGCCGAGCGCAATCTGGAACGCAACCGCGACAACCTGCTGCAGGATTTGGGTGTGGCCAGCCAAAAGGAGCTGGATGAGCTGCGGGGGCGCATCGATCGCCTCGAACAACAGGTCCGCCAGCTCAATCGGGTGGACTGAAACCCAACAGGGCCACTTGGAGGGCAGAATTCAAGCCCCTGCGTGTGTTTCGTGCGCGACATCCTGATCAGCTCGAGCATCTGTGTGTTCTGCCTTCTCCTGGCTTTTGTGAGTCAGGTGGTGGCACCGTCGACGGTTGACGCCGCGCCTGCTCCCGCTGCCGTGGTGACCCGTGCTGCGGAACCTGCTCAGACGGCACAGCGCTCCAGCTTTGAGCTGGATCCAGCCGATCCCAACCCCACCCTTTTTGCCATGGCCCCCGACGCCAACCAAGCTGACGCCTCCGCTCTCGGCGGTCCCATCGAAGCCGCCGACACGCGTCTCACGGCCAGCGGCCTCAGCATCACCGACCTGACCGTCGGGGAAGGAGCGGAAGCCAATGCCGGCCAAACCGTCGTGGTTCATTACCGCGGGACTCTGGAAGACGGCACCCAGTTCGACGCCAGCTACGACCGGGGCACCCCATTCAGCTTCCCCCTTGGAGCCGGCCGCGTGATCAAAGGTTGGGACGAAGGCGTCCAGGGCATGAAGATTGGCGGCAAGCGCAAGCTGATCATTCCGTCTGACCTCGCCTATGGCAGCCGCGGTGCCGGTGGGGTGATCCCTCCCAACGCCACGCTGATTTTTGAAGTCGAACTGCTCGACGTGAAGAAGTGACCCGCAGTTAGGCTCAACGCACGCCAACTTCTGTTGATTCCGATGCTGCGCTCGGCTCTTAATGCTTTCGTCAGGTCCCTTCCCGCCACTGTGGCGGAAGCCCACTGCGATGGCCCCTGCGGCGTCTACGACCCCGCCTCCGCCCGTGTTGCGGCTGAGGCGGTTCTGTCGATGACCAAGAAGCTGAAGGCCATGGAGGCCCCGGCTGCCGGTGATGCTGCCGCTCTGGCTGCCTACAACAACACCTTCGGTCGCTATGTCGCGATCAAAGAAGAGGAAGCTCAGAAGACCAAGAAGGAATTGCTGATCCTCTGGACCGACTACTTCAAGCCTGAGCATCTGGCCACCTTCCCCGACCTCCACGACACGTTCTGGAAAGCCGCCAAGCTCTGCAGCGCTTGCAAGGTGAACATCGATCAAGCCAAAGCAGAAGAGCTGATGGCTGCCGTCGAAAAGATCCATGGCATGTTCTGGCAATCCAAGGGTCGTAATGACGCCTGGGTGACCGCCTCCTGAATCTGAGCACTCACAACGCACCCATTGCAGCAGCAGGTTTCTTGGACCTGCTGCTGTTTTTTTGTGGCCGTCGACTGCTGATTGAAGTGAAGGGAGAATCGATGCGACCCACCCTCCAAGCGGGTGACCGGGTGCTCGTTCGGCCGCTGACCAGCGCAAGCCCGGACGTGGAGCCTGGAGTCGTGGTGGTGAGCTGGCACCCCACAAACAAGGAAATACGCCTGATCAAACGGCTCCGCAGAAGGGATGCTTCAGGTCTGTGGTTGGAAGGCGACAATCCGGATCAGAGCACTGATAGCCGCCAACTTGGGTTGATCCCCAAGACCTGTCTCATCGGCGTCGTGGTGGGAAAGATTGCGCTGAATCCGCCAGACGAGACGCTGTCAGAACACAGCAGGTGAGGTCTTGTGCAACCAGATCGCACCGGTAACGATCGAGAGTGCCCCCGCAGAACCCACCAGGACAGGCAACAGACGCGCACCACTGCGGACGGTGAGAAAAGACACCACCACCACAACGGCAGTCATCGCACCGATGGAGCCCAGCAGATAAGCCCCCACGTAGCCCATGGCTTCATGGGGAGGGAGCGCCAAAGCCGGCAGAACCGCCAACAAATGACTGGCTCCGGCCAGACCATGCAGCAAGCCAAGACCTGAGGCCGTATGCAGGTGACGACGGTGGTTGCTTTGACCACGCACATGGAGGTGAAGGTGCTGGTGCGTGGACGTCGCCACATCGTGGCGGTGTTCATGGGTGTGCAACTCAAGACCGAAGGCCGTGCGAATCGCCAGCGCTCCGACCACGAGCAGAGCAACACCCACCAGGAACTCAGCCCAGGACGACATTGCCTCCACGTGGGCAAGATCCTTAAGGCCGATCGCAACCAGGGCTAAAACCACTACCCCAGCGGAATGACCAGCCCCCCATGCCAAGCCTGAACGCATGGCCGCCACAGGCTGACGCAGCGAGAACGGTGCCATCGCAACCAAGTGGTCAGCACCTCCCACAACATGCACGGCTCCGGCAGCAAAGCCGGTGAGGAGGCTGATCAGCACAATGGCTCCAGCAAAGACATCGATTCTGCAGGACAGCCACGACTCATGGCTTGATCAGGGTCTGGAGTGCTGTCTTGACATCCGTTTGACGCATGAGGGCTTCACCCACAAGCACCGCACCCGCTCCGGCAGAGGCAACGCGATCAAGGTCCTGACGCTGGAACAGACCCGATTCGCTGACCAACAGAGCCTTCTGATCGCGGAGACGATCGGCGAACTCAGCCATCAGCCGTTCCGTGGTGGCTAGATCGGTCTCAAACGTGGTGAGATCACGGTTGTTGATCCCGATCAGAGGAAAACCACCAATGCTGAGGACGCGCTCCAATTCAGCGGCATCGTGGACTTCCACCAAGACGCACAAGCCAAGGGCCGCCGCCGCTTTGTTGAGATAACGCAAGTCCTGGTCGGACAAGATGGCAGCAATGAGCAGCACCGCATCGGCCCCAGCCGCCCTGGCTTGGAACAGCTGATAGGGACTGAGGATGAATTCCTTGCAAAGCAGGGGCAGCGCGACGGCCTCCCGCACCGCAATCAAGACATCGAATCCACCTTGGAAAAACGTCTTATCGGTGAGCACCGACAGGCAGCTAGCGCCACCATCGGCGTAGGCCGTGGCAATGGCCACCGGATCGAAATCCTCACGGATCACTCCCTTGCTGGGGCTGGCTTTCTTCACCTCAGCGATCACGGCGGGCTGGACCGCCGCCCCTTGAAGAGCCTGAAGGAAATCACGCGTCGGAGGCAGCGAGCTGATCTGCTGCTTCAAGGTCTCCAGGGGCACCTTCTGACGGGCGACCTCGACCTCGCGGTCCTTTTCCCAGACAATCTTTTCAAGAATGTTGCGCGGTTCGGATTCGTCATGGGGAACCGCGTATTCAAGGTGCGCTACGCGAACCTTGGGATTCGGTGGACGACGACGGATCTCCATCAAAAGCAAACGAAAGGGATAAACGTGATCAGAACAGCCAGCAGGCGTCAGGCCACAAGCTGTGCAGCGGCCTGTTTGTAAGCCACTTCGACGACCTCGCTGAGGGTCGGATGGGTGTGAACTTCGGTGGAGAGTTGCTGAACGGTCTGACGGCGCGCCACGGCGTTGGCCACCTCCTGGATCAGATCGGCGGCATGGAGGCCGTAGATGTGCGCACCGAGAACCTCGCCGCTGGTCTTGTTGAACAGCAACTTCATCAGACCATCACTGTCCAGCTCAGCCAGAGCCTTGGAGTTGGCCTTGAAGTAGCTGCGCACACTTCCCAGCTGAAAACCCTCGCTCTCCGCGAGTTGTTTGGCATCCGCCTCGGTCAGTCCCACGGAACTGATCTCAGGATGGGTGAAGGTGGCTGCAGGAATGCTGCGGTAGTCGATCGTCCTGGCGTGCCCAAGAATGTTGTCGACCGCCACCGTGCCTTGAGCAGCAGCGGTATGGGCGAGCATCAACTTGCCGGTGACATCACCGACGGCCCAAAGATGTGGAACGGGCTGACCATTCACCAGCACTCGCATCGCATCGTCGATCGGTACAAAACCACGGTTGAGTTCCACACCGAGCGCTTCCAGGTTCAATCCCTTGCTGCTGGGAACACGGCCCGTGGCCACCAGCACCGCATCCACTTCAAGGGTTTCGACCAACTCACGGCTGCTGAAATCCGCCAGTTCGATCTGGACGGGGCAACCAGGGGTGACCTTGCGTGCCAGCAGGCCGGAGCGCGCATCGATGTCGCGACCATCAATGAGATGACGGCGGGCAATTTTGGTGATGTCCGGGTCAAACGTGGGCATCACCCGATCGAGGGCCTCGATCATCGTGACCTCACAACCGAGGGCCGTGTAGACGTCGGCGAATTCCAGGCCGATGTAGCCACTGCCGATGATCGCGATCCAGCGGGGTAACCACTCCAGGTTGATCGCCTCATCGCTGGTAAACACGGTGCGACCATCGGTTTCGATGCCGGGAGGCACGAACGGATCGGAGCCGGTGGCCAGAATGACGTCCTTCGCTGACAGGACACGATCCACACCACTGGGTTCGCGCAAACCGACCTTCTGAGCTCCTTCGACGCGACCGACGCCCCTGAGGATCGTCACACCAGCTCGCTCCAATGACTTGGTGAGGTTGGTGCGGATGGTTTGAACCAGCTGATTGGCATGATCCGCAATCTTCTGGCGCTCAAAACGCACTGGAGCCGCATGAATGCCAAAGCTGGCGAGGTGCTTGTCGTCGGCGAGTTCACGCACCTTGCCGCTGGCCGCCAAGAGGGCCTTCGACGGCACACATCCCCGGTTGACGCAGGTGCCACCCATGTCTCGGGATTCGATGATCGCCGTCCTGAGCCCATGCTCCGCCGCATGTTTGGCGGCATCAAACCCTCCATAGCCGGCACCGATGACGATGACGTCGAAGTCGAAGCTGGCGTCGCTCACCCGAACTGCTGCGATGTGGCGGTCATTGTCGCCCTTCGACGTTCCAAGAGGAGAGGAACCGAGGCTGCAGCCACATTCAAGGACTCAACGTTGCAGCTGTGCGGCAGGGTGACGGCATGGGTACAGCAGGCCTGAAGGCTGGGATGGAGACCCGCTCCCTCGGTCCCGAGAACCAGGGCGGTCGGCCTGGTCCAATCGAGCTCCCAATAGGGCATGGGCTGCAGCGGGCCCTGGGCCTCTGGAACCAGGGTGGCCACCACCTGAACACCTGCTGTGGCCAGAGCCTTGAGCTCAGGCACCAGCTGATCGATACCGTCCTGCTCCGCTGGACCGAACCGACGATGGGGCAAACGCAGCATGGCCCCCGCCGAGGCCCGCAAGACCTTGGGACTCAGCGGATCGGCACCGGATGCCAGAAGAACCGTTTGCACATCTGCGGCCAGTGCTGTCCGCAGCAGTGAACCCAAGTTGCCGGGATCCTGGAGCCGATCCAACACAAGCAGAAAATCAGCGGATCGATCGCAATCCGGAAGGATGTCGACGGAGACCACGGCGGCCACACCATCGGGGTTAACCGTTGTCAGTGCTGCCTTGAGCACCTCATCAGAGACCGGCTGGACGGATGCTTGCCGCGGCAAACCATCCAACAAATCACCATGGCGGCTCAGCCAAGATTCAGTGGCAAACAGCTCGATGGCCCCGGAATCGACAGCCAAGACCTCCTGAAGGAGATGGGTTCCTTCGAGCAGGAGTTTTCCCTCCTCCAGACGCCCCTGTCGTGTTGACAACTGACGCAAACGCCGAACCAGTGGATTGCGGCGACTGCTGATCAGGGCACGGTCTGAAACGGATCGCATCGCGGCGGCTGAATCAGAAACTGGTTTTTTTACGCACCTTCAATCCATCATGCAGAGACAGCTGATCTCCGCTGAGGTCGACCCCCTGAACAGCTGCGATTTCGCCTTTGATGCCCTCTGCCGCGAGATTTTCGACGAGTTTTTTAATGACCTGATCTTCAACCGCGTTGTGATCGATTGAATCAGGGGTCAGGAGCTCTAAAAATCGCCCGACCTTCGAGGCCACAACTTCAGAGGCATTGGAAATCTGGAGGACGATCATGGCGACTCAGTCAACCTGTCGTCGATAAACTAATGCGGATGGGGAGACTTGAACTCCCACGATGTTGCCACCACTAGTACCTGAAACTAGCGCGTCTACCAATTCCGCCACATCCGCTGGCGTGCCGCTCAAGCGACGGATAAAACATACGCCATCGCGATCACCAGGATCGAGTCAAATGGCCTTGAATCAATCCAGTTTCAGGGCCGGCCGTCTAGACGGTCTCATCCACACTTGGCAGACTGCGTCAACAAAGCCTGACAGAGGGACATGGTGGTGGCTGCGGCTGCGTCTCAAGAGATTCTCAAGCCGCATCTGGCCATCGATGGGGGCCATTCTCTTCGTGGTGAGATTCGTGTCAGTGGCGCCAAAAATTCGGCTCTGGTGCTGATGACAGCAGCCCTGCTGACGGAGGAGCCGGTCGAGTTGTGCAATGTGCCAGCCCTGACAGACATCGCCGGGATGTGTTCCATCCTCGAGTCCTTGGGCATGCGCGTGAGCCGACGCGACGATCGCATCACCCTGACCGCTGACGCCCTCAATGGAACAGAGCCTCCCTACGAATTAGTCAACAGCCTCAGGGCGAGCTTCTTCAGCATCGGCCCTCTTCTGGGGCGCCTGGGCCATGCCCGTGTCCCACTGCCAGGTGGCTGCCGAATCGGCGCTCGGCCTGTGGTTGAACACATTCGAGGACTCAAGGCACTGGGTGCTGTGGTGGATGTCCGCCACGGGATCGTCACGGCCTCGATTCCAGGTCGGCGGAACAGACTCAACGGTGCCCAGATCGTTCTGGACTGCCCCAGTGTCGGAGCCACCGAAACAATTCTGATGGCGGCTGTTCTCGCCGATGGTGTGTCCACGATCGAAAACGCAGCCCAGGAGCCCGAGGTTCAGGACCTCGCCAACCTCCTCAACAGCATGGGCGCCAAAATCAGCGGTGCCGGTGGTCCACTGATCACCATCGAAGGGGTGGCCCAGCTGCATGGCTGCCGGAATTACCCGGTGATCCCGGATCGCATCGAAGCGGGAACCTTTTTGATGGCCGCAGCCATCACCCGGTCGACCCTGCACGTGACCCCCGTGATCCCGGAGCACCTCAGCGCTGTTCTGCAAAAGCTCCGTGACTGCGGTTGTGTCCTCGAGGTCAACGGTGACGGTCTCACGATCACACCAGGTGACATCCAGGCTGTGGACATCACCACCCAGCCCTTTCCAGGCTTCCCCACTGACTTGCAAGCCCCATTCATGGCGTTGATGGCCACGGCCAAGGGGACCAGCGTGATCAGCGAGAAGATCTACGAAAACAGAATGCAGCACGTCGGTGAACTTCAACGGATGGGAGCATCCATTCGTCTCGAAGGCAGCACCGCCATTGTTGAAGGTGTTCCGTTCCTTGGCAGTGCTCCTGTCACAGGCAGCGATCTCCGTGCCTCTGCCGCCATGGTTTTGGCTGGTCTGTCAGCCAACGGAACCACCCAGGTCTCTGGCCTGAAACACCTCGATCGCGGCTACGACAACATCGAAGCCAAACTGACGAGGTGTGGTGCCCGCATTAACCGTCACAACGGCTGAACAAGGGGGGCATCAGTCCATACAATCGGAACCGCGGGAGCCTGGCGGAATTGGTAGACGCAGCTGACTCAAAATCAGCCGGCCACTGGTCTTGGGGGTTCAAGTCCCCCGGCTCCCATCCCTCCGCAGTCATGGGAACCTATGCAAGGTTCCCGATCACCCTGGTCAAAGGACAGGGTTGCTGGGTCGTTGACGACACCGGCAAGCGCTATCTCGACAGCGTGGCAGGCATCGCAACCTGCACCCTGGGCCACAGCCATCCAGCGCTCCGCAGGGCACTCAAGCGTCAGCTGCGCACCTTGCAGCACGTTTCCAATCTCTATCGGATTCCGGAACAGGAAGAACTCGCCCATTGGCTGGCCACCAACAGTTGTGCCAGCAGCGTTTTCTTTTGCAATTCAGGGGCTGAGGCCAACGAAGCGGCCATCAAGCTGGCTCGAAAACACGGCCATACCCGCCGCAACATCGAGCGACCCATCATCCTCACCGCAGCCTCGAGCTTTCATGGCCGAACCCTGGCGGCGGTGACGGCGACCGGTCAGCCGAAATATCACCAGGGCTTTGAGCCCCTGGTCGAAGGCTTTGATTACTTCCCATACAACGATCTCCAGGCCTTTGAAGCACTGCTCGAGCGCCATGAGGCCAACGGGCCAGCCGTGGCTGCCGTCCTCATTGAACCTCTGCAGGGTGAAGGTGGCGTCAACCCAGGTGATCGAACCTTCTTCAAGCGCGTTCGCGAGCTCTGCAGCGAGCGCAACATCCTTCTGATCCTGGACGAAGTGCAGGTGGGCATGGGCCGCAGCGGTTGCCTCTGGGGATACCAGCAACTGGGAATCGAACCCGACGCCTTCACCCTCGCCAAAGGCCTTGGTGGTGGCCATGCCATCGGCGCCTTGCTGGTTCAGCAGCATGCCGATGTCTTCCAGCCCGGTGACCACGCCAGCACGTTCGGGGGCAACCCCTTTGCCTGCCGTGCCGGCCTCACGGTCGCCAAAGAACTGGAACGCCGTCACTTGCTCGAGAACGTCCAAGCTCGGGGGGAACAACTCCAGGCCGGACTGAAGCAACTGATCACGACCTACCCGGAGCTGCTGAAGGAGGTCCGGGGCTGGGGTCTGCTTCAGGGTGTGGTGCTTCAGGACAACGCCAAGGTCAATGCCGCCCAACTGGCCGCCAAGGCTCTGGATCACAACCTGCTCGTTGTCGCCGCCGGGCCCTCTGTGTTGCGCATGGTGCCTCCACTGGTCATCAACTCACGCGAAATCCAAATTCTGTTGAAGCGCCTCGAGACCACGCTGGCCCACTGCTGACATCACGATGGCCTCCGACGCCCTCGCTGATCTGCTGCCCCGTTTTGACCAGAGGGGGATGGACCTCGGCCTGGAGCGGATGCATCGGGCCATGGCCGAGCTGGGATGGCCGGCGCGCCAACGGCCTGCCATTCAGGTCGCTGGAACCAACGGGAAAGGTTCGATCTGCAGCTTCATCGCTGCGGCCCTGGAGAGAACGGCGATCAAAACCGGACTCACAACCTCTCCCCATTTGGTGAGCTGGTGTGAGCGGATCCGCGTGGGTGCGGACCTGATCCAGCTCACGGAGCTGCGGCAGCTGTTGATCGATCAGGCTGCCCTGCATCAGCGGCATCAGCTCACCCCCTTCGAACAACTGCTGATGGCCGCCTTCAGCCATTTCGAGCACGTTGATGTTGATCTGCTGGTTCTCGAAGTCGGATTGGGCGGTCGATTGGATGCAACCACGGCCTATCCCTGGCGGCCGGTGATTGCCTTCGGGTCCATCGGCCTGGATCACAGGGAACACTTGGGCCCCTCCCTGGAAGCGATCACACGGGAAAAGGCTGCCGTCATCAATCCAGGGGCAACCGTCATCAGCGCAGCCCAAGAACCTGCCGTTGCAGCCATCCTCGAAGCCACCTGCCAGGACAGAAACGCCACGTTGCAGTGGGTCGAACCACTCGCCGACACCTGGGCGCTGGGCTTGGCCGGAGCATGGCAGCGCCGCAATGCCGCCGTTGCCCTCGCAGCGCTGCAGGCCCTCATTCCGCTGGGATTTGCAGTGCCCTCGGAGGCGATTCGCACCGGATTCGCGCGGGTGCGCTGGCCAGGACGCCTGCAACGGGCCCGCTGGAACGGCCATCCGGTACGGCTGGATGGTGCCCACAACCCCCCCGCCGCACGGGAGCTCGCGCAAGAGCTGAGGCCGGAGCAGGACAGCACCGCCCAGCCACATTCTCAGTGCTGGATCCTGGCCATTCAGGCCCACAAACAAGCCATCGAGATGCTTGAGCTTCTGCTGGACCCAGCTGATGAGGCCTGGATTGTGCCCGTGCCAGACCACAACAGTTGGCGTGCCGAGGCCCTGATTGCTCAACGTCCAGCTTGGAGCGGCCAACTCCATGCCGCGGCCAGTGCCGAGGATGCACTGAATGCGATCGCACAACGGGGACGCTGGCCCGAACCAGAACCCCTCATCGCGGGGTCCCTCTATTTGATCGGTGACCTACTCGGCCGAGGACTGGTCGCGGCAGAGTGATGATCTGATCCAATGCCGACCGCCGATGACTCAGCACGCGATCGCCCAACGACTGCTGGCTTGCCTTCTGATGGCCATGGCTTGGATGGCCCTGCCGGCCCAAGCTTTGGACACCAGTGCCGGCGTCGGACTCCAGGACCGCGCCCTGTTTCAGGACAAGGTGGATTACACCCTGACCAATCAGAGCAACGGCGACTTTCATGGCCAGGATCTCGCCAACACCTCCTTCGCCGGTGCCGTTGGCCGCGGAGCTGATTTCCGAGATGCCGTTCTGCACGGCGCAATCATGACCCAAGGGGCATTCGCCGATGCGGATTTTCGCGGTGCTGACCTCTCCGATGCCCTGATGGACCGAGCTGACTTCGCCGGCACCGATCTTCGCGATGCCGTTCTCACCGGGGTCATCGCATCCGGCAGCAGCTTTGCCAATGCCCAGATTGAAGGCGCTGATTTCAGTGATGCGCTGCTTGATCGGGACGACCAACGACGGCTCTGTCGTGAAGCCGAGGGTTTCAACCCGACCACAGGAGTCTCCACGGCCGACAGCCTCGGTTGCTAGGTCCGCTCGATCCAGCCCCGGAGCTTTCCTGGATTCAGTAAGCCGTTGGGATCAAACCGCCGCTTCGCGGCCACTTGATCCGCATCGATCACCCCCAGGCCACCGTCCTCGACGGTGAGCACATGGGGATTGAACACAACGGCCCCAAGCTCACGGCAATCCTGCATCAAGGCATTGAGTTGTTCGTTCCCGTGCCAGCGCACCAAGGGCAGCGCTGCAATCCGTGGTGCGCCCTGCTGGCGCACCACTTCGAGATGCCAGAGCAGACATCCTGACCAACGCTCCCGAAGCGCCTGCATGGCGGGCAACTCCGGTTGCGGCAACAACATCTGCAGATAGGTCCAGCTGGCGTCCTTGGCGCGGGCATGCAGGGTCGTGTGGTTCCAGCTGAGCTCCCGCAAGCTGTGACCCGCCGTGAGGTCCTCCGGACCCAGGTCATGGCAGATGGCTCCAGCGTCCTCCGCCAACCGCTGAAGACTGCCGACTCCGTCGGGAGCGACAAGCAACAGCAGCCGATGACGATGGCTGCACGGCCCGCTCCAGGTGGGCAGCAGAGAGAGGAGCTGATCCTCCACCAAAGTGGCTAGGTGCAGCGTGATTGCGCTCTGCGAACAGCGTTGCAGCAACGCAACCGCCTGATCCCAGTGCTGACAGTCGATGCTGAGTTGATGCCAGCGAACGGCCGGGGCGGTCGCCAATTGCAGCGCCGTGATGATTCCATTGGTGCCGTAGGCATGGTTCAACGGCTCTGCGTCCCGCTGATCCAGCCAGATCCGTTGCGGAGACTGGGCCATGGCCAGGACCTCCAACCCCAGCAAATGGCCTGGATCCCGCAGAAACCCCCATCGAATCGAGCCGATTCCCCCGGAGCCACCCGCAATGAAGCCGCCGATGGTTGCACTCCGCCAGGTGCTGGGCAGCAGCCGCAGCTCCCGACCATGGCGACGGAGCTCCTGATCGAGATCACGCATGGGACAACCCGGTTCCACCGTGACGACACCCGTTGCGGGGTCAAGCCTCCGGATGGCCCGCAACGCCGAGGTCAACATCACCACACCCCCCTGCAGGGGGACGCACTGGCCATAGTTGCCACTGCCCGCTCCACGCACCGTCAGAGGAAGGCCGAGCTCGGCAGCGGCACTGACGACCCGTTCCACCGCCTCTACCCCCAGGGGCCGAACCACCAGATCCGCTTGACAGTCACGCAACTGCTCACTCAGCACGGGTGAGTAGTCGAAATAATCCCGCGATAAACGCGCGCGCTCATCCGGAGCGTGCAGCAGCTCGATGTCTGAGTGACCCTCCAGCCGCTGTCGCAAGGCCTCAACAAGCTCCTGACGACCCATGACGCGCTCCCCGAACCTCAGCATCGGTCTAACGGCTGGTGGCCGGCCACCAACGACCGGCAACCAACACCCGGCGCTGCGGCCGGCGCAGAACGTCGGACCAATCCGTGGCCTCGAGCACGAGCAAATCGGCTGGAGCACCGGCTTCGAGCAGGCCTGTCCAGGTCAATCCCATCGCAAGCGCCGGCGCCGACGTGAACGGCGCCAGACCCAGCCGTTCCCATGGGGCAAGCTGCGTGAGGGGCAGAGCAGCGGCCATGAGCGACAGCGGATCCAGATCCCCGGCGGGGAACCAGGGGTCCGCGACGTTATCGGCTCCAACGGCCACCGTGACCCCAGCCCGTTGGAGGGCTCGAATCGGCGCCAAAGGCTTCAGCATCGGCGTCTGATCGGCCTGACGCCCCAGCAACCAGCCATTGGTCAAGGGCAGCGCCACCACCGAAATCCCGTGGTACGCGATGCGTTCAGCAATGCGCCGCTGGGCATCGACGGGAGCCAAACCAAGGCTGCTGCAATGGCTGCAGGTGATCGGAACAGCGCAGGACTGCTGATCCAAAACCGCCAGCAGCTGTCGCAAACCAGCAGCGGGTTGAACCCCGGCTTCATCGATATGCAGATCGATGCCACAGCCGACGCGCTCCGCGAGATCCAACAGGACCTTGATCTGATCGCGCACGCCCCCGGCATGGAAGGGCGGCACCAGAACCCCCCCCAGCAATCCCCCGACGCGTGCCACCTCCTGGGCCAAGTCACGCCCGGGCTCACGACACCAGTGGTCCAAAGGGGCCAGGGCCACCAACTGCAGCTCAAGACGGTCGCGCCAGCGGGAACGAAGATCCGACAAAGCGGTCCAGCTCGCCTCGGCCCCGGGACCCACGCTGTCGATGTGACTGCGCAGGGCCCTGAGCCCATGGCCACAGGCCAGGTGCAAGGCCCTCTCGCCTCGCGCCCGCACACCCTCCACCGTTCGGGATTGGTGCTCCTGAAGATTCGCGGCCAGAGCACCGTCGTAGGTCCCGCTGAAATTCGGTGCCTCCGCCCAAGTGAAGGCTTTATCGAGATGCACGTGGGGATCGGCGAGCCGTGGCAGCACCAAACACGTCGGCTTGGGCTCAGCATCAGCCAGCAGCCTGGGCTCAAGCAGGCAGCCCTGCTCCCAGGTCAGTTCTACGGCCACAAGACCGTCGGCGCGGGTCGGCTGACCGGCCCAGCGCTTCAGCTGCATCAGACCCCGCGGAACCCAAGCCTGCAGGACCGCTTCAGTCGATCTCACTGCAATGCCCCGTCGTCCGTCGTCACCCGTAGCGGAACGAACTGACCGGCCACTCCCAGGGTGAGGACATCGACTTTCGGAAGCATGACGCCCGGCAGCAGCTGCTGACCACCGATCGAGAGGTGAAACAGGCTGCCGACCCCAAAGTTCCAGCGGGTTGTGAACCGACCGGCCAGCGTTGCCAATGTTTGGCGCTGGGTGGCAATCAACTGAGGGCAGTCCCTCAACACGAGCTGCAGCAGCATGGGCATCGCGCCTTGCTCACAGAATTCAGCGCTGGCCAGCTCAACCAGGTGTGATCCAGCGTGGTCTTCGTAGTCCCGCAGTGAGGGGTTGCTCAAGGCCAGAGCCCCCCCCGTACAGCCGATGAGTCCAAGGCTCAGAAGGACACCTGCAGGCGGTCGAGGCCACCTCTGAGGCCGGGTCATTGTGGGCCATGTCATCAATTGGTAGATTCTCTCTGACGCGGCGGGCGTCGCCAAGTGGTTAAGGCAGCGGCTTGTGGCGCCGCTATTCGGGGGTTCGAATCCCCTCGCTCGCCCTCAACATTCCTGAGCTTTGCTCAGGATGGAATTGCATCTAGCACCGCTTCTCCTCCCCATCGCACTAGATCCGTGCAGGGCAGTTGCAGGGTCTGTTCCATGTCTCGGACAGCCGCGTGCGCGTCGTTGTCATTGAGTCGGGCCGTGTTGAGCGCAAGGGCACGGACGGCGGGAGACGGCCCGGCACCCTGCGGACGTGCCAGGGCCGCAAGCGCTTCCGTGATGGCAATCAGTTCTTTCAACGGCGGCAGCGGAATCGCTGGAACGCGATCGAGGGTCCGCTGATGCGCCCGATGAACCAGGAGAAGATCGGTGGGTTGGCTGCCCCGAATCAGCGGCAACGTTGCCGTTGAGGCTGGATGGCAAAGCGAACCCTGACCTTCAATCAGGACCAGATCCGATGCCGCCAGGCCCGCGCCCGCCTGCAGAACAGCCGTTTCGACCGCTCCGGCGGCGTAATCAACGCGCACCGCATCGAGCGCGACGCCCTGACCTGCAATCAGGATTCCAGCCTGACCGGTTCCGACAAAGCGTGCAGGCCGCTGACGGCGGTGGGCAGCAGCCAGCAGCTCCAGACAGGCACTCATTTTTCCCACCGCCATGTCGGTTCCCACCGCAAGAACTCGCCGACAGGGCAGGGCCGCCGCTGCCGCCTGACCCACGCTGAGCCCTTGCGGCTCCTGACGAAGATCCCAAATCCAACGGTCGGGATGGCGGCAAGCGGCGAACTCCGGATCCTCCGCTAAGCGGCTGTGCAAACCACTGGCCAGATGGAGTCCAGCCTGCAGAGCGGCACGAACATCCCTCCGCATCGCGGCGGGAAGCTGCCCACCGGACGGCGCCAGACCCACCACGGCAACCTCAGGTTCAAAGGCCAGCGCAGCGTTCAGGTCAGCGACGACCGGCACCGACCGCGCAATGCCAGTGACCTGCTCCAGGGAGCAGCCGGCATGGTCCGGGTCCACGACGGCAACGATCGGCCCGGAACGATGCCGCAACATCGCGAGGCCGGTCTTACCGCGCAGATTGTCCAGTCCACCGTGTTGCAACAGCACCACGCGATGTTCAGCGTTGAGCATCGGTTGCTCCTGGCTTGCGATCGATGCCAAGGCCCGCCCCGGGAGGCGCTGACAGGAGGTCATCGTCCCGCGGCAGACCACAGAACGGGTCGTCGATCAAGTTGAGATGGCTGTCCAAGTCGGGCCACCGCACCCATGGCAACAGCTGTGCCGCCGCACCATTCAGAAGCTGGCTGTCGGAGTAGCACCCCACCATGAGATCTAGCTCGAGGGCCCTGGCGACCTGGGCCATCAACCAGGCATGGGACAGGCCTCCAGTTTTCAGCAACTTCAGGTTCACGCCATCCACCACAGGAGCCAGGCGCAACAGATCCTTCAGATCCCAACAACTTTCATCCGCCACCAGCGGCATCGGGCAATCGGAATGGAGTGCTTCAAAACCAGCCCTGTCTTGCTCAGGATCGAGCAGGGGTGGCAAGGGTTGCTCCAGAAGAACCACCCCGGCCCGCTGAAGGATCGGAAGCATGGCCCGTGCCTGATCGAGCGACCAGCCGCCATTGGCATCCACCTGCAGGTCATGAACCTGCCCGGTCTGCTGACGGCGCTGGGCCAGGGCCTGGGCCACAGCCTGAACCAGCGCACAATCGTGCTCGAGCCCATCGGGGCTGCCGAGTTTGAGCTTGATCCGCGTCGCCGGCAGCAGATGCCACCACCGCTCCAGGCGTTGCAACACCGCATCCACGGCACCCAGTCCCAAGGTCACACTCGTGGCGACACTCGCGGTGCCGTTGAGTCCGTACAAGCGCCAAACCGGCTGCCGTAGGCGTTGGCCCCGCCAGTCCAATAACGCCAGGTCGAGGGCACAGCGGGCCGGGGGGGACAAATCCTCAAACCGTGCATGCACCTGCTGGTGCTGCATCGGATCCAGCGCATCCAGCTGCGGTAAAAGCTGTTGGAGTTCCTGTTCAACAGCATCGGTCGCAAAGCCGCGATGACCGGTCTCGAAGCCACCGGTCTCGCCTCGACCGATGCAACCCTGCTGATGCAGGCTCAACTCCAGCCGTTGCACCGACGCCGTCGTCCCTCGGCTGATCGCCAGGGGAACGTCTTTGGTCAGAGAGAAGCGTCTCAGGGCCCAGCCCATGACCGGCTCAGCACCGATCTCCAAGCTGGCACATCACCGCGGTGGTGGACACTGATTCTGTCGATGCAGTTCGTGATCCTCGCGATCGCTCCCACTCTTGGTCGTTTCCGCCCTCAACTCCCCAATCGCCGATACCGCTCGCCACACCGGCAGTTACTGGATCACCACCTTCGGCTGTCAGATGAACAAGGCCGATTCCGAACGGATGGCCGGAATCCTCGAAGCCATGGGCTACCGGGAAGCGACCGAGGAGCTGGAGGCGGATCTCGTCCTCTACAACACCTGCACGATCCGCGATAACGCCGAACAGAAGGTTTACAGCTACTTAGGGCGCCAAGCGCAACGCAAGCGCAACAACCCCAACCTCACGCTGGTGGTGGCGGGATGTGTCGCGCAACAGGAAGGTGAATCCTTGCTGCGCCGTGTTCCAGAGCTGGATCTGGTCATGGGACCGCAGCACGCAAACCGCTTGGAAACCCTGTTGCGCCAGGTCCATAGCGGCCAACAGGTGGTGGCCACCGAAGAGCACCACATTCTTGAAGACATCACCACCGCCCGTCGCGACAGTTCGATCTGCGGCTGGGTGAACGTGATCTATGGCTGCAACGAGCGCTGCACCTACTGCGTTGTTCCATCGGTTCGCGGCCAGGAGCAGTCCCGCCTTCCGGAGGCGATTCGTCTCGAAATGGAAGGGCTGGCTGCTCAGGGCTACCGGGAAATCACGCTTTTGGGACAGAACATCGATGCCTACGGGCGCGATCTGCCGGGCATCACGGCTGAGGGACGCCGCCAACACACCCTCACCGATCTGTTGCATCACGTCCACGACGTGAATGGCATTGAACGGATCCGCTTTGCCACAAGCCATCCGCGTTATTTCACCGAGCGTTTGATCGATGCCTGCGCGGACTTGCCAAAGCTGTGCGAGCACTTTCATATCCCCTTCCAGAGCGGCGATAACGATGTGCTCAGGGCCATGGCGCGGGGCTACACCGTGGAGCGTTACCGCCGGATCATTGATCGCATCCGGGAACGGATGCCCGATGCCTCCCTCAGCGCCGATGTGATCGTCGGCTTCCCTGGAGAAACCGAGGTTCAATACCGCCGGACCCTCGATCTGATTGAAGAGATCGGGTTCGATCAGGTGAATACGGCTGCGTACTCGCCCCGACCCAACACCCCTGCAGCGAGCTGGACCAACCAGCTCTCCGAAGAGGTGAAAGTGGCTCGGCTCAAAGAAATCAATGCCCTTGTGGAGCGTTGCGCCCGCGAACGCAATGCTCGCTACGAGGGCCGAACCGAAGAAGTTCTGGCCGAGGGCGTGAACCCCAAGGACCCCAGCCAACTGATGGGACGGACGCGGACCAACCGCCTCACCTTCTTCTCTGCCACCGCTGACGATGGACAACGGTTCGCAGCGGGGGACCTGGTCAACGTTCGGATTGATGCTGTCCGGTCCTTCTCCTTAAGCGGCACCCCCCTGACCTGACTGGACTGACGCGATACCTTTGGCGCTCTTGAACCAAGGGCGCCAAAGAGGCGATGACAGCGAATCGCACGATCGTCGGTCTGGTGTTCGGCGGTGCCTCCGGTGAACACGATGTGTCCATCCGGTCAGCACGCACTGTTCTGACCGGTCTGACCGACGGTGAAAACCGCAACCGCTACACGGTGATCACGGTCTACATCGACCGTGAGGGCCGCTGGTGGGGCGAAGCGGTGGCCCGGAGCGTGCTGGCCAACGACCTGAGCACCGATCCAAGGCCGACCCCCTTGCCTCCGGCGGGATTCCGAGGCCTTCCCGACGAGGCCAGCCACGTGGAGATCTGGTATCCCGTGCTCCACGGTCCCAATGGTGAAGACGGCACCGTTCAAGGATTGTTCCGCTTGATGGGCCAACCCTTTGTGGGGGCTGACGTGCTGGGCTCAGCGATGGCCATGGACAAACTGGCCATGAAGGCCGCCTTCGCGGCAGCTGGCCTGGCTCAGGTTCCGTACATCGGCCTCACGGCGTCCGAGTTGCGGGAGAGCGCGACAGAGGATGCCGTCATCCAGCGAATCGAGCGGGAGCTCGGCTATCCGTGTTTTGTCAAACCGGCCAACCTCGGCTCGTCGGTTGGCATCAGCAAAGCCCGCGATCGTGAGCAACTCAAGGACGGGCTGGCACAGGCCGCCCAGCTCGACCGTCGCATCGTGGTGGAGCAAGGCGTGAGTGCCCGGGAATTGGAGTGCGCTGTTCTTGGAACCGAAGCACCCCGGGCTTCGGTGGTTGGGGAAGTGCGCTTCGAGGCCGACTGGTACGACTACGAGACCAAATACAGCGCAGGCACCAGCAGCACACTGATTCCGGCCCCGCTGCCCGACCCCATCAGCCAAAGCGTGCAATCCCAGGCCCTTCAGGCCTGTGCCGCCGTCGGAGTCGACGGCATGGCTCGCGTGGACTTTTTCTTCGATCCGCAGAGCAACCAACTTTGGATCAATGAAATCAACACGTTGCCGGGATTCACCGACCAGAGCATGTACCCGATGCTCTGGAAAGCGAGCGGGTTAACACTTCAGCAGCTCGTTCACGAACTGGTCCAGACGGCTGGAGAATGATGGGACGAACCGGTTCATCCCCCTCCATCTCATGAGCCAAGGCCTGCTCTGGTTACCACTGCTGCTGGTGTTCGTGCTGCTTGCGGCCTTGGGATGGCTGGAGCGTCGCAGGCAGGCGCTGTTCCGCCAATGGTCTGATGGTTCGGAGCTTGCGAAGCTTGATGATTCCGGGGGGGCACAGCTCAGGGATGGAGAACTGCGCTGGTGCAGCTTTGAGGCTGGTCAGTTCCAGGACAAAGGCAGTTTTGACATCTGTTGTCTCGAATTGGTCGAGCTGATGGCCCTGGCCTCCGGTGATGCTCCCCTAACGGAGGAATCACAAGGTCGCTGCCGGCTTCGCCTGGTCGGCAAAGATCTTCAAATGGATGTTCCCTTTGCGGACGCCGATCGGGCTCGGCGCTGGGGCAATCAGCTCATGGAGCGGGCCCGCTGCGATCTGTGAAACGTCCCATTGCAGCGAAACGACAGCGTTCGCCCGTCAAACTTTCGCCGCAACTGGAACGCCGGCGCGCCCTGCGACAGGAGAAGCAGCGTGACCTCGCCATTCAGGTCTGGCGCCTGGTGGTGCTGCTATCGACAACAACCGTGCTCGGTTGGAGCTTGCTGCGGTTCGGCTGGACCCTGGAAGGCACCGATTCCATTGTGATCAGCGGCGATGTCGGCCTTGATCCTGCCGTTATCGCCAAGGTTGGAGGCTTTCAGTTTCCTCAACCCCTGCTCGAAATCAGGCCCAAGGCCCTGGAACAGGAGCTGCTCACGGATCTCCCGGTCCGAACCGTCAGGGTGGAACGGCGATTGTTTCCGGCGCGGCTGGAACCGGAGCTCACAGCACGGATCCCCATCGCTGCAGCTCTGCAGCATCGCGGCTCGACCAAAACAGCTGGAATGATTGATGCCAGTGCCAATTGGATCGATCTGACGGCCGATCTCCCACAGAGAAAGCCGACCAGCTCGATCCTGGTGGATGGCTGGAGCCAAAACAGGCGACCGTTCATCGCCGAACTCCTGCGGCAACGCGACCGGATCGGCGGCGATCTCCAACGGATCGTTCTGGAGCCTGAAGGCCGTGTCGTCCTGCAGACCGGCCGCCTCGGAGCCATTCAACTGGGCTCTGATCCTGGGTTGCTTCAGCAGCAGATCAATGCCATCGATCAGTTGAACCAATCCATCCCTGCCCATCTGGTGCAAGGGCGTCAGGGCAGCATTGATCTCAGCAACCCGGAGCGGCCCGAAATCTTGCAGCCCAGCAAGCCAACCAAGGAGAAAAAAGCAGCGCTTCCTAACTAAGTTCTTGCCAAGATCCAAAGATGGCCTGAAATTGACCTAATCAACCCCTAATTCGCGAGTCGTAGAGACATAATGCAGCCACCTCTCAATGGTTCCGCCTCGTCGATGGATATCGGGAACATCGCTGAATCGTTTGAGACCGCAGGCATCCAGCCCAGTCAATCCGCAAGGATTGAAGTGATCGGAGTCGGAGGCGGTGGCAGTAATGCCGTCAACGGCATGATCTTGAGCGATCTTGAAGGCGTGGCCTATCGCGTACTCAACACCGATGCGCAGGCGTTGATTCAATCCCGAGCTGGCCACCGGCTGCAGCTTGGTCAAACCCTGACGCGCGGACTCGGCGCTGGTGGCAATCCAACCATCGGTCAAAAGGCCGCTGAAGAATCCAGAACTGACCTGCACGAGGCGCTCCTGGGTTCCGACCTGGTCTTCATTGCCGCCGGAATGGGCGGAGGCACCGGAACCGGAGCGGCGCCCGTCGTGGCCGAAGTCGCCCGCGAAGTCGGTGCTCTCACCGTGGGCATCGTCACCAAGCCGTTCAGCTTTGAAGGGCGCCGGCGGATGCGTCAGGCCGACGAAGGAATCGCTCGTCTCGCCGAACACGTGGACACGTTGATCGTGATTCCGAATGACCGGCTTCGGGATGCCATCTCCGGTGCTCCGCTGCAGGAAGCCTTCCGCAGTGCGGACGACGTGCTTCGGATGGGCGTCAAAGGCATCAGTGACATCATCACCTGTCCTGGACTGGTCAATGTTGACTTTGCCGACGTTCGTTCGGTGATGACCGAGGCGGGGACCGCCCTCCTCGGCATTGGAATTGGCTCCGGACGCTCCAGAGCTGTCGAGGCCGCTCAGGCCGCCATCAGCAGCCCAATGCTGGAGACCGAGCGGATCGACGGTGCCAAGGGCTGTGTGATCAACATCAGCGGCGGCAAGGACATGACTCTGGAAGACATGACCACCGCCTCCGAAGTCATTTATGACGTGGTGGATCCGGAAGCCAACATCATTGTTGGTGCCGTGATTGATGAAGCCCTCGAAGGCGAGATCCATGTGACCGTGATCGCCACCGGTTTCGAGAATGGCCACCAATACAAGAACGAGCGCTCAGCAATCGGCACGATCCCTGCCGCACGACGGGAGCAGCGCCCAGAGGCCGACGAAAATGGAGCACGTATTCCTGAATTCCTGCGTCAACGTCAGGAGAAAGGCCAGGGCTGAGGCCGATCTCCTGAGAGGGGGAATTGGGTGACCCGGAGTCCACGCCTGTCCTGAGCATCCCGTGTGGCTGCTCCCTTCCGGTCCTGACCAGATTTAGGCGTCCGAACCGCATGGGTCCGAGTCGACGTGATGCTAGCAATAACCCCTCTCAGGGCAAAAACCCATGCGCCCCTCGGAGCTGATCAAGTTCAAACAGGCCGGGCGGACCATCACCATCCTCACGGCTTGGGACAGCCTCTCAGCGGCGTTGGTCGAAGCGTCCGGTGCCGATGCTGTGCTGGTCGGGGATTCGCTGGCGATGGTGGCTCTCGGCCACGCGACCACGCTGCCCGTCACGCCGGACCAGATGTTGCATCACACCCAGGCCGTGATGCGTGGCTTCCGGAATCCACCGGCGCAGCAACCCCTCATCATTTGCGATTTGCCGTTCCTCAGCTACCAGTGCGGTGAAGAGCAGGCGATGGCCGTGGCGGGCCGACTCCTCAAGGAATCGAATGCGGCAGCCGTGAAACTGGAGGGGGCTGAACCGGAAACGGTTGCGGTCATCGATCGACTCGTGCGCATGGGCATCCCGGTGATGGGTCATCTCGGTTTAACGCCGCAAGCCGTTCACCATCTCGGGTATCGACGACAGGCGGAAGATCAACGCAGTCAGGAGCGGATTCTCGAGCAGGCCCAGGTCCTCGAGACCGTTGGCTGCTTCGCCCTGGTGCTCGAACACATTCCAGCTGAACTCGCTGGACGCATTCGGCAGCGTCTGGCCATCCCTGTGATCGGCATCGGAGCAGGTTGCGATTGCGATGGGCAGGTGCGTGTCACAGCGGACCTTCTCGGACTGACCCCACGGCAACCGCCCTTCAGCCCGGCGCTGATCCAGGGCCGTGATTTGTTCACGACTGCGCTGGATCAATGGGTTCGTGATCAGCAAGCGCATCCCACCACACCAACAACTCCACCAAAACCTGATTGCTGAGGGCCATGCCCTTCGGATCGGTGAGCTGCCAGCGACCAGCACGGCACATGATCAAGCCAGCGCTGATCAGATCTCGCCACCGATCGATCAACCCCTGGGGATCAGGGCAGCCGAGCCGTTCAAGGGCAACCCCCTCGCGGCAGCGGAGACCCACCAGCAATCGATCATCCAAGGGAATCGCAGACCACTGCTCCGGCACAGCCATTGGAGCCCGCTCACGATCCGTCAGCCAATGGCGATAGGCCTCTCGCGTGCGGGGTCGCGCCTCACGCTCTCCGAACGCACCGGAGGTCGCCCCCATGCCGAATCCCCACCACCCTGCACCGCTCCAATAGACGCGGTTATGTCGCGAGGCATGGCCAGGCCGCGCATAGTTGGAGATCTCATATCGACTCAGACCGGCCTCCGCCAGTTGCCGCTGGGTTAAGGCCATCAACTCCACGGCCAAATCCTCCTCAGGAAGGGCCAGAGCACCTTGGCGCTGGCGGCGCTCAAACACCGTCCCCGGCTCCACCGACAAGTCATAGACCGACAGATGGGGAGCCTGGGTGGCGACGGCCTGATCCAACTGAGCCGACCAGTGCTCCAGGCTTTGACCGGGCAGGTTCTGAATCAGATCCAGACTCCAAGAACGCAACCTTCCGCTGCGATGGGCCTCTTGCATCCAGACGCAGGCCTCATGGAGATCCGCCGCGCGATGACGGCGTCCGAGGTCGAGCAGAACCGCATCATCGAAGCTCTGTCCGCCGAGGCTGACACGGTTGATGCCATGGTCCAACAGATCCGTCAATTTCTGCTGATCGAAACTGGCGGGGTCCATTTCAAGGGTGATTTCCGCACCTTGCTGAAGACCAAAGCGGTCCCGGAGACGCGCCAGAAGGAATCCGATCTGATCCGCGGTTAGCAGTGACGGGGTCCCGCCTCCGAAATAGACCGTGGCAAGAGGCGGACCAGCTGGGGCAGCTGCGATTTCGCGCGCGAGCAGGCCGAGGTAATCGCGGATGGATGCACTGCCGGGACCAGCGTCAGCCCGGGCTCGATCACCGAGGGGGACGACAGCGAAATCGCAGTAATAGCAGCGCCGATGGCAGAAGGGAATGTGGAGATAAGCGCTGCGCGGACGTTGGGAATAAGGCATGCTTCAAGGACACGGATTGAGCTGCCGAGACCTGACCCCATGGTGGATTCGCTCATCCTTGTGTTGTTTGTGGTCTCCGGAGCTGCCGCCGGCTGGATGGGTGTTCACCTCCTTCCACCCGGATTGGTGAATGAAACCACCGACGTTGAACAGCTTCGCGTGATCCTCACAGGCTCCGCCGGTGGCATCGGCCTGGTGGCCGGCTTTGTGTTCAAACGCCTCCGCGTCCGACTGACCCAGCAGGTCCGGACCATGCCGACGGACCTCTTGGTGAGCCGTGCCCTCGGCCTCGTCCTCGGCCTGCTGGTGGCCAATCTGCTGCTGCTGCCTGTGCTGCTGCTGCCGTTGTCCGGGGGCGTGGTGCTGCTCAAGCCTCTGCTGGCCGTGATCAGCAATGTGTTCTTCGGCATCCTTGGCAGCAACCTCGCCGCAGTCCATGGCCGCACCCTGCTGCGCCTGTTCAACCCCTCCAGCACCGAGGCCCTCCTGGTCGCCGACGGGGTTTTAACCCCGGCCACGGCGAAGATCCTCGACACCAGCGTCATCATCGATGGTCGAATCCGAGGAATGCTGGCCTGCGGCCTGCTGGAAGGGCAGGTGATCGTTGCGGAAACGGTGATCAGTGAGATCCAACAACTCTCCGACTCCACCAACATCGAAAAACGCGCCAAGGGACGTCGGGGCCTGAAGCTGCTGAAAGAGCTTCGCGAGACCTACGGGCGACGCCTGGTGATCAACAGCACCCGGTACGACGGTGCAGGCACGGATGACCGCCTGCTGCAACTGGCGACTGACACGGGCGGCACGCTGGTGACCGCCGATTTCAACCTCGCCCAGGTGGCGGAGGTCAAAGAGCTCAAGGTGATGAATCTGAGCGAACTCGTGATTGCTCTGAGACCGGAGGTACAACCCGGCGACGAACTCAATCTCAAGATCGTCCGCGAAGGCAAGGAAGCGACACAGGGCGTCGGCTATCTCGATGACGGAACCATGGTTGTCGTTAATGATGCAAAAGAATTGATTGGCCAGCGCCGTCCTGTTGTGGTGACCGGTGCCTTACAGACCCCGACAGGTCGAATGGTTTTTGCAAGGCTCGATACCAAATCAGCCAAACCAGCCAATGGGGTAAAAACCAAGAACAAGGCCAGTAGCAAGGCCGCCAAACCGAACGAGCGTTCTTAGGCAGACCCCCGCTAGGCTCGTTATCACTTGAGATATTGCGAGGGAATGACAACCTCTGCGCCTTATTACGGCGACAGTGCCGTTATGCGCACGCCACCTCCGGATCTCCCTTCTCTTCTTCTCAAGGAGAGAATCGTTTATCTCGGATTGCCTCTTTTTTCTGACGATGATGCCAAGCGTCAGATGGGCATTGACGTCACGGAATTGATCATTGCCCAACTCCTCTTTCTGGAGTTCGACAATCCTGAGAAACCCATTTACTTCTATATCAATTCCACCGGAACAAGTTGGTATTCAGGTGAAGCGATCGGATTTGAAACCGAAGCCTTTGCCATCTGCGACACACTCCGCTATGTGAAGCCTCCGGTGCACACCATTTGCATCGGCCAGGCCATGGGAACCGCGGCTGTGATTCTGTCGGCTGGCACCAAGGGCCAGCGTGCTGCTCTGCCCCATGCATCGATCGTGTTGCATCAACCCCGTAGCGGGGCCCAGGGACAGGCCACCGACATTCAAATTCGCGCCAAAGAGGTTCTCCACAACAAGCAAGCGATGCTGGAAATCCTCTCCACCAACACCGGCCGCTCGGTGGAGCAGCTCAGCAAGGACTCCGATCGAATGAGCTACCTGACCCCCCATCAGGCCGTCGATTACGGGTTGATCGATCGCGTCCTGACCAGCCGCAAGGATCTCCCTGGCAGCACCGACAGCTGATCACTCTCTTCGTTTTCGTTATCTCTTCCTTCTGACTCATGCCGATTGGTACTCCGAGCGTTCCCTACCGCCTCCCCGGCAGCCAGATGGAGCGCTGGGTCGACATCTACACCCGCCTTGGTGTCGAGAGAATTCTCTTCTTGGGCTCCGAAGTGAATGACTCCGTCGCCAACAGCCTGGTGGCACAGATGCTCTACCTCGACTCCGAGGACAGCAGCAAGCCGATCTACCTGTACATCAACTCTCCAGGTGGATCCGTGACGGCTGGCCTGGCGATCTACGACACGATCCAGTACGTCAAAAGTGAGGTAGTCACGATTTGCGTTGGCCTGGCTGCCTCCATGGGAGCCTTCCTTCTGGCCGCCGGCACCAAAGGCAAACGTGTCGCCCTCCCGCACAGCCGGATCATGATTCACCAACCCCTGGGCGGCACCAGCCGGCGTCAGGCCAGTGACATCGAGATCGAAGCACGGGAAATTCTGCGCATGAAGGAGATGCTGAACCGCTCGATGGCCGACATGAGCGGCCAGACCTTCGAGAAAATTGAGAAAGACACTGACCGCGACTACTTCCTGAGTGCCGAAGAGGCCAAGGAGTACGGCTTGATCGACCGGGTGATCTCCCATCCGAACGAAGCCTGATCTCTTCGGGGCAGGTCGCTGCGTAAGCTCTTGCATTGCCCTGCACTGCAAGCCTGCCCCGGATGGCCCAGCTCTTCTACGACTCCGACGCTGATCTCGGTCTGCTGAACGGCAAGACCGTGGCAATCATCGGGTATGGCTCCCAGGGCCATGCCCATGCCCTGAACCTCAAGGACAGCGGCGTGAACGTGGTGGTGGGCCTCTACGAAGGCAGCCGTTCCGCCGAGAAGGCCAAGGCCGATGGTCTCGAAGTGCTCAGCGTTGCTGATGCGTCCGCCAAAGCGGATTGGATCATGGTGCTGCTGCCCGACGAATTCCAGAAAGAGGTTTACGAAAAGGAAATCGCTCCGCATCTGAATTCCGGCAAGGTTCTCAGCTTTGCCCATGGTTTCAACATCCGCTTCGAGCTGATTAAGCCCCCCGCGGACGTCGACGTGGTAATGATCGCCCCCAAGGGCCCGGGTCACACCGTGCGCTGGGAGTACCAGAACGGACAAGGGGTTCCCGCCTTGTTTGCCATCGAACAGGACGCTTCGGGCAACGCCCGTGGTCTGGCCATGGCCTATGCCAAGGGCATCGGCGGCACGCGCGCCGGAATCCTGGAAACCAACTTCAAGGAAGAAACCGAAACCGACCTCTTCGGTGAGCAAGCTGTGCTCTGTGGAGGTCTCTCTGAGCTGGTGAAAGCTGGCTTCGAGACCCTCGTGGAAGCTGGTTACCAGCCTGAACTGGCCTACTTCGAGTGCCTCCACGAAGTGAAGCTGATCGTGGATCTGATGGTGAAGGGTGGTCTCACCTCGATGCGTGATTCCATTTCCAACACCGCTGAGTATGGCGACTACGTCAGTGGCCCTCGCCTCATCACCGCCGACACCAAGGCGGAAATGAAGCGGGTTCTGGCGGATATTCAGGACGGAACCTTCGCTCGGAACTTCGTGGCTGAGTGCGAAGCAGGCAAGCCTGAAATGAACAAGATCCGGGAGCGCGACGCCAAGCATCCCATCGAGAAGGTCGGTAAAGGCCTGCGTTCGATGTTCAGCTGGCTGAAAGACGCCTGATCGTGTGATTCATGGCCATGCTGTGGGGAGGTGGTCCTCCCCACAGCATGGTTTGGATTCCAAAGCGCCTCCCTGCTACGACCTTGTGGGGATCGTCTCAGGCTGGCAGCACCCTACTTTTCGCCTCCAGCGCGTGGATGGTGAGTGGGTTGTCCAGTTCACCGCTCCTCAACGGAGCCTTACCGGCGGTGGCCGCAGTACCCCTGCTATTGCGACAACATCGACAGATCAACGGCTATGTCCTGCGCATTGTTGGAGCCATCCTGCTGATTGTGATCAGCCTCATCCCCAGCGGGATCGATTCAATCAAGTCAGTACTCATTGCAGGCACATTTCTGGCGCTTTTTCTACATAATTTCGGCAAAGAATTATCCAGCGTTCCAATTAAACAAAGCCTGGTCGAACAATCTGGAACGAACATGCAATCCCTGAGGATTGTTGAGGACCTCGGTGCGGTATCAGGGAACCTCATTACAGCGTTAATTTTCCCTGCCATCCGACAATTCATTCCGGCTTTGCTGCTGTTGATGCCGTTAACGCTCGGACTCCCTGAAACGCGCACCTTCAAGGCAGCGAAGCAGCGTCATCACGAATCTCTCCCGGTGCACAACCTGTGCCTCCTTCAAGGACTCGTGATTGGAGCACTCTTTGCTCTCTTGGCTTTATGGGTTCGCGAAATCGATGGTGGGAAGTGCTTTGACTTTGCAATGGTGCTCACTGCCTATCAGTTCGGACGACCATTCATGCTCTGGATCCCCAAGATGGCAGCTCCATTGCGCTATCTGATGCTGCTCGCGCTGATCCTGTCGAGTCAAATGGTGACCCAAGCATGGCTTTCAGTTGCACTCTTCATTCCGATCGGTGCACTGGTCAGCTCCTGTGAACGCACCCTGATTGACGACATGAGTCAGGACAGTGCACCAACTCAAAGCTGGCAGGTGCTCCATCGGTCCTCAGCCATCGGAGGCATCATCGGCAGTATCAGCCTGGGAGTGCTCTGCCAATTCGCAGGACTTGATACGGCCCTATGGGTGATCGGGTTTGGATTCCTGATGCTGGCGAGTTTGCATGCGTTGAAGCCAGCCACCACATGACCCCACTCCTGAGCGGAAGCCTGGCCATCACGCTGGCCGTGGGGCTGGACAAGCTGATTGGAGATCCGCGCTGGCTCCTCCATCCCGTGGTGGTCATGGGTTGGTTCATTCAACGCCTGCGTGATCAAGTCGAGCCATGGGCCGGAGACACACCTTGGAAGCTCCGTCTGGCAGGTGCCGGCATCGCCGTCGCGCTGATCAGCAGCAGTGGCCTGGCCGGATGGGGGGTCGAACGCCTTGCCGTTCACCCCTGGGGGCTCAAGCCAATGGGCTGGGTGCTCCTGGTGATCGGACTGGCCAGTGCGTTGGCAGGGACGAGCCTTCGCAGCAGCGTGATGGCCATCATCAACGCGCTGAATCCGGACAACAATGGTGATCTCAGCCAAGCCAGGGACAAGCTGAGCTGGATTGTGGGCAGGGATGTTCAGCACCTGGATCAACAAGCCATCCTCAGGGCAGCCACGGAAAGCGCCGCTGAAAATGCCGTTGATGGTTTGTTTGCTCCCTTGTTCTGGATGGGAGTTGGCACATGGATCTGGACGATGAACCCCGCTCTGCCAGGCCCCCTCAGCCTGGCCTGGATGTTCAAGGCCGCCAGCACCATGGATTCGATGCTGGGATATCGAACGGATCGTCTGCGGTGGCTGGGCACAGCAGGGGCCCGACTCGATGATCTGCTCGTCTGGCTGCCCTGTCGCCTGGTGATGCTGAGCCTGCCTCTGATCAGTTGCCCCTGGTCCGACTGGATCACGATTGTTCGCGCATCGGAGCGGGATGGAGCTCACGACCCATCTCCCAACGCCGGACGATCAGAAGCTGTGTATGCCCACTGCGTTGGGGTCCAACTGGGCGGTCGCAATCGTTATGGCGATCGCTGGGTCAACAAGCCCGTGCTGGCCGGTGGCAATCCACCCCCCCAACCCCAGGACGTCATCAAGGTGCTTCGACTGAACCAACGGCTTGAACTGTCTTGGATCAGCGCTCAGCTGATCGTCGCCAGCCTGATCAGCAGCGCTCAGTAAGCACCACGATCCATGGGCAGAAGTAAAACACCAAATGTGCGAATGATGATGGCCAAATCGAGCCCGATACTGCGTCCCCGTGCATAGGCCAGATCCAACTTGACCCGTTTTTTGTAGCTGAGATTATTGCGACCACTGACCTGCCACAGACCGGTGAGGCCGGGACGCACAGCCGCCACCTCCTCCATGTAAGAGCCGTAGCGGTTGAGCTCCTGATCCACGATCGGTCTCGGCCCGACCACGCTCATCTCGCCTCGCAGCACATTGAGGAACTGCGGAAGCTCATCCAAGCTGGAACGGCGCAAAAAGGTGCCGATCCAGGTGATCCGGGGATCACGACGCAGTTTGAAATCCTGTTCAAATTCGCGTCGCAAAGCAGGATCTGACGCAAGAACCTTGGCCAGTACCGCATCGGCATCGGAGCGCATGGTGCGGAATTTGATACAACCAAAGCGCTGATAAGCCCTGCCGACCCTCCGCTGCACATAAAAGACAGGACCGGGAGAACTCAGCTTGACCAGAACTGCCAACAACAACAGAACGGGAGACCCGAGCGTGAGAACAGTCAGAGAGAAAACAATGTCCCCAGCTCGCTTGACAACACGGCCCGATCGATTCTGCTGCTCAATCAGCGTCGGAACCGCAAGCTCAGACGGTGGTGCCGAAATGACCGCCAAATGGGGGCGATAGGAGCGCCTGCCGAGGGCGCGTCCTGCTGTTTGCCGCAGAGATGGCCGGGGGGCCGTGGTCAAAGGCTCAATTTGTGTCTCAACACACTCAACGTCACAGCTGCAGACCAGGCATCTCCGCAGGGTCACTCGCGTCAACGGCACAGCCCCGCTGATGCGCCGTCCATGCGCGCCGCAAGGACGCCTCCAAGCGGGAGGCGAACGCATCAGGGCGGAAGCGTTCGGCCCAGGAGCGGCAGAACTCAGGCCGAATTTGGGCCCAAACCCTCTGCTCTTCAAACCATTGCAGGGCCTCCTGCAGAGAACCAGCGGTCTGCTCACGGAATAACAGCCCCGTGGGTTCAGTGGCGGACCCGGTTGCACAACGAACCGTGTCCAACAATCCACCTTGACCAAAGCCAATCACCGGGGCACCCGCTGCCATCGCCTCGACAGGAGCGATGCCGAAATCCTCAAGTCCGGCATAAACGAAAGCGCGGCAGCAAGCCATCCACGCCTCGACCTGCTCCTGAGACTGTCGACCCAGCAAGCGAACGGTCGGTCCAGCAAGAGCCTGAAGCCTCGAACGCTCGGGACCATCGCCGATCACCACCAAGGGCAAACCAAGCCGGTTGCATGCCTCAATCACCAGATCGACACGCTTGTAAGGGACCAATCGACCCACGCAGAGATAGACGTCATCCCGCGGATCGGTCCAGCAAAACCGCTCCACGTCCACCGGCGGATGAATCACCTCGGCGTCACGGCGCCAGTACTGACGGATTCGTCTGGCGGTGAAGCGAGAGTTCGCGATCAAATGATCCACGCGCTGGGCACTGAGCTGATCCCACTGACGCAGCTTGTGCAACTGCTGCCGAATCAAGGGTCCAAGCCCCGCTCGAACCAGGGTGGATCGACGCAGATACGCATGCATCTGATCCCAGGCATAACGCACAGGGGTATGCACATAACTGACATGCAACTGATCCGGACCGGTCAAAACGCCCTTGGCCACCAAGTGACTGCTGCTGATCACCAGCTCGGCAGCACCAAGATCGATCTGCTCAATCGCATAGGGCAACAGCGGCAGGAACTGCTGCACGTGTGAGCGACCAAAGGGAAGCTCCTGAATGGGGCTCGTCAACACACGACGACCGAACAACCAACTACCGGGCCGATCCGACTCGGCATCCACCAACGCTGCCAACTGAGGCGACCTCTCCAGATCCGCCAACAAGCCATCAATCGCTTCAACCACCAGTTCCGCCCCACCGGTGGAACGCGGGCTAAACCACTCGTGCACCAGTGCGATGCGGTTGGGGAGGTCGTCAGACCAATCCGGGACCCGGTGCACGACAAACGGCATCATTCACTACGAAGTCTCTCAGCCGATTGCCGAGCTGGGTGACTTTCAAGATGCTTGGGAGCATGGCAAGCCATCCCATCAACGCGCTTCTTGAGGAAGCACTGGACCAACCAGACATCGGAACCACCGGCCAGTTTCGTTGGCATGCAACACCAGTTGGAATCGCAGCGCTTTGGATTGAGCCGTCGCCACCCTCGACACCGCCCTTTGACTCAGCGTTGAAAGAGGGGCTCAAAGTCGGACTGGATCTGAGCCGAGAAGAACGTGAATTCCATCAAGTCTCTCAAGGATTGGTGCTTCTATTCCACTCCTAAACCAATTCATCCACCAACGGGCGCATCGATTAATACCACTGTTAAACGATAAAAAACAGATCAAAAGCCCCCCTTGCGGGGGGCATGATCCGACTGACGGACTCCGCTTGGACTCGGAGCTGATCAGACGATATCCACGTTGGTCCTGGCCACGAAGTCCAAGACGGGCGCAGTATTCGCATCATCGTCGTTATCGATGGTGCCGATGTCGACTGCATTGGCGAAGTCACCGTTACTTGCGTACAGAATCACTCCGGTGTCTTCCGCTAATGCCAGTGTGCCTTGACCCGTCAGGGTGTTCACACCAGCAATCGCAGCCGCCGTATCCACAATGAACAAATTGGACGATTGGTTTGCATTGGCCGTGGCCGCGTTGACCTCGTCCACATCGTTCCCTGCGGAATAGGTGTTGAAGGTACTGGCATCAAAGCGCAGCAGGTCTGCCGCATTGGCGTTGGCATCAGCACCCACAAAATTGGTGATGTCATCACCATTATTTGTCGCGGTGATCGTCACCAAGCTGACAACATCCACAGAGTTCGCGGCTTGAAGCGTAATGACATCACGCCCAGAGCCCCCGGTCACCGTGCTGCCAACCACGGCGGAACCTTGAATGGTGTCAATGCCACCACGGCCATTCAATTGAGCAGCTCCATTGTTGGCTTGCAACACATCAGCAGCACCTGATCCGGTCAAGGTCAGTGCATCATTGGTGTTAACACCGGCATTGGTGTTGGTGAAATTCACTCCGCCTGTGGTGACGCCGGAGAAATCAAAGTTGCGAGCACCGGACAGCAGGTAGTTTCGTTGGATCACCTGCTGGGTGAAACTTCCGGATGCGGACACGGCCTCAAGACCCTGGAACGCACCGAAGTCGGCATTCACGCTGTTGTCATTGGTTACGGTCACATCGAGACTTTCGATGCCCACCACACGGTTGACATTACCGATCGCATTTTCCAGGTTGTTGACAGCATTCGAGCTGAGATTCAGCTGGTCTCCATCACCGCTGCTGGTATCAGTCAGATCATCCGCGGCACCAAGCGATCCAGCCGGTGCATTAACGATGTCAGCCAACGCCGTCAAACGATCTGCATTTTCAACAAACTCCGCCCCAATCACCTGTCCACCGACAGTCGAGGAATAAACATCCTGTTGTGCGGACAGGGTGATCGTGGAACCAGTGTCATTGGCCTCGGGAGGATCGATCACGACGGGAGGCTCATTGGCCGTGACAGACAGGGCGACCGCCTGGGTTGAGCTGTTACCCGCGGCATCGGTGGCGACCACATCGAAGGCGTAGGACGCCTTCGTCGCCAGATCAGGGCTTGTGTTAATCGCAACTTCACCGCTCTGGGCATTGATGCTGAAGCTGGAAGCATCGGACCCCGCCAAGGAAAAACTCAGCGGCGAAGCATCGGTGGCCTCAGCGTCATAGACGATCGTGCCCGGGGCAACGTCATCGACCACAGAGCTGGTGGCAGCGGATGTAAAAACCGGTGCATCACTGTCGTTGTTCTCAAGGCTGCCGGTGGGGCGCAATTTGGCGCGGCCGCGTTTTTTCCGATCTGAAATCGATGCAGTGAAGCTCTGCTCATCACTGTCAAGATCGTATTCAGCGCCGTTGCGCTTCTCCAGATTGATGCTGTCGCCATTGGTATCGGTCAGCTTGATCGTGAGATCAGCGCTGTTTTGACCCTGAAGAGCCTCATCCTTATCAAAATCAAACTTGAACTTATTCTTGGAATCACCAAGATTAACCGAATCAAGAAGATCACCATCTTCATTGAAAACCTGAGCAGTCATTCCGGTGAGCTTCTTGAAACCTTTAACCCGGGACTTGAGTTGGAATTGGGGCATGGTTCTGAGAGGGTAAACAGTTGGTCTTGGGGTAACGGGGTGAATCGTTTCCCCCGATGAATCAATGATGTCGGAATGAACTGCCCCACCCGTTGTTCCACATCAAGGACACTTGTGATCTTGATCACCAGACCACACGACAAAAAACAGCCAACAAAAAGCCCCCCTTGCGGGGGGCTTGATCCGACTGACGGACTCCGCTTGGACTCGGAGCTGATCAGACGATATCCACGTTGGCTGTGGCCACGAAATTCGCGAAATCATCGATGGTGCCAATGTCGACTGCATTGGCGAAATTACCGTTGCTCGCGTAGAAAATCACGCCAGTGTCATTGGCCAAGGCCAATGTGCCCTCACCGGTTTGCGTGTTGACGTTCGCAATGTTCGCCGCCGTATCCACAATGAACAGGTTCGATGCTTGGCTTGCGTCCGCAGTGGCTTGATTGGCCTCCGTCACCTGGGTCCCTGCGGTGTAGGTGTTGAAGGTACTGGCGTCAAAGCGCAGCAGGTCTGCCGCATTGGCGTTGGTATTGGCGCCGATGAAGCCGGTGATGTCATCACCATTATTTGTCGCGGTGATCGTCACCAAGCTGACAACATCCACAGAGTTCGCGGCTTGAAGCGTCACCACATCACGCCCAGAGCCCCCGGTCACCGTGCTGCCAACCACGGCGGAACCAACGATGTTGTCAATGCCACCACGGCCATTCAATTGAGCGGCTCCATTGTTGGCTTGCAACACATCAGCTGCATCAGATCCCGTCAGCGTGATGGCGTCATTGGTGTTAACACCGGCATTGGTGTTCGTGAAGTTCACACCACCGGTGCTGACGCCCGAAAAATCAAAGTTGCGGGCACCGGACAGCAGATAGTTCCGATGGATCACCTGCTGGGTGAAACTTCCGGATGCGGACACGGACTCAAGACCCTGGAACGCACCGAAGTCGGCATTCACGCTGTTGTCATTGGTGGCGGTCACATCGAGGCTTTCGATTCCCACCACCCGGTTCACAGTGCCGATCGCATTTTCCAGGTTGTTGGCAGCATTCGAGCTGAGATTCAGCTGATCTCCATCACCGCTGGTGGTATCAGTCAGGTCATCCGCAGCACCAAGTGAGCCGGCCGGTGCATTAACGATGTCAGCAGAAGACGTCAAACGATCTGCATTCTCAACAAACTCCGCACCGATCACCTGTCCACCGACAGTCGAGGAATAAACATCCTGTTGAGCAGACAGGGTGATGGTGTTGGGTGCAAGAGCCGTCACGGCCAGGGCAACGGCCTGCGTTGAGCTGTTACCTGCGGCATCGGTGGCGACCACATCGAAGGCGTAGGACGCCTTCGTCGCCAGATCAGGGCTCGCATTAATCGCAACTTCACCGCTCTGGGCATCGATGCTGAAGCTGGAAGCATCGGTCCCCGACAAGGAAAAACTCAGCGGCGAAGCATCGGTGGCCTCGGCGTCATAAACGATCGTGCCCGGGGCAACGTCATCGACCACCGAGCTGGTGGCAGAAGATGTAAAGACCGGTGCATCACTGTCGTTGTTCTCAAGGCTGCCGGTGGGGCGCAATTTGGCACGGCCGCGTTTTTTCCGATCTGAAATCGATGCAGTGAAGGTCTGCTCATCACTGTCAAGATCGTATTCAGCGCCGTTGCGCTTCTCCAGATTGATGCTGTCGCCATTGGTATCGGTCAGCTTGATCGTGAGATCAGCGCTGTTTTGACCCTGGAGAGCCTCATCCTTATCAAAATCAAACTTGAACTTGTTCCTGGAATTAGCGAGATTGACCGAATCAAGAAGATCACCGTCTTCATTGAAAACTTGAGCGGTCATTCCGTCGAGTTGTTTGAAACCTTTAACCCGGGACTTGAGTTGGAATTGGGGCATGGTTCTGAGAGGGTAAACAGTTGGTCTTGGGGTCACGGGGTGAATCGTTTCCCCCGATGAATCAATGATGTCGGAATGAACTGCCCCACCCGTTGTTCCACATCAAGAACCCTTGTGATCTTGATCACCAGCCACAAGCCAACAAAAAGCCCCCCTTGCGGGGGGCGTGATCCGACTGACAAACTCCGCTTGGACTCGGAGCTGATCAGACGATATCCACGTTGGCCGTGGCCACGAAATTCGCGAAATCGTCGATGGTGCCGATGTCCACAGCATTGGCAAAATTACCGTTGCTGGCGTACAGAATCACGCCGGTGTCATTGGCCAAGGCCAATGTGCCCTCACCGGTTTGCGTGTTGACGTTCGCAATGTTCGCCGCCGCATCCACAATGAACAGGTTCGATGCTTGGCTTGCATCCGCAGTGGCTTGATTGGCCTGCGTCACCGGGGTCCCTGCGGTATAGGTGTTGAAGGTACTGGCATCAAAGCGCAGCAGGTCTGCCGCATTGGCGTTGGCATCAGCACCCACAAAATTGGTGATGTCATCACCATTATTTGTCGCGGTGATCG
>NZ_JBGKDS010000094.1:0-8098 GCF_042954325.1 Parasynechococcus sp. | reverse complement strand
ATTGACCGCGTGGAAACCCTTGGTTCCAGGGCCGCTCACCTCAAGGAGCGGATGAAGGATGAGATCCAAAAGCATCGCGCCTATGCCTTCACCCACGGCATGGATGCTCCGGAAATCAACAACTGGCGGTGGACATTCGGCCAGAGCTGATCAGCATCGGTTCAGGACTCCACCTCTCTGGGGGGGGAGTTGTTCTTTCCCCCCCGCTTTCTGTCGACATGACAAGCTCACAACCCTTCGATCTGCACCTCCCAACTCCCGGGTGCTACGCCGACCCTGAACGGGCTGGCCTTGATGCCAAGGGTGTGTTGGACGGCATGACCGAGCACCTGTTCTTCACGCTCGGAAAGCTGGCGCCAACGGCGAGTCGCCATGACCTTTACATGGCTCTGAGCTACGCGGTGCGCGACCGCTTGATGATGCGATATCTGGCGACGATGGAAGCGATGCGGGCCCACCCGCAGAAAAATGTCGCGTACCTTTCCGCGGAATTCCTGATCGGCCCGCAGCTCAACAACAACCTGCTCAACCTCGGCATCCAGAAGGAAGCGGAAGAGGCCCTGAGCAAGTTCGGCATCGAATCGCTCCAGCAAATTCTGGAGGTGGAGGAAGAACCGGGGCTGGGCAACGGTGGACTGGGTCGCCTGGCCGCCTGTTACATGGAGTCCCTGGCCAGCCTCAAGATTCCCGCCACCGGCTACGGAATCCGCTACGAATTCGGCATTTTTGACCAACTCATCCGCGATGGATGGCAGGTGGAGATCACCGACAAATGGCTCAAGGGTGGCTGGCCCTGGGAGCTCCCCCAACCCGATGAGGCCTGCTTTGTCGGCTTTGGTGGTCGCACCGAGAGCTATATCGACGACAAAGGGAATTACCGCTCACGTTGGATTCCCGCCGAACATGCCATCGGCATCCCCCACGATGTGCCGGTCCTGGGGTACCGCGTCAACATCTGTGATCGGCTGCGGCTCTGGCGTGCTGATGCCACCGAAAGCTTTGACTTCTACGCCTTCAACATCGGCGATTACTACGGCGCGGTGGAAGAAAAGGTTGGCAGTGAAACGCTCTCCAAAGTGCTGTATCCCAACGACGGCACCGATGAAGGGCGTCGGCTGCGGCTGAAGCAGCAGCACTTCTTCGTGAGCTGCTCCCTGCAGGACATGCTGCGCAGCCTGGACAACCGGGGCTTGGCGGTTGAGGACTTCCCCAACTACTGGACCGTCCAACTCAATGACACCCACCCGGCCATCGCCGTGGCGGAGCTGATGCGGTTGCTGATCGACGATCGCCACATGGAATGGGACAAGGCCTGGGACATCACCTCCCGTTCCGTGGCTTACACCAACCACACCCTGCTGCCGGAAGCCCTGGAGAAGTGGGGCCTCGATCTCTTCAGCAGCCTGCTGCCACGCCACCTGGAGCTGATTTACGAAATCAACCGGCGCTTCCTTCAACAGGTGCGTCTGCGCTACCCCGGCAATGATGCGATTCAGCGCAAGCTGTCGATCATCGATGAAGAGGGCAGCAAGGCCGTGCGCATGGCCCACCTGGCCACTATCGGAGCCCACCATGTGAACGGCGTCGCCGCCCTGCACTCCGAACTGGTCAAAACCGACCTGCTGCCCGAATTTGCCGAGCTCTGGCCCGAGAAATTCACCAATGTCACCAATGGCGTGACCCCACGGCGTTGGGTTGCCCTCGCCAACCCCGAACTGTCCTCCTTGCTGGATGAGCATGTCGGACCGGACTGGATCTCCAACATGGAGAACCTCCGCAAACTCGAGGAGCGCCAGAACGACTCTGGATTCCTTGAGCAATGGGGCAGCACGAAGCTATCGGTGAAACGCAAACTGTCCAGTTACATCCATCGCAACACCGGCGTTCTCGTTGACCCCTCCAGCCTGTTTGACGTGCAGGTCAAACGCATCCATGAGTACAAGCGGCAGCACCTGAATGCCCTGCAGGTCATCACGCAATACCTGCGCATCAAGAACGGCCAGGGTGATGGCATGGCTCCCCGCACCGTGATTTTTGGTGGTAAGGCGGCACCTGGCTATTACATGGCCAAATTGATCATCCGTTTCATCAATGGCATTGCCGAAACCATCAATGCTGATCCGGATATGGATGGTCGGCTGCGGGTGGTCTTTCTGCCCGACTACAACGTGAAACTGGGCGAGCAGGTTTACCCCGCATCCGATCTGTCTGAGCAGATTTCTACCGCCGGCAAGGAAGCCTCCGGCACCGGAAACATGAAGTTCGCGATGAACGGTGCGCTCACCATCGGCACCCTGGATGGCGCCAATGTGGAAATCCGTGAGCTGGTGGGAGCTGAAAACTTCTTCCTGTTCGGCAAGACCGTCGATGAAATTCAAGCCCTGTCCAATGCGGGCTATCGCCCCATGGATGTGATTGAAAGGCTGCCTGAACTCCAGGAGGCACTACGCCTGATTGAACTGGGTCATTTCAGCAACGGAGATGGGGAGCTGTTCCGACCTCTGCTGGACAACCTCATGGGCAAGGATCCGTTCTTCGTGATGGCGGATTACGCGGATTACGTCCAAGCCCAGGAAGCTGTCAGCCGGGCCTGGACCGATCGCATGCACTGGAACCGAATGTCCGTGCTCAACACCGCACGAACCGGTTTCTTCTCGTCCGATCGCTCCATCGCGGAATACTGCAACAACATCTGGAACGTCGAGCCTCTCAATGTGGAGATCAACTGCGACATCCGCTGATGGCGGAGCACGTCCTTGTCATCAATCTGGGTAGTTCCAGTCTTAAAGCGGCTGTTGTGGATTCCACAGGGGCCGCGGTATGGCAAGGCAACCGCAAACGGAGACCAGAGGAGTCCATCAGTGCCGTCTTGGATCACTGGCTGGCGCCAGAGTTGGACCATCATCGTCAGCACATCCAGCGCATTGGCCATCGGGTGGTGCATGGAGGCGAACACTTCACGGCCACAACGCTGATCACGGCGGACCTGGTCGAGCAACTGCAAGCCCTGATCCCGCTCGCCCCCCTGCATAACCCACCGGCCCTGGCCGGGGTGACCTGGGCTCAACGTTGGGCACCGGACCTGCCGCAATGGATCTGCTTCGATACGGCCTTTCACAGCACATTGCCGGAAGCCGCCCGAACCTACGCCCTCCCCAAGGATCTCCGCCAACAGGGGCTTCGCCGGTATGGCTTCCACGGAATCAACCACCAACATGTCGCGGAACAGGTCAGCAAACACTGGCGCCAGCAGGGCCGTGACCCATCCCAGCTGCGTCTGATCAGCGCCCATCTCGGTGCCGGCGCCTCACTGGCAGCGGTGAAAGGCGGTGAGTGCATTGACACCACCATGGGCTTCACCCCACTGGAGGGTCTGGTCATGGAAACGCGTTCGGGAAGCATCGATCCAGGACTGATCCTTGAACTGATCCGTCAGGGATACAGCGAGGCGGACCTCAGCGGCGTGCTGCAGAGCGAATCAGGAATGAAAGGTCTGTCCGGTCTCAGCGGAGACATGCTCGAAATCCGCCACGCAGCCCGAAGCAACCACCCCGGAGCATCACTGGCGCTATGTGTCTATCGCCATCGGCTGCTGCAACAAGTGGGCGCAATGGCCGCCAGCCTGAAGGGTTTGGATGTGCTTGCCCTGACGGGAGGGATCGGCGAGCACGATCAAGATCTACGCAACGAACTCAACGAGGCACTGGGCTGGTTGGCACCATTCGAGCTTGTGGTCATCACCGCCGATGAAGAAGGAATGATTGCCCGGCTCTGCCAGCGTCAAGGCGATGCCGGACGTTTAAGTCCGGTCGGGTAAGTCGGGCGTTTGATGCAGAAGGCGATTCAGCCTTAGACGGTCGATGTTGAGGGGATCCGGCGCCAGCTCACCGGCGAGTTCACGGAACTTCTGTTCGATTTCTTCCGGCACACGGACATCAAACACCCGTTCCATCAGGGCTTCGATGGAAAAAAGATGGGCGTTGATGTTCTCGAGATCAGCCATGGCCTGATGGATGGCGTCAGGGCTGGACTCCTCATTGGCATCACCCACCGACAAAACGGCGTCGGATCCAGGGACGTCCGCAACGGTCCGTCTCGGACCATGCTGCTTTTGCAACTCCTCGAGCACGCGACCCGAGAGGGTACGGAAGGACTGCAGTGCAGCCCAATTGAGCTCCTGCTGATGTCGCAAGGTTGGGAACTCGCGGATCAGACGGTCATGTTCCCGATAGAACCGCTGACAGTCCGGGCATTGGCAGGGCTCTTCCGGCACCGCGATCCCACTAACTCATGCAACATCATGGCACTCCTCAGGCCGCGAGAGGCCCTTCGGGACGTTCAGGATCGGATTCGTCCTCATCAATCGTGCCGGGCAGAGGGATCTCAATGGATGAGACAACACCGATGACATCGCGGAGCCGCATCGAATCGGCGAACCAGCCCATCGCCTGCTCGGTGTCACCACGGCGTTCAGCGTCGGTGGCTTGATCCTCATGGGCTTCAGCCAGAAGGGCCAACCAACAGAGGCAGCGAGCCTGCACCACCGACAAGTCGAGATCAGCTGGCTGTGAATCGGCGATCCGCTCGCTTTCCTGCTGAACCAGAAGTCGCAGGCGAAGGTCGTGAAGCTGGGTCATGGACAGCAGCCCGATTCATGTAACCCTAGCCATGGTCTAGGAAGTAGCCACCCCACCAGATGTAGTGGATGCGACGAACAGCTACGGAGCTGGCGGGACTCGAACCCACGACCTACGGTTTTGGCAATGACTAAAGGGATGAACGACGCGAGTCGTCAGACACTGATTTCGCCAAGAATCAGGGGTTTTCGGTGAATCGCTCAACCACACAAGGCCAGCAACAAGAATGAAATCAGATACCACCCCATTCACAGGCAAGGCTGCTTAGCGCGCCTGAAAGACACACAAAGCGCCAAGCAGAGGCAACCAAAACTTTTGCGCAAAAATCATTCAAATAAAGACGACGCGCTAAAAGGGGCCTTCAGAGCAGATAGCAGGCAAATAATTTAGGCAGCCTTAAAAACCCAACCCTCCAAGGAGCGAGAAGCTAGTCATAGAGAAGACGGGATTCTTTTGACATGACATATCCAATCGTAGACACGATGGCCAAAGCCCTGCTCGATGAATTTGGGGATCACTCGATAAGCCTAGCCATTTCCTACATGGGCGACTTGATATACAGCAAAGGATTTGGCCATATCAATACAGGCGCAACAATTCCCACAAGAACAGAGACACAATACAGAATTGCCAGTGTCAGCAAGCCGATAACTTCAACAGCCATTCATATCTTGATTGAGCAAGGAGCAATCGACTACAAAGATTTGGTTTTTGGCACAGATGGAATCCTGAGCCTTCCTGGCCTAAGCCAGGAATCATTGCAGGCAGTTCAAAACATTACCGTCGACCAGCTACTACTGCATAGCAGCGGACTTACACGTTCAACTCATCACACCACGAATGTACCTATTTTCGAGGAAACTGGCGAATTCATAGAGCACGTCATAAACAAAACACCCAAACTTGATTTTAAACCCGGCAGCCAATACTCCTATTCCAACATTGGCTATATCTTACTTGCTGAAATCATCACGCAAGTGTCAGGCAAAGACTATCCGGATTTTGTCGCAGATGAAATACTTAAGCCGCTTGGGATTAAGTCAATAGTGCCAGGAGATGAAAATCAGTTTGCGGATAACGAAGTCACTGATTACCAGAGCATTCACAACAAGGGACATCAAGCAGTTGACAGCAGGTATTACCAAATGGAGCCAAATCTCGGAGCAGGGGGTTGGGTGGCTTCACCGGAAGCTCTTCTTGAGTTTGTATCGGCGGTAAAAGGTCATTCCGAAATCAAAATCCTCAAAAAAGACACGATTGACAACATGCTTAGCCCCGAAGGCCCTGACCCTTCTATGGCACGCGGATGGCAAGTGTGGCCTGGCCAGATTAGCCATACAGGCACTCTTGAAGGACAAGGTTCATTTCTTGTTAGCTTGGACAACGGTATTTCTTATGCTGTTATTGCAAATCGCAGTGGTTGGCAATGGAATCCGAGCACTCAAGAAGGAACTGATTCCTATAGATCCAAACTTGGAGCATTCGGCGAGAAAGCTGTAGCCGCTGTTTCCAACTTATATTTCGAAGCTAACCCCTTAGAAACCAACGAAGTCACTGACACAAACGACTCCACCCCCAGCCCAGACAATGAGGAAGTCACAACAGCCGAGTCCGAGCCACTAGCAATTGAAAGCCATGGAAATATTCACTTGCTTCAGGGAGATTGGAAATTAGCATTTGCAAGACATCGAGGAACAGACGCCTTGATTTCCATTACCGACAAGAGACGAAACCAGTACGCGACGAAAGAAGGAAGCTGGGAAATGCTAGCGATTGATGGCACAGAGAATAAGGCCGAGATCCTGTGGCTGCACAGCCCAAGGGGAAACACCGCAAGACTAAAAGTATATCCCTACAGATTAAAGAGCAATAAGCGCTTAGGAAGTTTTTTCGTTGAAACATCAAGCAGACCCCTTGATTCCTACGAACTCGATTCCATTGGCGCTCAAAAACTACAAGAAGAATACGGACTGAGTGATACCCCTCCAAGAGACACAACTAAAGAGATCAAGGGCTCTTTAGAAAGAGACCGATTAAACGGAACACAAAGTGATGATAAATTACTTGGATACGAGTCAGCCGATCAAATCAATGGCAGGGGTGGAGACGACCTGATCGACCCTGGGCTATCAACAGAAAAAGCCTTTGACAAGGTCAAAGGTGGATCCGGATCAGACACATTTATAGTCAAAGATGGATACCACCTACTGATCAGCGACTTCGAGCCCAAAGAAGACATCCTGGACTTTTCAGGAATTCAAGATAGATACAGCTGGGAACCCGGAGGAAAGTCAACTACTATTTTTGACACTGATGGCAATATCTTGGCAAAGCTAACATCAGCCTACAATCAAGATGCAGTCAACATTGTGACGTAGAAGAGGCCCACGCAACACCGCTAATTCTAGAAGCTAAACCAGGATAAACCCATTTTCAGCCATAACAAAAATTTGCCGCCCCAGGCCAATAAAAGTCTTGAGCCCAATTCAAGCCCCAGCTGCTGAGTTTCGCAATATTGACCGCCAATCCGGAATCAATTCCAAAAGCCCGAAAGAGACTTTCAATCAGTGGCAAACATATGCCAATCAATTCATCAAGCAAGTCAGAGAATTTCGGCCAACTTGAGGGCAGGCGCCAGCCCACCAAAGGAACGCACTCTCATACCGCTTCATAAAACTGGCTCAGCCATAAATTACTATTCCAACAAGTGATCCAGATCTCCAAAGGAGTGGCCAGGCGAAAACAACTTCGAGACCAACAAAAACCGATCGCAAACCGACATCTCATCGAGAAATCCAGAATCCGTCACAGAGCACATCATGAAATCAATTCAGATCGTTGTGTTCCAACAGAGGGTTAAAACTCCTTGGACAAAGCTGATGCCTCTGCAGCCTTCTCTTGAGAAAAAAGAAGGAACTGACCTCTCCTGATTGAGCTCAGATTGATAGGGGAAGCTGACACTTGAGGAGCATCGTTGCCATCAACCGATGCAACATCCAGGCAAATCCAGCGTGACCCCACCCCGCTTCCGCTTCCGATCAACGGTCTGACATACCAACCAAGGACCCTGAGGGCACTGCTGCAGGGCAGAGACGCACTTCACGATGGCGACGTAAGGCACGAAAATCCATTGCCCACATGGACTGCAGGGCAATGGATCTGACTCACGGGGCTGGCGGGACTCGAACCCACGACCTACGGTTTAGGAAACCGTCGCTCTATCCGGCTGAGCTACAGCCCCATCAAAGGAATTATGCCCACGGGGCATGATGGACGCTGAAAGCAGGCGAGGTGGTTGCAACCGGATCGATTGATCCGTTTGAGGAAAGTCCGGGCTCCCTGATGGCCAGGCTTGCTGGGTAACGCCCAGTGCGGGTGACCGTGAGGAGAGTGCCACAGAAACACACCGCCGATGGCCGGTTCGCCGGCACAGGCAAGGGTGCAAAGGTGCGGTAAGAGCG
>NZ_JBGKDS010000093.1:0-26953 GCF_042954325.1 Parasynechococcus sp. | reverse complement strand
ATTGGTTTGTTTGAGGAGCTGATGAGCTCCACGTCACTCTGGCTCACTGGCAACACCGACACGGTGTATGCCTCCGCATTTTTAGACCTCAGTGATGGCCCCATGGTGGTCGAAGTTCCACCGGGCACGGGTCCCGGCACGGTCAATGACGCTTTCTTCCGCTTTGTGATCGATATGGGCGGCCCTGGCCCAGACAAAGGCAAAGGCGGTAAATATCTGATTCTTGGCCCTGGTCATCAAGCACCCGCCAATACCAATGGCTACTTCGTGGCCAAAACGCCAAGCAAGATCAACTGGCTGATCCTTCGCGGCTTCCTCGATGACAAAGGCAAGCCTGATACGGCGAAGACGGCATTCAAAAATGGCCTCAAGGTGTATCCCTTCGCTCAAAGGAGCAACCCTCCTGCAAATACGTTCACCAACCTCACCGGGTCAGATGTGAACACCATCCATGCCAACAACTTCAAGTTCTACGAGGAACTGGATGAGGTGATCCAGCGTGAGCCCTCCGCGATGTTCTCCCCTGAACTCTTGGGCATGGCCTCGGCGATTGGCATTCAAAAAGGGAAGCCGTTCAATCCGACCAGGGAACAGAAAGCCCTGCTGACTGAAGCGGTCGCCATTGGCAATGCGACGGCACGTTCGATTCTGTTTGCCCCGCAGGATCCCAAGGCATATATCTATCCCGGCAAGGCCGGTTATTGGCAGACCGGTTTCCCCGGCGGCAACCACACGTACCTCGTGGATGGCGGCAATGGCGGCCGTGACATGGATGGCCGCACGCTGTTCTTCTACCTCGCCACGGTGAACACACCGGCGATGGTGCTGGAACTTCCAGGCGTGGGCTCTCAGTACACCTTCAGCTCTCGTGACAGCAGCGGTGCCTATCTGGATGGTTCCAAAACTTACAAAGTAAACATCCCTGCCAATCCCCCGGCTCAGCGATTCTGGTCGTTCGTGGTTTACGACCCCCAAACCCGCTCAATGTTGCAGAGCAAGGAGATGCCCTACCCCAGCAAAAACAACAAGCGCAATCCGGAGATGGCGAAGAATGCCGACGGGAGCATTGATCTTTACTTTGGCCCGGAAGCCCCAGCAGGCAAAGAAGCCAACTGGGTGAAGACGGTTCCCGGCAAGGGTTGGTTCGGAATCTTCCGTCTCTACGGTCCTGGCCAGGAGTGGTTCGACCGCAGCTGGAAACTCGGGGCGATCGAACAGCTCTGATTCTTTTGTCTTGATCCCATCGGTGGGTATCTATCCATCGATGGGTGTCGTTGCTTGTCCTGTTCTCCTTTCCCTCGGGTCCGATGTCTCGCACTGTTGATGTTGTTGTGATCGGTGGCGGTTTTGCCGGCATTACGGCTGCTCGCGATCTCAAGCAACGTGGTTTTGATGTGTTGCTTCTTGAGGCCCGTGATCGCCTGGGTGGTCGGACATGGCACAAGGAGGTGAATGGCTTCCATGTGGAATTGGGCGGAACCTGGATTCATTGGACCCAACCGTTCGTCTGGGCCGAAAAAGAGCGCTACGGCTTGGAGGTTGAGGAAACCCCCGGTTGCGTCGCCGAACGGGTGGCGATCAAAATTGATGGTGAGGTCCATGACCTGCAGGAGGATCAGCTCGGTGAATTCCTGCAGGGTTTTGAATTGTTCTTTGCGGAAGCCAAGGCGGTCTGGGAACGTCCCTACGACCAGCGTCACACTTGGGATGCAATCTGTGCCCACGATTCCTTAAGCGTGGCTGATCGTTTGGCAGCCTTGGAGCTCACACCATTGCAACGCACATCCATTGGTGGTTTTCTCGAGATCCTGTCAATGAATCAACCTGAAAACGCGTCTTACGTGGAGATGATGCGTTGTTGGTCATTGACGGGTTGGAATTATCAGATGTTCAATGACACCGCTGCCCGTTATAAGTTCAACAACGGCACCGGTGCTCTGGTTGATGCCATTGTTCAAGATGGTGGTTTTGAGGTTTCTTTAAACAGCCCTGTTGCCTCGGTTCAGCAATCGGAGGCTGGTGTTGTTGTCACGACAACTGATGGTGAGGTCGTTAATGCCAAGCGTGCGGTGATCACCGTCCCGCTCAATGTACTGAATAGCGTGCGCTTTGACCCACCGTTGTCGGAGGTGAAGCAGCATGCCTCAACACTGAAGCATGTGGGTGGTGGCTACAAAGTGTTCTTTGAGGTGGAGGGCGATCCGGGTGCAGTGATGACTCTTTCGCGTTCAACCGATTCACCCCTGATTGGAAGCTTCACGTACAAGCGTGGGGAGCAGCACTCTGTTTTGGCTGGATTCAGCTTGGAACCCGGTGCCCTCGACAAGTCTGTTGCTGACTGGCAAATCGTTCTTGAGGAGTTTCTTCCTGGGGTCAAGTTGCTGTCCACGTTTGGTCATGACTGGGGTGACGATGGCCTCTCCCAGGGGTCTTGGTGCACCTACCGCCCCGGCACGATTGCGAGATTTGCTGATGCCTTACCGCAACAGGAGGGACACCTGGTGTTTGCCTCCGGCGACCATGCCCAGGCCTGGCGTGGCTTCATCGAAGGTGCCATTGCCAGTGGATCGTTCGCTGCAGTCGGTATTGCCAAGTCCCTTCATCCATGACGCCCCATTGTCCTGGTACCAAAAGAACGCATTTCCACTATTCGACCATCGATTGATCATTTTGCAACATAAGTTTGAAGGGTATTGTCCTTTTTGAAGCTAGGTTGAAAGGACTTAGCATCCGTTTCCAAGTTTATGAAACTCCGTCAGTTTGTTGTTGGTGGTGGGATTCTTGCTCTTGCTGCCTGTTCAACTCAGCTCGGACTTCAGAACAAGGCCAACAGTGCCCAGTTTGACCGCACGATCCTTCCGATCGCTGAGCCAAGGCCGGAAAAGGTCACCAAGGTTCTCCCTTCAGAGGTGCCTTTACCACCGCAGTGGGAGGTGACGGCACCCGCTGATGCGCCCAATGTGGTGATCATTCTTCTCGATGATGTTGGGTATGCGGCTCCGTCTGCCTTTGGCGGCGTGGTGAACATGCCGACGGCCGAGAAGCTTGCTGAAAAAGGACTGCGTTACAACAAATTCCATACCACAGCACTGTGTGCACCGACGCGGGCAGCATTAAAGTCCGGTCGTAATCATCACAAGGTCAATACTGGATCGATCCCAGAGGTCGCGACCGGTTATGCCGGAAACTCCACGGTTGTGCCCGACTATGCCGTTCCGGTTGCGGAAATCCTGCGACTGAATGGGTACAACACTGCGGCCTTTGGCAAGTGGCATGAAACGCCAGGCCGTGAGACCACGGCGGCCGGTCCTCAGACCCGTTGGCCAACGCGTCAGGGATTTGAAAAGTTCTATGGATTCGTCGGCGCCGAAGACAATATGTGGGAACCCACCATTCACGATGGTGTCACTGTTGTCGATGCTCCGAAGAAGGATCGGTATCACTTCACCGAAGACATGACCGACCAGGCGATCGGCTGGGTTCGCCAACAGAAGTCAATTAAGCCAGATAAGCCATTTTTCGTCTACTACTCCTCAGCCGGTGCGCACTCCCCCCATCATGTTGGTCCGGAGTGGATCGCCAAATACAAAGGCAAGTTTGACGAAGGCTGGGATGTTCTTCGTGAGCGCAATCTTCAGAACCAGATCAAGGCAGGGATTGTTCCTGAGGGGACTCAGATGGCCAAGGCCCCAGACAGTATTCCCAAATGGGATAGCCTCACCCCCCAGCAGCAAAAAATCTATGCACGTCAAGCCGAGGTTTTCGCTGCCTTCACTGAGCATTCCGATTATGAAGCTGGGCGTCTGATTCAGGCCATCGAAGATCTTGGCGAGCTTGATAATACTTTGGTGATTTATATCACCGGCGATAATGGCGCCAGCGTCGAAGGTGATCGGACGGGTCATTGGAATTGGAACCACTACCTCAATGGTGTAGGAGAAACTCCAGATGAGCAGGAGGCCAAACTTGATGAGTGGGGCGGACCAACGACCTACCCCATGTATCACATGGCCTGGGCAATCGCCTTTAATTCACCTTTCGCTCTCTCCAAGCAGGTTGCCGGCGATTTCGGTGGAACACGCAACGGCACGGTGATCCATTGGCCCAAACGAATCAAAAATGGTGGTGGCATACGCACGCAGTTCTCCCACGTGAATGATGTGGCTCCAACCATCCTTGAAGCCGCCAATCTGCCGATGCCCAAGACAATCAATGGCATTGATCAGATTCCAATGCAAGGCACGAGCTTGATGTATACCTTTGACAACCCAGATGCCAAAGAAAAGCACAACACACAGTATTTTGAGATTATCGGCAACCGCGGTATCTATCACAATGGCTGGATGGCGCGGGCCACAATTATGTACCCCTGGATGGCACCGAAGAGGATGAATACGGTTGCGGCGGATGATGGTTGGGAGCTCTATGACACCACCAAGGATTTCAGTCTCTCGAACAATCTTGCTGATCAAGAGCCGGAACGCCTTGCCGCGATGAAGAAGAAGTTCATGGAAGAGGCGATCGAGAATCAGGTGCTCCCCCTCGATGACCGTTTGCTTGAGCGTCTTGTGCCTTCCGTTGCTGGTCGGCCGACCCTGTTGGGTGACCGGACATCCATGGATCTGTACCCCTATGCCTGGAACTTGGTCGAAGACTCGATTCTCAATGTCAAGAATGTTTCGAACAGTGTGACGGCCTATGTGGATGTGAAAGGAACTAATGAGGATGGTGTGATCTTCTCCCAAGGTGGTCGATTTGGCGGGTGGTCGCTTTATGTGGAAAACAACAAGCCCTCCTACACCTACAACTACATGGGTCAGCTGTTTACGTTCACAAGCAACAAGCCATTACCCACCGGTAAGTCTGAGATTCGTTTCGAGCTCGACTACGACGGAGGTGGTACTGGCAAAGGTGCTGATGTTCGGATGAAACTCAACGGCGATGTCGTCGCTGAGGGCCGATTGGAGAAGACGATCGCATCGCGCTTCTCCATTGATGAAGGTGCTGATGTTGGACTCGATCGTGGCTCTGCGGTCACCGTCAAGACCATTGGTCCCCGGCGTTACAGCGCCTATGGCGGTCAGATTGACAAGGTGACGATCCAGATCTACCCCAAAGACACCGACTCCAAGCAGGGCTGATGGTGTCTCGTTCGACGTGCCGGGATGGAATGGTTGCCATCCCGGCTGGCAACTATCAGGTTGGTTCCGATCGTTTCTACCCGGAGGAAGCGCCTGTTCGACAGGTCTCGATCGACTCATTCGAGATTGATTTGGCGCCTGTCACGAACGCCGAGTTTCAGCAATTTGTTGATGCCACCGGTTATCAGACTGTTTCAGAACGTCCTCCTGATCCGACGCTCTACCCGGATCTCCCTCCTGAAGAACAGATTCCTGAATCTGTTGTTTTTCTTCCGCCTCCCCCAACGGTGGATCGCAGCCAACCTCTCTCCTGGTGGGCCCTCATTGCCGGAGCCGACTGGCGGCATCCCCAGGGCCCAGACACCAGTCTTGACGGTTTGATGCAGCATCCCGTGGTCCATGTCGCTTTCGAGGACGCCCTTGCCTACGCCGAGTGGGTTGAAAAACGCCTGCCCTCCGCGGATGAGTGGGAGATTGCAGCCCGAGGTGGTCTGGTTGATCAGGACTATGCCTGGGGTTCTGAAAAAACACCTGAAGGCCGTTGGTTGGCCAATGTCTGGCAGGGGCCCTTCCCTTGGGTCAACCAAGAAACGGATGGCTGGTTCTGGACGTCGCCCGTCGGCAGCTTTCCCGCCAATGGCTACGGGCTTGTTGATGTCTGTGGAAATGTCTGGGAATGGACGTCCACGCCCTATGCGGTCCCGGACGGCGAGCAGGAACGCCGTGTGATCAAAGGCGGCTCATTTCTCTGTGCTGACAACTATTGCCACCGCTTCAGACCGTCTGCCCTGATGGGACAGACGTTGGATACGGCGACTTGTCATATGGGTTTCCGCTGCGCCGTCGACCGTTGATCAAACGAATTGATCAACGCCGGCCTTTGCGTTGATCGACGAACAGAACAACACCGAGTGCGATGTGCAGCAGAGCGGCAGGGATCGCCACGATTGCATTGGCAACACCGCTGATTGAGAAAAGGGAAAGTAGAACGCCGGCGATGACGTTGTAAGCCGTCAGCCCAATGATGGGCATCGACGTCCGCTCAGACGATGCATTGCTGGACCAACAGGAGAGGCCAAGGCAGAGGATCGCGGCGCCAAATAATTGCGCCATTTGATTCCCACCGTTGGGCAACGATGAGCCAACAATCAGGGTCATCGCTAACCCCGGTGCCAGCAGCAGCGCCGTTCCTGTCCCAAGTTCAACGAGGCAGGACAGCCGCAGTGGATTGAGCTGAAACTTGGACATCAACAATGACCGGTCAATCGATTGCGGGATGCGACGGAGTCACATCCCGAGGAAATCAGGACTCAGTCGAAGACAAAACGAAGACCGATGTTGGGGCCATGGGAGAAGGCTTTGTAGCCGTTGTCATTGCCATGGGCGGCGTACTCCAGTCCATAGACCTTGTATGACAAGGAAACCTGGGTTGAATTCCCCACCGCGTAGGCAATTCCGGCCTGTGCATTGCCGCTGAGATCTTTTTTGCCGGCGAGGCCAAATCCTGCGGCGTCTGCATAGACAAAGGCCTGCCAGTCCGGGCTGAAGGCATAGGTGGCCTGCATGCCAACCAGCGGTTGCACCCAGGTGTGGGACCAGGAATCGCCCAGGTCGATCTCTTTGGAACGTTCGTTCTTGAGAACCGGGCCTTCGTAGGACGAGGACAAGTCGATGTCTACATCGGCCTTGATCGTGCCGTCCACGATGCGTGCCCCTGCGAAGCCGACAAAGCTGAAGCTGCCTTCGTCCATCTTCGCGCGCTGAATATCCCCGGCCCGATAACGCAGCGCGATGTCGATCAGTGTCTGATCGAGATGGAAGTCGCCTTCAATGTCACCCCTGAGTTTCAGGCTGCGGTCGACTTTCTTTCCGGTGAGTTTGCGGATGCGGGACCGTTCATAGGTCATCCGCTCGGTCATCCCATCGTTGAAGTCCACGGCCCCATGGAAGACACCCGTCTGCAGGCCGAAGCGACCGTATTCAATACCGGCGCGCAGCGTCGCAATGCTGGAGACGTTCTCGAGGATGTCGCTGAGGCTCAGGTTGCCGGTGTTGCTGTTGCCGTCGAGCTTGACCGTTCCCTCATTCTCAATCGGCAGGAATCCGTAGAGATCCAGGTAAAGACGCCACTGTTCTGAATCCTGCTCGTCGGAGTCGGCCTGCTCTGGTGTTGTGTCTTGAGCGACCAACTCGATGGTGTCGCGATCGGAGCGGACTTCCTCAGGCTCCGCAGCTTTGGCAGACGGACCTCCCAGGACGGGCAGAACCAAGGCAACGGAGAGGAGGAGAGCCGCTCGCATTTGGGTCGAATCCACAGAATTCGTCCCAAGCTACGGATTTTTTGATCGAAAACCAAAAAAACGGTAGATCCGGACCATGGTCTGTTCGCGGGGCCAGTGGATCGAGCGCTTTACACAAGCCTTCCTCGAGGGCGCGAACCGTTCCGCTGCCCATAAGCTGAACGGGTCGTTTACCCGCCCGGATCAGTGCCCAGCATTGGACTGATCGTGAATGACGGGAAAGATCTAGCGGTGCAGACCGCTGACACGATTCAGCAGCGCCTCGAGGTGGCTGGCCACAACGTGGTCCGCGTCAGCAGTGCAGGTGGCATGGTCGGTTTTGCCAATCCTGATCAGCACCTGCGCCTTCAGGGCTACAGCGCTTGCGTCCCCAAGGAGTTCGATAATTCGCTCGCCCTGGCGATTGTGCTTGGCGGCGACGGCACGGTGCTGTCCGCTGCACGCCAGACCGCACCGGTTGGTGTCCCCATCCTGACCATCAATACAGGCCACCTTGGTTTTCTGGCGGAGGCCTACCTCGGTGACCTGGATCGGGCCCTCGAGGTGATCCTGACCCAGCAGTGGACGATTGAAGAGCGCAGCAATTTAGTGGTGAGTGTGATGCGCGGCGATCAGCGTCGCTGGGAGGCGCTCTCGCTCAACGAGATGGCGCTGCACCGGGAGCCTCTCACCAGCATGTGCCATTTCGAGATCGCCATCGGACGACACGCTCCGGTGGATATCGCTGCTGATGGGGTCATTCTGTCCACCCCCACCGGCTCCACGGCCTACGCCCTCAGTGCCGGTGGTCCTGTGATCACACCGGATTGTCCGGTGCTGCAACTCACCCCGATCGCACCCCATTCTCTGGCGTCCAGGGCCCTGGTCTTCAGTGACCGAGAACCGGTCACGGTGTTCCCGGCGACCCCGGAGAGGTTGTTGATGGTGGTGGATGGAAGCGCCGGTTGTTACGTGTGGCCGGAAGATCGTGTTCTCATCCGTCGCAGCGATCATCCGGTGCGTTTTGTTCGTCTTGCAGACCATGAGTTCTTTCAGGTCCTGCGCAACAAACTGGGTTGGGGTCTGCCCCACATCGCCAAACCTGAAAAGGACGAACCATGACGCCGGAGCCGTTGCTGCTGTTGGCTGGGCCGGCGGCCCTGGCCCTCGCCCAACGCCTCTCGGTGTCGGGGTACAGCACGGTCGATTGGTTGAGTGCAGGAGTGACGTCCAGCTCTGCCACCCAGGGTCAGGAGCCCACGGCTGCGATTCTCGGCGCTGATCAGTCCACCCTGATCGGTGATCTTCGCCAGCGCTTTGGCGCGATGCCGATCCTGCTGGATCTGGTCACCGACAGCGTGGAAGCCCGTGCCGGATGTCTGTGTCTCGGTGCCGACGATTTTTGGTTGTCCACCGGTCCGCCGAGCGATCTGTTGTTGCGGCTGCGCTTGCACCGCTCCCTCAGCAGTCGGCAGGGCGGGACGCCCAGTTGTCTTCAGTTCGAGGACCTTCGCCTGGATCCTCTCAACCGTGCGGTGCACCGCTCCGGACGGCCGATCGCGTTGACGACCCGGGAATATTCCTTGCTGGAGGTTTTTCTGCAACAGCCTGGACAGGTGTTCAGTCGCGATGAGTTGCTGCGACTGGTCTGGCAGGGGGACAGCGCCTCGAGCAGCAATGTGGTTGAGGTCTATGTGCGCTACGTGCGTCAGAAGCTTGAGGCCACGGGTGAGAGCCGCTTGTTGCATACGGTGCGCGGCCGTGGTTATTGCCTTGGCGCTGAGCGTTCAGGGGGCTGAACCGGATGGACGCCACTCCCCCACAACACTTGCCGATCACCGCACGCTGGTGCGTGAGGGAACAGCGCTGTATCGATCTGGAAGTGGCGCGTACGGCGGATCAACAGCGGCTGGGTTTAATGCAACGGCCTGTGCTGCCGCCATTGCGAGGCATGTGGTTTCCCTTTGATCGGCCCCAGCCCTTGCGTTTCTGGATGTTCAACACCGTGGCCCCGCTGGACATGCTCTTTGTGCGTGATGGACGGGTGATCGCCGTGGAGGCCGAGGTGCCGCCATGCCCGTCGTTGCCCTGTCGCAGTTATGGACCGGATCAGCCGGCCGATGGTGTGGTGGAGCTGGGGCCCGGTGAAGCACAGCGGCTTGGAATTGCCGTGGGCGATCCGGCGGCGATCAGCACGATTCCCTAGTTGTTGTGCTGTCGGCGGGCCTGGGCTTGATGCCGGTCAGGATCAGTGTGGGGTTCATCGGGGCCAGTCGTGTGCCGTCGCTTAAGGGCTGACCCCGCCAGGCTTGCAGCTGCGTGACGCGCACGCTCAGGCCTGCCGTCTCCAATTGCGGCCGCAGCTGCGCGAGTGCTTCCAGCGTGGCTAGCGGGACTACCACCACCCCGCCTGGTCGGAGGACGTTCAGCACCGCCGCCAGCAGGGCAGACCGATCGCGTCCGCCGCCGCCCAGCAGGACACGATCCGGTTGTTGCAGCGCTGGTGTGATGCCGCCGTTCCGCAACAGAGCCAAGACCTCGTGTTCGAGGACTTCAGTCGCCTTCACGTTCAGCCGTTGGGCATTGGCCTGGATCAGGGCTGCCCCGCCGGCTCGCCGTTCCACGGCGAGCAACTGAAGCTTGGGCTGCAGCCTCAGTGCTTCGAGGCCAACGCTGCCGGTGCCGGCCCCCAAATCCCAGAGCACACCCTGCTCAGGCAGGGCGAGCTCCGCCAGCAACTGGATGCGGACCTCTCGTTTGGTCATCAACCCAGGATGATCTGCATGCTGCAGAAAAAGGCCGTCATCGATGCCGAACAACGGCAGGCTTGCCGCTGGTGGTGCTTCTGGCTCTTCGGCAATGAGCACAGCGGTTAGCAGAGGCTGCAGCTGGCTTGGCAACGGGTCTTCCGGTCGGATCCGTTGCACGCGTTCGGAGTGATGACCAAGGTTTTCGCACAGCCAAAGTTGATAGCTGGCGTCCAAGCCGCTGCTGATCAGAATCCGCCGCACAGCATCGATTCCTCCCTGGTTGGGGTCGGTTAAGACGGCCAGGGCGGCAGGCCGCTTCTGCAACGCGGAACTCAGAGCATCGGGATCACGACCATGCAGGCTGACCCAACTGGCGTCCTGCCAGGGGCGTCCGATGCGGGCAAAAGCGAGTTGCAGAGCACTCGGTGCGGGATGAAAGCGCAGCTCCTCAGGCTTGAGGCGATCGCCCAGGATGCGTCCGATCCCAAACCACAGCGGATCTCCACTGGCGAGCACGACGACCTTGGCAGCGCCGGGGAGGGCTTTGAGGGCGCTCACCAGGGCCCGGGGATCGTCGCTGCTGATCAGAGTCGATGCTTCGTCGTCCAGCCACGCCCTCAAGGCCGACTGGAGTCGCCGTGGCGCTGCGATGTGGCTGGCGGCACGAATCAGGGCCTGATGCGTTGCAGGGAGGGACGCCGGAGCTCCTGCATCGGTGCCGATCACATCGATCATGGATGCATTCTGATGTCACGCTGGGCTGCAGGTCAGCAGCTTTGTTGTGCTCTCCGATCGTCTGGTTGCCGCAGGATTCATTCGCCCTGGGGTGCTCTGCAGGGGGTTGCAACTGGGTCGTCCCAGCCTGTCCCGCTGGTCTGTGAGTCTTCCGATCGTCCTCAGTGGTGTGGCGGTCGAACCACTCGCTTGGCTGCAGTCACTCGTTTATTCCCAACAGTTGAATCGGGTCGTGCTCCCTTCGGATCCGATCGTTGTGATCGGCCACTGGCGAAGCGGCACCACGTATCTGCATCAGTTGCTGGCCTGTGATCCGACCATCGCCACAGCCCGCAATTCCCTGACGGTTGCTCCCCAGGTGGCGTTGCTGCTGAAGCCTTGGTTGCGGTCGTTGTTGCAGCGTGCGATGACCAGCCAACGTCCGATTGATGCCGTGCCCTGGGGGCCGGATGATCCGCAGGAAGACGAGTTGGGTGTGGCTCGTCTCACGATGGACACCAACATGGCCGGGATGGCCTTCCCGCGGGCCTATCCCTTCCATTTTCGCCGCAGCGTGCTCGGATCCACTCGCTCATTTGAGCGGCATTGGCTTCGGTTCACGCGGATGACCTGGCTCCACGACGGAGGCGGTAAGTCGCAGCTCCTCATCAAGAACTCCGTTCACACCGCCCGCGTGCCGCTGGTGTTGCGGCACTTTCCCCGGGCGCGGTTCGTGCTGCTCCGGCGTCAACCGATTGACTCAATTCGCTCCCTGGTTCAGGTCAAACAACGCTTAGCGATGTTGGTGGGCCTTCAGACGTCGCCGGATCCTGTGGTGCAGGTGGAGGAAACGGTGGCTGCCCATCGGCAGCTGCTGCAGGCATTCGAAGACGCGCGTGATTTGATTCCCGCGGGCCAGCTCATCGAAGTGCAGTACGACGATTTGGTTCATCACCCAGAGCAGGTGCTGCGGAGGCTCTACGAGGGGTTCGCCTTGCCCAGCTGGCCCCAGGCCGTTGGTCCGATCCGGACCCGGATTGCCCAAGCGGGGTCCTATCAGGCGGATGCGGTGGCCTTGCCGAGGGACGCTGAACGGCGTCTGGGTGAACTGATGAACAGGCCATGACATCCGCCAGGACGCGACGCCAACGCCTGCATGAACTGCTTTTGGCTTTGATGGCGCGGCAAGAGGAGTTGCCCTTGATGGATTCGGAGCATCCGGAGCTCGAAGGCGGACTGGCACCCGGCCGATGGTTGGATCAGAACCGACGCACCCTGCAGCGCTATCAGGCCTTGGTCCGGACTGCGGTCACGCTGGATGCCTTGCTCGATGCTGAGGACAGTCCGCCTGACTTCAGCTCTGGCTGATGGCTGTAAACCTGGCAATCTGGGACATCTTCCTGCCGTTGCATGGCCTCGCTCGGATTGTCCTCGTTTAAATCCCTGTTGGGTCGCGGCGATCAACCCGGTCGATGGCAACCACCGGAGGCCAGTTGGAGTCGACCGTTCGGGTTGGGCTGGGATAAGCCCTACACGGTGCGTTATGCCAGCAATTTGGATGACGGTCCCAACCACGGCATGCCCCTGGGGGGATTTGGGGCCGGGTGCATCGGCAGGGCACCCGACGGAACGTTCAATCTCTGGCACCTCGATGGCGGTGAGCATTGGTTTGGGGTGCTGCCCGATTGTCAGTTCGCCCTGTTTGAAGGTCAGGGCACCAGCCGGCGCGCCCATGCCCTGGCGGTTCAACCCGATCGCGATGACTCCCGTCCCGATGCTGGCGAGCCCTTGGCGGCCTGGGACTGGTACCCCGCCAGCACCGCGGAGCACAGCACCGGCACCTATGCCGCCCGCTACCCACTGAGTTGGACGCAGTACGACGGGGTGTATGCCGCCGATGTTCGCTGTGAGGCGTTCAGTCCGATCCTCCCGGGCGATTACCAACGCACCAGCTATCCCGTGGCGGTGGTCGTGTGGACGCTGCATAACCCCACCCATGCGCCCCTGGATCTGTCCTTACTGCTGAGCTGGCGCAACACCACCGGTTGGTTCACCAACACGGATGCCTCGGCTGAGGTGCACTTCCGCGATGACGGCAGTCCGGAGCACAACTATGTGCCGGCCATCGGCCGCACCGACGGCCAGCGCAACCGTTGCATCGACGACGGCAACCTTCGAGGCATCCTCTTGGAGGGACCCCGGTCCGAGCCCATCGCTGAGGGAGAGGGGCAATGGTGCATCGCCACGGCGGATCAGCCAGGTGTCACCGTTCAGCGCTGCAGCCGCTGGAATCCCGCCGGTGATGGCAGTGAACTGTGGAACTCTTTCAAGGCCGACGGCACAATCCCCGAGAGCGATAACGATCGCCGCAGCGGCAGTGATGACCCCCTCAGCGCTGCTCTCGCGGTGCGGTGTCAGCTGGAGCCTGGACAGACCATCACCATCCCCGTGGTGATCAGCTGGGATCTGCCGGTCACGGCCTTCGCCACTGGCAGTCAGGCTCTCCGGCGTTACACCGATTTCTTCGGCAGTGAGGGCAACGGAGCTGCAGCGATCGCTGCGGAAGCCCTGCGGGATTGGTCTGACTGGCAGCAGCGCATCACGGCCTGGCAGAAGCCGATCCTGGCGCGGACGGAACTCCCAGAATCGATTCGGATGGCGCTCTTCAATGAGCTCTATGACCTTTGCAGCGGCGGCAGTCTCTGGAGTGCGGCAACTGCAGAGGATCCCTACGGGCGCTTTGGCGTCCTCGAATGCCTCGACTACGCCTGGTACGAAAGCCTTGATGTGCGGCTGTATGGCTCGCTTGGCTTGCTCCAGTTGTGGCCAGAACTCGATAAAGCGGTGCTGCGCAGCTTCGCTCGAGCGATCCCAGCCGCTGATGCCAGCCAACGTCCCATCGGTTGGTACTTCACCCAGGGCAAGGGACGTGTGGAAGCCGACCGCAAGGTGAAGGGTGCCACCCCCCACGATCTCGGAGCTCCCAATGAGATCCCATGGGATGCCACCAACTACACGGCTTATCAAGATTGCAACCTTTGGAAAGACCTGGGCAGTGATTTCGTCCTGCAGGTGTGGCGCACGTTCAAGTTGGCGCCCACGGGGGAGGACATCGGCTTTTTGGCCGACTGCTGGCCGTCAGCGGTTGAGGCTTTGCGCTACCTGAAGACGTTCGATATCAACGACGATGGTTTGCCCGATAACGGCGGCGCGCCCGATCAGACCTTCGATGATTGGCCCCTTAAAGGGGTGAGTGCTTACTGCGGCGCCCTATGGATTGCTGCCTTGGAGGCAGCTTTGGCCATGGCGCAGACGCTTCAGTTGAGAACGGGTTTGGATACGTCTGAGCAACAACGTGAGTTCGGGGCCTGGTTATCGCAATCTCGCAGCAACTTTGACCGGTTGTTGTGGAATGGCGAGTACTACGACATTGATGCCGAGAGCGGCACACCTGTGGTCATGGCTGATCAATTGTGCGGTGATTTTTATGCGCGCCTGCTCGGTTTGGAACCTGTGGCCAGTGAGGCTAACTGCCGCAGCACCCTTCAGGCCGTTAGGGAAGCTTGTTTTGAGCGTTTTGCAGGAGGGAGCCTTGGCGTGGCCAATGGTTTACGCCGTGATGGGTCTCCTTTGGATCCCAATGGGACCCATCCTTTAGAAGTTTGGACCGGGATCAACTTTGGGATTGCCAGTTATTTCTGCCTCATGGGGGAGAGGTCGACGGCACTGGCGATTACAGAGGCTGTTGTGAATCAGGTGTATGCCGGTGGATTGCAGTTCCGCACCCCTGAAGCCATCACTGCAGTGAACACGTTCCGGGCCTGCCACTACCTCCGGGCGATGGCAATTTGGGGCATTTGGGCGACCGATACAGGCTGGGAGACCATCCCTGGGACTGCGTTGGCCTGAAGGGTTTGACTGGGTGCTTCGCCAAATTGTTGTCGATAGTCCCTGGCGAAGTGATTGCGGCTGGTGAAGCCGTAGTAGCTGGCGATACTTTGCACATTGGTGCAGCCAATTTGTCGTTGGACCAGTGGCTGACTCAGCGCGTGTTGCACTTGACCGAGTCTGATCTGTTTGAGCAAGGCCATGGGTCCCATGCCATACATCACGCGGCAGTTCTGAACGATGGCCGATCGCGACGCGAAGATATAGCGGGTTAGATCTTCGAGTTTGATCACCTTGGTGGGATTGGAATGTCCCCAGGTGAGAAGTTCCTTCATCAGACCAGCACCTTGGGTGAGTTCACCGTCATGCAACACGGTGGTTTGTTCTGGATGAAGGCATTCCAGAACGGCAGTCAGAAGCAGGTCTTGATGGAGAGCTGGGTCGGTGGAAGGATTGCATTGAATGAGCGATTGCATCCGCTGGAACAGCTCATGGTTCACCGCAACAGAATTGGCGGACTCCATTGTTTCGAAAAGCTGGTCATCACCCGCCTCGACCAGCAGCTTGACCAGCCGATCGCTGTTCAGCAGAGCAAAACTGCTATAGGCACCTGGTGAAATCTGAAAGAAAGACTCGGTGACAAAGCGATTGAATCCGTGAATGCAGTGCTGTCCAACCACCTCACCACGCACACGGTGCAAATCAAGTGAATTGGTGTGTTCGAGTGCAATTGGTGTTGCGTTCGGGCGTCGGTCGCCTTCGAAGAGCAGACCCTGATTGGTCCGAATCGAAAACACGGGTGTGTCGGGATGACCGCCCAGCTCAAACGAGCCGAACAATTCGCCAGCGGTGATCTGAACGATTCGGAAGTCGAGACCCAGTTGGGCGAACAGGGTCTTCAGTTCCCAGGCGGAACGGAACGGAACACGCATCGACAGCGTTTCATCCGCCTGATTGGCATGGGAGAACGCCGTCATCATGCAATTTTTGCATCGTTTAGGGAAATACGCCAATGCCCATGGCTCAGGCCTGGCTTGCCTACCGTTTTCATGCCATGCCCCGTCCACGCCACATGCGGCGTTTGTTTTTTTCCGTTCTGGCTTCCTTGCTTCTCGTGTTGAGTCTGCCCGGTCCAGCTGCGGCCCAGGTCCACCAACATGAAAACGAAGCCGGCATCGCGATGGTGCGTTCGCTGGAGAGCCTTCGCGATCTGGATTACAACAGCTGGCAAGCTGTGGCTTATCGGGAGGGGCAGCCTGGACAACCCGTCGTGTTGAGGATCGTCGGTTTTCCGGGCCGTCTGCGCCTCGATCATCCAACCGCCTTGCAGGTGCTCGCTGGACGTCGCGAGTGGGGGTTGGACGACATCACCCTGGCTAACCCTGTTCTGGCCACTGACGGACGGGAGGCCGCCGCTGAATTCGCCCTTGATCCATTGCTGGATGATTTGAGCAACAACCGCCCGCTGCGTCTGGTGCTGCCCGGGGTGTTCACGGAGCTCCCGGTCCCTCCCTATGTGGTGGGTGAGTGGCGTTCGCTCCAGACTGAACCGCTCAGCTGATGTGGACCCGTTGGATGCACCGTGCCTTGGCTTTGGCGGCCTTGGCGGATGGGTCCACCAGTCCCAACCCATTGGTGGGTGCCGTGGTTCTCGATGCCAGTGGACAACTGGTCGGTGAAGGTTTCCATGCCCGTGCCGGTCAGCCTCATGCCGAAGTTGGTGCTCTGGCCCAGGCCGGTGCTGCAGCCCGCGGCGGCACCCTTGTTGTCACACTCGAACCCTGCTGCCATCACGGCCGTACCCCCCCTTGTAGTGAGGCGGTGATCCGCGCGGGCCTTGCTCGCGTTGTGATCGCACTGGAGGATCCAGACCCTCGGGTGGCTGGTGGCGGAATCGCTCAGCTGCGCGACGCCGGAGTCGAGGTGATCACGGGTGTTCTGCGTGCGTTGGCCATTGAGCAAAACAGGGCTTTTCTGCATCGTGTGCAGACCGGTCAACCCTGGGGGGTCCTGAAGTGGGCTATGGGTGTTGATGGGCGTACGGCCCTGGCCAATGGCGCCAGCCAATGGATCAGCGGCCCGCCGGCACGGGCTTGGGTCCATCAGTTGCGGAGCCAAATGGATGCTGTGATCGTCGGTGGCGGCACGGTGCGTGCCGATGATCCGCTGCTCACCAGTCGGGGTCGGCGTCAGCCTGAACCGTTGCGCGTCGTACTCACGCGCAGTTTGGATTTGCCTGCCCAGGCTCAGCTTTGGGACACTTCGATTGCGCCGACTCTGGTGGCCCATGGACCGGACCGTCAGGATCAAGCGCTACCCGACGGTGCTGAACGTGTGCTGCTTTCGCCGTGTAATCCCACGGAGTTGATGCGCGCGTTGGCCCAACGCGGCTGTAATCGCGTGCTTTGGGAATGTGGGCCGGAGCTGGCGGCCCTTGCCCTTCGCCAGGGATGCATTCAAGAGGTGGCTGCTGTGATCGCTCCAAAATTGATGGGGGGGAACCCGGCCCGTACACCGCTGGGGCATCTGGGATTTACAGCGATGGATCAGGTGTTGTCCGCTGCAGCATCTGGGGTGCAAGCCCTCGGTGATGACTGGCTGATCCAGTTGAGGCTGGATGGTTGAGCATTCATCAGGGCAGCGAGTAGGGACAGGGGTTGTCGGGAAAGGCTTGATTGAACTGACGGACTTCCAGGTTGAATCCCGTCATGAAAGGTTTGCGTTGGTACGTCGTCTGTTGGTCAAACCACTGCGTATACAGACCAAGAATGTTGTTGCCAGTGGTTGGGTCGAGATGTCCTTTGAGAGCTTCAAAGCACATGTAGTTGGCGATGCCAACACCCATCCCCAAGGAAAATGCTTTTAGCGCATCTCCTGATTCTTGAATGGTTTGGGGTGCGATCGGTTGCACGATTTGTGCATGACCCTGGCCGTGGGAGATGCTGCTGACGATGAGGCTGACATTCAGCATGATCAAGGTCAAAGTCGATCGTTTTTGCATGGTCTCCCAGGGGCTGATGGATGCATGTTGACAGTGTCTTGTTGGGTCACAAGCGCTGAAACTTGGTTGTTGGTTTGAGCTAGGGGGCGATGTGGCGGTCGACGGCAATCCCCCCATTCGAGTCAGGATCCGTTAGAACCGATGTCTGGTGTCGTCGTCATCACGCGATGGTCTGCAACATCACCGGGACAACTTTGATGCATGATTTGGATTCAGCTGATCTAGACCGGATTGTTGAAATGGCCTGGGAAGATCGGACCCCATTTGAGGCCATTGCTTATCAATTTGGTCTGTCAGAGCAGGAGGTGATTGCCTTGATGCGACGAACCTTGAAGTCGTCATCATTCCGTCTCTGGAGACGGCGGGTGTCCGGACGAAAAACCAAGCATGCGGTGACGAATCCTTCCGATCGCTTTCGGGCGAGTTGTCATAAGTAGGACCCCCATGGCTGAGACCATCGACCAACGCTCAAACAAAGACCCCGTCATGGGTGACGGGGTCAAGTGAGGTTTCTGTCATTCTTGGCGAGTTTTTCTGGACCTCATAGACTTTTGTCGTAGGAAACTCCCCTGTAGGTGAGTGCTACCACCTTGTTTGACCCTTGATTTCTTTTCTGATTGAGTACATAAGTGCTTCGTCTGTACTGCATCAGAACGGTTGAGGCCTGCTGGGTTGTCAAGTTGGGGTCGGCAAAAGTGCGCTCGTATTAAACCAGATAGACACATTGGCTACAATAAAGATGCGTGAAGGCCTCGACATCTGTAGCGCGTTATACATTTTTTGCGATATCAAGTCCCCTTTTGTATCACTGTGAACCATGAAGGTGTTGGTTGGGAGCGTGCTGAATATCAACAAAGCTGAGCAGAGTGGCCTTTTTGACTGCTCTGCAAGCAGCGTCCGCTTCCACGATGCTTTTGGCAGCTGGAACGATTGTGCTTTTGCTGACGGGGTGAGGGCTCATGACTCAAGGCCGTTCCTGCGTTGGAGATCCTTCAATCGGTCCTTGACTTCAAGAGCTGGCATGTTCATCACCTGCAGCATGAGCTCCTGTCGATAGGTGTAGAGCCCTGTGCTTCCCCGAAGTGGCTCGAGAAGAAGATCGAGTAAATGAGCTTTGGCTGTTGTCCCTGTCATGGTTGGTTCCGGGAGGGTTTGAAAGGTTGTGCCCCCTCCGATGACCACACCATCCTTTGAAATCTCGAACGACCTGATGCGCAGAATCCCAGCAGCATGTGAGGTTGCTCACAAGCTGCTGGGATCTCTGTCCTCAACCCTTTGCGTCCTGCGCGAAGCGGTGAGACACCGTGTCGGTTCTCCGTGCAGAAGCTGGTCGGGCGATAGGACCCTGTTCAATCGTCGTCAGCGACGGCCGGTCCGTTGTTCCTGCTGCCAGGTTGCGATGTGCTTGTCAGCCCAAGCGTTCCATTGGTTCCAAAACTTTCTGAGTGTTTTCATCGATCCTGTTGAGTTGATTGCGGAGATTACTAAGCCAGACGAAGCCATGCTCCAGCGGCTGGTGTGGATCTGATCACGGCACCGACCAAGCCATCGGGGGCCAGGTTCCTTGCCGGTTGATCGATGTGCTGCGTTGGGAACTAGCGAACGTATGTGGTCTGGATGCGGCAGCGTTCATGGGCCATCTCGCGCAGCACGGCTGCGACCCCATGGACATTGCGAAAAGCACGATAAATGGCCAGCTGTGTATTCAGGTCTTTGCAGAGCTTTGTCATCGTGTTATCCATGCAATCTGCATTGCGTTCGATTTCAAACCTGGCTTTGCTGTCGTTGCCGTTGATGTTTCAAATGCTACCGATTTTCGGTTCTTAACTTTGCTGTCGTGATCTGCCAGCGATGGGAGCAGCTTCCTTGCGCTGGCCAAGGGGCACCAGTTGGGGGAGGGCTGGCCGCAAAGGGGTCTGAATGGAGCACCAGTCGAGGGATGTGGTGATCGACTGGCCGAACGACACTGATTGCAAGTCGTCAATGTTGCTTCCAATGATTGAACTTCCAACCATCGATCTCAAGTCAGAGCGCGACCAGCTGATTGGATTCATGGTGCATCCATTTCGTCGACAGGCCGATTTCAAGGCCACCAGGGATCGCATGGCCAGGCTTGTTGATCAAATGGGCACGAGGAGTGTCATGGATTGTTTGGCTGTCATTAAGGGCTGATTCCCCATGGATCAGTACCAGCCCCATCAGATTCGCATGACGTTTGATTCTCGGCTTCGTTACTTTGATAAGTACAAGGATCTCATCTTGGATACGCTCGACTACGACAGAGATTCTGACGATTTACCAGATCACATCAAGGTTCGGCTTGCCTCGGCCTATCTCGACATTAAGTCCGATGATTAGTACTTTCAAGCTCACCACCTTTGCGTCATTAATCCATGCACAAAGCGTTGTCTTGTTTTGATTGAAGGCGTCCAACAGATTTCTCTGATTTCCTGAACCCTATGAATGGAACGACAGCAAAAGCCCATCTCATCGAGTTACTTTTGGACCCCATTCGTGGTTGCAAGGGGCTCTATAGCTACCGCCAGGATTTAATGCATCGTGTGATGGCGATGCCCGATCGTGCGGTCCGGGAACACCTCGAACATTTGGAGCAGAGTCATTACCCAGGCACATGAGTTGAATGGCCTGAAGCGCTTCAACGCGTTGTATTTCTCTCGGTTTGACAATTGATCGAACTGGATCTATCTGTGCCAACGCTTTAAGTCTCCAGCAACAGATTCCGTTGCAGTTGGAACAGGCATCGACCCATCGCGGTGATGGCTTCCCCTAGGTCGTTTTCCCCGATTAGGGCCATGCCTTCAATCCCCGTTCGGGGAGAAGACGTCGTCGTTGTCGCTCACCATCTCTCGACAAAAATCAACACACACTCACCCCGTCAGCAATGGCGGGGTTTCCATTGCCTATAAGAGCAACTGGTTGAAGAGTGAAGAGTTTGCATGCTGGAGCAGTATCTAGTGGGCACAAGCTTGCTTCGTATGGAGTCCCAATCTGTCGTCAATTCAGATTGCTTATAGAAAATTCTTGCGGTATTGAAGGTGTTGATTGGCTTGTAGTAGCGCATTCCGAACGCTTGTTGAAGTCAATTCAAATTGTTTTGGTATGGTCGATTGAGCCTTGGCTTATTAAGCTTGTTTGTGACCGATGAATGATTTGCAATGGTCAACAAGCTATTAAGCTCTTAGGTTTTCATTGAAAATGTCTGCTTTTGGATCTCCCTCCCTCGTTGTAGGGCTCATGCGAAATCCAATAGCATCCCAGATGGGAACACGAAGGAATTCAGATAGCATCCAACTGTCCTGTCTGATTGCACCCAAGGAGCCATGGTCTAATATGTTGATCCTAGAGCAGTTGTTGAATACTAAGTTCAATTCATAGCTTCTAAAATAGCCTTCGCCTTTGCTTACCCGCTCATCGATCAGCTGAATTGCGCGTACTTGTTCGAGGTCGAAGCTCTGTTTCCCTCTTGTAAAAGTATAAGTTTGGTATTCAAATAGGCCTTCTTTCTTTTTTCGCCAATACAGCATGCCGCAGCTTACTGCTGCTGGTAATAGTGCCAATAAAGGCCAAATGGGTGGGGGTGGACCTTCTGCTCCGTTGAATGTCCATGTCGCATCACCCGACAAAGTTGAACTAATCATGAAGGCAGAAAGGATCACCCATAAACTGCAAAATAGGTAGCACCATGTTGTTGTTTTGATTTTGATTGTGTCGCGTTTCGTGCCAAGGCTTTTGACCAGCCTATGGGTGGTGAAACTTGTCCCGCCTCGAACCAAAGGCGTCCACTCAACTTTATAGGCAAGTTCATCTTCAAAGGAATCCAGATTAATTTCCGGAGCTCTGTTGAAAGCCGTTGTGGCTTTGTTGAGAAAGCCCATGCAATTGATTTGTCTCGATTGACTATAGCCGCTAGTTATTGACTTTAGTGATACCGTCAGGGCTATTGAGTGCAGCAGACAAGCTTGGTCATCCAGGGCTTGAAGATTCTTTCTCGAATGCCGCTGTTTGACTTGCAAGCGTTTGTAGACATCGTGAATTGTGTTGATCGAACTCCCGACAAAAACCTCACGGATGTCGCCCCGTTAGCAATGGCGGGGTTCTTAATTTCACCGCGTGGGGTGTCGAGCTGTCTTCGGAAATGCGTCTGGTCCAGATCAAGCATTTATTGGGCTCGGCGATTCGGGCACGGCTAACAATTCAGTAGTTCAGCTGCACGTTGCACCTGATGCCTCTTCGCTCCTCTGCTCTGCTCCTGGCGCTGACGGCCTTGACTGCCTGTTCGATGCAAGACACGAATTCTTCGTCGGACACTCAAGCGCCTGCTTCTCCTCCAGAGCAGATCTCCAGCCTCAAGGCTGTGGCTGTGACCGATGCGCTGCCCTACAGCTCCAAAAAAGCACAGCAGTGGGAAGGTCTCTCCCATGAAGTTTTGAGTGTGATTCAGGCTGAACTCGGTGGAGATGCCAGCCCCGACATCATTGAGGTGACCAGCATCAAAGCGGCTGGTGAAGCCCTCAAGGATGGTTCGGCGAACATCGCCTGTGGAGTGGGCTTCAGTTGGGACCGAGCCAAGGAATTGAGCTACTCCCTTCCTTTCGCTGTTGGCGGTGTTCGATTCCTTACCACCGCTGATGTCGATGGAACGCCTGCAGAACTGAAGGGCATGACCATCGGGGTGATTAAGGATTCCGTCCCAGCAAGCGTTGTGGCCAAGCAGTTGCCTGATGCAGAGCTCAAGCCCTTTGACTCTCCTGCGGCTGCCTTGGATGCCCTTAAGCAAGGAACAGTGGAGTCCATCGCCAATGGCGCCCTCTGGGCCAAGGCCAATCTCGATGCAGTCCCTGGCAGCAAGGCCGTGCCTGAGCGTCCATACGGCCGCGCTGCCATTTCCTGCGTTGTCAATCCTGAGAACCAAGTGCTGCTGGCCAAGGCCAATGTCGCCATTGCCCAGCTTCTCCAGAACTACATCGATGGAGACGAAGAAAGCACCACTCGCATCAACCGTTGGATCGGTCCCGAGAGTTCTGTGGGTCTGTCAGCGGAGACGATCGCCTCTTACTACAACGCTGTTCTGTCGACCGTGACAGGGATCAACACCCAGGCCGATTAATTCTTCTGCAAAACCATCAACGTTCACCGACTCAATTCAATGAAACCAACAACCCTTCTTGGAACACTGATCCTGCTCAGCACCTGGAGCAGTGTTGGCGCCACTGCGGCCGGAACGTATTCCGTTCAAAAAGCTGACAACAGCATCGAGCAACGCATTGCTTCTGCGCGCAGCAACGACAGCTGGTCTCCCTTTCTCAAAAAAACGTCCAACAGATCGATCGATATCGCTGCATGGGGTAATGGCCGCGGACGCGGCTGGGCCAACGGCGGTGGTGGCGGTGGCGGCTTTGGTAATGCCCGTGGTGGTGCCTGGGGCAACGGCGGCGGCGGATTTGCCAACGCTCGCTATAGAGGTGGCTTCGCGAACTGGTGAGAAAAAGGGGCTAGTTCGTCAAGCATGTTGTCCAAGATTTGATGGATTCACCCCGCCATTGATGGCGGGGTTTTTATTGCTTGACCGCTGATCTGCAATAGAACCGATCCTGTGCAGTCTCAACGTCAGGACAGACGCAGCGCCTCCGCCTGTTTAGCAGCTGTTTTCAGCAAGTGACGCAGCTTGTCTTCATCGGTATGGCTCATGTTGGTCTTGACCAAGCGCGCGTTGGGGGCATGCCTGCGCAAGCGTTCGATCACGCGATCAGGCGTGCCTTCCCGCACCAACAGCGCCAAAGCAGCGCTGCCTTTCGGCAGGGTTTCGGCCAGCTCACGCAAAAACTGATCATTGATGCCGATATCAGATAGGGCACCTGAAGCAGCGCCAGCACCGGCTCCGACAACCGCACCAACCAGAGGGTTGAGGAAGAGCAGTCCGACGAGCACGCCCCAGAAGCTGCCACCCACAGCACCAGCGGCCGCCATGTTGATGGCCTGGCGAAGATGCACGTGACCATCCTCGCCATGCTCCAGCACCACTGCATCCTCCAGGGAAATCAGATGCTCTTGCTGGATATTGACCAACTCCAGACGCACCTGCTCGGCCTCCTGCACCTTGGGGAAGCCGACGACGATCAGGTCACTCATGAAAGGGCAAAACACCTTTGATGTGGTCATGCTGACTATGGCTTTGTTTTGCGTCAGTCGTAAAAGCTCGATCGGTACCACTGACTGACCTTGAACGGCCAAGGCGTTGGCAACAGACGCTGTTTGAGATCGAAGCCACCAAGCACCTGACACTGGGCCAGGGTGAATGATCTGAGGTTTCGTCCAGCAAAACAGCCGGGACCATTTCATGCCGTCACGTCTGACCCATGCCTCATGCCATCCGCATCGCCCGGTCCCTGCTTGACACCTTCAAGCGGTGGCCCTGTGGCGGGATTCAAGACCTCGGGGAACCAGCGGTCACTGAGCTGTTGTTGAACTAGATGCCCCCGTTGCTGACCGTTCATGAGAGGAACAGGCTGATTGTTTGGCACTTGGAGGTGAGCCTCTAAAGCCAGTTATTGCAATGCTTCTGAGTCCCTGTGACCAGCATCACAGGCAGGGCTGACTCGGGTCATCAACTGTGACGGTGATTCCGGAGATGGTGAGTGCATCGGAGGGCAACGCCCCGAAGACACAAACCACACGTCACCAAGACCAATGTTCGAAATCACTAAGGCCACAAAGGGATCAGCCAGCATTCTCAAGAGTTTGAATGCTCTAGATATCACCATTCAAGACAAGAACAGCCTCAGCTATTTGAAGGAAGTGTCTCAAAAAGGACTGTTCGCATTGGAGGCCCTCCCTGACATTAAGCTGAAAACTCAATACGACGAAACCGATGCTCAATTTGAAGGAACTGAGGTGTTAGTAGAAGGCACAATTCGCGTCAATGAGTCAATTGAAGGGACGGGGCTTAGCGAAAATTTTGTCATCGGTCAAAGGGAGGATTTTCGAGGCCATCCTCGATCGATTTATTGGACCCAGATTCAGGCTGGTGGAGGCAATGATGTGATCGTTGGTAACCATTCAGGGAGGCGTCCAAGTAGCAATATCGAGGTTTGGGGCGAGGGGGGACTTGATCAATTTGAAAGTACACAGCGCAACGGCTCAATGTTCTCCATTATGGATATGGAGCATGGCGAAACATTGACGACTCATGAAGACTATGATCAGGTTGAAATGATCCGAGAGTTCAATAATGGTGAGAAGGTCTTTCATGTCGGCTCATCCTCTAACCCCAACTCGCCAACGCATCTGATGGTTGTAGAAGCTGGCAGCACTATGCTTCAGGCGCTCGATCAGGACGGAAACAATCTCTACATCTGCCTTCCAGAGATGTGATCTCAACTTTGAGGGGCAATCGATCTCTCGTGTGCTTGGGGGCCGATGCTCAATCAGTCGATGCAAGCCATGCGAGACTCAACCTTGGGGAAGGTAGGGCAGGTCGTGTGGTTCCTGATGTCATCCCTTGTAAAGCACTCGCATGCATCTCACCCCGTCAGTTATGGCGGGGTTTTTATATGCAAAAAACACATAGACGGTCTCATGAATCAAAGCTAGTGATGGTCTAACCATGCAATGTTGAGAATGTCTCGGCTCTCGGCGGCCTTCGCGGCTGCTTTTGTCCTGCTGTTGCCATTCGAACGCCCCTTGCTCGTTGGGTTGACACATGTCGGCGGACTTGGCTCAGGGTTGCTCATCAAGCAGTCAGCGCATGCGCAAAATGCAATCAGCTTTTATGACTCAGGTTTGGAAAGGTTCAAGAGCGGAGATTATCAAGGGGCAGTTTCCGATTTTACATCGGTCATCAAGTTAGATCCTCAACAACGATCTGGTTACTATGCCCGTGGTATGACAAAAGTAAACCTAGGTCAATATAGAAGTGCTATTAAGGACTACACCAAAGCATTGCAAATTGCTTCTGGTTTTGCCGCAGCCTATGTCGGCAGGAGCGAAGCAAAAAAGAAATTAGGTGATATCAAAGGAGCGATCAGAGATCTTGATGCTGCGATTGAATTGGATTCAGAAAATTCTTTTGCATATAGGTCTCGTGGTATTCAAAAAGAAAAACTAGGTGATCTTGGAGGTGCTTGTGCCGATTGGTCGAAGGCAGCGGCATTGGGTGATAGGGCGCCTGTTGCGGAATGGGTAAGAAAGCAGTGCTGACATCTGACACTGTCTGATTGAAACGCTTTCCCCGTCGCAAGGCGGGGTTTCTTATTGTCTAAATACCCCCCCTGTGACCAAGGTCACAACCGTAGTTGAGCCAGGGCAATGAAGCGTTTAGCGATTACGGCGATGGTGAGTGGGTCGGAGAGATGACTTCCGCATTCACTTCTCACACAACACAGAACAATGGCCAACTCTGAGTTTCTTGATCAGGAATTGACATTGGATGAGCTTCAAGCGATCAATGGCAGTGGCTTATCAGGATGGGTATTTCGAGTATGGAAAAAGTGGATCAGGGATGAATCTGACGATGCCGCTAACTCACTTGGTGATCTTAATGATTATGCCAAAAAAAATATCAGCCATGATTCCATGGAGGAAAACTGATTAATCGCATGTCCAGTTATTTTCTGTCTTCAATAAGTAGCCCCGCCATGAGCGGGGTTTTTTATTGCTTCTCCATGGGCAAAAAAATCAACTATCCCCCACCTCCCCCCAGGGGTACCCCAAAGTTGAAACCAGCACCTCCGCCAACGGGGGTGCTTTTTTCGTGTCTACTCGAGGTCGTCAGGGTCAACTACAACCACACCTGCGTCGACCAACTCAGTGGGCGTCGTCTCCTTCCCAACCGAACGCACAAACCGCTCTTCCGAAGTGAGCAAGTGGGCGTAAGTCCGCTCAAGTTCAGCAAGCGAGTGACCAAGCAACTTGGCGACCTTGAAAGGTTCCACTCCGGCAGTGAGTCGCTCCGTCGCGAAGTAGTGCCTCAACGAGTAGAGCTCAGGTGTGAACCGGTCAAACCCCCTTTGCCGCTGGCGTTCGACCACTTCTCGAAACTGCTCTCGTAAGGCGTCCAAGCGAACAGGTTGCCCGTCGAGCACACCCGTTTGTTCAGCGAACACAAAGTCTTCAGCACCGTCGTGCTTCGACCACTTCCGCAGTGCTTTCAACTGCTTGCCG
>NZ_JBGKDS010000092.1:0-37739 GCF_042954325.1 Parasynechococcus sp. | reverse complement strand
TCGCTGATTGAAAATGGTTACAGCCTTCAGAAAAAATGGGGGTATTACCCCGATCTCCAGAATTCATCGGGAAAATCCATTAATATTTTTGGCCCTCTCTTCCGACTGTCCGGTCCTGCAGGGTTCTCTTGGGTCGCTTTTTTCTTCCCGTGGGTTGTCTGCGTACAAATCAAAGAATGGTCATACTTCTATTTTGTTGGAATTCTTGCTCTGGCGACGACCGCATTCAATCTTGCATTTGACCTCAATAACAGTCCGATTGGGCTGTTGATAGGGTTCTCATACGCCAACATGTTTCCTTATCTTCGCTATATGGCAGCGAAGCAAAATGTTGAGGAGATTTCTGTGGGTGTTTCTATCGTTCTTGGCTTCGTGTTGTCGATTGTTGTCCTCATTCCAAGCGTCGTGCTTACTCTTTTTGCGGGGTAGTTGGCTTTGAGCTTTCTATGGATTGATGGCGATGGGGGTTGTATGGGAACTGAGTCGTGCGATGGCAACAAAAAAGGCCCCATGGCGGGGCCTTCTGTTCCTCAGTGGAGCCGGTCCTTTGGATCAGGCGTCGTAATACATGGTGAACTCGTGGGGGTGAGGGCGCTGGCGCAGTTGCTGCACTTCCTCGTACTTGAGGTCAATCCAGTTATCGATGAAGTCATCGGTGAACACGCCACCTTCGGTGAGGAAGGCGCGGTCTGCATCGAGGGCTTCCAGGGCGCCGTTCAGTGACACAGGAACGGTGTCGATCTTGCTGAGTTCTTCGGCTGCGAGCTCGAAGAGATCACGATCTTCCCCTTCGCCTGGGTCGATCTGGTTCTTGATGCCATCGAGTCCGGCCATCAGCATGGCGCTGAAGGCGAGGTAAGGATTGGCGAGGGCATCGCCGGAACGGAACTCCAGGCGCTTGGCCTTGGGGTTGGGTCCCGTCAGCGGAATCCGCACGGCGGCGGAACGGTTGCCTTCGGAATAGACCAGATTCACAGGGGCTTCAAAGCCCGGCACCAGACGCTTGTAGCTGTTGGTGGTGGGGTTGGTGAAAGCCAGGAAGGCCGGAGCATGCTTCAGGATGCCGCCGATGTACCAACGCGCCGTCTGGGACAGGTTGGCGTAGGTTCCTTCCCCGAAGAACAGAGGTTGGCCTGCGTTCCAGAGGCTCTGGTGAACGTGCATGCCGCTGCCGTTGTCATTGAAGACAGGCTTGGGCATGAAGGTGGCGGTTTTGCCGTACTTCTTGGCCACGTTGCGGACCACGTACTTGTACGTCATCACGTTGTCCGCGGCTGCGATCAGCTCGGCGAACTTCATGCCGAGTTCGTGCTGACCAGCTCCAGCCACTTCGTGGTGGTGCTTCTCAGTGGGGATTCCCAGCCGAGCCATGTCCAGAAGCATCTCGGTACGGATGTCCTGAGCGGTGTCGTTGGGGGCAACCGGGAAATAACCCTCTTTGGTCTGAATCTTGTAAGCGAGGTTGCCGCCTTCTTCGATGCGTCCGGTGTTCCAGCCCGCTTCAATCGTGTCGACGCTGTAGAAGGAGCCACCTTCTGCCGAGTTGTAGCGGACGTCGTCGAACAGGAAGAATTCCGGCTCCGGACCAAAGAATGCTTTGTCGGCTAAGCCTGTTGTGTTCAGGTAATCGAGAGCACGCTGGGCCAAGGCCCGGGGGCAGCGGTCGTAGGGCTGGCCGCTACGGGGCTCCTGGATCGAGCAGATCAGGCTGAGTGTTTTGTGCTTGTAATAAGGATCGATCCAGGCGGTGCTGGGGTCCGGCACCATCGCCATGTCGGAAGCATTGATCGACTTCCAGCCACGGATGGAGGAGCCGTCGAAGGCCAATCCTTCGGTGAAGGACTCCTCTTCCAGAAGATCAGGGCAGACCGTCAGGTGCTGCCATTTGCCGTGAAGGTCGGCAAATTTCAGGTCGATCATCTCGACCCCATCGTTCTTGACGAGGTTCAGGACATCCTGGGGAGTTGTAGCCATTTAGAGGCAGCGCGCCGCGGGTTGTGGTGTGGACCGTAAGAAGCCCTCGTGAGCCATTTTGTATCAGCGGGCACCAACCGCACCACTGTTTTTTGGTGTTTCCTGTCCAGCACAGCTTTTGTCCGCCTTCGAGCGCTGATTGCGTAACCGTTTCTGTCAACTTGGCGGGAACCCTGCCATGGAGAGAGTTCTCACTGGTTCAACGGTGTTAGTTTCCAGCAAGATTCTGTCTGGCCACGCATGCGCGACGCCATCACCGGTCTGATCGGTCGCTACGACCAGTTGGGTCGCTATTTCGATCGCAATGCCGTCGACAGCATTGAGGCCTACCTGAGCGAATCCGAGGTTCGGATCAAGGCGGTTGAGCTGATCAACCGAGAAGCCACGGAAATTGTTCGCGAGGCCAGTCAGCGTCTGTTCGCTGGCGACCCTGAGCTCTTGCTTCCCGGTGGTAACGCCTACACCACCCGTCGCCTGGCGGCTTGTCTGCGCGACATGGATTATTTCCTTCGGTACGCCAGTTATGCCCTGGTGGCCGGCGATAGCACCATCCTCAACGAGCGGGTCTTGAACGGCCTCGATGACACCTACAAGAGTCTTGGCGTCCCCACCGGCCCGACCGTTCGCAGCATTGTTTTGCTGGGTGAGGTGGTGATCGAGCGCCTGCAAGGCGACGACAGCATTCCGTCTGCTCTTCTTGCCGCTGTCCGCCAGCCCTTTGACCACCTCGCCGCTGGTCTCGGCGAGTCCAACATCAGCCAGCGCTGACGGCTAACCCCTTCATCGCATTGCAATCCGTCGTCAAATTCGCCAAGGGTGAAAGACGGGTACGTAGGCTCTTCACTCAGCTCTGATCGATCCAGCTTTGGCGACGACGAACTCTCTTCCTGCAGTGGACGCGCGTCATCGCAAGGAGTTTTCTGCCATTTCGACACCGGACAGGCTTTTGCTTGGTCCGGGACCCTCGAATGCTCACCCGACCGTTCTTCAGGCCCTGGCCAGAACTCCGATCGGGCACCTCGATCCGCTCTATGTGGAGTTGATGGGGGAAGTCCAGGAACTTCTCCGTTATGCCTGGCAGACCGATAACCGTCTGACCCTGCCGATGAGCGGCACCGGAAGTGCGGCCATGGAGGCCACGTTGGCCAACACGGTTGAGCCGGGTGACACCGTCCTGGTGGCCGTCAAGGGTTATTTCGGTCTGCGCCTGGTTGATATGGCCAGTCGATACCGGGCTGAGGTGAAAACCATCGAAAAGCCCTGGGGCGAGTGGTTTTCCCTGGATGAACTCGAAGCGGCGTTAATCGAGCACAAACCCACCATCCTGGCGATGGTGCACGCCGAGACATCCACCGGTGTCTGCCAGCCGATGGATGGGGTTGGTGATCTCTGCAGAAAGCACGACTGCCTGTTGCTGCTCGACACGGTGACCTCCCTCGGCGGTGTTCCCCTTTTCATTGACGAATGGAAAGTTGATCTGGCCTACAGCTGCAGCCAGAAGGGATTGAGCTGCCCTCCTGGCCTTGGACCCTTCACGATGGGCCCACGGGCTGAGGCCAAAATGACGGCCCGCCCCGGAAAGGTCCCCAATTGGTACCTCGATGTCTCGTTGCTGAACCAGTACTGGGGCAGTGACCGCGTCTACCACCACACGGCTCCGGTCAACATGAACTTCGGCATGCGCGAGGCCCTGCGTCTGCTGGCTGAAGAAGGCTTGGAAGGGTCTTGGGCCCGCCACCGCAGCAATGCTGAACGCCTCTGGACTGGCCTCGAGTCTCTTGGTCTGGAAATGCATGTGCCCGAGGGGCAGCGTCTCCCGACGCTCACCACCGTTCGTATTCCTGAAGGTGTTGATGGCAAGGCGTTCTCCCAGCACCTGCTCAATGCCCACGGCATCGAGGTCGGCGGTGGCCTTGGAACCCTGGCCGGCAAGATCTGGCGAATCGGCCTTATGGGTTACAACTCAACCCCTGAGAATGTCGATCGCCTGCTGAATCTGTTCGAAACCGAACTGCCCCGATTCAGCGGTTCCGTCGCCGTCGCTGCCTGAACCACGTCTCCAGCTGGACGCGAGCCTCCTCTTCCATCACGCCAGCGACCACGGTCATGCGGTGATGGGCGGAGGGATGGTCCGACAGGTCAATGGTTCCTCCCAGGCCTCCCCGTTTGGGGTCTCGAGCTGCAAAGACAACACGCCCCATGCGTGCCTGCACCAGTGCTGCCGCACACATCGTGCAGGGTTCCAGGGTGACGATCAAGGTGCACCCATTGAAGCGCCAGTCCCCCCGCAGCTTCGAGGCCTGTCGCAGCGCCACCAATTCCGCATGTCCCATGGGGTCACGATCCCGTTCCCGGGTGTTGCGGCCGTGACCGATGCAGCGCCCGGCTTCGTCAAGAATGACGGCTGAAACCGGCACTTCACCCTGCGCTCCCAGCAGCGCGGCCCTCTGAAGCAATCGCTTCATCCATCCCGACCATTGGCTGATGTCTTCAGTCAGCTTCAGCGCGTCCAACGCACCGTGATCATCTCGCTTTGAGCTCCTTCCCACGAGACGTCAGGATTGGTGCACTTGCATCAACACTGCTGCAGCCTGATTCGACCGCTGACCGTTTGCTGTCTGACCTGGTTCCCTTCGCGTCTCCCCATGCGGCCGATCCGGATCTGAAGGCGTTTTTGCATCGCACGGCGAACTTGCTCTGCGATTGGATCGGTGATGCCGCGTCCGGCCAACCGCTGCCGACGGTGTGGGCCCAGCCAGAGGCTGCACCTGGACCTGAGGCCACCGCAGTCGATGCCCTGCTGGCCGATCTGCAGTCCTTGATGGACGGGGCTTTCCAGCCGTCCCATCCAGGGTCTCTGGCCCATTTGGATCCCCCTCCGCTGACGGCATCGATTGCCGCTGATCTCATCGCCGCTGGGCTCAACAACAACCTTCTCGCCGAAGAGCTCTCCCCCTCGCTGACGCTGCTGGAGCAGCAGCTCGTGCGCTGGTTTTGTGATCAGCTCGATCTTCCGGCAGCGGCCGGTGGTGCCCTCACCAGCGGTGGCACCTTGAGCAATCTGATGGCCCTGGTGGTGGCCCGTGATCGTGCCCGTGGTCGCGACGGGGTTGTGCTGTGCAGTGAGGATGCCCATGTCTCCTTGACCAAGGCCATCCGCGTGATGGGCCTGGATGCGTCGGCCTTGATTCAGATTCCCGTGGATGCCAGCGGGGGGCTTTGCCCGCATCAAGCCGAACAGCAGCTTCAGCAGCTGCAGCAGCAGGGCCGCAGATGCCTTTGTCTGGTGGCGACGGCGGGCACGACGGTGCGTGGTGCAATCGATCCGATTCCCGCCCTCGTCTCCCTCTGTCGACGCTTCAACACCTGGCTGCATGTCGATGCCGCCATTGGCGGTGTCTTCGCCCTGTCGCCGCAGACCGCCCATCTGGTTCCCGGTCTGGGACAGGCGGATTCGATCACGATTAATCCGCAGAAACTGCTCGGTATCACCAAGGCGTCGTCGTTGCTGCTGGTGCGAGAGGCCAACCAACTGCACACCACGTTCTCAACCGGCCTTCCCTACATGGATGAGGCGTCAGCGGGTTACCACGGTGGCGAGGTCGGCTTGCAGGGCACGCGTCCAGCTGAAGTCCTCAAACTCTGGCTGGGCCTCCGCCAGCTGGGATTGTCGGGAATCACCACGACACTCACATCGGCGTTGGAGCGTGCGGCCCTGTTCAGACAACGCCTTGACCAGGACCGTGTCATCTGCCAACCGGGTGGGCTGCATCTTGTGGCCTTCCGCCCCTCCCCGGGGATCAGCAGTGATGTCTCCCATTGGACCCTGATCCTGCGTCAGACCTTGATGCGTGAGGGCTTCATGCTGTCCCGACCGCTCTATGCCGGTTGCCATCACCTCAAAGCCGTTCTGGGCAATCCCCACACCACTGAGGCTCACATCGATCAACTCGCAGCCTGCATCAACCGTTTTGAGCCATGACCAACAGCCCTGAGCGTCCACGTTGGGTTGCGATCATCACCGGTGCCATTTCCGTCCTGATCGCTGTTCTCTATCTCGTGTTGATCACAGTTCTGGATGCCCGTGGTCCGATGCTGCCCCCGCCTCCCGAGGCGTTGGGCGTGGAGGCAGCTGACGGGACCGATCCCGTCGCAACGGCTCCACAACCTGACGTACGGCCATCTCCAGAAATCGCCTGAGCGAGGCCTCCCGTCGATTCAATTCGAACTGTTCTTGCACGACGGCTTGGATGCCGCCATCCCCCCAGCTCTGATCCTGCTGGAAATAGCGGATGAAGCTGGCGCCAGCCACCCGGGTCAACCAACCAGCGGTGATTCCCTGCAGGGCTCGTCCTGCCAGAAGCGTCGGCAGACTCAAATGAAGTCCGGCGCTAATGACGGCCATGGCCCCTTTGATCGCCCCGAGGGTGGCCAGTGTTCGACCGACTGAAACCGCCAGTGTTTTGGCTTGATCCTTGCCGAGCTCGATGCCATGAATTGAGGCAATCTCCACCACCATCTGGGCGTTGACGGCAGCTGTTCCCAGCAGGTCCACTCCGGGGAGCGGTGTCGCGGCAACAACGCCTGCACCGATCCAGGTGTACCTGTCGACGCAGCGTTTGGCTTCGCGAATGCGTTGCTGGCTAAGCAACGCCCGTCCCCGATCATCGAGTTGTCGGCACTGCAACAGGATGTTGTCGGCGATCAATTCCTCTCCGTCAGCGTGGAGCACGGCCGCCAGACGCTGGACCAGTGACTGGAGATCCGGTCGCGGTTGCAGAGGTGTCCGACCGGGGCGCGGGATGGTTTGAGGAGAGGCGCTGCAGGGAATGACGTCGGCAGCAGCGATCTGACCCCCGCAGCGTTGTCGGAGGATCTCCAACAGCCTCTGGCGTTCATCCACCCCTCGCAGATCGCCTTTGTTGAGCACAAGGAGCATTCGCTTGCCCAGCTGAAGCAGGGTCTCCATCACGGCGGCCTCCGAGGCCCTGAGGTCTCCATCCACCACCACCACCATCAGATCGGCCCGAGCCGCCTGTCGCCGTGCCAGGTCTTCACGGGCGTGGCCGTCGTGATCGGCTTCCAGAATCCCGGGTGTATCCACCAGCTGAATCCCACGGTCCAATCCCTTGAGGCGCAGGCGATAGGTGTTGTTGGTGCGCGTTGACCCCATGGCGGCTCCAACGTCGCCGACCACCTCATTCAGCAGCGCGCGGATAAGCGATGTCTTGCCACTGGAGCCGGTGCCGAACACCACGATCACAAGGTCACCGCGCTTGAGTTCAGCCTCAAAGCGTTCCTTGTCCTGCTGCAGTTTGGAACGGCTGATGTCGTCATCCAGCCGTTCCAACAGGCGGTCGATGTTGGTCAGGCTCATGTGAGCCGCATCCCGTCGATCGCGTGGAGCCTCCAGAGATGCGCTGCTGTGCCGCCGTTTCAGCTCGCGTCGTTGCTGTAGGCGCTTCCAGGTGGGCCATCCCACCTGCACACCGACGGCGATCACCAGTCCGAGACCCAGCAGCAGGACCGGTGCCAGCAACCATCCGGGCAGGAAGTAGCTGAGATCCCACAACAGGGTGCGGATGGCCTGCAGCACTCCACCGAGCACGATCAGCACCACAAGGGATCCGCCCAAAAGGACCAGCAGTCGGGAGCGAGAGCCCATCAGCACGGATCAGCCATGGCTGGGGTGGCGTTGCTGACGCAACAAATCGATGGCGAAGCAGGCCACGGCCAGGTTGATCGCAATGTCAGCTGGATTGAAGACCGGAAAATTGATCGGGACCAGGGCCAAAAAATCCACCACATACCCCAGTCGCCATCGGTCCAGACCGTTGCCAAGGGTTCCGCCGAGCAGAAAGGCGACGGCCAATCCCTGCCAGAGCGGCTGCTGGGGTTGACGGCCGATCCAGCGGCTCAGACCAAGGCCCACCAGAAGGCTCAGCAGGCCGAGCCACGGTGTCGAGCCACTCAAGAGGCTGAAGGCCGCTCCGGTGTTGTGAACGAGGTGAAGGTCCAGCACCCCCGGGATCGCAGTCAATGTCCGTCCATCACTGAGCAGGTCAGCCATCACGGCCTTACTGATCTGGTCAATGATCACCACTCCTGCAGCTAGGGCGAACTGGCGTCCGCGCTGGATGGTTCGCGCTTGTGATCTGGTGCTCATGGCTCAACGATCAGGAGACGTCGCAGCACAACGGCCAGCACCGCAGCAGTGATGCAAAGCAGGAGCTGACCGGGAAGCGGACCCAGTGAATATTGGATCAAGAGTTCCGGCAGGGAGGCGTCCCATCGGTTGAGAACGGTGCCGACCAGAAGATTGAGAATGCCGCAGGCCTGCAGCACCACCAGGCCAGCGATGGCCGTTGCGCTCAGTTTGATCACATCACCCATCCCGTCCTGCTGCGACAACCGTCCGGTCAGCCAGGCCGCGGGGACGAAGCCGGCCAGGTAACCGAAGCCCGGGTCCAGGACGTAGGCGAAACCACCTCCGCCCTGAAACACCGGCAAATCACCCAGGCCGAGGGTCAGGTAGGCCACCGAAGCAATCACTCCTGCCCTTGGCCCACTGACCATGGCGCAGAGCAGGAGAGCAGGGACCTGCCAACTGGCCGGTAGGTCAATCACGCGCATGGGGGCCGGCACGAGCATGGCTGCTGGAATCAAGCTGCCGATCAGGATGGTCAGCAGCCCCACGAGTGCACCGCTCCAGATGGCTAGGGCCCGCAACGGTGTACAACAACTCGGCCCATCCTGCTCGAGAATGCAAGCCCTGCCTAGAGCACATGGCTTTTTCGATTGGCGACAAGGTGAGGCTCACCGAAGCACCGTCGTATTTGAAAACGGCGGACCCGATGCCGATGCTGCGTCCCCCCGACCTGATCAGCACGGGTGAACAGGGCGAGGTTGTGGCCCTGCATCCCGCGGACACCCTTGCCGTGCGCTTTCGCCGTGGGACGTTTCTACTGGCGGCGTCGGTGCTGGAGTCGCAAGATCAGCCACGGGACTAACCGTTCCAAGCGGCAGCCAGTTTGTTGAGGAGTGGTTGCGGCCCACAGAGACTCAGCTTCGGGGCCGTGAGCAGATCCTGTGCGATCCGACGCAGCTCGCCGGCATCGATCGCTTGAATCCGCTCGAGACAATCCTGGTCGTGGCTGTCCGGGAGTCCAAAGCGGCTCAATTGAGCTCTGCGTTCGGCCCGTTGGGAACAGGTCTGGCGGCTGTGGGCCAGTTGTCCAACAAATTTGGCGCGGGCTAGCTCAAGGTCGTTGTCGCTCAAAGGCTCCTCACGCAGGCCTGTCCAGATCTCGCGCAGCAAGGCAAGGGCGAGTGTCGCTTTGTCGGTGCCACTGGACGCGTGCAGCACAAATGGAGCCGCCCCAAGACGATTCGGGTGGTGAATGCCGACGTCGTAGGCGACGCCATGGTCTTCGCGCAGACGTCGGAACAGCAGGCTGGACATGCCGAAGCCGAGGTGGCACTGCAACAGGCGCAGGCCAAGGGCATCGGGGTGACTGTGGGGAAGGCTGGGCTGTCCGAGCATCATCACCACCTGTTCGGTCTCGATGGCATCGAGATGGATGGTTTGGTCCGGAACGTCTCGTGCAGCCGCGAATTGCCCCTGAGCCGCTTTTGAATCGAGAGTGTCGACGGGCCGGACGATGTCAGTGAGCTGTTGTTCCAATGCGGCAGGCCATTGCCCCGCAATCGCCAGCACACTCCTGCTCTGCTGAAGTTGCCTGTGAATCGGTTGCAGGACAGGTAAGTCCAGCGTCTTCAATTCATCGCTGAGGCCCAGGGCATCGTGGCCATATCCCCCGTCTCCATAGGCCAGATGTCTCCAGCTGTCGAAGGCCAGCTGAAACGGGTCTTCCTGTTGCCGCTGGAGGGTCTGGAGACTGAGGGATCGTTCCAGTTGAAGCTGATCATCACGGAGGTGAGGGTCGTTGACCATCCAATCCAGAATTGGAATCAGCTTTGGTGCATCGTCACTGCAGCACCGCAGGCTGATCAGCAAGCCGTCCTCATGGGCATCGCTGCGGAGTCCAGCTCCACAGCCTTCGACCAGATCAGCGATGGCGTTGTGGTCATAGGGACCACACCCCCTGGTGAGCAGGGACGCAAGCAACTGATGGGCGCCGCGGACGCCGATCTGATCGTGCCCACTGCCCTGGGGAATCAGCAGTTTGGCGCTCAGCACACCAGGGGTCTGAACCGACTCCAGCAGAAGTTGCGTGTTCAGCACGGATCGCCGACTCCGGGGTGTGCGATCAGGGTGAGGGCCTGCTCAGGTCGGAGTCGGTCGGCGGCGGCCTCTCTCAGGCGTTCGCAGCTCCAGGCGTCCATCAATCTCAGCGGATGCAACAGAGTCTGATGCCGGTTCCAAAGCGCCTGACTGGCGGCCAGCGCCGTGACCTGGCCCGTGGATTCCATCGCAAAGCGGAGACCATTGCCCACCAGCTGCATGGCGCGATGGCGTTCAGCCTCGTCGGGTGCTGTCGTGGCCAGGCGCTGCAGTTCACGGTGCACTTCCCTTTCGACAGCGTCGAGATCGTCGTCCTGGCAGCAGATCTCCAGTGTCACAAGACTCCCCCGTTCCAGACAGGTGAGATCCATTTCCACGCTTTCAGCGAGCTGGAGCGTTTCACGCAGCCGGGCCACGAGCCGGGAGCGTCGGCCCTCACTCAGCAGGGTTGTCAGCAGGTCGGCCCCCATCACCCAGTCCTGATCCGCCGCTGGAGGGACGGGCCACAGCATCATCAGTCGTGCGGCTTCGAGGCGGTCGACGGTGAGTTCATGGCGTCCGGGATGCACCCGCAGATCGACAGGGCTTGGCTCTGCGAGGAGCTGGGGTCGATCGGCGAGTCGGGATGACGCAATCGTGTCCCGTCCGATCGCTTGGTCTGGTCCAGCGATGGCTAGACAGAGGTTTGAGCCCCGATACAGGCGTTGGTGAAACCGTTGCATCTGTGCCGGCGTCATGGCCAGCAAGCTCTCCGGTGTTCCGAGGATCGGACGGCCGTAGTCGTGGCCAGGGCATCCCTGCGCCAGCAGTTGTTGGAGCACTTGCTCGTCAGGCTGATCGGCGTATTGGGCAATTTCTTCCAGCACCACCTCGCGTTCCGTCTGGAACGCCTCCTCATTCAGGGCTGGACATAGAACGAGTTCGAGCAGCAGCTCAAGAGCGCGTGGTGCCTGCGCCGAGGGGATCAGCACATGGAAATGGACATCGTCAAAGCCTGTGGCGGCATTGCTGCTTCCCCCCAGGGCTTCGATTTCGCGATCGAAGGCGCCAGGCGCCAGGCTGCTACTGCCTTTGAACACCATGTGCTCGAGAAAATGAGCCATCCCATGCTCATTCGCCTGTTCACCACTGCTGCCGGCCCGGCACCAGAGATCGATGCAGGTGAGCGAGGCATCGGGCATGGACGCCTCGATGCAGGACACGCCGTTCTTCAGCGTCCACAGGTCGAGAGCAGGGCTGTTGCGTGAAGAGGACAGAACTGCGTGGCAAAGTTCCATTCTGTGCCTGCCGAGCGTGAGTCCGTCTTCGATGCCAGACAGTGCTGTCACTCTTCACCCGCTGGTGATGAGGCTGGCGGATCGGATTCGCCTCCAGCGATCTGGCTTGCCGGCTCTGGCGGACCTGGCCCTCGATGAGGAGCTGGTTGCCATCAAGGGCACCCTCGACGGTGAGCAGTTGTTCATCGGCAATGAGCTGCACTGTTGCCAAGGCATGCGCAAATTGCACCTTGAGCTGGCTCGACTCGGTAACGGACTGCAGATCTTGCATTGCGTCTGGTTCCCCGACCCTCGCTTTGATCTCCCGATCTTTGGGGCCGACATCGTTGCGGGGCCGGCCGGCGTTTCAGCGGCCATCGTTGATTTGTCACCGGTCAAGCCCACCCTGCCGACCGTGTTGGAGGAGGCCCTCAAGGCCCTCGAGATTCCACCGTTCCGGCAGGTGCGTGAGCTGCCGGGATGGGGCACCATTTTTTCTCCTTACGTGCGCTTCATCCGACCGGATGGTGCTGAGGAGGAGGGTTGGTTCGTTGATTTGGTCGACACCTATCTCAGTGTTCTGTCGGACGCAGTCCGGAAAGCGACCCCCGATCCTGCTGACTCACTTCCTACGATCAAACGCTACGAAGGTCAGCTGAACTACTGCATCAAGCAGAAGCGCAACGACAAGACCCGTCGTGTTCTTGAAAAAGCCTTCAACCCGGCTTGGGCTGAGGCCTATATCGAGAACCTCCTCTTCGATAACCCCGCATCCCCTGTGTGAACCGCAGTCGTCTGGTCCTTGCCCTTAGCGGTTTCGCCGTTGTCCTCGCCCTTGGATCGGTTGCACTGTTTCGATCGTCAGAACCGGAACCGCAACCTGTGGAGTCGGAAGCGGTCCGTCGGATTGAACCCGTTGCTGCCCTCGGCCAGCTCGAGCCTGCCGGTGAAATTCTTGAGCTGGCGGCACCAACCGCTGGTCAGCCTGGAACCCCCCGGGTGTCCAAGCTGCTTGTCTCGGAAGGCGAGCGGGTCGCCACCGGACAGCTTCTGGCTCAGTTTGACAACCGCGACGCCCTTCTCGCTGACGTTGAACGGGTTCAGGTCCAGATCAAGACTCTGGACGCGCAGATCAAGCTTCAGGCGTTGGAGGTTCAGCGCTACAGCAAAGCCGCTGAATGGGGTGCAGCGGCCAGGGTTCTGGTGGAGGAGAAGCAAGATGAGCTGATTCGCATGCAAGGTCAACGGGACCAAGCTGCGGCGGACCTTCGCGGTCTGCTTGCCGATCTGTCCAACAGTCAGTTGCTCTCACCCATCGATGGCCTTGTGCTCGAAGTGCATGCCCGTGTGGGAGAGCGTCCGGGCTCGGATGGGGTGATGAGCGTTGGTGCCAGCCAGACCATGCAGGCCCTCGTGGAGGTCTACGAATCGGATGTGGCGCGGGTGCGCATGGGCCAGCCGGTTCTGTTGATGAGTGAAAACGGAGGATTTGATGGGGAACTGACGGGGCGTGTCCTCACGATTAGTCCCCAGGTCCAACAGCGTGGTGTGCTGTCGACAGACCCAACCGGGGATGTGGATGCCCGTGTGATTGAGGTGAGTGTGGCTTTAGACCCTGACTCAGAGCAGCGGGTGACCCGCCTCGCTGGGCTCAAGGTGATCGCTCGCTTTCAGGAGCCGTGATGAAACGCTTCTGGCAGAGGCGGCGCATCCCGCTTTCCTGGATGTTGCTGACCCGTCAGCCGGTGCGTCTGCTGGTGGCTCTCGCAGGCATCAGCTTTGCCGGAATCCTGATGTTCATGCAGCTGGGTTTCCGCGATGGCCTGTTTGATGCCAGCGTCACTGTCCATCGCATGTTCGATACCGATTTGGTGTTGATCAGTCCGCGATCGACCAGCTCCGTGCGGATGGCCGACTTTCCACGCCGGCGTTTGGTTCAGACCTTGGCTGATCCCGATGTGGCAGGGACCTCCCCGGTGCATTGGGGGTTGATGTTGTGGCGAAACCCGGAGACCCGTCAGAACCGCCCGATTCTGGCGTTGGGGTTTAACCCGGATGATCCCTTCCTTGAGGCTGGCGCCTTACCGCCGGAAGCAATGGCGTTGAAGCAGAAGGGGCGCATCCTGTTCGATCAGCTGTCTCGCGAGGAGTTTGGACCGATCGCCGATTGGTTTCGTGACGGCCGTGACGTTGAAACGGAGATCGCTGGCAACCGTGTTCGTGTGGCCGGCCTCGTGAGTCTGGGCACCAGTTTCGGGGCCGATGGAAATCTGGTCACCAGCACCGAAACCTTCCTGGACCTCCAACCAGGGAAGCCTCCCGGTGCCATTCAGGTTGGTCTGATTCGTCTGCGCCCTGGGGCAGATGCCGAGCAGGTCCGTGGACGTCTGGAACAACGGCTGCCCAGCGATGTGTCCGTGTTGACCAAGCAGGGATTCATCGACTTCGAGCAGAACTACTGGCGGACCGGCACTTCCATTGGCTTCATCTTCACCCTGGGGGCTGCCATGGGATTCGTGGTGGGTTGCGTGATCGTTTATCAGGTGCTGTACACCGATGTCAGCGAACACCTGCCCGAATACGCCACGTTGATGGCGATGGGATATCGCCTCAGTCACCTGCTCGGTGTTGTGATCAGGGAGGGCTTTTATCTGGCGGTGATGGGATACGTCCCCGCCTATGCGGCCGGGCAGGGGCTGTACTGGTTTGTCCGTGATGCCACGCGGTTGCCCGTGGGCATGAACGCCACCCGTGCCATGACGGTGTTCGTGATGATCCTGGTGATGTGCATGCTGTCGTCGGTGTTGGCGATGCGCCGCCTCGTCGATGCCGATCCCGCGGAGATCTTCTGATGCAGGGAATGGCGGTTGAGATCAAGGGCCTCTCCCATAGCTTTGGGCGTGGTGCGATGCAGAGGGAGGTGCTGAAAGGCATTGATCTGTCGATTGCGCCGGGTGAGGTCGTTTTGCTCACGGGGCCCTCGGGCTGCGGTAAAACCACCCTGCTCACCCTGATCGGGGCCCTACGCACGGTGCAGGTGGGATCTGTTCAGGTGCTGGGTCAGTGTCTGGACGGTGCTGGACGGCGTCAGCGTCAGCAGCTCAGACGTCGCATCGGCATGATTTTTCAGGGGCATAACCTGCTGCGCTGCCTCACCGCTGAACAGAACGTTCAGATGGGATCGGATCTGTGTTCCGGTCTGAGTTATCGGGCTCGACGGGATCAGGCCCGCGAATGGTTGCGTTCCGTTGGTCTTGCTGATCACATGGGCAGCCTTCCCCATGATCTTTCCGGGGGCCAGAAGCAGCGGGTGGCCATCGCCCGTGCCCTGGCGGCCCACCCCGACCTGTTGCTGGCGGATGAGCCCACCGCCGCCCTCGACAGCGTCACCGGCCGTGAAATTGTTGAGCTGCTGCGACGTTTAGCCCGCGAGCAATCCTGTGCGGTGTTGATGGTGACCCACGATCCCCGCATTGTTGATATCGCGGATCGGTTGCTTCAAATGGAAGATGGATCGTTGCTTCAAGCTGTTGAGTAGGATGTGTTGACCTGAACCACTTTTGAACCGCGAATGGCCAAGCGCAGGAATCTGAAGAAAGAAAAGCAGGAGCGCAATCGCGCCTACGCCCGCAAGTTCAAGAAGCGCAAGATGCGGAACGATGGCCGCGGCGAAGGTGCCGGTAATGGTGTGACTGGAACTGCCAATAACGGCGGTGCAGCTGACTGATCCAGTCACCATTCATCGTTGAATGACAGGGGAGCGCAGCTCCCCTTTTTTTGTGGTCTGTAGGGTTCAAGACCCCATTCGGGAGCATTTCGCGATGTTTGTCAGCGTTGTCATTCCGACTTACAACCGCCTCCCGATCCTTGAGAAGTGTCTGCGTGCGCTTGAGGCCCAGCACCCCGATCCAGCCCTGGACGGCTTCGAGGTGGTTCTGGTGGATGACGGATCCACGGACGGAACCGTCGCTTGGATTCAGCAACGGGCGGCACACTTCCCCCATGTGCGGCTGATCCAGCAGGAGCACGGTGGGCCTGCAGAGGGCCGCAACCGTGGGGTCCACCATGCCCGCGGCGATGTCATCGTTTTCATCGACAGCGATTTGGTGGTGACCGAGTCCTTTCTGGCCTGCCATGCCAAAGCGTTGTTGCGGTCGTGGCAACAGCGTGGCGACCGTCTTTGCTTCACCTACGGCGCCGTGGTGAATACGGCCAACTTTGAGCAGCCGTCCCAGGAGCGGCACAAACTGCGTGACCTGTCATGGGCGTATTTCGCCACAGGGAATGTGGCGATCGACCGAGAGGTGCTCGAAGCATCAGGTCTGTTCGACACTGGGTTTCGGCTCTATGGCTGGGAAGACCTTGAGCTCGGTGAACGGTTGCGCCGCATGGGGGTCGGGCTGGTGCGCTGTCCAGAGGCCGTCGGCTATCACTGGCACCCGGCCCTCCGACTGGAACAGATTCCTGATCTGGTTCGCGTTGAACGGGAGCGGGCGAAAATGGGTTTGGTCTTCTACCGCAAGCACCCCACCCGCCGGGTGCGCTACATCATTCAATTCACCTGGTTGCATGTGCTGCTGTGGGAGCTGCTCACCCTCGGTGGTCTGGTCAATGAGCGCTCCCTGCGTCCCCTGCTGGGTTGGTTGATTCGCCGTGGTCAACCGGGGCTGGCGATGGAGCTGCTTCGTCTTCCTTTGAACAGAATTAGTGTTCGTTCCATGGTCCGCGAAGCCCGGAGTCAGGGGATGCGGCCTTCGTTTTGATAACTTCTTAGGGTTCTTTCAAACCGCACACCTGCCCGTTTCGGGTGTTCGTGAAGCCAACCGGGTCCTCTGACCTGGAGTTTTACGGCCCTGGCAGGTGGAGGCGAACCCGAAACCTCACAACATGGCTGTCGTCACTCTCGCCGAAATGATGGAGGCGGGTGCTCACTTTGGGCACCAAACCCGTCGTTGGAATCCCAAGATGTCGCGCTACATCTATTGCGCGCGCAACGGCGTTCACATCATTGACCTTGTGCAGACCGCCGTCTGCATGAACAACGCCTACAAGTGGACCCGTTCTGCCGCTCGCAGCGGCAAGCGCTTTCTGTTTGTTGGCACCAAGAAGCAAGCCTCTGAAGTCGTGGCGCTTGAAGCCGCGCGCTGCGGTGCTTCTTACGTGAACCAGCGTTGGTTGGGCGGAATGCTGACCAACTGGACCACCATGAAGGCCCGGATCGATCGCCTCAAGGACCTTGAGCGCATGGAGTCCAGCGGTGCCATCGCCATGCGCCCCAAGAAGGAAGGTGCAGTTCTCCGCCGCGAGCTGGAGCGTCTTCAGAAGTACCTGGGTGGCCTCAAGAACATGCGTCGCCTTCCCGACGTGGTTGTTTTGGTTGACCAGCGTCGTGAATCCAACGCTGTGCTGGAAGCCCGCAAGTTGGATATCCCCCTGGTGTCGATGCTCGACACCAATTGCGACCCCGATCTCTGTGAGGTGCCGATTCCTTGCAACGACGATGCTGTGCGTTCTGTTCAGCTCGTCCTGGGGCGTCTGGCTGATGCCATCAACGAAGGTCGCCATGGCAACAACGAACAGCGCGGCGGCGATGACGCCGAAGGCTGAGTTGTTGCGATAGCAACTTGATTGATGCCGTCGTTCTGCTCAAGCAGATCGGCGGCTGTCTCTGTCCAAAACCGTTTATTTACCCCCACTTCCGATCCGATGGCTGCCGTATCCGCCAAGCTTGTCAAAGACCTGCGCGACAAGACCGGCGCGGGAATGATGGACTGCAAGAAAGCTCTTGCCGCCACCGATGGCGACACCAACAAGGCTGTTGAGTGGCTGCGTCAAAAGGGCATTGCCAGTGCTGAGAAGAAGTCTGGTCGCACCGCTGCTGAAGGCTCCATCGGCAGCTACATCCACACCGGCGCCCGGGTTGGCGTTCTGGTTGAAGTGAACTGCGAGACCGATTTCGTGGCCCGGGGTGACATGTTCCAGTCGCTTCTTCGCGACGTCTCCATGCAGGTGGCTGCATGCCCCAACGTCGAATACGTCAGCACCGACGAGATCCCCGACGAGATCCGTGAGCGGGAGAAGGCCATCGAAATGGGCCGTGACGACCTCGAGGGCAAACCCGAGCAAATGAAGGAAAAGATCGTTGAGGGCCGTATTGGCAAGCGCCTCAAGGAACTGGCCTTGATGGAGCAGCCTTTCATTAAGGACAGCTCGATCACCGTCGCTGATCTGGTCAAGCAGACCGCCGGCAAGATCGGTGAGAACGTCAAGGTGCGCCGCTTCACCCGCTACACCCTGGGTGAGGGCATCGAAGTCGAAGAAAACGATTTCGCTGCTGAAGTGGCATCCATGCAGAACGCCGGCTGATCCGCGTGAGCACGACGGACAATCGGTCCGGTTACGACCCGGAATCGCAGTTGACCCAGCTCAAACAGCTGTGTCGACAGCGGTCCCGGGTTCTTTATCGCGACCAAGCGCTTTACCTGCAGATTCTGCGCGATGAATTGCAGGAGCGGGCTTTGCAGGCTCTGTTCGCTTTGGTGACCAAAGTCGAGCCATCGCGTTTTTCGGCGTTGTCTCCTGAGGCCCGCCAACAGTTTCAGGCGTCGGTTGTCAACTTGACCCAGCGCTGTTCTGTTGTTTTGACGGTCGAACAGTTGATGGTGCTGGCGCAGCAAATTCGGGAGGAAGCTGTCCGGCAGGACGACCGCTCGCGCCGGGAGATGGTCAAAGTTCTCGGCAAACAATTGCAGCAGACCACCCCATCCGCTCCCGAACCGCAGCGGGATCCCAAGGGGTCGGTTCACCTCAGTTTGGATTCACCGCTTCAGCAACCCGAGCTGTTTGGCCTCCAGCCCTCCGCTCCCGACCAGCGTTCGGAGCCGGAGCCAGAGATCCAATCCATGCCCGAGTCCGATGAGGAGCCGCTCGACGAGCGTGTCGATGATCTGGACGTGCTCCAGTCTTTGTTTGAACTGGCGGGTGAAGCGCTGCAATCTCAGGCCGACGATGACGGCGGGGATGGAGCGATGACCTCTCCTCCCACTGAAGGCAATCAGGTGGAGTTTCTTCCTGCCATGCCAGACACCCTGTTGAGTTGGATGCAGTCCATGGATCTTGCTCTCGCCCGTCGTCTTCGCAACCTCTCGCACGCCATCAACGTGGAGATGTTGCGGTCAGGACTTGCCAATGCCCTGTTGCCCATCACTTTGCTGGAGGCGGTGCTTCGAGGACAAGTGGAGACTCAATCCAGCGCCAGCAATGTCTTGCGTCTGCGGTTGCCGATGCCGATCGGTGAATTTGAACAGGGAATGGACGTGCTCTGTTTGTTGTTGCGCAGCAGTGAATTCGAGTTCGACAGCCCTCGGTTGCGCCGAGTTCGTCATCGCTTGCACGACCACCAGCGCGCACTGCTCAAAATGGTGCAGCAGCAACGCCACTGGCAACGTCGTGTCCTTGATCGCGAAGCGCTAAACCATTGGCAGAGCCCCTCCGATCCGATCCCGCCAGGGGGTTAAACCGAGAGCAGCTCGAGAAGCTGCTCGCCTGGTTGCGCCCGTTGCAGAAGGCCCTCAATCTCGAGGCGGATCAAGGCTTCCCGGATGTACAAGGGCGTCAGCAACGCTTCCATCAGTTTTTGCAGGCCGAGCTGAATCGTCCCCCTGATCTGCCATTGCCGCCCGGGGTGGCCGATCGTCTGTCGCGGCTGCGTCAGGGCTACGACAGCTACACCACGGCCGAGTTGTCCACGCGTCGGCGGCTGGTGACCGACACCCGTCAGTGGCTCCATGAACTCCGCTTGCGCCTCGAGCCCTCAGCACCGATGGCTCCACCGCGGCTCAGGCACCGCGATGGCTCAACGTCTGGGTCCTCATCTCGCGCTCAGGTCCAGCGTCCCCTGACCCTTGAGAGCACCTTGGTGGAGCTCACCGGTGTCGGGCCGAAGTTGGCAGCGCGTCTGGCCACGCTTGGGCTTTTGCTGGTTCGTGACCTGCTGCGGTATTACCCGCGTGATCACGTGGATTACGCCCGGATGCGGCGAATTGAGGCCTTGGTCGTGGGTGAAACCGCAACATTGGTGGCAACGGTGCGGCGCTGCAATGGGTTTGTCAGCCCCAAAAATCCCAATCTCGCCATCCTGGAACTGCAGCTGCAGGACCCCACCGGACGCCTCAAGGTGACCCGTTTTCTGGCCGGTAAACGCTTCAGCTCCACGGCCTATCTCAAAGGTCAGCAACGTTTGTATCCCGTTGGCGCCCAGGTGGCGGTCAGTGGTCTGGTGAAGGACGGTCCCTATGGGCTGTCGTTTCAGGACCCGTTGATTGAGGTGCTCGACAGTGCCGACGGCACCATCAAATCCGATCAAATCGGTCGCTTGTTGCCCGTGTACCCACTGACGGAGGGCCTTGCGGCGGATCGGTTCCGTCAACTGTTCACCCAGGTGTTGCCGTTGACCCGTCTCTGGCCTGAACCGCTTTCCCCTGCGGAACAGGACCGCTTCGGCGTGATTCCTGTGGCTGATGCCCTGACCGCCCTGCATGCTCCCAAGGCCCGTGAGGATCTGGAGCAGGGCCGCAAGCGCCTGGTGTTTGACGAATTTCTGCTGCTTCAGTTGGGCCTGTTGCGCCGGCGCGGTGAGCTGCGGTCACGGTCGGCACCCGATCTGCTCATCGATCGGCAGGTGGATGGTTTGGTCGAGCGTTTTTTGGCCTTGCTTCCCTTTCGATTCACCGCTGCCCAATCGCGGGTTTTCGCAGAGATTGAGAGCGATTTGGCCCAGCCGGAACCCATGGCCCGCCTGGTGCAGGGTGATGTTGGCTCGGGCAAGACCGTCGTCGCGATCGCTGGATTGCTGACGACCATCGAAGCCGGTTGGCAGGGAGCGCTGATGGCGCCCACGGAAGTTCTGGCGGAGCAGCATTACCGCAATCTCTGCAGCTGGCTTCCACAACTTCATGTCAGCGTTGAACTTTTGACTGGCTCCACGCCGAAATCGAAGCGGCGGCGGCTGCTTGAGGATTTGGCCAACGGTTCCCTGCAGGTGTTAGTCGGGACCCATGCTCTGCTTGAGGATCCCGTTGTGTTTTCTCAGCTGGGTCTGGTGGTTGTGGATGAGCAGCACCGTTTCGGTGTCCATCAGCGCGACCGACTCCTGAATAAAGGTTTGCAGCCCCATCTGCTGACGATGACGGCAACACCGATTCCGAGAACGCTTGCCCTCTCACTCCATGGTGATTTAGACGTCAGCCAGATTGATGAGCTGCCGCCGGGCCGAACACCGATTCGGACGGTGATGATGACTGCTGCCCAGCGCGAACAGGCCTATGCCTTGATTCGTGAGGAGGTGGCCAAGGGACAACGGGCCTACGTCGTTCTTCCGCTGGTGGAGGAGTCAGAGAAACTTGAGTTGCGCTCAGCCGTGGACGTGCATGCTGAATTGTCCACTGAGATTTTCCCTGATCTCTCGGTTGGCCTGCTGCATGGCCGTCTTTCGAGCGCTGAGAAACAGGAGGTGTTGACGGCCTTCTCCCAGGGTGCTGTCCAGGTTCTGGTGTCCACGACCGTGGTTGAGGTGGGAGTGGATGTGCCCGCTGCGAGTGTGATGGTGATCGACCATGCCGATCGCTTCGGTCTGGCGCAACTTCACCAGTTACGTGGGCGAGTCGGTCGGGGGGCAGCGGCGTCCCACTGTCTGCTGATCAACGGCAGTTCCAATCCCCTGTCGCGTCAGCGTCTTGATGTGATGGTCCGTTCGACGGATGGATTTGAGATCGCTGAGATGGACCTCCGTTTTCGTGGTCCCGGACAGGTTCTGGGCACGCGTCAGTCGGGTCTTCCGGATCTTGCTTTGGCCAGCCTTGCCGATGATGGTGCTGTTCTGGAGGAGGCGCGCACCGCTGCCCAACAGCTCCTGCAGTCGGACCCTGTGCTGAATGATCATCCGGTTCTCCGTGGGCTTCTCGATGAACAACAACGTCGCTTGTCCGGTGGTACTCCGTTGAACTAAATCAGGTTGTCTGGGGTTGGATCTATTTGAGAGCCACCACGTTTCTGCCTCAGACCGAAAACGATCTGGGACCTAGGCACAGCGCGGATTCTGTTTTGCGTTGTTGGGGTTGATGCCTATGCTTCTCAGGGTGTTTTTGCGGGCAAGAGATGGGTCGAGTGCCCAATACAGTCAACATTCGCAAGCTGGAAGGGCGTCTTGATGATGTCTGCACAAAGGTGTTCAATGGATCGATTTCAGTGTTTATTCTCTGGATTATCTACTCCATTGAGGTGGAAGATTTCTCCCTCTGGGTTCTTGGTTTGCTGCCCCTGATCGTGATCAGCTTTTGGGTTCGAGTGCACAAGCTCGCCATCGCTCAATTTGTCTACAGAAAAGAGCTTCAGGCGGAGGCTCGGCGGTTGATGGATCAAGGCAATATCCAGCCTGGAGATCGGCTTAAGGCCCAATGGATTGCGGACTATAGAAAGACGTATGAGACGTAGGACACGAAACATGAATCGTTGTGTGTTGGCTTGATGGGATCGAGTGATAGTTGATCAAGCCTAGATATTGATTGCTGGTTCTGAGGATGTGGCCAGGTTTTCTGCCGCGATCTATCCTGGAAAATGGGTTGTTTCAGTGTGGATTGGATGTGGAGGCTTTTGAATCGAAGGTGGCAAGTCAGTTTGTCTACTGTTGCTGTACTTCTTGATCTCACTGTTTTCGCGGGAATCAGTCGGCAGCTTGAGGGTCCATTTTGTTTGACGATTCTTCTTGTCTGTATTTTCATGGCCTGGTTCTGGTTCAACCATCTTCAAAAGTGGGTTGATGGTGTGAGGAATAGGGCCCCTGCAGCCACTCGAAAATTGAAAATTTTGTTTGATGATTGGTTAAAAAGTGGTTAGAGATTGAAGGCTTTTGCAAATTGAATTTTGCAGGCTATTCATGATTAATCACTTGATTTCACCCCGCACTTCGTTGGCTTGATGCGTCCCTGGTCTTCCATTCCCATCGTTGAGAACCACGAGCTGTTGGTGGCCTTGCCGGCCGTGCTTCTCCGGCTCGAGCCTCATCCCTACGCCAGTCTCGGAGCGCCCTACGGCCCGGATCATGATCCGTTTCGTCTGCGCTCTGGTGTGGTTGATCGTCTGGTACAGGCCCAGAGGCGTCTCGCCGAACAGGATCCGACGCTGCGGTTTGCGATCTTTGATGCCTGGCGACCGATCGCCGTTCAGGCCTTCATGGTTGAGCACACGATTGCGACGCTGTGCGCAGAGCAGGGCATTAGCCGTGATGACCCATCACAGCAATCCGCTGTTCAAGCTGTGATCCAGGACGTTGCTCGCTTCTGGGCAGCCCCCAGCAGGGATGCTTCGACACCTCCACCCCACAGCACCGGTGCTGCCGTTGATTTAACCCTCGCCTCGCTGGATGGCGATCGACCCCTCGACATGGGGGGAGCCATTGATGCCATCGGTGCGATCTCAGAACCGGATTACTACGCCTCGGCGTCAACGGCTTCTGAGCGTTTGTTTCATCAACGTCGGCTGCTGTTGTTGAAGGTGATGGAATCGGTGGGCTTTCAACAGCACCCCAACGAGTGGTGGCATTTCAGCCATGGTGACCAACTTTGGGCCTGGCGGAGCGGTTCCCCCAGTGCGATTTATGCCGAGGCGCCAATCAAGTCGGTGACGGCCTGATCGCCGATCTTGCTGATGTGGTCGCCAAAACTGCGGCGACCACCGGCCTCTTTCCAGCTGAGAAGAAGGGGCTCCAGGGTTGTTTCGAGATCGGCCAACGCCATTTTCTCCAAATAGGGCTTGCCAAGGCGCTGAAGATTTGGGGTGCCACCTAACCACAGCTGATATTGATTCACCCCATTGCCGACCAGGCCGAGTTCGGCCATGTAGGGACGCGCGCAGCCGTTGGGGCAACCGGTCATGCGTACCAGGAGTGATTTTTCGATCTCGAGCCTTCGAAGTTGTGCATCGAGTCGATCCAGTACATCCGGAAGAATCCGTTCTGATTCCGTAATGGCCAAGCCGCAGGTGGGGAGAGCGGGGCAGGCGATGGCATGCCGTGCCAGGGGGGCAGGGGTGTCGGCCACGTCAAATCCGAGGGATGCCAGTTCACTGCGAATCGCTGCCCTCTGGGCCGTTCCGATGTTGCACAGCAGCAGGTCTTGGTTGGCCGTCAGGCGAATCTCCAGTTGATAGGTCTCCACGATTCGCCGCAGACCCTGCTTGAGTTCGCCCTGCAAGCGACCGCAGAGCAGAGGCAAGCCGACGAACCAGAGTCCTGCCCGTTGACGGTGCCAGCCCAGATAGTCGAGCAGCTTGGCCTTGGGTTCATTGCGCAGCCCCTTGAGGTCTCCCTTGAAGTAGGTCGTGGTCAGGGTGGTGCGGAACCACTGGATCCCCTTGTCGTGCAGGAGGTATTTCATCCGGGCATGCTTACGGACCTCCCGATCCCCATGGTCCCGTTGCAACGCCAGGATTCCCTGCACGACGTCGAGCACATCAGCGGCGTCCACGTAACCCAGGGGATCAGCGGTGCGCGCGAACGTCTCCTCTTTGTTGTGGGTCCGCCCCATACCACCGCCCACGTAGACATTGCAGCCACGCAGTTCGCCGGAGGGATCCGTGAACGCCACCAGGCCGATGTCCTGCGTCAGGAGGTCGACTGAGTTGTCCCCCGGCACGGTGACAGCCACCTTGAACTTTCTGGGCAGGTAGGTGTCGCCATACAGCGGTTCATCGCGACTCCCAGAGAACAGACCAGGGTCCGATTGACGTTGACGTGCTTTGCGCACCGCGGTGGTCGGCTTGAAGCGATAACTGAGATCACCATCCACCCATAGATCCAGGTAGGACCCTTCCGCGGCTTCCGGGGACAGCAGATCGGCGATCTCATCGGCCAGGCGTCTTGCCACCGGGTAGCCGCCTTTTTCAAAGGGAGCCGGCGGGGCCATCACGTTGCGGTTGATGTCACCACAGGCGGCAAGGGTGGAACCCAGGTTGCGAACGATGGTGCCGATCACCTCCTTGAGATCTGCCTTGGCGATGCCGTGCATCTGAAAGGCCTGGCGGGTCGTTGCCCGCAGAGAGCCATCGCCGAGACGGTTGGAGAGGTCATCCAGGGCGAGGAACAGCTGTGCGGGAATGCGACCACCCGGACTGCGCAGCCTCAGCATCATCTGCCAGCTGCGGATTTTGTCGGTTTTGCGCAGTTCCCGATGGTGCTGCTGGTAGCTGCCGTGAAACTTCAGCAGCTGAACGGCATCCTCACTGAAGCGAACCTCGTCGTTGGCAAGCTCCGTTCGCAACGGCTCGCGCAGATGGACACTGTCGAGCTTGCGTTGCTCCGCTTTTGGAAGCCCGCTGTTTCCGCTGTCGGTCACTGGCACCGCGCTTCCGCTCACCCGTCATTGCAGTCAATGAGTTGAACGTAGCGAAACGGCTTCCAATACAGTCGCCATCGGCTTGATCAGTGGCGTGACGACAACGTTTCTTCTTGAGATTGGGACTGAAGAGCTTCCCGCTGATTTCGCATCTCAGGCGCTGACCCAGCTCGAACAACGGGTGCGACTGGATCTGAAGGAGGTTCGGTTGTCCCATGGGGCTGTGACAGTCACCGGCACGCCGCGCCGCCTGGCGGTGTGCGTGGAGCAACTCGACGAAGAGCAGAAGGAACTCAAAGAGGAACGCAAGGGCCCTCCGGTGGCGCAGGCCTTGAAAGATGGAGTGCCAGGACCCGCCGCCATCGGCTTCGCGAAACGCTGCGGTGTGGATCCAGCGGATCTCGTCGAGCGTGACACGCCCAAAGGTCCATGTCTGTTTGCCACGGTGCTGACCCCTGGATGCAGCAGTGCGTCTCTGCTTCCAGCCTTGATTGCCTCCTGGATCGATGGCCTGCAGGGTCGGCGTTTCATGCGCTGGGGCACCGGCGCCCAGCGCTTCAGCCGGCCGATCCGTTGGTTGGTCGCTCTATTGGGTGATGCGGTGATTCCCGTCGAACAGACGGGCTCTGATCCAGTCGTTCGCAGTGATCGGTTCAGCCGCGGCCATCGACTGCACGGTGACCAGCCGGTGGAGATCAAGGATGCTGCGGGCTATGCCGAGGCGCTGGCCGCCCATGGGGTTCAGGTCGACCGATCGGCGAGGGCTGCATTGATTCGTCGCAGCATCGATGAGGCCGCAGCCGCTGCGGGCGGTGTCCCCAACTGTCCGGACAGCCTCTTCGATGAACTCGTCGACCTGGTGGAAGATCCCCATGTGCTGAAAGGTCGAATTGCCGATCGTTTCCTGGCGTTGCCTCCTGAAGTGATCAGCACGGTGATGCAATCCCACCAGCGTTATGTGCCACTGGATCGTTCTGATGTGGCCCCCGACCCGCTGCGTCGATCTGCCGATGCCGTCCTGTGCCCCGAGTTTTTGCTGGTCAGCAATGGACTTCGCTCCGCCGCTGAAACCATTGTTCGGGGCAACGAACGCGTCCTGACGGCGCGCCTGGCTGATGCTGAATTCTTCCTTGGTGTCGACCGTCGTCAATCCAGTTCCGATCGACGGGAGGCCCTGGCCCGTGTGACCTTTGCTGAAGGGCTTGGAAGCCTCCGCGATCGCTCCGATCGTCTGGAGCGAACCGCTGCGGTTCTCCTTGATCATCTGGCTTTGACGGCTGAGGTGGAGACGGCTGCCCGTCGTGCAGCCCATCTCTGCAAACACGACCTTGTCAGTCAGATGGTCGGCGAGTTCCCGGAACTCCAGGGTCTGATGGGTGGGAAGTACTTGCTCGAGGAAGGGGAGTCGCGGGAGGCCGCCGTAGCGGTGGTGGAGCACTACTACCCCCGTGGTGCTGGGGATGCGTTGCCCGGCTCCGATGCGGGTGCCGTGGTGGCTCTGGCGGAGCGCTTGGAGCTTCTGCTCAGCATTTTCACCAAAGGAGAACGTCCGACGGGCTCGTCGGATCCCTACGCCCTGCGCCGTGCAGGGAATGGCTTGTTACTGATCCTCTGGGATCGCCATTGGCGTCTGAATCTCCTGGCTCTGCTGGATGTTTTGGCACCGATCTGGTGTGAGACGTTGCCATCGTTCGGCTGTGATTCAGCCCAATTGAAGGCTGACCTGGCCCAGCTGTTGCGCCAGAGATTGGTGTCCCAATTGGAGGACGATGGTCATCCGTCCGACCTGGTCCAGGCGGTTGCCGGTGAGGGTGTCTCCGATGCGCAACTCCTCAGCGATCCTCTCGATGCCCGTGTTCGCATACAGCTGTTGACCAGTCTTCGTGAACAGGGACGTCTGGCTGCAGTGCAGGCGGTGGTTCAACGGGCCGCACGTCTTGCTGAAAAGGGTGAACTGGATCGGTCGTGCCTCGATCCCGCGGCGGTGGTCGATGCCAAGCGGTTTGAGTCACCCAGTGAGGCGGCCATGTTGGCTGTGATTGAACGCCTGCACCCGCTGGCGGCTGGACGTGATTACAAGGCTCTTGCTGATGCTCTGGTGGAGGCAACACCTGCCCTCGAAGCGTTCTTCGACGGTGATGACAGCGTGATGGTCATGGCTGATGATCTTCAGCTTCGTCAGAATCGCCTGAATCTGTTGGGTGTTCTTCGCAATCAGGCCTCCCAGCTTGCGCGTTTCGAACTGATTCAGTCCTGAGCCAGGCGGATCAGACCTGGCTAACCCAGGTCTGATCGGTTCAAGACGATGACGAACAGCTCAGATCAGAACCAGGGCGAATCACAGCAGAAGCCCGTCGTCATCCGACAAGGTGGCAATGGATTTGGACTGATCATTGCGGCATTGATCATCGCTGGGACCGTGATCTACAGCATCAATGTGTGGTCGACAACGCGCAAAGAAACAGCCCCCGGCGTGAAGCTTCAGGAGGGAGTAGAGAAGCTTCGCGATGCGGCACAAAAAAAGCTGGACGCACCACAGCAGTGAGTCCAGCAGCGCAGGGGGCCTGAGGTCGGCCCTCAGCCCACGTCGACCGTTTCTTTGTTCTTGCTCTTGGCCTTGATGGCCTGGGATGCTTCATCGGCCAGGAAGTCACCATCGGAGCGGCCGACGGCCGATGGCACCGGTCCGTAGTTCGACGGGGCCAGAGCTTCGCCGCGAAGCAGGCTGCCCAGGGTCCGCATGGTCAGCTTGATCTGCTGCCAGGGATTCATCATCACCACCCGCTTGTAGAGGTAGCTGTCGAAGGTCAGCTTCTGCACGTCCTTGTCGTCGCACATTTCGACGAAGGCTTCTCGGGCTGCATCGTTGCGGTAGAAAATTCGCTGGAGGATGTCCAGAACCGCATAGGTGGCTCCGTACTTGCGGTCCCAGCGCTTCAGGTACGTCGCTTTGATTTCGCGTTCCGTGGGGACTTTCGCTCCGCTGTTGGAGATTTCCACGATGGCTTCGGCACACATTCGACCGCTCTTGGCGGCGAAGTAAATGCCCTCTCCCGAGCTCTTGGTGACGTAGCCAGCGGCATCACCCACCAGGGCCATGCGCCCAACGACACGACGGGGTCTGGGATGTTCAGGAATGGGGTGGGCTTCGACCTTGATCACCTCACCTTTGAACAACCGCTTGCTGGCGCGCTCACGGATGCCTTTTTGCAGGCCTTTGATCAGGCTTTGGTTCTGCTGCATGGTTCCCGTTCCAACCGCCACGTGGTCGTACTTGGGGAAAACCCAGGCGTAGAAATCAGGGGACACATCGGTGCCCACGTACATCTCGGCGAGATCTTCGTAGTAGCTCATCTCTTCCGCGGGGATCTTGATCCGCTCCTGGAAGGCGATCGCCACGTTGTAGTCACCGGCATCCATCGCCTTGGCGACACGGGAATTCGCCCCGTCGGCACCGATGATCAGGTCAACTTCGAGGGTTTTGGCTTCACCGGTGGGGCCGCCCGCGCTGTAGTCGGCGTAATGGAGTGTGTAGGGACCCTGCCGGTTGGCTCCGGTGTCGATCTTCTGCACGAGACCATTCACCAAAGTGGTGCCGAGCTCGGCCGCACGGTTGCGGAGGAATGCGTCAAACACCTCGCGGCGACACATGCCGATGTAGGCATTGTCGTCGTAGCCGAGGGGGTCCAGGCGGATGTCCACTTCCCGATTGGACGGCGAAATCATCTTCATGTTTCGCACCTTCCGGTCGATGATGTCGTCCGGAAGGCCGAATTCTTCGACCATGCACAACGGAATGGCTCCTCCGCAGGGCTTGGCGTTATCGAGTTTGCGCTCAAACAGCCAGGTCTGAATTCCTGCCTTTGCAAGCACTTCAGCGGCACAGGACCCACTCGGGCCGCCGCCCACTACCGCAACACGCAACATCTCAGCCCTACTCCGCTGGATTGTTCTCAAAAACTACCACCGCCACTGGGCTTTGCGTGGCTCGAACGGGCGCTCGCCTTTACGATCGAAACATCACGAAGCAGCGTTGTGCCCCGAGGAGCTTCTGCACGGCGTCAGTTGCGGGATGACATCCCGGTGGCGCGCCGTTCGGCTCCTGCTCGTTCACGGTCCAGAGGTGGTGGTGCTCGCCTGTTCCTGGCTTCGATCGTGGTCTTCTCCGGGGCCGTCCTGGCTGTGTGGTTTGTCGTCGGCACAGGTTCACGGCGGGCCGAACAGCGGCCATCGCCGGCGATCGAGCTCCCCAGCCGGCCCTCCGCCGACGGGCGCCTGTTGGGACATTTCCCTTACCTTCAGGCCGATCGTTCGGAGTTGATCAGCTTCTCTCCGGGAATCGAACTGCATGTGGATGCTGCTGATGCGCTTGACGCCATGCGCCAGGCCGCTGCCGCAGATGGCGTTGATTTACGTCTTCTCAGTGGCTTTCGTTCCACTGATCTGCAGGACTCGATCTTTTTTGATGTGGCGTCGGAACGAAATCAGACGGCGGAGGAACGCGCCAGGGTCTCTGCTCCTCCGGGCTACTCCGAACACAGCACTGGTTATGCCGTGGATCTGGGGGATGGTGACGCCCCTGAGACCAACCTTTCGGTGAGCTTTGAGGACACCAGGAGCTTCCGCTGGCTTCAGGACCATGCGGCGCGATATCACTTTGTGCTCTCTTTTCCGGATGGCAATCGTCAGGGGGTGAGTTACGAGCCCTGGCACTGGCGCTTTGAAGGGACTGCCGATGCCCTTCGCCTGTTCGAATCAGCACGGCGTTTCACGCGCAATCCCCTCCAATGAAGCCTGAACTCCTGGCCCCAGCGGGTGATTGGTCGGCCTTGAAAGCCGCCGTGGCCAGCGGGGCCGACGCCGTGTATTTCGGGGTGGATGCCTTCAACGCCCGTCAGCGTGCGGAAAACTTCCGGATCGCTGATCTCGCTGAGGTCATGACCTGGCTCCATGACCGTGAGGTGAAGGGTTTCCTCACCTTCAACGTCTTGGTGTTCAGCGATGAACTCCAACGGGCTGCCGAGTTGCTGGTGGCCGCGGATCAGGCCAAGGTCGATGCCGTGATTGTCCAGGACGTGGGTCTCTGCAATCTGGCCCGTCAGCTGGTCCCCGGCCTTGTGTTGCATGGTTCAACGCAAATGTCGATCACGAGTGCGGCGGGCGTGGCCCAGGCTGCTGCTTTGGGGTGTCAGAGGGTGGTGTTGGCTCGGGAGTTGTCCCTGGCCGATCTCGACCGTCTGAACGGTCAGCTTCAGCAACGCCATCTGGCGATGCCACTCGAGGTGTTCGTTCATGGCGCGCTCTGTGTGGCGTATTCCGGTCAATGCCTCACCAGCGAATCCTTAGGCCAGCGCAGTGCCAACCGCGGCGAGTGTGCTCAGGCATGCCGACTTCCCTATGAATTGATCGTCGATGGTGAGGCCCGCCCCCTCGGCGATCAGCGTTATTTACTGTCACCGCAGGATCTTTCCGCCTGGGATCTGCTCCCTCAGCTCGAGCGGCTTGGGATCGCCAGCCTCAAGGTGGAAGGCCGCCTGAAGGATGCCAATTACGTGGCGGCGGTCACCGATGCTTATCGCCGTCAGCTGGATCGTCGCGATCAGACATCGAGCGATGACCCATCCCTGGATGGTTCAGGGATGAAACGCCAAATGGAACTCGCCTTCTCAAGGGGGTTGTCCCACGGTTGGCTGGATGGGGTGGACCACCGCCGCTTGGTGCACGGGCGTTGGAGTAAGAAGCGCGGTCCTTTGATCGGGCGCTTGTTGCGCGTGGAATCAGGGGGTTGGCTGCAGCTCAGAACCCAGGAGCCCCTGCGCAACGGCCAGGGACTGGTGTTGGAGATGGTCTCGTCTGACCCTCTTCAGCCACCTCAGGAAATCGGCGGCCGGATCATGGCCTGTGAAAGCCTTGGCAGGGATCGGCTTCGCCTGCGCTTGGGCCCCGGTCGCTGTGCGGTGGCGCAGCTCCGTCCGGGTGCTTCGGTCTGGCTCACGAGCGATCCAATCTGGTCCCAGCACTGGGAGAAACAGTCCAGACGGGACGTCCCCGTCAAGGATCGCAGCCTGCATCTGAAGGTGAGCGGCCGTCTGGGCGAGCCGCTTGAGCTGGCCTTGCTGGATCCTTCCATCCACAACGGCAAACGGATCGTTGTGCGCTCCTCTCTCCCCCTGCAGCCTGCCAACCAGCGTCCTCTGGACCAGGGTCGTCTGGAGGATCAGTTGGGGCGTCTCGGCGGAACGGGATGGACGCTTGGATCCTTGGTTTTGGATCTTTGTGCTGATGCCTTTCTCCCGGTCGCTGAACTGAATCGGATGCGGCGATCTCTTTTGGAGCAGATCGCCCAGATCGGGGAAGCTGAGGATGCCGCGCATGCGTCGGCCCCTGAACAGCCGCCATTGCCGTCGTCGTCGTTGCGACTTCAACCCGCTGAGGTCTTGGAGTCTCTGCTGCAGCGGCCAGCGCAACCGTCACTGCCTGAGGATCCGCAGCTTGTGGTGTTGGTTCGCAGCCTTGAGCAGCTCAAAGCTTTAAGCGAGCTTTCGGCAACGGCGGCACCGGTTGGTTCGGTCGTGGCCGATTTGGAACAACCACGGGATTGCCGTGAAGCGGTGGCGATCGGCCGAGGTGTTTGGCCGGATGGACTCTGGCTGGCTGGTCCTCGGGTGACGCGGCCCAATGAGCGTTGGACCCTGGAACCACTGATCCAAGCCAGGGCCGATGGGTACCTGGTTCGGAATGCTGATCAGTTGGAAACGCTGACACCGTTGGCCCCTTGCATCGGTGATTTCTCCCTCAACAGCGCCAATCCCCTGAGCATGGATTGGTACGTGCGCTTCTGGGGGCTCAAGCGGGTCACGGCTAGCTATGACTTGAACCTTCAGCAGCTCTTGGATCTTGCCGCCGGCGTGCAGCCGTCATGCCTGGAAGTGACGTTGCATCAGCACATGCCTTTGTTCCACATGGAGCACTGTTTGTTTTGTGCCTTTTTGTCAGACGGCAAAGACCACACCGATTGCGGACGTCCCTGTGAGCAGCACACGGTCACCCTGATGGATCGCAGTGGCGTGGAACATCCTCTACGTGCGGATCTGGGCTGTCGAAACACTCTGTTCAACGGAACCGCGCAATCAGGAGTTGAAGCGCTTCCGGCTCTGTTGCAGGCTGGCGTCCGTCATTTTCGGCTGGAACTGCTGGATGAAGATGCGGCGGCAACCGTCCGACGCGTGCATCTGTACAGCGATGCGTTGGCGGGTCGGTTGCCCTCTCGGGAGGTCTGGAAGCGTGAACAGATCAGCCACCAGCTGGGGGTAACCCGGGGGAGCATGCGTGTCAAGGGGCCGGAACGAACCAGTCGAATCTCACGTTGAGATAGCCTGTGTCACTGCGCCTCTGGCGTTCTTCACATATCCAAACGATTCGACCGCATGAGCGCCCAGCAAAAGGCGATTCGCAATATCGCGATCATCGCTCACGTTGACCATGGAAAGACGACCTTGGTCGATGCCTTGCTGGCGCAATCGGGAATTTTCCGCGACAACGAGGCGGTCCCGACCTGCGTGCTGGACTCCAACGATCTGGAGCGTGAGCGTGGCATCACGATTCTGTCGAAGAACACAGCGGTCACCTACAACGACACCCGGATCAACATCGTTGATACCCCCGGTCACGCTGACTTCGGTGGTGAAGTCGAACGTGTGCTCGGCATGGTTGATGGCTGTCTCCTGATCGTTGACGCCAACGAGGGGCCCATGCCTCAGACACGCTTTGTGCTGAAGAAAGCACTGGAGCAGGGTCTGCGTCCCATCGTTTTTGTCAACAAGATCGACCGAGCACGCGTCGATCCAGAAACGGCTGTCGACAAAGTTCTCGATCTCTTCATCGAGCTGGGGGCCGATGATGATCAGTGCGATTTTCCCTATCTGTTCGGCAGCGGTCTCGGCGGATTTGCCAAGCCCGATATGAAGACGGACAGCGAGAACATGCGTCCGCTGTTTGATGCCATCCTGCGCCATGTTCCGCCCCCGGTCGGAGACGCTGACAAGCCTCTGCAGCTTCAGATCACAACGCTGGATTATTCCGATTTCCTGGGTCGGATCATCATCGGCCGAGTTCACAATGGTGTGATCAAACAGGGTCAGAGCGCGTCACTGATCAAGGACAACGGCACCATCAAGAAGGGGCGAATCAGCAAGCTGCTCGGTTTTGAAGGTCTGCAGCGCGTCGAGATTGAGCAGGCGTCGGCCGGTGATCTTGTTGCTGTGGCCGGTTTCGATGATGTGAATATCGGCGAAACAATTGCCTGTCCGGATGAACCCACGGCTCTTCCGTTGATCAAGGTCGATGAACCGACCCTGCAAATGACCTTCGTGGTCAACGATTCACCTTTTGCCGGCAAGGAAGGCAAGTTCGTCACCAGCCGTCAGGTTCGTGACCGTCTTGAGCGCGAGCTTCTCACCAACGTCGCCCTGCGCGTCGAAGACACCGATTCACCGGATCGCTTCGCCGTGAGCGGGCGTGGTGAGCTCCACTTGGGCATCTTGATCGAAACGATGCGCCGTGAGGGCTATGAGTTCCAGGTGTCTCAGCCTCAAGTGATTTTCCGCACCATCGACGGGACGCCCTGTGAGCCGGTGGAAACCCTGGTGATGGATGTCCCCGAGGCGGCGGTTGGTGCCTGCATCGAGAAGTTGGGCACCCGCAAAGGCGAGATGCAAAACATGGAGACGGGCCAGGACGGTCGCACGCAGCTCGAGTTCATCGTTCCCTCTCGCGGTCTGATCGGCTTCCGTGGCGAATTCATCCGTGCCACCCGCGGTGAAGGAATCATGAGCCATTCCTTCTTCGAATATCGCCCGATGCTTGGCGACTTCGACACCCGCCGCAACGGTGTGTTGATCGCGTTCGAGGAAGGCACCGCCACGTTCTATGCCTTGAAGAATGCAGAGGACCGTGGCCAGTTCTTCATCTCCCCTGGAACCAAGGTGTACAAGGGGATGATCATTGGCGAGAACAATCGTCCTCAAGATCTCGAGATCAACGTCTGTAAGGCGAAGCAGCTCACCAACATGCGTTCCGCTGGTGCGGAAGAACTGGATACCCTTCAGGCTCCGGTTCAGATGACCCTTGAGCGTGCACTCGAGTACATCGGTCCCGATGAAATGCTCGAAGTCACGCCGGAATCGATCCGTCTGCGTAAGTTGCCCGCCAAGCGGATGGCCAAGCGCTGATGCCTGAAGCGGACCCCCGCTTTCATCAGGCAATCGATCTGTTCAACCGTCATGAGTGGTACGCCGCCCATGACGTGTTTGAGGAGATCTGGCATGAAACAGCTGACCCTGAACGCCGCAGCCTTCAGGGGATCCTTCAGGTGGCCGTGGCTCAGCTCCACCTGCAACGGGGGAACACCCGTGGGGCCACCATCCTCTTCGGTGAAGCACTCGGTCGTTTGAAACGGCCCGGTGCTCCGGACCTTGGTCTTGATCTCGAGGCGCTTTGCACCTGTGTATCCGAGCGATTGAAGCTGCTTCAGCTGGAGCAGGATCCCGAGACCTGCACTGTCCCCTCGCTGCGGTTCAAGACTTGAGGCGGAGGTATCGTCAACCGACGTGCGTGTTCAGCATTCTTTTGGCTTATCGGCGCCGGTTGCTTGGTTGGTCTGCGGTCGGGGTTGCGATGGTCGCTTCGGCTGTATCGGGTTGGCAACCAGCCCAGGCTCAGTCGGGTCTGGTCACCATTGAGTCCGATCAGCAGATGGCAGACAACAACAGCGGTGTGGTCACGGCCCTGGGCAATGTGCGTTTGATTCATCAGGAGCGCGGTGTGGTGGCCACGAGCCGTCAGGCCCAGTACTTCACCAAAGAAGATCGGATTGTTCTGAGTGGTGATGTGGACGTATCCCAGACCGATGGAACCTCCATCCGTGCTGAACGCTTGACCTATCTCCTGGATCAGGATCGAGCCATCGCCCAGCCCGCAGAAGGTGCCCAGGTCTTCAGCCAGTGGAAGCTTCAACAGCCCGCTGCACAACCGGTTGAGGCTCAATGAGCCTGTCCCTGGATACGGTCTCGATCGCACTCGGTGGCCGGAAGCTTGTTGATGCAGTTGATCTCGACCTGCACCCTGGAGAAGTGGTTGGGCTTTTGGGCCCCAATGGTGCTGGCAAGACCACGACATTCAATCTTGTGATCGGTCTCCTTCGCCCTGACCGTGGCGGGGTACGACTGAATGGGACGGACATCACCGATCGAAGCATGCCTGAACGGGCCAGGCTGGGGATTGGCTACTTACCCCAGGAACCCAGCGTCTTCCGTCAATTGACAGTGCGCCAGAACCTGGATGTTGCCCTTGATCAGACCAACTTGAGCCCAAAGGAGCGACGGAATCGTCGAGATCAACTGATCGACGAGTTCCATCTTGCTGTGTTCGTTGATCGCTGTGGCTTTCAGCTATCCGGCGGGGAACGCCGACGCTGTGAAGTGGCCAGAGCCCTGGCGGTGGGGCAACAGGGTCCGATGTTTTTGCTGCTTGACGAACCCTTTGCCGGTGTTGATCCCCTTGCCGTTGCTGATTTACAGCAACTGATTCATTCGTTGCGAGAGAAGGGGATGGGAATTTTGATTACCGACCACAATGTTCGTGAAACATTGGCGATCACGGATCGGGCTTACATCTTGAACGATGGAGCGATCCTCGCCAGTGGTCAGTCCAATGTCATTACCAGCGACCCCCTCGTTCGTCGTCATTACCTCGGAGAGGGATTTCAACTGTGATGACCCCCCAACGCTGGTTGCGGCAAATCCCGCTGATTGACCGCTGGTTGCTTCGAGAAGTCGTTCCGCCTCTGCTGTTTGCCGTGGCGTTATTCACTGTTCTCGGTCTCTCGATTGGGGTGATGTTCGAGCTGGCCCGCCAGATGGTGGATGGCATGCCGGCATTGATTGCCCTTCAGCTTCTCGTTCTCAACACCCCCCGTTTTCTGGTTCTCTCGCTTCCGATGGCGACCTTGCTGGCCACCTTGTGGGCCTACAGCAAACTGTCCGCCAACAGCGAACTCACTGCGCTGAGAAGCCTTGGTGTGTCCACGGTGAGATTGGTTGTCCCGGCAATTGTTTTGTCCGCCTTGCTGACAGCGCTGACCCTGTTGTTCAACGATGTCATTGTTCCCCAGGCCAACAGCCAAGCAGAGATTGCTTTGCAGAGAGGGCTCGGACGGGCCATTGCCACCGAACGTGGCGAGGACATCACCTTCACCAATTTCGGTCGGATTCAGGGGACCGGTGGGCAGAAAAGCTCCCGTGGTTTGAAGCAGCTGTTTTATTCCCGTCGGTTTGAGAACGGAGAAATGCTGGATGTCACGGTTCTCGACTTCTCTCGAGCCGGATACCGGCAGATGCTTGTCGCCGAGAAGGCGATCTGGGATCCCAACGAGGCCAAGTGGGAATTCGTGGACGGTATCTCTCTCACCCTCAACCCCAATGGCAGCACAACCCGTCTGGCCTTTGACCGTCAGTTCTATCCCCTGAGCTCCGGCCCACTTCAAGTGGCCAAGATCCCTGACGACGCCAACAACATGACCGTGGCCCAGGCTGTGATGGCTGAGCGCATTGAGGCGGAGGCTGGCAATACAAAGGCGGCCAGAAAACTACGGGTTCGGATTCAGGAGAAATTCACGTTCCCGATGGCTTGCATTGTTTTTGGATTGATCGGCAGCAGCCTGGGTGCCAGGCCAGGCTCACGCCGCAGCCTCAGCCAGGGCTTTGGGATGAGCATTCTCTTGATTCTTGGTTATTACGCCTTGAGCGTCAGTTTCAGCTCGCTGGGCGTCAGCGGTGTCTTGACTCCGTTCCTGTCGGCTTGGTTACCCGTTGCCATTTCGATTGGTGCTGGCGGAGTGTTGCTGCGCCAGGCCAGTCGCTGATCAAAAGGGGCAGAATCGTTGAATGCTGGAATGGGCTTTCCTGATTTGTTGAACACACCGTTTGAGCTCGTCACAGGCCTTGGCTTTGCAGCCTTTGTGTTGTTGTTGCTGGCTCTGCCGCTCGGGTTCTGGGCTGTGTCCAGCTCGAAGCCCTCGTCGACGGTTCGTCTGTTGGTTGCCGGCGCCAACCTGCTGCTGACCGCCCAACTGGTCTTGCGCTGGTGGCAATCCGGACATTTTCCGATCAGCAACCTCTACGAATCTCTGTGCTTCCTGGCCTGGGCTTGCACGCTCACTCAGCTGTTGGTGGAGCGGAGTTGGTCATCGCCCATCGTGATGGCAGCCGCGACCCCAATGGGACTGGGCTGCATTGCCTTTGCAAGCTTTGCGCTGCCGGATCAACTTCAGGCGGCGGCTCCACTGGTGCCCGCCCTGCGCTCCAGTTGGTTGGTGATGCACGTCAGCGTGATCATGGTGAGCTACGCGGCTCTGCTGGTGGGCTCCTTGCTGTCGTTGGCGGTGTTGTTCACCGATCGCGGCGATGTCTTGGAGTTGCGCAGCAGCTCGATTGGCAGTGGTGGCTATCGCCAGGCCCAAGTGGCGGGAAGTGGTGATGTACTGCAATTGCAATCGATCAAACTCACCACGAGTGAACAGGCCGACAACCTCAGCTATCGCACGATCACGGTTGGCTTCCTTTTGCTCACCGTGGGGATTATCAGCGGAGCTGTCTGGGCCAATGAAGCTTGGGGCAGTTGGTGGAGCTGGGATCCCAAGGAAACGTGGGCACTGATTTGCTGGTTGGTCTATGCGGCGTATCTCCACACCCGTTTAAGTCGTGGCTGGCAGGGACGTCGGCCGGCTCTTGTCGCTGTTGTTGGGCTTGTTGTGATCGCAGTTTGTTATATCGGGGTCAATCTTCTTGGCATTGGATTGCATAGTTATGGCTGGTTCTT
>NZ_JBGKDS010000091.1:0-2634 GCF_042954325.1 Parasynechococcus sp. | reverse complement strand
AGATTCAGCGTTGCGCGAGACGGAGCGGCGGCGAACGTACGCCGATTCAAGCCATTGATTTGGTTGAGATCCCGCGGGGATTGCGGACCAAATCCTTGCTTCGAGGTCGAACGGGCCAGTGACTCGCGCTGGCGGTCAATCTCCTCCTCGCCAACACTCGAATGATCGTGACCAGGGGCCGCCAACACTGGAGAGACCGACAAGATTGCCGTCGACAATCCCAGCGCCAGGGAGAACCACTTCAAAGACACCGGCTTACGCGTTGACTATTGAATTGATAGCAAGACCATTACCTCACGAGGAGCAAAAAAAACTTGTGCAAAGCTCCAGTCAAAAGAGTCAACGGTGGGTGCATCAACCTGAAACAGTTCGTGAACGGTTGTCGCGATTCATGATCACGACCTGACGAAACAACCGATCAAAAGGGCCACAGCAAACCAATCCGACTCCAGTCAATGGCACTCTCCCGTCGTGAATTAATCGCAGGCGCAGGGCTTGCCAGCTTTGGTGCAATCGGCCTGCAGACCAGCAGCAGAGCTTCTTCTGCACCCAAGTCCGTCGATGTGGTCGTGGTGGGTGCCGGTCTCTCCGGACTCATGGCTGCACGGGAACTCCGCAAACAAGGTCTGAGCGTTCACATTCTTGAAGCGAGGGCCCGAACCGGTGGCCGAATGATTCGCCAGACCACCAGGACCGGTGCGGTGATCGACCTTGGCGGCCAATGGGGTGGTGCCACACATCACCGTTTTCAGGCCCTGGTTGATGAGCTGGGAATCAAGACCTTCCCCAGCTACTACGACGGCAAGGGTGTCCTGCACTGGGATGGGCAACGGGTCGTCGCCGACCTGGCCAAACAACCCTCCGACAGCGTTCTTCTGTTTGATGCGGAGCAGATTGAACAGCCCGCGGCCGAGGTCGCCAAAGCCAAGGCAGCGATGAAAACGTTCCGAGGCATCGCGGCTTCCATTGATCCCGCACGACCGTGGACTGCAGCCAATGCCGTGGAACTGGATCGCACCACGATCCGTGCCTGGTGTGAGAAGAACAGTTCGTCCCGACTCAGTGATTTCGAATTGGAATGGTTGTCGGTCGTGGGTGGCTCCGGTGGGTTTGACCCCTGGGACGCCTCGATCCTTCACCTGGCCTGGACACAGGCCGTCGCCCCGCAGGACGAGGGACCGGAATCATGGCTGCTCGATGGGGCTGCTGGTCAGGTGGCAGAACGGCTGACGGCCGAGCTGAGGCCCCTCATCAGCCTGAATGCACCCGTCCAAGGCATCGATCAGAACGACAAGGGGGTGACCGTGCATGTCGGTGACGGTCGCCAGATTCGAGCGAAAAGCGCCATCGTCGCCATTCCTCCACCACTGCGTAACAAGATCACCTTCACGCCGGATCTCCCAGCGGAAACGCGCTCCTTTCTCCAGCGCAGTCCGATGGGATCGATGATCAAAGTCTTTGCCATCTACAAATCCGCGTTCTGGCGAAAGACGAACCTCAACGGATTTGCCGTCGGAAACCTCAAAACCCTGGAGATCACGGCAGACAGCTCTCTGCCCAGCGGGACCCCCGGCATCCTTGCGGCCTTCGTCACCGCCAGTGCTGCGGTGGCCTTCCAGCAGATGACGGCTGCCGAGCAGCGCAAGGCTGTTTTGGATGATCTTGTGGCCTATTGGGGACCGGAAGCCGGTGCTCCCGAAGAACTTCTCCTGGAGAACTGGAACCAGGAAGCCTGGTCCACCGGCGCCTTCACCAGCTTTGTGACACCAGGCACCTGGACCACCTACGGGCAGGGGTGGCAGCAGTCTCACGGGAGAGTGCACTGGGCCGGTACCGAAGCCTCGAGTCGGTGGCCCGGATACTTCGAAGGGGCGATCGAAGCGGGCATTCAGGCCGCAGCAAAAGCGACGGCCCAGGGATGAACTCAGGCGATGACGTCAATGGCCTGGCGGGCAGCCGCCAGGCCGGCCTCAATGGCACCCTCGAAATAGCCAGGCCAACGGGTGGCCTGCTCAGTACCGGCCCAGAAAACCTTGCCATGGGGGTTTTGCCAGGATGAGCCGAAGGCTGTCCAAGCACCGGGAGTCCTGGTTAACCCATAACCACCGGTTTGCCAGGGGTCTTCCGTCCAGCGTTTGATCACCAGATCCCGAAGGATCAGCTCACGCTGCTCGCGATGGCTGAACTGACTGAAGGTGCCGACGCGATTTCCTGAAACAAAGCTGGCCAGAATCCCAGGTGTTCCCGAAGGAGGGCAGGCATCAGCGGTTTGCCACCCCACTGACCACCAAGGTCAATCACACCGTTACCGGCAACGCTCTGGTTCACCATGCGGCCACCGATACGCGCTTTGGCTTCCAGAAGCAAAACGCTTCGTCCCCGCTGTTTTAGTTCGCGTGCCGCCGTCAGACCGGACAAGCCCCCACCGATGACGACCACATCAACACGGTTGCGATCGGGTTGCGTCCGTCCGGGTTGTTTGGAGCCGAGGGCGGTCAATCCTGCCAACGCACCTGCTGAGGAAAGAAGACCCCGCCGACTAATAACCATGACGAACTGATGAGGTAAAAACAAAGAAGAAGGCCTTCATCGATGAAGACCTTCTGAACTCAAACGGGGTTCAATCAGGCGTAA
>NZ_JBGKDS010000090.1:0-3914 GCF_042954325.1 Parasynechococcus sp. | reverse complement strand
CATCTCATCGTTGAGGGAACCCACCGACCGTTCCACGCCCTTGCCTGCGCTCTCCGTCCAACAACAGTGCGGATCAGGCGCAAGGTCTCAGACCGATGACAGCCAATCCGCAACGCTTTCTTGTTCGATACAAGAAAAACGACGGCAGCCGACACACGCTGCAACTCCATGCGTCCAATCGGCAGGAGGCACGAATCGTCGCCATGGAAACCAACGCCTACGTGCGCCGTTATCCAACCAGTGTGGATTCGATTCTCCTAGCTGCCTGAAGCCGCCCAAAGATGAATCGAACGCTCAGGTTGCTGAATTCCTTGCCTGACTGTCGATGCTGGAGATCAAACCGTTCACGCCATCCGACCTCGACGTCGTCACAGGTCTGGCCCGCGAACAGGATTTCGCCCCCGGAGTGGGCGATATCGAAATTTATGCCAACACCGATCGCCAGGGGATCTGGTTGGCTTGGCAGGACGACGTACCAGTGGGCTGCATTGCCGCGGTGACCTACAACCCCGGCTACGCCTTCATCGGCCTGTTTGTCGTGAAGCCAGAGCATCGCGGCCAGGGAATCGGCCGTCGTCTGTGGCAACACGCCTTGAAAACCCTCAGCAGCGTGGAGTGCATCGGCCTGGAAGCCGCAGTTCAAATGGTGGACTTCTACGAAAAAGCCGGTTTTCAAAAGGACTGCGTCACCACACGCCGGCAGATGTTGTGCCGGAGCGACCAATCGCAACACCCGACAACAAAACTGCTCAACCGCAGCGACATCACCGTTGTGCCATTGAGTGAGATCTCTCTCGAGGCGATTCAGCGATACGACGAACGCCACGAAATCAGCCCAAGGCCCCACTTCCTTGAACTCTGGCTGCGCCACAGGGCTGGAGATGTCTTTGTGGCAAGGGATACCCAGGGGGCGTGCCACGGCTACGTGCGCATTCGCCCCTGCCTGCTCCCGATTGGCGACGGTTGGCGGGTGGGTCCCTGGCTGGCGGAAGATGCTGGCATGGCCTCGCTGTTGCTCAACAACGCCATGGACCGCCACAAGGGAGTTGTTCTGATCGACACCCCGGGGCACAACCCCTCCGCCAAGACGATCACGACGGCGAAGGGCTTCAAACCCATGGGCTCAACGGTGCGGATGTACAAAGGCGTGATGCCCAAAGGCCACGATCGCAACGTTTATGGCCTGGCCTGTCTCGAGTTGGGTTGAATCGGAGGTTCGAGCAACCACTCCCTGAATTCCTGAGTCAGCGCATAACTATCTTCATAGCATTGCTCTTGATCAAGGAAAGAAATCCTGTGCAGCACATCACTCAGAACTTGAGCCCTGATGGCATCAGCTTCGATCGACATACTCCCTCCTTAGGCATCGGTCTCTGACGAAAATTCGGCCTGAATCATCAACATCAACCGCTCGGGAGATTTGTATTGCCTCGGCAAGGAGCGGTGCAACAATCGCAAACGATCCCAACAGAGTGTTCGCTCAAGTTCAGCATTTGTTTTCCCCTGCTTGATCAGCATCTTCAAGGCCTTGCAGTACAGCGGATATTTGGCTTCGAGCTCTCCAATACTGAGGCTAGATGTGCTCATGGAATCTTCTCGCTGCCAGTTCGAACTATGCAATGAACGAGGCCGTCACATCGCCTCCCAAATGGGGACAATCGTTCTGTCCTCGGATGGGGGTAGCTCAACGATCTGGTCCGCGCGTTAGATGGCTCCGATTGCAATGTTGAGCGTGGAATCAATCGAAACCCACATCGCTAAAGACCGCGAGGAATTGGCCAAGGCTCAGGTCGACGGAGACCAGGCCAAGGCGCGTCACTACGCCACGGAGCTTGAAGGGCTCGAGACCTATCGCAGCCACCATCCCGGGGAACACAAGGACCCCACCTCCCTCGAGGTGCATTGCGATTTGAACCCCGATGCACCGGAATGCCGGGTCTATGACGACTGACGACGGTCGCAACCATTTGGGCCAGTTGGCCCGCAAGGATGGATGGAAGATGCAGGGAAGTCCATGGATCTGACCCCATACCTGCAGAGCGAACCCAAATCTGAAAACGAAGAGCCTCTGCTTTCCGTTGCCATCAACGGAAGCATTGCCTTAGCAATGAAGGGGCGGTTTTTCCTTCGCTGTTTCTGCGATAGCTTCAGCGAAAAATCTCGTATCGGCTGTGCCGTTACAGATGAAGACTCTTGCCTAAGTTATCTCAAACGGGATTCATTTGAGCTGCTTCTCTGCACAGACCTTCTCGAAAAAGGCAATGGCTTCGAGTTGGTGCGCAAAGCTAGAGAGATTCAATCCGACCTAAAAGTGGTGGTACTGGCGTTGAGTGATGCGGTTCCTGTGGAGTATGACAATGCACAGTGGCTGGAAGCCGTGGTCGCTGAAGCCGACATCATTGAAGACCGCAAACCCCTCGAAGCGGCTGTGTTGGCGGTGATGGGACATCACTCCTACCGAAGCCCATCACTGCGCTCCGATGAACTTCCTTATCTCAGCTGCCCGCGACTAACACCTCGCGAATACGAAGTTCTCGACCGCCTCGCCCGCGGAATGTCTGACCGAGAAATTGCGGAAGATCTCATCGTCACCGAAGAGACCGCACGTACCTACACCAAGCGGCTGTTGCGGACCCTACAAGTGAACAACCGGGTGCAGGCGGTGTTGAAGGGAATGCGGTGCGGCATGGTTCAGATCTGAGCCAATAAATCACCCCAAATGGGGGTAGAGATCAAGTCCCCGGCCGGGCATCAATGGATGCTGAAAAGTGATATTTCGACGAGATGGCAGCAGTCACCTTCACCCATGAACCATCCCTCGCAGAACTGCGAGAGACGGAAGCGTTGTACACCCGCGCCATGGAATACCTGGTGGCAGATGGCGTGAAAGAAGGGGAAGCCAGGGAGAGCGTCTGCTGGCGACGACTGAACCGACTGCATCAGGCACTGCCAGACCGTTACGGCAATCCCCGCGCCCTCTTCCTCTCACTTCAAGCGCATCAGCGAAGCCAGAAGACGGCGTAGTTGTCTCAGAACGGAATCAGACATGGATAGTGAATACCAGCCGATCAGTCGGGTGGAACGGTTATTGGCAGCTCATCCTTGGTTGCTCAAGGCCCAGGCCTGGAGACTGCTCAGCATTAAATACGTGTTGATGGGTCCAGAGCTCACCATCCACAATCCCGATCACCACCAATTGATCATGCAGGAGTGGACTGATCATTTGGTGGAGATGGATGACGTCGCACTTCGGCAAATGTGTGATTGGATCGATCGAAGCCGTTTAGAGGATGAAATGGGCGAGCCCTGATTCTCACTAAAGCATCACGCGATAAATATAAATCCACCAGAAAATTTATCGGCAGAGTCCGCGCGTTCTGAATTCGCTGCCATTTCGCTAGCTAGCTTTAATCATTCGCTACGTCGAAAGGTTGCTACCTGCTGGTTCAACATACTTCCTCAGTGTGGTTCGACCCGTAAGAACTACAGCTAGATATGTCGCCCTTAGATCAGGTACCGAGCCAATAACCGCAATTAATTCTCCGCTAGCAGCAGCCTCATGAGCGTTGTCCTGTCCTAGAGCCCAGTGGTCAGTGGGTTGACGCAGATTGACAACCGTTCGGGAGAGGTCGTTTTCCGATCAGGAAGGTCGCCCCATCTCTGTGGCGGTTATTGGGGCAGTCGTTTCTGGCAGTGCAGTCGATGTCGGATCACCGTTGATCGGACAGTTGGGTTTCTGCATCCACAACAAAAAGCCCCCGCCGTGAGGCGGAGGCTTTCCGATTCAGTTGATCTGAATCGTTTGTTCTGTTCCAGAAGGAACAGGTTGATTCCAGATCAACCGATGGCAGGTGCCTGCAGAGCCACAGGAGTGGACTCAGCAGCAGCCAGGTCGAGGGGGAAGTTGTGAGCGT
>NZ_JBGKDS010000089.1:0-15687 GCF_042954325.1 Parasynechococcus sp. | reverse complement strand
TTTCTGGTGGGAATAATGTTGCCAGCTGATCGCAGTTTGGTGGATCGGCGCTGCCTTGAATCGTCTGACCCGCTCCATATTCTTCTGCCCCTGAGACAGGAAGTTGGAAGCTGGCGTAATTTGTGCCTTCGCTTTTCTTGCCATTTGGTTTGATACCAGCGTCGTAGCCGGTCAGCTCCTTGAAGGCGTTGCTAGCTTCGCTATCCGTTTGAGTCTCGCTGAGGATGACACCAATTAATTCTGTCTTCCCATTGCTTTTTTTCTGCCAAGAAATCCAACCATCCAGATCAAGGATCTTGTTGGAATTGCTGAGGGTGATTGAAACGGTGCAGGCGATGTCATTGCCCTGCTGTGGCTTGTCACTTCTGAGGTCCCGTGGCGGACTCAGAGTGATCTCTTGAATGCCTGCCGATGAAAACAGCTGAATTGACTTAGAACCTTTGGCTGGCTCTAATTGTTCGCCAATATACCCATTGCTAAACGTAAGGAAAGAATCTAATTTTTCGCAGCCCATTAATTGTCATTGCCGTCATTTCTTTCATGGTAAAGACGTCTATCGATCTCTATTGCGCTACAGCTCTAAATATGTCCTTTTGGGATCAGGCCCATCGTTGAGGTCTGGTCCAGCACTGATCAGCCGGTGTATTTCGCTGTTCTGATCCGGCGTGCCAAGCCCAAACGCTTCAGCAAGCGAACGTGTTGCCAGGTGAAGTCGAATTCGAACCAGCGCAGACCATGGCGGGCACTGGCGGGGTGGGCGTGGTGGTTGTTATGCCAGCCCTCACCGAACGAGAGCAGCGCCACCCACCAGCAATTGCGGGAGAGATCAGGGCAATCAAAGTTCCGATAACCGAAAGCATGGGTGGCTGAATTCACCAGCCAGGTCACGTGATACACAACAACCAGGCGCAGGGGAATGGACCAGAGCACCAAGCCAAGGCCACCGCCGTGCACCTGTGCAGCTTCGCCGTACCAATACAGGCCCAAGCCCAGGGGCACTTGCAGCAGCAGGAACCAACGGTCCAGCCAGCGGTAAAAGGGATCACATTGCAGATCACCGGCGTATCGGTCCAGTTCCTTCAGGGCTGGAATCTCGTGGAGCATCCATTCGCTGTGGCTCCACCACAGTCCACGGCCAGCGTCATGGTGATCATTCGGTTGGTCGGAGAAGCGATGGTGGTGGCGGTGCAGCCCGACCCATTCGATCGGGCCGCTCTGGCAGGCCAGGGTTCCCATCAACACCAGGATCCGTTCCACCCACACCGGAACCACAAGGCTGCGGTGGGCAACCAGGCGATGCAGGCCCAAGGTCACCCCCAGAACGGTCATCCAATAGAGAACGCCAAAGGCGACGATCCCCTGCCAACTCCAGAACCAAGGCAGCAGGGCCACCGTGGCCAGAACGTGATTCACCAGCATGAAGCTGGTGGTTCCCCACTTAATCTTGCGCTGTTTGGCAGGTAGGGGTTCACGCCGAGCCGTGACCGCCGCGCGTTGCCGCAGCTCGCGGGTGTCGGCTGTTTGCGAGGAAACCAATCGAATGCTCCTGGAAGTAAGGAACCGCGGATTCAGAGAGTTCTGAGGCGGAACGTGCCGTTAATGACAGAAATCTAAAGGAGTTGTCTGACGGCAGTGAGCGTTCCACCCTCGCATGGTCGCGCAGATTGCTTGGATTGGGATGGATGAGGCCCTGGGGATGAATCAGCAGAGCATCGACGTCGCCCAGGATCTGGTGGATGCTGTGACGCAGGATCTGTGCGCCGCAGCGCAGGTCAGAACCAACGCGGTGGAGCAGCGTTTGGCCCGGGTGTTGCAGGCGATGGCCGAGGAGAAGCTCGGCACGCAGCACTTTGCCTCGCTCACCGGTTACGGCCATGGTGACCAGGGCCGTGAGCTGGTGGATCGTGTGTTTGCCCGCGTTCTCGGCGCTGAGGCTGCCGCGGTTCGCATGCAGTTCGTCAGTGGCACCCACGCGATCGCCGCTGCTTTGTTCGGTGTGCTTCGACCCGGTGATCGCTTGCTGTCGGTCACCGGCCGTCCCTACGACACCCTCGAGGAAGTGATCGGTCTGCGTGAGCAGGGCCAGGGTTCCTTGGCTGAATTCGGTGTGACCTACGACGAGCTGGCGTTGACGGATGCCGGGGCTGTCGATGGCGCGGCTCTCGATCGCGCTTTGGAGCAGCCCTGTCGGATGGTGCTGATTCAACGCAGTTGCGGTTACAGCTGGCGGCCTTCGATCTCCGTGGCGCAGATCGGGGAGATCTGCGCTCGGATTCATGCCCGTCAACCGGATTGCATCTGCTTTGTGGACAACTGCTACGGAGAACTGGTGGAGGATCAGGAGCCAACCGCGGTTGGCGCCGATTTGATCGCTGGGTCGTTGATCAAAAATCTCGGTGGCACCATTGCGCCGACCGGCGGCTACGTGGCCGGCCGCGCGACCCTGGTGGAACAGGCCTGCTGCCGGCTCACGGCACCGGGCATCGGCAGTGAAGGCGGCACCGGGTTTGATCTGCAGCGTTTGGTGCTTCAGGGGTTGTTTCTGGCACCCCAGATGGTCGCGGAGGCCTTGATCGGTGCTGACCTCGTGGCGGGTGTGTTTGCCCGGCTTGGCTTTGCGGTGCAGCCCATGCCCGGAGGCTGGCGTGGTGATCTGATTCAGTCGGTTTGCCTCCGGGATCCGGAGGCGTTGAAAGTGGTCTGCCGGGCCTTCCAGGGCTGTTCACCCGTGGGGGCGTATTTGGACCCCGTTCCGGCGTCGATGCCTGGTTATGCCAGTGATCTCGTGATGGCTGGTGGCACCTTCATCGATGGCTCCACCAGCGAGTTCTCCGCCGACGCTCCACTGCGTGAACCGTTCAATTTGTATGTGCAAGGCGGCACCCACCGCGCCCATGTGCGATTGGCTTTGGTTCGCGCGTTATCGGCTTTGGCTGAGGCAGGGCTGATCGATCTCCCTCAGACTGGGAACAACTCCTGATTCGAGAGCCAATGGCATTCGAGTTTCCAGCTTCTTTTCGCTTCGCCGACAGCCACGAATATGCGAACGCGGATGGGGATCTGGTTCGTGTGGGCATCAGCGCCTTTGCTGTGGATCAGCTGGGTGACATCGTTTTCGTCGACCTCCCCGATGTGGGGGCCTCCCTGACCAAGGGCAGCAGCTTCGGATCCGTCGAATCCGTCAAGGCGGTGGAAGACATGTATGCCCCGCTGGATGGCGAGGTGGTGGAGCGCAATGAAGCGGTTCTCGCCAGTCCGGAGGAACTTCAGAACGATCCCCATGGGGCGGGCTGGCTGCTGGTGTTGCGGCCGAAGGACACGGCCCAGCTGGACTCCCTGCTGGATGCGGCGGCCTATGGCGCGAAGGTGAACGCCGGCTGATCGGCGCCTGCGGTCACGCTTCTTTACGATCGTGGACCCATCGCCGCTGCTGTTGTGACATCTCCCTTCTTGCAGCGGCATCTCGGTCCCGCTGCTTCGGAGCAGCAGCGGATGTTGGCGTCCCTCGGCTACTCCGACCTCGATACGTTTTTAAGGGATGTCGTTCCGTCGGCGATCTTCGACGAACAGGCCCCCACTGACGTTCTTCCTGAGGGTTGTGATGAGTTCACCGCCCTTCAAGATCTCCGGGGTATTGCCACGGCCAACCAGGCCCAGCGCTCCCTGATTGGCCTTGGCTACTACGGCACAGCTGTGCCGGCTGTGATCCAGCGCCATGTCTTTGAGAATCCGGCCTGGTACACGGCCTACACCCCTTATCAGGCGGAAATTGCCCAGGGACGCCTGGAGGTTTTGCTCAATTTCCAGACGTTGATCAGCGAGCTCACCGGCTTGCCGATCGCCAATGCCTCCCTGCTTGATGAGGCCACGGCCGCCGCTGAGGCGATGGGTCTGAGCGATGCGGTGTGCCGTCGTCCTGAGGCCCGTCGTTTTCTGGTCGATGCGTCGGTTCTGCCCCAGACCTACGCCGTCTTGCAGACCCGTGCCCAGCCCCTGGGTATCGAATTGGAGCGGGTCGACCTTGCGCAGGCTGATCTCGATGAGCGGGTGTTCGGGGTCCTGATTCAGTTGCCCGGTGCCAACGGTCAGCTCTGGGATCCGACCGACGTGATCGCTCGAGCCCATGCGGTGGGAGCGCTGGCCACCGTGGCGATTGATCCGTTGGCCCAAACCTTGATCGCACCGGTGGCTGATTTCGGTGCCGACATCGCCATCGGCAGTGCACAGCGTTTTGGTGTGCCGATGGGCTTCGGTGGGCCCCATGCGGCGTTTTTTGCCACACGGGAGGCCTACAAGCGTCAGATCCCCGGCCGCCTGGTGGGACAGTCCCGTGATGCCGAGGGCAACCCCGCCCTCCGGCTGGCGCTCCAGACCCGCGAGCAGCACATCCGTCGCGATAAAGCCACCAGCAACATCTGCACGGCACAGGTGCTGCTCGCGGTGATGGCCTCCTTCTATGCGGTGCACCACGGTCCCGATGGGCTGGTGGGGATCGCCCAGAGAATCGTCGGCTTCCGGCTGCAGTTAGAAGCAGCCATGACAGCGCTGGGTTACGCGCTGCCCTCCGGCTGTCGCTTCGACACGGTCACCGTGCAGTGTGAACAGGCTCCGGAGGTGCACCGTCAGGCTGTGGCGGCTGGATTTAATTTCCGCGTCCTGCCCGATGGGGTTGATCCCGACCAGGCGACCGGTTTTGGCATCAGCCTCGACGAATGCACCAGTGCCGAGGAAGTTTCTCGCCTGTGTGCCGTGCTTGCTGCGGCGGTGTCTCAGCCGGTACCGGCCTTGGCTCCTTTGCCGGCCCTGCCATCCGTGCTCGAGGAGATGCCGGCTCGGAAGTCCAGCTGGCTGATGCAACCGGTGTTTCAGCAGTACCGCAGTGAATCCGAGTTGCTGCGCTACATCCAGCGTTTGGTCAGCAAGGATCTCTCCCTGGTGCACGGGATGATTCCTCTGGGCAGCTGCACGATGAAACTCAATGCAGCGTCGGAGCTGCTCCCGGTGAGCTGGCCGGAATTTGCGTCTCTGCACCCCTTCGCACCCCAGGATCAAGGGGCGGGCTATCAGCAGCTCGCGGCGGATCTCGAGCAATGGCTCGCTGCTCTCACGGGCTTTGACTCCGTCTCGCTCCAGCCCAATGCCGGTTCCCAGGGCGAATACGCGGGGCTGCTGGTCATTCGTGCCTGGCATCGATCCCGGGGTGATGCCCAGCGTGATGTTTGCCTGATTCCCACCAGTGCTCACGGCACCAATCCGGCCAGTGCGGTGATGGCGGGATTACGGGTTGTGCCGGTGGCCTGTGATGCCGAGGGCAACATCGATCAGGACGATCTGGCTGCGCGGGCTGAGGAGCACGCCGACCGTCTGGCAGCCCTGATGGTGACCTATCCCTCCACCCATGGAGTGTTTGAGCCGGGGATCCGGAACATCTGCGAGCTGGTTCACCGCCATGGTGGTCAGGTCTATCTCGATGGGGCCAACCTCAATGCTCAGGTCGGGCTGTGTCGCCCGGGCGCCTATGGGGCAGATGTGTGTCACCTCAACCTGCACAAGACCTTTTGCATCCCCCACGGTGGCGGCGGCCCCGGTGTCGGACCGATCGGAGTGGCATCCCATCTGACACCGTTCCTGCCGGGTCATCCCTTGGCGGCTTCAGCTGTCGAGGCGATTGGTCCGGTGTCGGCGGCAGCGCTTGGCAGTGCCAGCATCCTGCCGATCAGCTGGATGTATCTGCGGATGATGGGGGCGGAGGCCCTGCGCCAGGCCAGTGCTGTTGCTCTGCTGGCTGCGAATTACCTGGCCTGGCGCCTCGACCCGCACTATCCCGTGTTGTTCCGCGGCGCCACAGGGCGAGTCGCCCATGAATGCATCCTTGATCTGAGACCCCTGAAACGCAGCGCAGGGATCGATGTGGATGACATCGCCAAACGTTTAATGGACTACGGCTTCCATGCGCCGACGGTCAGTTGGCCCGTGGCTGGCACGGTGATGGTGGAACCGACGGAAAGCGAAAGCCTCGCTGAACTGGATCGCTTCGCTGACGCGATGATTGCGATCCGAGAGGAGGTGCGGCTGATCGAATCCGGGGTGATGGATCCGGTTTTGAATCCGCTCAAGCAAGCGCCACACACGATGGTTGCCGTGACCGCTGAGCAATGGGATCGTCCTTACACGCGCGTGCAAGCGGCGTTCCCGATGCCGGGGCAGCAACAAAACAAGGTGTGGCCTGCGGTGGCGCGGATCGACAACGCCTACGGCGATCGCAATTTGGTGTGCACATGCCCCTCCGTGGAGGCCCTGGCCACTACCGCTTGAGATCTCACGCGGTAAATTTTCACTGAAAACCGAATTTTTGGTTTGATTCGTTCAGCCTTTCCGCTCAACTTGAGCAAGCTGTACGACATCTGATTCGTTCGTCAGGGGGACCATGGATCAGCGCAAGATCAACAACCAGCACCAGAGCAACAAACAACCGAACCTGCCCGAGCTTCCCGATGGTCTGAAAATGGCCCTTGAACGGGGCCACACCCTCGCCATTGAGGGCACCAATGTGGTTCGAGTTCCGTTTGGTGTGCGACAGCCTCGTCGCCGTCGGCCGGAGCGGCCCGCGCGTTGGGCCACCTTGGTGCTTCCTTTCCAGTCGATCGACTCGCCGACGCCACCGCCGGCGGCCGCTTGAGTTCAGCTGGCCATCGGATGAGCGTTGTCGTGGTTCATTAAGCGCTCATCCAATTGGCCTTTGACGTCAGCCAGCGAGCATGGCTTGGTCCGAAAGGGCAGCACAGCCATGGGGCTTCGTTCTGGTCGCACCAACCAGGAATGGTTGGCATGTTGCAGCAGGAGAAATCCGCGATAGCGAATCGCAGTTTCTTGTGATGGATGAAATCCCATTGCTCGGGGGATTTGGTGGGTTGTTTTGATTATTTAAGGGCCATGATTTTGGTTCGCCAGGCAACTGCTGATTTTGTTTGGGATTGGACGTGGAAATAGTGATGTTTGGCAATTCCTGTCTGAATTCTGGGTGTGATCCCTTTGCTGGTATGGCTTTTGCGCGAGTTGGTCTCATTGCGTCCGTGCAATTAAGTTCATTCTGAACATCAAAAAATCGGCATCATCTGATAACTCTTCAGCTGTTTGGAGGTGTGGTTGCTGCGGGGCAATCCGCGCCGTTTCCGTGAAGCGCAGCCGGCGGGCTCCCGGGCCACGGTGTGGTCGGCCTTGAACGGTTGCATTGTTCAGCTGGAGACGGTTCAGACCTGTAAGGGCTGTTGTTGCAACAGGCGTTGGAGAAGGTCGTCAATGCTGTCGTCTTTGGCGGGCTTGGCGACATTGCTGAGCAATTGCCGGCCCACCACCTCGGCGCCGAGGTGGGTGAGCTGGATCCGCATGGAGATCAACACTTCCATGCCCCCTCCTCCGGAATGGGTGGCGATGGCAATGGGGCGGCCATTGAAGAGTCCCCGGAAGTCATCGCCTTGAACGGACAGCCAGGCAATGGCGTTGCTCAGGCAGGGCGGGATCGATCCGTTGTATTCCGGGGCACAAATCACCCAGCGGGGTGTGCTTGCCAACAGCTCCTGGAGCGGGGCGATGGCTGTTGGTACCCCATGGGCTTCTTGGGTTCTTGGCGTGAACAGGGGAAGGTCGAGCGTTGTGAGATCCAGGAGTTCGGCCTGGTGGCCAAGGTTGCGGGCGTTGGTTTGGAAGCGTTGGGCCAGCTTGAGGTTTTCCCCATTGCTGGCCGTGATGACCAACACATCGAGTGGCTTCACTGATCTCATGCCCAGGCCTTCCACCATGCACGCTGAATCTTGCCTGATGTCTCTCTGCTGTCAGGCCATGGCCTGGGGTGGCCGAACTGCGCGCTTTCCGACCCATGAATTCAAGAGTTCTCAGGGATGAACGCCTCAGGGGTTGGATTTGTGGCTAACCCTGGGGATGCCATTGTCTTGAGCTGCTTGTGACCGTCGAGGTTGTTGGCATGCTGGCGCGGGATCCAGCGTTAACCCAGGGAGGCACGCTGATTGATGCCCTGGGCTGGTCATTTGTTGCCATGGTGTCGGCATTGATCTCAGCCTGCCTGGGAGCCGTTTTCCAGCCAACAAAGCAGATCACGGCCGTATTTCTTGCCTTTAGCTGCGGCTTGCTGATTTCGTTGCTCTGCTTCGATCTGATGCAGGTTGCGCTCGAGCTTGGAGGGATCATTGCGGCTCTGACCGGTTTTTTCCTCGGTTTAGTGAGCTACGTGTTGGTGAACCGACGCTTGGCGGAGAAAGGCATTAAGCGTCGTTGTTCGGCGGACTGTGGCGGTGTGACGGTCCTGGATGCAGACCAACAAAAGGAAAAAGCCACGGCCATGGCGTTGGTGTTTGGTGCTGCCCTCGATGGCATTCCGGAATCCATCAGCATTGGCATTGCACTGCTCGAAAATCCACTGATCAGTGTGTCCGTGGTGGTGGCTGTGGCGGTCGCCAATATTCCGGAAGGTCTTGCCAGTGGTGCCGGCCTTCGCCGGTCAGGACTGTCGCTCAGAAAGATTCTCACCATCTGGTCGATGGTTGTCGTGCTCTGTGTCGTGGCAGCAGGGTTGGCCCATTCGCTGATGGCCAACGCGCCGGCGGTGCTGAAAGCGATGGTCACGGCCTTTGCTGGTGGCGGTGTCCTGGCCATGACCTTGCAGACCGTGATTCCTGAGGCCTACGAAGGGACCCACGACAGCGTGAGTCTCCTCGGTGGGCTGGGCTTTGCCCTGGCGTTTTGCATCGTGGTTCTGTTCCACTGATGCGACGGCTCAGGCTGCTTTGAGTTCGACCTCGCGGTAAGGCACAAAGCTCGCCTTGCGTGCGCCACAGATCGGACATTGCCAGTCGTCGGGGATGGCCTCGAAGGGCGTCCCCGCTGCAATGCCGGAGTCGGGATCGCCCTGGGCAGGGTCGTAGATCATGGAGCAGACCTTGCAGATCCACAGGCCGGTGATGGGTTGATCGGCTTCGCCGGCTGTGCCCTTGCCCTCAAGGGCCTCAAGGGCCACGCCATAACGTTTGGCGTGGTGCTCTTCGATGGGGCTCAGCAGTCCGAAGTTTTTCGCAGCGGTTTGAAAGACGCCGGCGTGCTCTTCGGATTCGCGCGTCTGGTCCTTGAATTCGGCTTCGGCGCCTTGATCCCTGTCGTCTCTGGCCTGCGCCGCGAACTCGGGATACATCGTGGTGAATTCATAGGTTTCTCCCTCAATCGCCAGTTGCAGGCAGCGGCTGAGGACGGCTTGTTTCTGCTCGTCGCTGAGGGGTTCCTTGTCGCTGACGACCAGTTCCGGATGCAGCAGCCGGAAGTGGGCAAAGGCGTGCTCAGTTTCCTGGGCAGCGGTGTCGCGGAACAACTTGGCGAGCTCGGGATGACCGAGCTTCTTGGCGACATCGGCAAAGAACAGGTACTTGCGGTTGGCCATGCTCTCGCCTCCGAAGGCGGCCTCAAGGTTGGCCAGGGTGGATGGCTTGGAGAGGTCCATCGGAGTGCTGCGGAGATCCACCAAGCCTAGCGCTAACTCGTAGTCGGTATGAGTTAGGAGTTGTTGCGGGCCGGGCGGCTCAGTAGTTGGCGCCGCTGCGGCGTTGGTGCACGGCCGTTGTTCCCTCGGCGTCAAAGATGCCGCCATGACTCACTTCGGCGTAAAGCAGCCAGTGGTCACCACATTCCATGCGCTGTTTGACACTGCCTTCAAGCCAGGCGAGGGCCTGTGGCAGCAGCGGTTGTTCGGCCGGGCTTTGTTCGAGGGTGAGACCTGCGAAACGGTCTGCACCGGGATCAAACGGTTGCAGAAACTGTTTCATCAAGTCGTTTTCGCGGCCGTCGGCCAAAACGTTCAGGGCGAAGCAGTCTCCCTTGTGCAACAGCGCTTCCACCGCCCGGTCTTTGGCAACGGCCACGGTGATTCCCGGTGGGCTGAAGCTGGCCTGGCTCACCCAGCTGGCCACCATCGCACCGCTGAGGTCCCCTTTCCGGGTCGTCAGCACGCACAGTGAACCGATCACCCGGCCGAGGGCAAGAACGGCGGGGTCGCTGCGGCTTTCGCTGAGGCCACCGGCGCTGCGCCGTTGGGCACGCCGCTGTGATTGCAACAGCTGACGGGCAAAGCGGGTGCCGGTCTCCTCCAACTCCTTGAGCTTGGTGGCATCGGGGCTGAACTTGATTCGGATGGGCTCAAAGCCAAAGCTGAACCCTCCATCCCGCAGCTTGGTTTCCAGCAGGTCCACAGCCTCTCCACTCCAGCCGAAGCTGCCGAACACCCCCACCGGTTTGCTGCGATCACCTTCCGAGAGCAGGGTGCCGAGGGCCGACACGATGGGTGTTGGTGCATGGCCGCCGAGGGTCGGGGAGCCGATCAGCACGGCATCGGCTTCTTCAATCGCGGCGACCAGAGCATCGGCGGGGGTGAATTCGCAGTTGAGGCTGTTCACGCGCACGCCCGTTCTGTTCACCCCTTGGGCCAGCGCGTCGGCGATGGCGGCGGTGTTGCCGTACGCACTGGCGAACAGCAACGTCACCGTGAGGCTGGCCTGCTGGTGACGTTCTCCCCAGCGGCGGTAGTCACTGAACAGGCTCCGCCAGCTGCCTTCGATGGCGGGGCCATGGCCTGGGGCGATCGTGCGAATGTCGAGCTCCTCGAGCCGATCCACCAGGGCATCCACCTGGGCGGCCATCGGTGCCATCAGGCAGTCGTAGAAGTGCCGGCGCTCCTCTTCTGTGCTGCTGCGGTTGCTTTCTGCCCAGTCCGTGGTGCAGAGGTGAGCGCTGAAGAACTTGTCGCTCATCAGCAAGCCCAGGCTGGCTTCAAACGCCAGCAGGCCCCCGGGCCAGCGTGGTGTTGGGGTTGCCAGCAGCGTCAGTTCGCGGCCATGCGCCAGGTTGAGCGTCTCTTCGTGACGGATCACCTGGAGCGGCGGGATGTCCGGGATCGGCGGTTCGTCACTGGCCTGGCCCGGCGCCACCGGTTTGCGCTGGCTCCACAGTTCATTCAGAAGCTTGGCGCCGGCGTTGGATGTGATCAGCGTCAGCGCATGGCCGGTCTCGGCCAGGGCATGCAGCATCGCCACGCGGTTGGGGTTGACGTGGCCAACCACGACGCGCAGGGGCTGGCTTTCGCCTTCGAGGGCCTGGTCCAGGGCCGGTAGGAAGACATCGCGATAGGCCACGCCGGGGGGGTGGACCAGCACCGCCGGGCATCCATCCCCGGCGGTGAACAGCACGCTGTTGGCGGTGCTGCCACGCTCCAGCGCATATTCCAGTTCGAAGCGGTGACGCTGGGGGCTGAGGCCCCGCAGGCTGATGACACCGGTCTCGATGGAGTGGTGGATCGTGCGACGCCCTGCAGCTGTGGTGGTCACGCTCGTCCTCGAAGCCTGTCGAATGTAGGCGTGTTATTCACTGGTCATGTCGGCGTCAAGGCCAGGGTTGTGGGACGCACGGTTGTTGTTGGTTCCTCGCAGCTGATCACGACGCTGTCGGCGTTGGCCTATCTGCGCTGGCGTGGCATCCAGGCGTCCGTGCTCAGGATCGTGTCCTTGAAAGCCGGAGATCTGATCCATGCGTCCTCGGCGTTTGAGCAGGAGCTCCAGCGCGTGGCGACCGCGGAGGGGCATCGCTGCATCGTTCAAAGCCATGGCCCATCGCCCTTGGGCTCTGAGCCACTCCACTGCGATCTGCTGCTGCTGCCTCGCTTGGATGATCAGGAAGGTCAGACCCTGTTAGCGGCCTGCCCTGCCGCGGAGGTGGTGGAGCTGGGTGAATCCATCGGTGTGGAGACCCGGCTGTACTCCTTTTCGGCACGCCGGACCCGGTCTCGGGCGTTGCAGGCGTTAAGGGCACGCCATGGTCCGGACGGCTTCACCCTGGCGCCGTTAATCCCAATCCATCGGGATGTCGAGGTGTCCAGGTTGTGCTGTCTGCTGGAGCTGTGCTCAGCGTTCCGCCGGCAGATCGAGACAGCAGGGCGATCGCCGGAGGCTTTGCCGTCTGATGCGGCCCTTGTCTGCTTGCCTTATCTGAAGGTCCGCTCATGGCGGTGGCGCTTCAAGCTCGCCGGGCGGCAGTTGGGTTGGCGTCAGCCGCCCCAGCTCTTGAACCTTGCTTATATCCGCGCCGCTTTGAACCCTTTGTTCAAGTGTCAGGGGGGCCAGGCCGTTTGGATTCAGGCGCACCCCAAAAACCATCGCCACCGCGAGCTGATTCAGGTGGCGCTGCAGCCGATGGCCGGCTCTGGCTCTGCGCGGCTGCAGGTGCTGGATGGGACGGCACCGCTGGAGGTGTTGCTCACCCAGCAGCTGATGGCTGGTCCGGCCCAGGGAACCGTGGCTGGCTTTGGGACCAATCTGCTTTCAGCTGCTGTGTTTCTGCATCCCCATGCCGATCGGGTGCAGCTGTGTGCCGCCCCCCACGGCAAGGGGCCGATGCGTTGGTGGTGGCGTACGTTCACGGCGCTGTTTCAGCGCCGTGAACTGCTCCGCCGGCGCCATGTGCAAACAACCCTCACCAATCTGCAATCGGCGTTTCAGCAGCTGAACGCTCAGTAGTGGTTGCCCACCTTGCGGTGGTGCACTGCGGTCGCGGCTTCGGCATCGGCGACGTTGCCCTGTTCGACCACGGCATAGATGATCCAGTGATCGGGGCCCTCCAAGCGTTGCTCCACCCGGCAGCTGAGGAAGGCGAGGGCATCGCTGAGGACCGGTCCGCCTTTGGCCACATCGTCGAGGGTGTTGATGCCGGCGAAACGATCGGCGCCGGGGGGGAAACGCTTGAGGAAATGACGCAGCAGGGTCTGGTGGTTGTCCTGCCGCAGCACATTGAGAACGAACCGGTCGCCGACCTGCATCAGGGCTTCAATGGCACGGTCCTTGGCCACGGCCACCGTCAGGCCCGGAGGAGAGAAGCTGGCCTGGCTCACCCAGCTCGCCACCATCGCGCTGCGGCGCAGGCTGTCGGCTTCGCCTTGGCTGGCGGTCACCACATACAGCCCGCCACTGATGCGTCCAAGGGCTTTGTCGAGGTCGCCATCGAGGCTTTTCATCGCCGCAATGGTCTTCTCCTTGGTCAGGAACTGGCCCAGGTCGGTGCCTGATTCCTCACAGCGTTGGTAATCGCTGCCCTGGGGTAGCTGCTTGATCCGCAGCGGACTGAAGGCCTGCTTCTGCCCCTGTTGGGTGATCTGCGCGGCGACGGCATCGATCGGTTCATCATTGCCGCCGAAGGCGTCATAGACCCCGACCAGTTGCTTGGGATGCAATCCGGCGAGCAGGGTGCCGATGGAGGTCTGCAGATCGCTGTCTGGTTCCGCTGGCCAGGTCGGCACCACCACGGCCTGGGCATCGCCGATCAGAGCGGTCAGCTCCTGCGCATCGGTGGCCCGCAGATCCACCAGCTGCACCTGGGCTCCAGCCTTGCCGATGCCGTGGGCAATCGCCTGGCTGATCCGATCGGAGTAGCCGTATTGGCTCAGGTAACAAACGGCTGCATAGCGCTCGCCCTTGCTGCGCTGACCGCTCCACTCGCGGTAGTCCTCGATCCAGTGGCTGAGATGGTCGCGCAGCAGGGGGCCATGGCCCACGGCGATCGTGTTGATCTCCGGCAGGCCATCCATGCGCTTCAGCGCCTGCAGCACACTGCGGGCATTGGGGCCCATCAGGCAGTCGTAGTAGAAGCGGAAATCCGGGGCGATGGCGCCCGGGTCACGGTCGAAGACCTCGTCTGAGCAGTAGTGCAGACCAAAGGCGTCGCAGGTGAACAGGATCCCGCTGCCGTGGTCAAAGGAAAAGATCGTGTCCGGCCAGTGCAGGTTCGGGGCGCTGAGGAATTCAATCCGGTGTTGCACGCCGCTGTCGGGGTTGATGCCCAGATCCAGCTCCTCACCGCTCTTCACGGCTCTGGATTGGAACGGGCGATGCACCTGATCTTTGAGGAATTGCAGTGCAACCTTGGATCCGACGATTTCGATGTCGGGGTTGAGGTCGAGCAGATCACCGATCAGGCCGGAATGATCCGGTTCGGTGTGACTCACGATCAACACATCGATCGCCGTTGGATCGATCTGCTCCTTCAACAGGGGAATCCAGGTTTCGCGGAATTTGGCGTGGCTGGTGTCGACCAGCGCCGTGCGCTCTCCGCGGATCAGGAATGCGTTGTAGGTCGTGCCGTTCCGGAGACCAAATTCAATGTCGAAGCGGCTGCGGTCCCAGTCCAGGGAGCGCAGGGTGGTGGTGTCCGGGCCGATCGCTTCGCACTGCAGGCTGAGTTTGGGAGCGGAAGGAGCGACGACCATGAAACCGACCGTGACGTCTGGCGACTGTAGGGAGGCTGTCCAGGGTCATGACATCGAGACTGCAAACACGTTCGTGAGCCTCCATGGAGACCAACTCGCCCAATCCAGCGCCAAGGGCCCTGCGCAAAAGCATTGGGCCCGGCATTCTTTTGGCCGGTGCATGCATCGGTGGCTCCCACTTGATGTCATCGACCACGGCTGGAGCCCGCTTCGGTTTCGCCTTGGTGGTGCTGATCCTGCTGACCAATCTGTTCAAGTACCCCTTCCTGCGCGTCGGCACCCGTTTCACCTCCGCCACGGGCATGTCCCTGTTGGAGGGGTTCCAGCGGCGCAATGTCGCCTATTTGCCGCTCTACCTGATGGTGAGCCTGGTGACGGGAACGCTCACGATCGCGGCGGTGAGTTTTGTGGCCGGCCTGTTGCTGACCAATGTGCCGCTGCTGGGGGAATTCAACGAGTACGCCCTGGCCGTGGCGGTGCTGATGGTCAGTGGTCTCGTGCTGTTGCTCGGGCATTACAAAGCCCTGGATCGCCTGTCCAAGCTGTTGGTGGCGTTGCTGACTCTGCTGACCGGTGTAGCGGCGGTGTCGTTGTTGGTCCGTGGTCCAGTGGGCGATGTCGGGGCCAGTTGGTTGGCCACGGAATCGTCTCCCTGGACCTTGGCGAACCTCGGTTTTCTGATTCCGCTGATGGGTTGGATGCCCGGACCGGTGGAGATGTGTGTGTGGCCTTCGCTCTGGATGTTCTCCCGGGCTCGCGACACTGAGCACACTGCGACTCCAGCGGAGGCGGAGTTCGATTTCAACCTGGGCTATGGGGTCACGGTGGTGACCGCCATGTTCTTCGTGATCCTCGGTGCTTACACGATGTATGGCACCGGTGATGGCATGCTCGCGGGCAGTGGTGTGGCCTTCGCCCAGCGTTTGATTCGTCTCTACACCGAGGCGATGGGCGGTTGGGCCGCGTGGGTGATCATTCCCGCCGCCTTTGCGGCGATGTTCAGCACAACGATCACCTGCCTGGATGCCTACCCCCGCAGCATTGCTGCGATCCAAGGGTTGTGGAAGGGGCAGGACAGTGGTGATGCGTCGCCTGGCCCCCAGCGCCGTCGCTTCAGCTTCTGGATGGTGCTGCACCTTCTGGCAGCGATCGTGGCGTTGTTGCTGGCGCAGTGGACCGGTTTGACGGTGAAGCAATTTGTCTTCGGTGCCATGACCGGCAGCTTCATCACGGCACCGTTGTTCGCCTGGATGGCGATGGACACGATCAACAGTTCCCTGGTGCCGCCGGCCCATCGTTATGGAACGGCCATGCGTGCTTTGAGTTGGACGGGTCTGGTGTTTCTGAGTGGCTTCAGCCTGTTGTTCATTGCCCGCTTC
>NZ_JBGKDS010000088.1:0-16847 GCF_042954325.1 Parasynechococcus sp. | reverse complement strand
ACGATCAGCAGATACAGCAGAAGGAAGGCACCACCCCCGTCTTGGGAGGCGCGATAGGCAAACCCCCAGAGGTTGCCGAGCCCCACGGCACTGCCGGCGGCAGCCATCACAAAACCAAGACCCGACCGCCACTGCTCCTTCGCTGCCATCTCCGATCGCGCACCACAAGCTGGTCGCCAGCTTGCCAGTGATCTGCCCACTTGATGGGAGACTGTCAGCAATCGCCGGATCGACGTGAAAGCCATCAGCGTGCTGGGCTCCACGGGCTCGATCGGCACTCAGACCCTGCAGATCGCTGAGGAATTCCCTGAGCAGTTCCGCGTCGTCGCGCTGACCGCCGGGCGGAACCTCGAGCTGCTGGTGCGGCAGATCCAGCGGCATCAGCCGGAGCTGGTCGCCTTGGCCGATGCCGACCTTCTGCCCGAGCTGCAGCAGCGGCTGGAGGCCCTGCCCCCATCCGAACGGCCCCAACAGGCACCGCAGCTGGTGGGGGGTCCCGATGGACTCAACACCGCCGCCGCCTGGAGCACAGCCGATCTGGTCGTCACCGGAATCGTCGGCTGCGCAGGACTCTTGCCAACCCTCGCGGCCATTCGTGCCGGCAAGGATCTGGCCCTCGCCAACAAGGAAACACTGATCGCCGCCGGACCGGTGGTGCTGCCGGAACTGAAGAAGAGCGGCAGCCGTCTGCTTCCTGCCGACTCCGAACACTCCGCGATTTTCCAGTGCCTGCAGGGCACGCCCTGGGCCGACACCGCTCGCCTGTCCACCGGCTTGCCCACACCGGGTCTGCGCCGGATTCAGCTCACGGCCTCCGGTGGTGCCTTCCGCGATTGGAAGGCCGCCGACCTTGAACAAGCCACTGTGGCCGATGCCACCAGTCACCCCAACTGGAGCATGGGGCGCAAGATCACCGTGGACTCCGCCTCACTGATGAACAAAGGGCTCGAGGTGATCGAAGCCCATTACCTGTTCGGACTGGATTACGACCACATCGAAATCGTCATCCATCCGCAGAGCATCATCCACTCGATGATCGAGCTGGCTGATTCCTCGGTGCTCGCTCAACTGGGCTGGCCGGACATGAAGCTGCCCATCCTCTATTGCATGAGCTGGCCATCACGGCTGGAGACGCCATGGCGCCGTCTCAACCTCACCGAGGTGGGGCAACTCACATTCCGCGCACCGGACCCAGCCAAATATCCCTGCATGGAACTGGCCTACGCCGCAGGACGCGCCGGCGGCACGATGCCGGCCGTGATGAATGCGGCCAACGAAGAAGCCGTGGCGCAGTTCCTGGAAGAACGCATCCATTTCCTCGACATCCCTGCCGTGATCGATGCCGCCTGTGAACGTCACAAGCAGGATCTGATCGCGAATCCACAATTGGACGACGTTCTGGCCGTGGACCAATGGGCCCGCAGCGCCGTCCGCGAGCACGTCAGACGTGGCACCCGCCGGGTCCCCCTCACCGCCATGGCGGCATGACAGCCCTTCGCATCAGCCATCACCTGCTGCTCTGCGCCACACCGACCAAGGCGAAATGCTGCGATCCCGAGATCGGAGCAGCCAGTTGGGAGGCCCTCAAGCAAGGGGTCAAAACACTGGGTTTGGAGTCCCCTCAACGCGAACCTGGCATCGTCCTACGCACCAAAGCGGACTGCCTGCGGGTGTGTGAGAAGGGACCCATCCTGCTGATCTGGCCCGATGGCTGCTGGTACGGCAGTGTCACACCGGAACGGATTGATCGGATCCTCCAGGACCACGTGATCGGAGGACAACCGATCAAGGAGTGGCTGATTCAGCGTTCCACGATGGATTGCAGCCAGCGCAACGCCAGCTGATCCCCCCAGCAGCCGCCGCGGCCATGGAAACCGTTGTGACCGCCGCGCCGGGTGAAGGTCTGGCGAATCGACCCGCCCTCGTTTAGCGCAGCCTGCAACGTCTTCGCCGAAGCCGCGGGCACCCAGGGATCATCGAGCGCCTGGAGCAGGAGCGTCGGCGGCAGACGGTCCGGAGCCGCGATCAGATGCTGCAACGGTGAGGCCTCGCGGTAATAGGCCTCCACATCACAGAAGCCCCAGCGCGGTGCGGTCACAGCGCTGTCAAAAGCTCGGATCGTTCGAGGGGCTGCCGCACCACTGAGCTGCCGCTGTTCAAGGTCGCTGACCCCGAAGGGATCCGCCAAGGTCTGACGGAGCAGGCGTTGCAGCAGCCAGCGTTGATAGATGCGGTTGCGCGGCCGTTCGATCGATGCACTGCAGGCCGCCAAGTCCAGGGGACTGCTGGCACAGAAGAGGCCATCGAGCACGCCCGGCTCCGCCAGGCAAGCATTGAGCAGCATCGTGCCGCCGAGAGAGAGACCCGCGCCGAGTAGAGGTCGGCCAGCCGCTAAATCACGGGCCCGACGAATGACCGGCAGCAGGTCGCTGTTGCAACGAGCCGCATAGGTTCCGCCGGCGAGATGCCGCCCAGGATCCGCCCCCCGCAGGTTGAGCCGCAGCACTGCGAAGCCCCCTGCCTGAAGGGCAAGCCCCATCCGGCGCAGTCCTTCTCGGGAACTGGACCCCCCGAGTCCATGGAGCAGCAGCACCAGCCCCTTGGGATCCCCCTCGGGCTGATCGTGCAACGCCAACAGCTGGCCGGCATCCGCGGCCCCACTGGCCAGGGCCGGCACGTCGACCAACACCCTCCCGCCAGTCTCAATCGGTAAGCGAACCGGTCGCAGGGTGTCACGGAGCGTCTGCAGATCCCCGCCGATCCACGGCCAACGCTGTTGAAACGCGACAACCCCCAGCTGCTGCTGCAGCCAGGGGTCGTGCGCACCGGAGGCAATCACTTCTTGCCGAGACCCAGATCCTTGAGTTCGACCAACAGATCACCGAGCACTTTCTTGGCATCTCCAAACACCATCGAGGTGTTGGCTAGCTCGAACAAATCGTTCTTGATCCCGGAGTAACCAGCACTCATGCCGCGCTTCACCACGAATACCGTGCGAGCTTCCTGAACATCCAGAACAGGCATTCCATAGAGAGGAGAATTGGGATCACTCTTGGCCTGTGGATTCACCACATCATTGGCACCCAGCACCAACACGACATCAGCCGCGGGGAACTCGGGGTTGATCTGATCCATCTCCTTGAGCTGCTCATAGGGCACATCGGCCTCAGCCAAGAGAACGTTCATGTGGCCAGGCATGCGCCCAGCAACGGGATGAATGGCATAGGCCACATCAATCCCGGCACTCTCCAGAACACGTGTCACTTCACGCAGGGTGTGTTGCGCCTGGGCAACAGCCAGGCCGTAGCCCGGAACAATCACGACGCGCTCGGCCGCTTCCATCGTGAGCGCACACTCTTCGACGCTGCAGCTGGTGATGTTGGTGTATTCACCACCGCCGCCACCGGAGGCCACACTGGCTCCGAGGGCACCTCCGAAGAGGACCGACACCAGCGAGCGATTCATGCCGTTGCACATCACCTGGGTGAGGATCAGGCCAGCGGCTCCGACCATGGCACCGGCAACGATGAGCAGCTGACTTCCCACCACGAAACCAGCGGCAGCTGCGGCAACACCGGAGTAGCTGTTCAACAGCGAAATCACGACGGGCATATCGGCTCCGCCGATCGGAAGCGTGACCCCAACGCCCAGGAGGCCAGAGGCCACGACCACCAGCCAGAGACCGGTGCCGGAGTCGGCATGACGCAACATCTCAAGCGCACCAACCAGTGAGGCCACCGCCAGGGCGATGTTCACGACATGGCGCAGCTTGCTCTGCATCCAAGCCGGTGTGGACAGCCAACCCTGAAGCTTGGCCATGGCCACGATCGAACCCGTGAAGGTGATGGCCCCCACGAACACCGACACCACAATGGAAACCAGCGCGACGGGACCAGCCGCATCGAGCGCCGCCGGATAAAGCGCTGCAGCAAGAGCCACCAGCAGTGATGACATGCCACCGCAACCGTTGAACAAGGCGACGGTCTCTGGCATCGAGGTCATCGGGACCCGCTGGGCCGTGATTGCACCGAGGACACCGCCGACGGCGGTTCCCGCGATGATCCAGGTCCAAGCGGTGGCAGAAATGCCAGCCTCCATCCCGAGGTAATTCACGAGCAGACCCAACACGGCCAGGCCCATGGCCACAGCCGCCAGCTGATTGGCTCCGCGCGCCGACCGCACCTTGGACAGACCCTTGATGCCAAGGGCCAACAGGAGAACGGCGACGAGGTCGATTGCGTACTTCAGAACGTCAGACATCAGCGGGTCTCCTTGCGAGCAGGCTTACGGCTGAACATGGCCAGCATTCGATCGGTCACCAGGAAGCCGCCGATCACATTGAACAGAGCGAAACCGAGGGACACGGAACCCAGCGCCAGAAGGGCGACGTTGTCGCCGGCTTTGATGATGGCGGTGAGTGCCGCCAACACGGTGATGCCGGAGATGGCGTTGGCGCCGCTCATCAACGGCGTGTGCAATGTGGGGGGAACCTTGCCGATCAGCTCGAGACCAAGAAGGCTGCCAAGCAGAAGGACCCAAAGGAAATCAACAAACATCAGTTGGCTCCAGGGGTAAGAACATCGCCACGGCGGATGGTGCCGTCCTGGGCAATCAGACAGCCGGCCACCAGCTCATCCTCGGTGTCGAGGCTGAGGGCACCGTCCTTGAGCGTGGGCTCCAGCAAGGCGACAAGGTTGCGTGCGTACAGCGCACTGGCATGGTTCGGAACCGTGCAGGGCAGATCGTTGCCGGCGATCAGCTTGACGCCCTTGCGATCCACCGTCTGGTCTGGAACCGTCTCGGCACAGTTGCCGCCTTGGGCAACAGCCAGATCAACGACCACCGCACCGGGACGCATGCGGTCCAGCATGTCTTCGCTGATCAGACGCGGTGCACGGCGACCTGGAACCTGAGCCGTGCAGATCGCGACATCAGCTTCGGCAAGCTGATCGGACAGTTGCTGGCGCTGGGCTGCCAAGAACGCATCCGAGGCTTGCTTGGCATAGCCACCGGATTCAGATGGTTTGTCCTCCAGCTCCGGGGGTTCGATAAACCGGGCGCCGAGGGACTCAACCTGTTCCTTCACTGCGGGGCGGATATCGCTGACATACACAACCGCACCCAAGCGTCGGGCCGTCGCCACCGCTTGAAGCCCAGCCACACCGGCACCGAGAATCACAACCTTGGCCGGCTGCACCGTGCCCGCGGCTGTCATCAGCATCGGGAAATAACGGTCCAGAGCGGCCGAAGCCAACAGGACTGATTTGTAACCGGCGATGTTGGCCTGGGACGACAGGGCATCGGCCGACTGCGCCCGGCTGATCCGAGGAAGCAGCTCCAGGGCCATGGCAGACAGCCCACCGCGCTGAAGAGCGTGGCTGAGATCCCCATTGGCATAGGGGGCCAAGAGGCCAACCACTAAGGCTCCCTGGCGTAGACGTGCGAGGGCTTCGGCTGTGGGCGTCTGAACGCAGAGCAGGACATCCGCCTGACCCCAGGCGGATCCATCACCAGGAGCAACCAACTCGGCACCCTGGGCGGCATAGGCATCATCGAGATAACCGGATGCCGCACCGGCTCCCCGCTCAACGGCAACACTGCAGCCGAAGGAGACGAATTTCTTGACCGTATCGGGCGTTGCCGCGACCCGGGTTTCCCCCGGCAACGACTCCACCGGTATCAGAAGTCTGGGCAAGGCGAGCACATCCACCGACCCAAGGGAGATTACGGGGTCGCCTGCTGGGATTTGGAGCTTTTCTGTAGAAACCAGTACGGCAGCTGCGATCTGGCTAGGTGAGGAAAACCTGTTCATCCTCCCCATGGGTCTCAGTGCAATCGAGTGTCCCGATGGCATCTGTCACAGCCACCACGGCGGACATTCCGTCGAGCGACGGGCCATGCAGGACACGTTGCAAACCCACGGGCGGGACTGGTGTGAACGGTTGGCGGAGCGGATTTACGAAATCTCGGTGGACACGTTTTCCCAAAGCGTGATGCCCAGCCTCCATGCCGCCGGCTGGCAGCGCCGGCATCTGGATTGGGAGTTCAAGCTCAATGAGCGTGAATCGGAGCCGGATCGCACCCTCGTGGACGGAATCATCAATGCCACGGAGAGCTTCCTCCGCAGCAGTGAGGTGCATCGGCTGTTCATCCAGGAGCTCGTCGAGGGCACCTTCGCGGAGGCCACGGCCGATGACCTACGGATCCAAGCCGTTCGCACCCTGGTGGAGAACGAGATCCTCGCCATGCTCGAGGAACGTCGTCAGGAGCTGCTCGATCGGTTAGCCCAGCAACTGATGACGCCAGCCAAGGGTGACTTTCAAACCGCCAGGACCGCTGCGGAAGAGGCATTGATGGAAGTCGAGCGTCTCGTGATCAACCACGCCGAAGCCCTCTGAAGCCCCGCCGCGACCACAAAGGTGCCAAGGCGGTCAGGGCTCGTTAAAAAGGCGAATCCCGTTCAGCGCCCCATCACAGCCCCTTCCTTTGCGGTCGCTGGTTCTGACACCAGCAGCCCAACCACCGAGATCCGACCTCGCCTCTGGCAGCAGCAACTGATCCAGCTGCTGCGACGTCGGGTGGAACCAGGGGTCAGCGCCCATCGCGACGTTCTGGTTTTCGCAGGGCCTGGTGCGGGCAAAACCCTGGGGGCTCTGCTGGCCTTTCGAGCGCTGCAGCAGCAGGGACACCTGCGGCGGTTCCTGGTGTTCTGCCATCGCACCTCCATTCAGGCTCAGTGGAGCGCCGCCGCCGGGCGACTGGGACTCACCCTCCAGGATTGGCCTCTTCAGGACGCCTCACCGCCGGATGTCGACGGTCTGCTACTGACCTACCAAGGTGCGGGTCGGCAACTCGACCGTCTTCGAGAGGAGTTGACCTCCTGGGCTGGAGAGCACTGTCTGGCGATCGCAGACGAAGCCCATCATCTCGGCGTCGATCCAGACGCACCGGAGCAAACCGCCTGGGGGGACACGTTTCTCGACCTGACCCATCACTGCCGACTCCGAATGGGGCTCACCGGAACCCCATTCCGCGCCGACAACCTCGGCTTCTGCGCCGCCCGCCGGATCAAGACCCTGCAGGGTGATGTGGTGGTGGAGCAGATCAATCCCGATCTGGCCGTGGAACCCAGGGAACTGATCGCCAGTGGTGACGTGCGTCCCTTGGACTTTCGCTTTCAGGACGGATGGGTTGAACACAGCCGCGACGGAGAGCCGGACCGGGATGTTTCACCGCTGTCCGCGGAACAACGGGAAAGCTGGCGGGCCCGCAATCTGCGTCGAGCCGTTGGCCTGCAGGACGACAACAGCATCGGGCACCAGCTGCTTGAGCAGGCCCAACAGGGGCTGGATCAGATCCGCCAAACCCATGCGAATGCAGCGGGGTTGGTCATCGCACGGGACATCGACCATGCCGTGTCAATCGCCCGACTGCTGGAAGACAACGGCAACAGCGTCGATCTGGTGCACTCCCAGAACCCCAATGCCGCCTCCATCTTGAGCGCATTCCAAGGGGGGCATTCCGACTGGCTGGTCAGCATCGACATGTGCGCGGAAGGCTTCGATGCGCCGCGCCTGCGGGTCGTGGCTTATCTCACCACGGTGGTCACCCGGAGTCGTTTCCTGCAGGGCATTACCCGTGCCGTTCGGATGACTCCAGACCTGGCCTCCAAGGAAGACATCCCACGCGCCCCCTCCCTGGTCTTTGCCCCCGCGGACCCATTACTGATGGAGTACGCACGCACCTGGTCGATCTCCGAGCCCTACGTGCTCCGAGCCCGCGAGGAGGAAGGGGAGGCCAACGCTGAGCCCGGCAGCAGCTGGAGAGGGCCGACGCTTCCCATGGAAGCCGTGGAGGACGGCGCTGGAGCGGTCATTCGAATGAAAACGCCTCAACTCCCTTCTTTTTTGCAGCCAAGACAACATCTTTCTGCGTAGAAAAATGCGAACTTCTCCAAAGGGATGCCCCATATCGGGCACCTGACCGATCAACCTGAATCACAGCAGAGGAGATCCCATGGACGCCGCAATGGAACGTCGGGTCATCGTTGCGACAAGCTGGGTTTCCACCCGGATTGCAGTGCTGGACAAGGAAGAGCGCTACGAAGACAGCTATGCACTCACCCAGGAATTCTGTGAGTGGATCACCTGCATCGGCGAAGACGACGCCATGCTCGAGACCAACGTGATGAGCGTTCCACGCCAACCGCGAAAACGCCACCGCATTGGCTAGGAAAAGCTTAAGCCTTCCTTAAGATTCAATTAGAGCTGCAGATGCGGCTCTTTTTTATTGCTTCAACAGGGCCGGGGCAGACCTTAGACTTAACTCATAGTCACTCCGCATAAGTCGATGACGACGGCCGGGCAAGCCTCCGAGCACATCGAAAACCTCGTCATTGTTGGATCGGGTCCCGCTGGTTACACAGCGGCGATCTACGCCGCGCGCGCCAACCTCCAACCCCTGCTGATCACTGGATACGAACGGGGGGGCATCCCCGGTGGACAGCTGATGACCACCACCCACGTCGAAAATTTCCCCGGCTTTCCAGACGGGGTCCTCGGCCCAGATCTGATGGATCTGATGAAAGCGCAAGCCACCCGTTGGGGCACCCACCTGATCGAAGCCGACGCCGATTCGATTGATCTGAGCGAACGCCCCTATCGCATCGAGACCGAAGGACGCACCATCCGCGCCCATGCACTGATCATCGCCACCGGTGCCCGGGCCAACCGTCTTGGGCTGCCCTCGGAGGAACGTTTCTGGAGCAGCGGCATCAGTGCCTGCGCCATCTGCGATGGAGCCACACCCCAGTTCCGCAACGAGGAGCTGGCTGTTGTCGGTGGCGGCGATTCGGCCTGTGAAGAGGCGGTCTACCTGACCAAATACGGCAGCCATGTCCATCTTCTGGTGCGCTCCGATCGCTTGAGGGCCAGCGCTGCGATGGCGGATCGAGTGCTCGCCAACCCGATGATCACCGTGCACTGGTCCAGTGAGATCGTCGACGTGAACGGCGACGACTGGCTCCAAACCCTGACCATTCGCGATCGCAACAGCGATCAGCGGATGGACTTGCCGGTACGTGGCTTGTTCTATGCCATTGGCCACACCCCGAACACCGATCTGCTCCAGGGTCAGATCGATCTCGATGACAAGGGCTACCTCTCGACACCATCAGGTCGGCCGGAAACGTCCATGGAGGGGGTGTTCGCCGCCGGTGATGTCGCCGATGCCGAATGGAGACAGGGCATCACCGCAGCGGGGAGTGGTTGCAAGGCCGCATTAGCCGCAGAGCGCTGGCTGACGCACCATGATCTGGCCAACCTGGTTCAACGCGACAGCGTCGAACCGGCCAAGGCTGAACTCCCGACATCGGTGGATGTCACCACTGAAGCCACCTTCGACCCTGCGGGTCTGTGGCAGAAGGGAAGCTTTGCCCTCCGCAAGCTGTATCACGACAGCAACAAGCCCATTCTGGTGATCTACACCTCACCCACCTGCGGCCCCTGCCATGTGCTGAAGCCCCAGCTGCAGCGTGTGATCACGGAGCTCAACGGAGCTGCCCAGGCGGTGGTCATCGACATCGAAACCGATCAGGCCATTGCCGAGCAGGCTGGCGTCAACGGCACGCCCACCGTTCAGTTGTTCCATCAAAAAGCGATGGTTCAACAGTGGAAAGGCGTGAAGCAACGCAGTGTGTTCAAAGACGCCATCGAGGCAGTGATGGTTCCCGGTTGAACACCAACCTGTGATCAACGACGGCGCGGGCCACCCGGACGATTGCCACCCGGCCGTCCGCCGGGTGCACCCGCATTGCGTTCCCGGTAGGTAATCCGTCCACGGGTGAGGTCATAGGGACTGATCTCAACCAAGACCTTGTCCCCCGCGAGCAATTTGATCCTGAACTTGGTCAGCTTCCCAGCGGCGCGGCACAGGCACTGGTGGCCAGCCGGCTGCTCAAGAGTGACCAGATAGAACCCATTGCCCTGTTCCTTCTCAATCACACCCGAGGTTTCGATCATGCGCCGCTGAAGTTGTCCAGTTGCGACACTTTAGGTGGACAGGGACAGCAGCCAATCAGCACGGACAGCCACTAGGCTCCGACGCTACCTAACACCGGTTGGATGATTTTGCCTCCTTTAACCATGGACCTCGGCTTGCTGCTGATCTCCATTGGCATTGTCAATCTGTGGAGAGCCCGCGAGAACGCCGGTTGATTTGACAACACTGTTGCTGCACAAACCCTATGGGGTGCTCAGCCAGTTCACCCCGGAACCCGACAGCCGTTGGGCTTGTCTGGCTGAATTCATCGACGTTCCTGAGGTCTACGCCGCCGGTCGTCTCGATGCTGACAGCGAAGGATTGTTGCTGCTCACCAGCAATGGTCGTTTACAGCAACGTCTCACCGATCCACGCTTCGGGCACTGGCGCAGCTACTGGGCGCAGGTGGAGGGAACACCCGGCCCCGCCCAACTCGATCAATTGCGCGACGGAATCGTGATTCAGGGTCAGCGCACCCGACCGGCCAAGGCGCGTTGGTTGAAGGGGAGCGCTCAACCCGACCTCCCGGAGCGAACGCCTCCCATTCGTGTGCGCGCCACGATCCCTACCAGTTGGTTGGAACTGTCCCTGACGGAAGGCCGCAATCGTCAGGTGAGACGGATGACGGCAGCCGTGGGCCTACCGACCTTGCGTCTGGTGCGTTGCCAGATCGATTTGATGGATGGCCACCCCCCCTTGGGCTTGGATGGATTGGCTCCAGGAGACTGGCGCGAGGTCAGCGCCGCTGAACACAAGCGCCTCAACACCTTGCTTAGCAGCAGGGGCGGGAGGAATCCGGGAGTGCGCCGACGAGGGTGACCGCCCGAAAGGCAATCCCCTCCACCACCTTCCAGGGCTCGGCACTGCGGTCGGCATAGGCGACGTCGTGGAAACCGAGAGCCCGGAACTGATCCAGGAAGTCCTGCTCCTGCCAAGCCCCGCTGATGCAACCACTCCAGAGATCAGGATCCTGCTGGAGAGCCAGCGGAACGGGGCGGTCACAGACGATGTCGCTGATCGCCACGCGACCAGCCGACGCCAACACGCGTCGAATATTGGCCAGCAATCGCTCACGCGCCGAGGGGTTCACAAGATTGAGAACACAATTACTGAGGACAACATCGACGCTCTGATCAGGGATCAGGACATCGCCGTCCGGTCCTGAAGCATCGAGGGCTTCGATGGCACCCTCGACAAAACGCACGTTGCTGGTGCCAATGGCAGATGCCACCGCAGGGATCGCCCCGCGGGACAGCGCCAGCATCTCCGGATTGCGGTCAACGCCAACGACAGAGCCCTCCGAGCCGACAATTTGCGCACAAATGAAGGCATTCTTCCCACTGCCACTGCCCAGATCCAGCACCCGATCGCCCGGCCGGACCCAGCGCGTGGGATCCCCACAGCCGTAATCGCGTTCAATCACCGCAGCGGGCAAGGCTTTGAGCAGTGTCGGATCAAAACCAACCGGTGTACACAGGCAGGCTTCACGCTCCTGAGCGGCCGCTCCATAGCGATCATCGACGGCCTGGGTCTGATCCACGGGTGGCGTTGGATCGCAGCACGAACTCATCAATCTTCAGCGAGCCCAAGAACGTTATGTGGACAGGTCAGCCGAGGGCGTCCTGCAACTCACGCACCGTCTGCCACTGACCGTAGTAATAGTTCGCTAATGCACGCTTGTCGGCATCATCCAATCCATCAAAGGCATCAAAGCCGAGGGATTTCCAAAGGTCGTGGCCGCAGACCCTGGTCAACTCGGTTTCAGCTTCTCGATTGAGGTTGTCGAGTCGGCGCTGAAGATTCTTGACTTGAGCAGCGGACATTCGACACCAGGTTGCTGGCCATCAACTTAACAAGCGAACAGTACGTTTGAACTGTTCGCTTGGGGCTGCATCAGAACGGCAGCTTCTTCTTGGCATCTTTATCTAAGTCAGCCTCCATTTCACGCAGACGCTTGAGAATGGTGTCGTAGTACTCACGGATATAGCTCTCCATCTCCGTGGTCTCCCCCTGGTCAAGATCGAACGCTGCATAGCTTTGCTCCATCGCAGCATCGAGGGTCTGTCCACCGCCGGTCACTTCAGCGAAGGCCAAACGCTCAGCAACATTCACCGCCGGTTCAAAGAACGAAGCAACTCCCTGCATCAGTCGGATCAACACAGGCTGCACGCGGAAGACCCTGGCGGATTTGCCGCTGCAACGCTCACAGAGCTGAACCAATTGACCGGTGTTCCAAGCCTTGGGACCGACAACGGGAAAGGTTCCCCGGATGGTTTCTGACCGCTCCAGAGCAGCGACTGCGAACCGGGCCATGTCCTGGGTGTTCATGTACGCAATCGCCGTCGGACTGCCGCTCACCCACACGGTCTGACTTTCCAGCACAGGAATGGCGAACTGGGAGATCACACCCTGCATGAAGGCTGCGCCCTGCAGGATCGTGTAATCAAAATCCGATCCTTCGAGCAGATTCTCCGTACAAGCCTTGATGTCCATCAACGGGACCGACCGGTGACTGTGGGCACCGAGCAAGGACATAAAAATGAACCGCTTCACCCCTGCACGCTCACAGGCATTCAGCAGGTTGAGCTTGCCGTCCCAATCGGTGACGTAAACGCTCTGGGGATCTGTAGGGCGACTGGTCGCTGCATCGATCACAGCATCGACGCCATCCAGGGCGTAATCGAGGCTGTCTGGCTCCAGCAGATCTCCACGGGTGAGTTCACACCCCCATTCCTGGAGGAAGGCGGCCTTGCGGGGGGTTCGGACCATGCAACGCACCTGATGCCCGGCGTCGAGGGCCTTACGAGCAATCTGCCGCCCCAGGGTGCCTGTGCCACCCACCACCAGAACTTGCATCGGATCTCGACAAGCAAGGCAGGAGCCTAAAGGCCCTGAGGCTCCTGTGGGAAGCCGATCGTCAGTCGTCGCCTTGCAGCTTCAGCAGAAGAGCACCACCGGCAAGCCCAACAGGGATGAGAACCCAGAAGATGGCCGCAGTACCGAAAATTTCCGAAGCCATGATTCAGGGCAATCGATTGACGAGGGCTATTTAAATCCTTCCTCGGCCAAGTCGCGGCAAATCTGTAACAGCTCAGGCAGTGCAGCGTCAGTCCTGATCTGACCATTCATCACACCGCTGCCGACGGCCTGATGACCACGGTTGCGCAGACCAGCCACCAGATCGGCCAGGGAAGGTGGCCCCGCCAGCTGCAGCCGTTGCGCCAATTCAGCCGTCGACCAGACCGTCGGCACAACCGCGGCATCCTGCTGCAGACGACGCAGCAACTGGCGTGTCTTGGATGCCAAGGCCACTGGAATCTCAGCCAGTTCAGCCAGAAGGGCCGTGTCCTGCAATGGCCCCAACCAAAGCGGTCCATGGATGGCCCAGCGGCCCTGGCCCTGCGGGCAGGAGCAGGGGGGCCAACCCCGCAGCTTCAGCAATGTCTGATGCTGCTGGTCTCCACAGCTGTCACAACGCGCCAGCATCCCCAGCTGGGCCTCGTCGCCGGAGCGCGGGCGTTTCAGCAACCGCACCGCGATTCGGAAGGTGCGCCCTTCACTGAAGCTGAGCAACGGCTCCAGCCCAAAGCCCAGCATCCAGACCTGACGAGCGATCAATCCCAGCTGTTGCCGCAAGGCCAGTTCCCAGCTGGATGGATGGACCCGAGCTGACGCACCCAGATGACGAACGGCCCCGGGCCGGTCATGGCCGGTCGGGGAACGACCATCGGTGCTGGCCAGAAAAAGAATTCCTCCGAACGCCAGGGTCTTGAGCGCCGGTTGCAACAGAGCCCCCGGACTGCCAAAAGCATCGAGATCGATGAGATCAAATGCCTGACGCGCCAGAAAAGCTTCGGCCAGAAGTCCTTCCGCTGGGCGGGCACTGACCTGCACCTCCAGCCCCGCAGCCGACAGCGGAGCCAGATTGGCTGTCATCCAGGGCAGTCGCTCCGGATCGCCATCGTTGGCCCAGATCCTGGGAGGGACAGGGGCCATCGCGGCGGCCTCCTGCCCCCAACGCAACGCCCGCACACCGCATCCAGCCATCAGATCCAGCCAATGGAGGCCATGGTCATGGCGGCTGGCCTGATGGCAGGCCAACAACATCGACAGATCGCGTGAGGGCCGGGACTCGGGCCGAAAGAATCCCGGCCCGGCATCAAAGACAGCGTTCCCTTCGCGATAGTGACGATCCGAATCGGTCAGCGCCTTGCCCGCAACGTCCATCCAGACTGCCGATCGGATGTCCCTGGACTGGGGAGAGCAGCACACCTGGATCTGGAACGGCCATTCCTGCCATTGGCGTTGGCTGGGGCCGGAGGATGGTCAACCCCTGCTGTTGCTCCACGGATTCGGAGCCAGCAGCGACCACTGGAGACGCTGCGCTCCAGGACTCGCACAGCGGGGTTATCGGGTGTACAGCCTGGATTTGCTTGGTTTCGGACGGTCCGCACAGCCTGGACTGGGCAGCGAACGCCCCCTGGACAACCGACTCTGGGGCCGACAGACCAGCGCCTTCATCGACGAGGTCATCCAACAGCCAACGGCCTTGATCGGAAACTCACTCGGTGGCCTGGCCGCGGTGACGGCTGCTGTTCTGAACCCAGCCAGGGTTCAGGCGGTGGTGGCGGCTCCGCTTCCGGATCCAGCCCTGATTCAACCGATCGCCAAACGACGACATCCGTTCCGCCGTCGCTGGAACCGCCGCTTGGTCCACGGCCTGCTCCGGCTGCTTCCCCTGGAGCTGCTGCTGCCGTTGATCACAGCGACCCCGCTGCTGAGGGCCGGACTTCAAGCGGCTTATCTCACATCCCTCCGCCATGACCGCGGCCTGCTCCGCTCGATCCGGCGGGCCGCCACCCGGCCCTCGGCCGCCCGCAGCTTGCGCTCGATGTCGATCGGAATGGCACTGCGTCCCCGGGGAGCGACGGCTCCCGCTCTGCTCGATGAACTCAAGCAACCCATGCTGCTGATCTGGGGTCACCAAGACAGATTTGTGCCCTTTGCCCTGGGGCAATCAATCAATCGGGCCTATCCAGCGATTGAGCTGATCGGGATCGATCAATGCGGCCATTGCCCCCACGACGAATGCACCGAAACCTTTCTCGCACAGCTGCTTCCCTGGCTGGACCGTAACTTGGGTGAAAGACGACCGGCAGGGCCTGACCAGCGGAGATGAAACACACCCTTTCGGTTGTAGTCGAAGACGAATCCGGGGCGCTCAGCCGCATCGCAGGCCTGTTCGCACGGCGGGGCTTCAACATCGACAGTCTGGCCGTGGGCCCCGCCGAACAAGGCGGTCAGTCCCGTCTCACGATGGTGGTCGAGGGCGATGATCAAACCCTCGAGCAGATGAGCAAGCAGCTCGACAAGTTGGTCAATGTGCTGCAGGTGCTCGATCTGACCCAACGCCCCGCCGTGGAGCGGGAATTGATGTTGTTGAAGGTGTCAGCCCCTGCTGAAAACCGCAGCGCGGTCTTTGACCTGGTTCAGGTGTTCCGCGCCAAGGTGGTTGATGTGGCCGATGAGGCGTTGACCCTCGAAGTGGTCGGAGATCCCGGCAAGTTGGTGGCGCTGGAACGGCTGATGGCCCCGTTCGGCATCCTTGAAATCGCTCGAACCGGCAAGGTGGCCCTTGAGCGTGCATCGGGTGTCAACACCGAGCTGCTCAAGGTCTCACCGAGCGAAAGCCGCGTGCCGGCCTGAGGTCAATTCTTCAGGCTCACCTTGGTGATGCGATCACCTTGCTCAATCGCATCGACCACATCAAGCCCGTCAACAACCCGTCCGAAGACCGCATAGCGACCATCCAGTTCTGGCAATGGGCGCAGAGCGACATAGAACTGCGCGCTCGCTGAATCGGGAGACTGCGAGCGCGCCATGGCCACGGCTCCCCGTTCATGGCGAAGCATCAGACGATCGATTTCAGCCGGATTGCTGACCACACGGCTGTAGCGAGGTTCAGCCTCTCCATCAAAACGGAGTTCAAGCGGAATCATGCGCACCTGACCGGTCTGCGGATCCACGAAGTTTCCTGTTCCCAATTGGTTCAGGGGTGTGGATCGATCGCTGGACAGCGGATCACCACCCTGGGCAACGAAAGGAACCGGCTCGCGGATCACGCGATGAAACATCGTCCCGTCGTAGGTGCCTCGGCGCACCAGATCGACGAAATTGCCGGCGGTCAGTGGAGCGGCGTCGCCATCGACCTCCACCGTGAAATCGCCGCGTGTGGTGCTGACAAGCACCGATGTCCGGCCCTGAAGGCAAGCAGCCATCGCATCGGAACATCCCTGAGCAACCGCAGCCCGGGGTGTGGTGCTGCAGCTCACCAGGACCGGAACAAGCAGCAGAAGCGCCCGGCGCTGAAACGAACGAAGCAGTCCGAACCGAGCCATGGTCAAAGTCCTTCGAGGTTGACACCGAGGAAGCGGGCCAGTTCGGCACCATCCTGTTCCAACTGGGCCAGGGGCAGTGGCTCACCCACGCGGGTCAAGGGCATATCTCGACGGCCCCGAACCCTCAGGGAGACCCGGCGTCGGGCATTGAAGCCGTCGCGGACTTCGACCTTGACAGCCTTGACATCTTTCAAAGGAATTTCAACGCTGAGGGGCTGGCGAAAACCCCGGCGAGTGATCGTGACCGTGCCAGCGCCCTTATCGAAGCGGTTGATTCCGGAACCCACATCCACTGAGATCACATACCAGAGGTAGGAAGCCAGCAACGCAGCAGCGATGCTGTACAGCCCCATCACGAGACCCTGGGGCACAAAGATCAGGGCCGCCGGATGACCGAGGGGCAACAGATCC
>NZ_JBGKDS010000087.1:0-3379 GCF_042954325.1 Parasynechococcus sp. | reverse complement strand
CGTGGCGGAGGTGGGGCCGTCCAATCTGCGCACATTGTTGGCTGGTTTACCGCCGTACTGGGCGATCGGCCGGCCGGTGTTTGAGCGGATGATCGGGGTGGGATCGGTTGATTTGGACGCCATCTCCCCGATCAATCATGTGGCTCGGATTCAGCGGCCTTTGCTGCTTGGCCATGGCGCCAACGACCCCCGGGTGAAGCTCAAGGAGAGTGAAACCATCGCGGAGGCGATGGCAGCCCGAGATCTGCCGGTGGATTTTGTCGTCTTCCCCGATGAAGGTCATGGCCTCGCCAATCCCCGCAATGCGCTGGCCATGACGGCCTTGGTGGAGGCCTTCTTCGCCACGCACCTGGGGGGCCGCGCCGAGCCGTTCGGCGATGACCTCAAGCGGTCATCGCTCGAGTGGCGTTTGCGTTCCCTCCCCGATCTCTGAACTCAGGTGGAGCTGGTCCGCGAGGACGGCGAGTTTGAGTCCGACTTCCTGGAGTTCCCGGTCAGCGATCGACCCCCGCACGAGTCCGGCGCCAGCCGTCAGATCCAGGCGCAGGCCATGGGCATGGCCGCAGCGGATGGCCACGCGCAGTTCCGCATCACCGGCGCGATCGATCCAGCCCAGCGGTGCGGCGTAATTCCCGCGCTCAAAGGGTTCCAACGTGCGCAGCCAGTTCATCGCTTCGCGTCGAGGCAGGCCTGCCACGGCTGGCGTCGGGTGCAATTGTTCGGCCAGGCTGAGGGGGGGATGGCCCTGGGCATCGGCGCTGATCGGCGTATGCAGATGGGTCAGATGGCCGTGGCGGGCCAGTTGCGGGCGACGCCGACTCCAAGGGGTCAATCCGGCATGGCGCAATTGGGTGGTGATCGTCTCCACCACCAGGTCATGCTCACGTCGGTCTTTGTCGGAACGGAGCAGCGCCTGCCCGTCGTCACCCTGACCCGCTGTTCCCGCTAAGGCATCGCTTCGCAAGTAGCCACCCCGCAGGCTGAGCAGCCGTTCCGGCGAGGCTCCGAAGAAGGCGTCGTCTCGGCTGCGCTGCCAGAGAAAACGGCAGCTGCCCGCTTGCTGACGCCGGAGACGCCGAAGCAGTGGCAGGGGATCAAAGGGTGTGGTCAGGTCGATGGATTGACGCACCGCCAGCACGATCTTGTGCAGCTGTTCCTGTTCAATCAGCTCGAGGCCGCGTTCTAGGGCGGTGCGGTAGCGCTGCTGCCATTGCTGGGAGGAGGCGCCACTGATCGACACGCTGGCGGCTGAGTCGAGCTGGTGTCGAGAGTGTTGTTGGAGGGCTGCTTGTTTCAGCCAGAGCTGTTCGGCGAGGTCGCGGGCATCGGCGGCGCTGTTGGTGGTGCCGATGATCCGCAGCCAACCGCGTCGGCCCTGACGGCTGAGTTGCCACCGCGGCAGCACCGCCTGCACGGACGGAACCGCGTCGATGTCGGCGTTGCGTTCGCTGCTTTGGGCGAAAAAGCTGAAGGCGAGCAGAACCCGTGGCCGCGCCTGGGCCGGGCTGTCTGGGCTGGCATCGATCAAACGCGCCAGGCTGAGGTCGCTGAAGCGTTGTGCCAGTTCAAAACGACGTGCGCCGTTGAGGTTGAGCTGCTGGGTGCAGCCAGCCGCCGCGAAACAGAGCCCTGGTGCTCCATCCCAGAGCATTTGGAAGGACTCGGCTTCGGCGAGTGAAGGCAGTGCCTGTAAGGGATCGATCCCTTCAACTGGCACAGCAAGACTGAACAGGCTGTCGTCACTGCCACTCCGCTCCCAGGCCTGCCGGGCGGCATCCACCAGAGTGATGAAGCGGGAATCAGCCGGCATCCGCAGCGCAGACAACGTGCAGGGACTGCTCAAATGTATGGGTGCTCCTCCGCGTTGGCGGGGTCTCCCTCATGTCAGAGCAGCAGGCTGTTGCATCCCGTTACGCCCAGCGCCGCCGTCTCTGGACAGCGGCGATCAAATGGCCGATGTATTCGGTCGCCGTGATGCCGGTGCTGCTGGCGGCGGGTGAGCGCCTCGGAGCCGGCCAGATCATGCGTTGGGATCAATTGCTTGGCTTTCTGCTGGCGGCGATTTTGCTGTTGCTGTGGGAGAACCTCAGCAACGATGTCTTTGATGCCGAGACAGGGGTGGATGCCGTCGGCAAGCCCCATTCCGTGGTGAATCTCACCGGCCGCCGCGATCGCATCGCCTGGTTGTCGTCCTTGGCGTTGCTGCTGGGGTTGTTGCTGATCGGCTGGCTGGCCTGGCGAAGTCAGCCGGTGGTGCTGGGCCTGGTCTTGGTCTGTTGTGGTTTGGGGTTTGTGTATCAGGGCCCCCCGTTCCGTCTGGGTTACCGGGGCTTGGGGGAGCCGCTCTGCTGGTTGGCCTTTGGTCCGTTTGCCACGGCTGCTGCGCTGCTGGTGCTGGCCCCCGCCGGTGCCGTTGAAGTTGTGCCCTGGTGGGAGGCGGTGCGGCTTGGCAGTGGCCCGGCGTTGGCGACAACCCTGGTGTTGTTCTGCTCCCATTTCCATCAGGTTGAGGAGGACGCGGCCCACGGCAAACGTTCGCCGGTGGTGCGTCTGGGCACGGCACGGTCGGCGGCCCTGATCCCCTGGTTCATCGTTGGCACCCTGGCGCTGGAGTGGTGGCCGATGCTCACCGGGGCCTGGCCACCGACGGTGTTGCTCAGTGCTGTGGCCCTGCTGCCCGGTGGGGCGTTGATCCGCCTGCTGGGTCAGCACCATGCCCAACCGGATCGCATCAGTGGCAGCAAATTTCTGGCGCTGCGCTTTCAGGCCTTCAATGGTCTGGGTCTCATGTTTGGCCTGGCCCTCGCGGGGCTTCACCCCTGGGGCTGATGGTGTTGGAGCTGCAGGTTCGTCCGTTTCGATTCGTCCTGACCCGTCCGTTGCAGACGGCTGCGGGTGTGATCGAGGAGCGTGCCGGGTGGTTGCTGCGGTTGCAGGCTGCGGATGGGCGGCTCGGGTGGGGCGAAGTCGCTCCTTTGGAAGGCGTTGAGCGGTCGGCCTGCGCCCAGGCCTTGCAGCGGATTGGATCGACCCCTTCGCTGGAGGGACTGGAGCAGAGGCTGCTGGACTGGCCACCGGCCCTGGCCTTCGGGGTGGGAGCGGCCTTGGCCGAATTGGCGGGCTTGGTTGGTGCGTCCTGCGATGAGGGTTGGCTGCCGGCTCCTCCCAGTGCGGTGCTGCTGCCCTCCGGGGCGCGGATGCTGGACCGTCTGGCGGAGCTGTTGGCCCAGGCCGAAGACGCCAGCCCGCTGACATTGAAATGGAAGGTGGCGGTGGAGCAGGACGCGCAGGAGCGGAGCTGGCTGGAGCAGTTGCTGGATCGGTTGCCGCCAACGGCTCAGTTGCGGCTGGATGCCAATGGGGGCTGGGACCGCAGCAC
>NZ_JBGKDS010000086.1:0-65756 GCF_042954325.1 Parasynechococcus sp. | reverse complement strand
ATGGATGCTGCCGGCATGAAATTGAGGAAGGTCTGAACGCCGCGCCCGAGATCAACTTGCCGGCGAGCTACCTTCTTGGTGGCATCATCCGGAAAACCGTCGAAATAGCGAAACGTGCCGATGCGAGTACGTACAACATCTGGCGTTAAGACATCTTCAGGAATCGGCGTGTTGTAGTCCTTGGGAGTAACATCCTTCGCTTGAACCGGAAGTACGGAGCTTCCGATTAAGAGAGTGGAAGCCAAGAGAGCTGAAACAGAATTGAGGCCTTTCATGACGAATCAATGAATAAAAGTGGGAAGTCGTAAATCGTTCGTTCAATCGAGTACTTCGATATTGTTCAGTCTCCAGGTTTGATCAAACCAGGGTTGCAACGGACCATAGAGGCGAAAGGCCGTAAACCACCCTTTTCCAGGTACGGTTTCAATCCAATTAGCTTCCTTACCCACAGGTGCTTTAGGTCCGAAATACAAATCAACGGAACCATCAGCATTGGCGACCATATCTTTGTTGCGCTTATTGTTCTTGGCGGGGAAGGGCTGACTGGTTTGCAGCTGCGATCGTGTCTGGGGGTCATATACAACGATGGACCAGAAATCCTTGGCAGGTGGATTCTTGTCAATAGTTAATTTGTATGATTTCCCACCATCAAGAACAGCACCATTCTCATCCGTTCCGGCAATGGCATATTGAGAGCCGACGCCAACCATTTCCAGCACCATGGCCGGAGTGTTGACGGTGTAAGCCCAGAAGAAATTATTGCGGGCATCAAGGTTTCGACCTCCCCGGCCACCATCTTTGAGCCACTCGTAACTGCCCCCTGCGAAAGCTGTGAACCATTGGGGATTACCCTCATAGGTGTATGCATCTGCAGCGCGAGGGGTAACCATGTCGGAGCGCACATAGGCCACACCCACCTGAACGGCTTCTTCTAATAATGCGCGATCAGCAGCCGAAGGGTTAAAAGGCTTTCCTTTTTCCATACCAATCCCAGCTGCCAAACCACGAATTTCCGGATCAAGGAACTCAATAGGCTCACGCTGAATCACCCGATTGAGTTCATTGAAGAATTCAAAGTTGTTGGCATGAACCGTATTAAAAACCTTGTCTCCACCTTGGATGAAGGTCATTTTTGGCGGATTATTCTTCTGCGATAACGGATACATCCGTAAACCATTCTCGTAGTTGGCAATTGCCTGATCGGGCTTGCCCTCATCATCCAGGAAGGCCCTGAGAATCAACCAGTTGGAATAGGTGGGTGAGCGGAAAACAAAATAGCCATCAGTATTTGCAGGCTCTTTATCATCTGGTCCCAGAATCAAGTATTTCCCACCCTTGCCTTTGTCTGGGCCAGGGCCACCTGTATCGGCCACGAAGCGGAAGTAAGCATCATTGATCGTGCCAGGCCCAAGACCAGCTGGCACCTCAATCACCAACGGGCCTGTCTGCTGAAGATTAAAAAAAGCCGAACCATAAACAGTATCTGTATTGCCCGTTAGAAACAGGGGATTGGAATTCAGTGGTGACATTAAATTCACCTTCGTGTGATCATCCACACCGATTTGTTCATGGCCATGGCGCAACATTTCGATGCTGGCCGCAGGCATCATCGTGAGGAACGTCTCATACGCCCGAATGAATTTGAGGTTGTCAAAACTCGCCTTAACCGTCGCCGGATCAGGCATGCCATCGAAAAATTTAAACGTTCCAACCGAGGTTGGAACCGAGTCTGGCGTTAGCAACTCAGACGGAATTTCGGTGGTATAACCAACGGGGACCTTGCCAGGGGCTGCCTGAGCACGGGTCGGCGCTCCCAACAAAACCCCAGAAAGTGCTACGAGGGATAAACCCTGAGCAGCAGCTTGAGACCAGGCAGAAATCGACACAAACGCATCACACACTTTTTTCAGCGTAGTGAGAACGACTGGTTGCGAATGGCCTGAATGGTCCCAAAAGAACGCATTTGTGCATAGACGTGGCCTTCGTTCAAACTGAAAGACACGTCAAGCAAAAAAATGCCCCTTGAATCGGCCGAAGAGGGCCAACGCAAGAGGCAGATCAAATTCTCTGAGTCCGCTAACTCAATAAAAAGATCACTTGAGCTGGAGCTCAGGCCGGACCCATGAACCATCAAAATAAGCGGCCTTCGGGTTGTAGATCCGGAAGGTGGCATTCCAGCCCGGGTAAATCTCTAAATAATTGGGTTGCGTCTTATCACCACCAAAGTGGAGCGTCACTTCACCCTGAGCATTGGCCTTGGCAAATGCACTGTTCACATTGAAATTATCACCAACTGGGAATCCATCCTTGTCGTACACCGTCAGAGACCAGAAAGCATTATCGCCATTTGGAACATCTTTGAGCGTCAGCGTTTGAGGCTCAGATGAGGATGGCGTGTAGAACAGATAAACAGCGCCTTCCTTGGGTAATCCGCCGATCCCCACAGCCACACCCATGTTGTTCTGCTCAGGAGTAACCTCCCCCTTACGGCCGAACAGCTCTTCAGACTTCACACCTTTCTCGTTCCGCTCTTCGTTGTAAGCGGCACGGAGATCCATCATCTGCTCAAGATCCCATTGATTGGGTTGGATATACTCGCCTGTCTCAGCCTGAGATACTGACAACTTGGCCTGCAGAGCCTGGGCCTGCGCTACATCCTCAGGATCCTGAATGTTCACACCGGTGCGGAATGCTACAAGGGCATAGCGGCTCCCGACCTCATCTTCTGTAAGGGTGTAATCACCAGGGTCTTTTTCCACATACACATACCCCTGTCCATTCACCACCATGGCGCTCTGGTAGCGGCCATTGGTTTGCGGAAGCGTAAAGGTCGCCGGAGTGGTCAGATCGAGAATCAACCAGGAATACAAGGTGTCGAAGTTAATGCGAATCACCGTGCGATCCTTGGGATCCGCAGCCTTCTGGAGATTCAAAATCGTTCCCAAACCTCCGGTGCAGGTAGCAGTTGCAACATCGGAGATGTACTTCGCAAAGATCGTCTGCGTTTCAGCTTCGGAATAGTTTTCCTTGGTAACAGGCACAACTGTGTCGCTTTGAATTGAAACAGCTGGCTTAGGGCAATCCTTTTTTGCCATGTCTACTGAAGCAGGAGCCTGCTCAGGATTGGCGGTCGACGAGGGCTGATCTAAAGAGCTTTTGGCCTGGCCGCATGCAACGGATAAAACACCCAAACCAAGGGCGAGAGCACCGGAGATGGCTTTCTTTTGAAAAGACATGATTGAGGTTAATAATTAGATAAAACTAAAAAAGAGAAGGCGAAAAATAATTCAACTCATTTTGCGGGAACAAACTGCGGAAGTGTCCAGCTACCGTCGAAATAAGCATCAGTCGGGGAGTAAATTCGCAGGACAACATTCCATCCAGGGTAGATATCGAGATAGTTGTCTTGGCTCTTATCACCGCCAAAGTGAATTACGTACTCACCTTTTTCATTTTCCTTCGCGAAAGCGCTGTTCACATTGTACTTTTCACCAACTGAAAATCCTTGCTTGTCATATACAGTGACTGACCAGAACGCTCGTGGGTCGCTTGGAACATCCTTCAACGTTAGGGTTTGGGGGTCAGTGGAGTCCACCGAATTAGGAATGGGATACACCGCTCCCTTCTTGGTAAGCCCACCCCAGCCAACGCCAACACCAAAATTACGCATCTCCTCGCTGATCTCGCCTTTCTTGCCAAAGGCCATTTCCGAGGTCACACCCTCAGGTGCCAACCGTTTGTTGTAATCAGCACGCATGGCAAGAATCTCATCCATGTCGTATTTATTGGTCGAGACAAATTCACCCTTTGCTGATTGCTCCAAGTTAATCTGATCTTGGACTACACCGGCCTTTTTGAGATCTTGAGGATCCTGCATGTTCACCCGAGTGCGCACAAGGGCTAAAACATAACGACTTCCCATCGACTCTTTAGTGAGTTGATATCTACCGGGCTTAGCAGTCTCCAACGGAATCCAATGTTCCTCATTCACCACTTCGAGGATCTGATAACGATCGGTCTCAGGAAGCACAACCGTGGCAGGGCTATTTAGATCAAGAACGGCGAAGGAATAGAGCGTGTCGAAATTGGGGCGAAGAATGGTGCGTTCCTTCGGGTCCATTGCACCCTTCTGATGGAGGAACTCACCAACACCAGTGCCACAAGTGCCCTTGGCAATTTTGCGAACGTAATCTCCAAGGATCACCTCTGTTTCAGCCTTGGCGTAGTTGGCCTTGGTCACGGGAGTGATCGTTTTGGCTGTTTGCACCACAGCCGCAGAAGGGCAGTTCAACGGAGCTGCATGGAGCTGTCTGTCGACACCGACAACTCCGAGAGATCCGAGCAAAAGACCAGCGGCAGCCACAGGAAGGCTTTTCAGAGCATTAAAACGATGGCGGGTCATGACTTCAGCTCGTTGAAAAAACTAAAAAATTGATCGCTTGGCCTGTTCTCAGGACGACTACTTTTTAGGAGCCGAGGGGATCAGGAACTGAACCTGCGTACGTATGGTCCAATCGCCCATCAACTCATCACCTCCGATCTCAGGTTTGATCGCGTTGTAATAACCGTGGACTGAGACATTGATGGGTTGTTTTCCAACCTTGAAGACGCGGCCAACGCCAGCACCGACTGGGACGGTCCAACCGTTGTCTTCATTTTCCCAATCAGCGGTAATAATTGGGGAGAACGACACATACCAACCCTTCGGAAGGTTGTAGTTGATGAACGGCTGAATCAACATCTTGTTGACGTCGGCACGATCGTCATCACCGGCGAAGGACCACATGTTGTTCACCAAGCCACCCACAACCCAGGGGCCCTTCGTATAAACACCAACAAAAGCGGGACCCGCCGTCCACTTTCCTGAGCTCAAGGGAGCTTTGCTGATGGGTGCACTAAACGTAGGGCCAAAGCCAACGGTGAAATCACCTTCTAAGGTTGGAACAAAGAAGCCTGTTGGATTGATATCTCCAAGGCCGATGCGTTGTTCTTCATTCCAGCGCACAACATAAGGTTCACCCGCGGGGGTGACGTCAAGCTTTGGTTCAGCAAAGGGAACCCCCACAAATGGAACGATGGTTCGTGTGACCAACGTCCAGTCGTCACTGAGCTTGAAAGGGAAAACTGGCTGAACATTGACCACATTCATGACGCGGTCATGCTTGGCATCAGGATCCACCGAGTTCGGAGCCCATTGCGTCCCCGGTGTTGCATTCCACTGAATGGGAATGCTGATCATGCTGGCGATCGGATTTTGAGCGGCCTTGGCCAAATCCTCCTGACTGGCTCCAGACGACTCAGCCGTTGGCTCGCCGGAGCCCTGAGAGACCGTTGGGGCTGACGACGCCTGAGCCAGCTCCGGCTGCGGCGACAGAGGGGTGTAGTCAAAGTCAGATCCACCAGCAGTCTGCTGCTGCGCCAACACATCTCCACCAAAGACACTGGAGAGGACTGCAGCCCCGATGGCAAATCTTCTCAGCATGTCGATTAAAAGACCTTTGAGAATTTTGCCGCCTCCATCAATAACCGAGGTACAAATCGAGCTAGACCCAAGAGCCTTGCTCTGATACAGCTCATCGGGGCCTCTCGGAATTCACTGAATCCATAGGCATCAGCGCAACATTCAACAATCACCAGCCGAACCCATTCGCGTCGTTGACAACGACATTCCAAAACTGGGTCTTGCAATTGTTGCCACGCACCACAGGATTGTCAGCGTTGACGCCAAGCAAAACGTTCGAACGGGACCAGATCAGAACTGTTCAAGGAAGCGTAGATCGCTTGTGTAGAGACGGCGGATGTCATCGATGCCGTGTCGGACCATGCAAAAACGTTCCACCCCAAGGCCTGCGGCAAAACCGCTGTAACGCTCAGGATCGAGTCCCAGGCCTTCCAATACCGCTGGATCGACCATGCCGCAGCCCATGACCTCCAGCCAACGGCCACGCCATTGCACATCCACCTCGGCTGACGGTTCGGTGAAGGGGAAATAGCTGGCCCGGAAACGCACCGGCAGGTCGCCGAAGAAGGCCTTGAGGAAGGCCATCACTGTTCCTCGCAGATGGCTGAAATCGAGTCCCTCATCAATCGCAAGCACCTCCACCTGATGGAACACCGGGGAGTGGGTGGCATCCACGGCATCTCGCCTGTAAACACGACCCGGAGCCACGATGCGAACCGGTGGAGGGTTCTGCTCCAGATGACGGATCTGCACGGGCGAGGTATGCGTCCGCAGCAGTAGATCGTTCTGCAGATAGAACGTGTCCTGCATGTCCCGAGCCGGATGGTCCTCGGGAATGTTCAAGGCCGTGAAGTTGTAGTGATCCTGCTCGACCTCGGGGCCCTCGGCAACGCTGTAACCCAGGCCAAGAAACAGGTCGACAATTTCTTCTGTGGTGGTGATCAGGGGATGGCGATGCCCCATGGGGGTGCCGGATGCTGGTGCGGTGACATCCAGCGTCTCGCTCGCAATCCGTTCGGCCATGGCGGCCTGCTTCACCGCCTGAAGCCGCTCAGTGAGCAGGCTCTGCACTTGGTTTTTCAGCACATTGGCCCGCTGACCAACCAACGGTCGATCGGAACCGGGCAATTTGCCCATCGCCCCCAGCACCCCGGAAATCTTGCCTTTCTTGCCGAGCAGACCGACCCGCAGCTGTTCAAGAGCCTGGGCATCCGGCGCATCGGCAATCTCCGCTGAAGCCTGTTGCTCCAAAGCATCAAGCTGGTCGGTGAGCTGCTGCAGGGTAACTGTGGCGCTCACAGGATCGGTGCGGTGGCTGCTGACTGTAAGCAGCCGTCCCGCTTAGGTTCCCAGCACTACCCATCAGGCCATGGCTCCGCTGCGGATCGTGATCAGCAATGACGACGGGGTGTTCGCCGATGGCATCCGGACCTTGGCGGCCGCAGCGGCAAGCCGGGGGCATGACGTGACCGTCGTCTGTCCCGACCAGGAACGGTCGGCGACCGGACATGGCCTCACCCTTCAAACCCCGATCCGCGCCGAACGGGCCGACGAGTTGTTCGTCCCCGGCGTTACGGCATGGGCCTGCAGCGGCACTCCCGCGGATTGCATGAAACTGGCCCTCAACGAGTTGCTGCCGGAGCCCCCGGATCTGGTGTTATCCGGCATTAACCACGGGCCCAACTTGGGGACCGATGTGTTCTGCTCCGGAACCGTTGCCGCCGCCATGGAGGGAACGCTGGAAGGCTTGCCAGCCTTGGCGGTGAGCAGTGCTTGCTTCCAGTGGCGCCAGTTCCAAGCGGCCGCAGATCTGGCCCTCGATGTGGCCGAAGCCTCGCTGGAGGATCAATGGAAGGACAATCTTCTGCTGAACCTGAACATCCCTCCCTGCGCCAAGGAGGAGATGGGGCCGTTGCGTTGGACCCGGTTATCGGTCCGCCGTTACGACGAACAATTCAGCCGACGGGAAGATCCCAGGGGTCGCGCCTACTACTGGCTCGCCGGGGAAGCGGTGCATGACCTGGAATCCGCTGGGGAAGGGCCCCGCGACTGGCCCAGTGATGTGGCGCAGATCCACCGCAACTGTCCCTCTTTGACGCCCATCCAACCGGACCTGTTCTGGCGCGGACCGCTGAAGGATCTGCCAAGCCTCCCCACCCCCTGAGTCGCTTCCCATTCAGCTTGTGCGGTAGACGCGCTGCAGCAACCAGAGCGAAAGGATCAGGCCGATCAAGTGGGCGAACAACACCTGGGTGTTGCTCAGCACCGAAAGGATTTCCAACGATGTGATCGGCAGATTGTCAGCCGTCCCCCGTCCGATCACGGCCACACCCTGCGTCTGCATCGACGCCTGGATGAACAGCGGACCCACCAAAGCCTGGTATCCGACTGCAGCCAAGACCAACCCAAGCAGATCAGCAATGAGGCCACGTTTGATTAACCGCGAGGTCTCGCCGCGGGTTGGTTTGGCCTCACTGTTCAAGGCCCGTCCCGTCCTCACGATCAACCAGCCGTGCCAGAGGCTGTACAACAACACGAAAAAGGCCAGGGTGGTCAAGGAGATCCCCGGCCCTAAGCCAACGGCGCGCTCGGCATTCCTGGCCAGACTTCCGCCCACCGCCGTGAACAGCAACACACCCAGCACAACCACTCCCAGAACCACTTGGATCCAGAAGCGAATCCAGCCCATCCGCCGCAACCCCGCGGACAACAACTGGAAATCAAAGCGGTCGGGCATGCATGGACGGAACGTGGTCGTTCAAACTTGCCACCTGATCGCGCAACCTGCACAACTCCTTGATTCCCCTCTGTCCCCCTGAGGAGGCCCAACGGCCGACGGCGCTGGCGCTGGGGAGTTTTGACGGGCTGCACATTGGCCACCGCACCGTCATTCGCCATGCCGTGGAATCCGCAGCTGGTGTGCCAACCGTGGTCAGTTTCTGGCCCCATCCCCGCGAAGTGCTGTTCGGAGAATCCCGGTTGCGCCTCGATCTGCCCGAGGAAAAGCTGAGCCTGCTGGAGCCCCTGGGTGTGCAGCAGCTGGTGCTGGTGCCGTTCACCCGCGACCTCGCAGCACTCAGCGCCGAAGCCTTCGTTCGCTCAATCCTGCTGGACACCCTTCAGGCCCGTCACATCGCCGTGGGAGCCAATTTCCGCTTCGGCAAAAACCGTGCGGGTGACACAACCCTGCTGCAGACCATCGCCGGCGATGCAGGTGTGAGTGTGGATGTGGTCGGCATTGTGGAAGACGATCAGGGCCGCATGAGCAGCAGCCGTATTCGCACCGCACTCGAGGGGGCCGATCTCGCCCTGGTGGCCGACCTGCTGGGGCGTCCGTATCGCTTCCAGGGAAGCGTCGTCCATGGCCGGGGCCTGGGACGCCAGCTCGGCTGGCCCACGGCCAATCTGGAGGTCGATGGACGCAAATGCCTACCGGCACTCGGGGTCTATGCCGCCTGGGCCTGGGTCAAGGGTCAGGCCACGCCCATGGCTGCCGTCATGAATCTCGGGCCACAACCCACGGTGGATCCCACCGCTCCATCGGCCGTGGAGGTGCACCTGCTCGATCGCACGATTCAGCTCGATGGACAGCAGCTGCTGGTGGAGCCCGTTCAACGCCTGAGGGGCCAGCAAAAATTTGCGGGGCTGCAGGAACTCAGCGCCCAGATTGCACGCGATGCCCAAACGGCGAGAGATCGACTCGCCCAGGATGGAACGGCCCGGGCTTAGGCCGCCGCTGGATAGGCGCTGAGCAATCCCCAGACGATGAAGACCCCGATACCTCCGAGCAGCACGATGCCCCAGACAAGAACGTGCATGGTGCTTTCGGAACCACCGTTCTCCATGAACCCGGACAATACGTGTCACTTCAGAGTGGCATGGATCTGAACAAGAGGGGCACTGGCCTGGATTCAAGGGTGGCTCGACTGCTCGACGCCAACCTGGATCGCGCCCGGGAAGGGCTTCGCGTGGTCGAAGACTGGTGTCGATTCGGACTCGATCGCGATGACCTCGTGATCACCTTGAAAGATTGGCGCCAGCGCCTCGGCGCTTTGCACTGCGAGGAGTACAAGCAGGCGCGGTCAACCGAAACAGATCTCGGCGCGGGACTTGAGCATCCGGTGCAACTGGACCGCCACCGTCCGGATCAGGTGGTGGCCGCCAACTGCGCACGGGTGCAAGAAGCCTTGCGGGTTCTGGAGGAATTCGCGCGCAACCACACCCCCGCGCTCGCGCAGACGGCTGCCAACATCCGTTATGGCCTCTACGACTTGGAGGTCACCTGCCTGAACGCCACACGGGCCGACCGGCGGCGGTCCCGTCTTCTGGATGCACGGCTGTGTCTGCTCACCAGCCCCTCGGACGACATGATCAACACCGTGGAGCTGGCGCTGCGCCATGGGGTGGAGCTGGTGCAGTACCGCGAGAAAAGCGCAGACGACCGCCAGCAACTGCAGGAGGCCCAGGCGCTGGCCGACCTCTGCCGCCGCTACGGAGCCCTGTTCATCGTCAATGACCGCATCGATCTCGCCCTTGCCGTGGATGCCGATGGCGTGCACCTGGGCCAAGGGGACCTACCGACCGACGTGGCACGGCGTCTGATCGGAGCGGAGCGGCTGCTGGGTCGCAGCACCCACAACTTGGCCCAGGTTCAGCAAGCCGACAGCGAAGGCTGCGATTACCTCGGGCTGGGGCCGGTGTTCTCAACGGCCGTCAAACCAGACAAAGCCCCGATCGACCTCAGCCTCCTCAGCACAGCGGCTCAGATCAGCCAACGGCCGGTGTTTGCCATCGGTGGAATTGATGTCACCAAGATCCCTGCGCTGATCGAACACAACTGTCGACGCATCGCCGTCATCGGGGCAATCATGAATGCTGACGATCCGGCAGCGGCCACACAGGCACTCCTACAGCCGCTGGCGCGCCCTCAACCCTGACAAAGACCTCACAACCATGGCCCTGGAGCTCACCGTCAACGGTGCACAACACAGCATTGACCGTCCAGCCTCTGGGGCCCCACTGATTGAGGTGCTCGACAGCCTCGGCTACAACCCAAGCCTGGTCGTTGTGGAGCACAACGGCTTGATCGCCCCGCGAAGTCTGTGGACGGAACCACGGATCAACAGTGGCGACAATCTCGAAATCGTCACCATTGTTGGAGGCGGTTCCTAGATTCTGGCCAGTTTGAAATCCGCCGAGGTCGTGATGAATTCCCTCCGGCACACACCCTGGATGCGCCGCCTTTTCGCCGGCGCCCTGCTGCCCTTGATTCTGGCTGGCTTGCTGCTCATTCCAGCGCAGCCCGCAGATGCCGCGCGGGGCGGACGGGTTGGTGGTGGATCATTCCGCGCACCGACCATGCCCCGGAGCGGTGGCGGCTACCGCGGAGGTGGAAGTTATCGCGGAGGTGGGGGCTATGGCGGTGGCTTCGGGTTTCCCTTCCTGATTCCCTTCGGTTTCATGGGCGGGGCATTTCCCCTGCTGCTGTTGATGGTGATCGCCGGTGTGGTGGTGAATGCCGTGCGCAATGGCAGTGACCAATCCATGGCAGGTGGAGGGGGGCCGATGGTCCCACCCACGCCCAGAAAAGTGAATCTGATTCAGGTCCAGCTGGGTCTGCTGGCCGGTGCCAAGGCCCTGCAGGACGATCTGCGCTCAATGGCCGCCGCCGCCGACACCGCCAGCTCAACCGGATTGCAACGGGTGCTCCAGGAAACAACCCTGGCCATGCTCAGGCAGCCGGATCTCTGGGTTTACGCCAACCTCGAAAGTGGCGAGGTTCCCTTTGATTCAGCGGAATCCACGTTCAACCGTCTTTCGATGAGTGAACGCAGCAAGTTGGACGCTGAGCTGACCACCAACGTGGCCGGCAACCGTGGGGCAAGCAGCGCTGAGGCTGGTTCCGGTGACGCCGATGCCACCAGTGAATACATCGTTGTCACCCTGTTGGTGGCCTCCACGGCCAAAGCCAAATTGCGTGGCGCCGACACCGGTGAGGCGCTGCGGGAGAGCCTCCGCATCCTCGGTTCGACCTCATCATCCGAACTGATGGCCCTTGAGGTGATCTGGCAACCGGAGGGCCGTGGCGACGTGCTCAGTGCTGACGAACTCATCACGGCCTATCCGAATCTGCAGCACCTCTGAAGGCTTCAGAAACTCTTCCACTGGCGGGGCTCCACCGCCCTGCCAGATGAGAATAAATTCCTAGGCTGAACTCTGATCAATCTGCTGCATTGGCCCCGGATCCTCGATTGATGGCTTGGAAGGAGAACGGCGAACTCTCCGGGTCCGACCGACAGGCTCTCGTCAGGGCCTTGCAGCGTTTTGAAGCGGATGGCACCGGTGATGAACTCTTGCGTCTCGATCAGGGCGACATCGACGCTTCGAGCTGACCGCGCAGAATCCTGAGAGCCGCCATGGCGGCTCCATAGCCGTTATCGATGTTCACCACCGTCAGGCCGGGTGCACAGCTGGCAAGCATTCCATCGAGGGCACAGCGACCGCCTTGGCTGACCCCGTAGCCCACGGAAACCGGAACTCCGATCACCGGTTGGGGGACCAACCCAGCGAGGACCGTCGGCAGAGCACCCTCCATGCCGGCACAGGCGATCAAGACATGGACCGACTCAAGGCTGGGTAAGACCTCCAACAACCGGTGCAAACCGGCCACCCCAACATCCATCAGTGTTTGAACCTTCACGCCGTGCCACTGCAGGGCCAGGCTGATCTCCGCCACCACCGTGGCGTCGCTGGTCCCTCCGGAAAGAACAGCCACCTGCGCTGCGGACGAAGCCGGAACAGGGCAGTCACCGAGGGTGAGGCAGCGTGCCAGGGGGTGGTAGGTCACAACGGGAAGCTCAGCCTGCACCCCTGCGGCCTTGTCTGGATCCACCCGCGTCACCAGGCCAAGCTCTCCCGCCCGTTGAAAGCCCCGCAGCACACCAGCAATCTGGTCGGCCGACTTGTGCTCACCCCAGACAGCCTCGACCATGCCAAGACGCTGGCGCCGCTGCAGATCCAAACGTGCGTCGATCATTGAACCTGCAACTGTTGACGTTGCAGCTCACCTTCAGCCAACAGCGGGAACGGTGAAGGAGCCGCGGCATCAAGCCCGAGCTCGGCCTTGACCAAGGCATCAAACGACGCCTGCACCCTGGAGACCTCCTGGTCAGAAATGGACTTCCACTGCTCACGGCTGGCCCAACGAATCAACAGCAAGCCTTCCTCGCGCTGCGGGTCCCAATAGAGATCACGGCCCAGGAATCCGGCTTGGGTCTCGAGCCAGGGCTGCCAGGTCGAGCGTTCACCCTCGAGCCAGATCTGCCGTTGCGTTGCTGGCACCTGCAAGCGCAACTGTTCAACGACATCGGTCGCTGCCATCACTGGAGTCGCCACTGCCAGCACAATGGCGAAGACAAAGACCAGAACGCGGGTCATGGCCGCGACAGCAGGGCAACGGCCTGACAACTGATGCCCTCTTCGCGTCCTTCCGGACCCAGTTGTTCGTTGGTGGTGGCCTTGACGCCCACACAATCGGGATCCAACCCCACCCGCGCAGCAATGTTGGAACGCATGGCCTCAATGTGGGGTTTGAGTTTGGGGCGTTCGGCAATGACCACAGCATCGAGATTGGTCACCTGCCAACCGCGCTCCTTGACCAGAGCAACCACCTGTTCCAACAACAGGAGGCTGTCGGCACCCTTCCACTGGGGATCCGTGGGGGGGAAATATTTGCCGATATCACCCAAGGACAAAGCACCCAACAGGGCATCCATCACGGCATGCACGAGCACATCGGCATCGCTGTGGCCATCCAGACCGAGCCCGGCGGGGTGATCGAGGGCAACACCTCCAAGGATCAGCGGTCGACCGGGCACCAGGCGGTGGATGTCGTATCCGTTGCCAATGCGCACTTGCAACGTTGACTTTGCATCTGCATCCATTGTTTCGGTTTGGCTCTGCCAACGGCGGAACAGATCGGGGCGCCGTTCAGCGGTGCGTGCTTCCCTCTGACTCTGACGCCAGGCCTCGATGGCGGCATGGTCACCACTGCGAAGCACGCTCGGCACAGAGAGTCCCTGAAACTCAGCAGGACGCGTGTAATGCGGATGCTCAAGCAACAGGGTGCTGTGGCTTTCCTCAACCAGGGACGCCGGCGTGCCGACGGTGCCCGGCAACAGACGCACGACACCATTGATCACGGTCATCGCCGGCAGTTCACCGCCGGTTAGAACGAAATCACCGCAGGACACCTCCTCATCACAAAGGCTGCGGATGCGTTCATCAAATCCCTCGTAGTGACCGCATAGAAAAACAAGTTGGTCGTAATCAGTCGCCCAGCGCTGCAGATCGGATTGGCGCAGCGGTTGTCCCTGCGGAGACATCATCAGCACCCTGGAACGCGACGACCGGGGGATCGCCTCCATGGCCGCAAACACCGGCTCCGGCTTGAGGACCATGCCGGCTCCGCCGCCGTAGGGAATGTCGTCCACCTTGCGGTAGCGGTCCGTCGCGAAGTCCCTGGGGTTGTGGCAATGCAGTTCGGCACGTCCTGCCGCAAATGCACGGCCAATCACACCCAGCTCCAGGAGGGGAGCAAAGGCCTGCGGGGCCAGACTCACCACATCGAGGCGGTACGGAGCCATGGTGCCTAGGCAGCGGGCTTGGACACCCTGCGGATGTCTGTGCAGAAGCTTCCCTGGACGGGCTGCCCTGACGCATCAACGGATGTGGTGCTGCGTAACCGCAGATTGGGACGCGTAAACCAGATCCGTTCCTGAACTTCGAGGCCATCCTCCTGCTGGAGGGTCAACTCAACACTTCCATCGGGCCAAAAACGCCAGACACCAGCCTGGGAATGGGCACCGGCCTGAATGCTCAGGCCACCACTTTGCTCGAACACCAGGGCCGTGGTCACTCCACCGGGAGCTTCAACCGACAAACGCCCCAATTCGCCCTCCTGAGCAGGCTCCATGTGGACCATCACAGTTCCACGCTCGCTGCTATGCCAGTCGTCATCACCGGTGGTGGAGAGCTCAAAACCACTGCGCAAACTCATCCATTCCCCTGAACACAGGGAGAGAAATGCCGCTGGATCAGCAGGCGGGAATGTGGAATCGCTCATGGGTTCCATTCTCTCAGTTGGGTTCACCAGGTGAGGGGCAGGAACGGATACGGTCGATTCCATCCGTAGATGGCCAGTCGCTCGCGTCCGGGTTGTGCTGCCCCTCGGCGATGGAAGCCAAAGACATCGGCGAGCACCAGGGTGTTGGCAGCGCAGGACACCGACACCGGAGCCGGCAAGTCCAGCGCGGGGAGATCCTCTTCCTGGATCCGAAAGGATCCGGACGCATCCGGAGGACGGCGATGCTCAATCGCCGCATTGGCCTTGGCCTGCTCCCAATCCAACCGTGCGGACGTCAAACGATGGCTTCCGGGCACGTATTCAAACGGTCCATCGTTCGGCGTGACCGGATGGAGAAAAAACCAGAACTTAATCGCCCGAAAAAAAGTGTCGCGATGCAACTCTTTTTGCAGATCTGGTGTCCGTGTTTCTTCACCGTGTCGGGTGAGGTACAACTCCAACTTGCGCGGATTCATCGGCAAACCGATCACCTCGCGGCAGAGGGCGCTGAGGCGGCGGTCATGGCAGAACGTCTCAGCCTGGGGGAAGCCCTCGGGATTGAGGCGGAGGAAGCGATTCAGGGTGCCCCCGTCAAAGCGATCAAATCCACCCGGGAAAGGCTGTTTGGGCTGAAACCCCTGACGTTGATTCTGCGGAAGCGGATGACGGTCAGCGGCTGCAGCGACAGCCGCCTCGGCCTCGTGACGGAGTGCCGAGAACGCGTCCGTTGGCAGAACGTTCTCCAACACCACAAAACCATCGCGACGAAGGCGATGGACCACGTCCTCCGTCAAACCGGAACCGGAACGAAGGCTGCGGCGCCAGCGACAAAGGCTTTCTGCCAAGAGCAGACGACGACGATGCAGTTGCCATCTCCGATTTAGAACCGGATGGCCCACCCACGGGTCGCGAAAGCTTTTCGTTCGACTGAGCAGGGACAGCATCGCGGGAGGTTACGACCTCCTGAGCTGGCCACGACAGGCTGGAAGGCCTCAGCCATCCCGCGATGGACGTCGGCCAATCCGAACCATCTGCGAACGCAAAGGGCATGCCAACGCATGAATCGGGCGATGGGATCCATCCTCAATTAAGGTCCCCATCGGTTGGGCATTGGCGCTGTCGTATTTCATGAACAGGATGCGTTCAGAAACGTTCTAGACAGCCCCATCAGCTGCGGTCGATAGGTGAATGAACGGATTTCCACCTCAATCGACGGCACGGTTGGCAATTGCTGACAGAAACTGATGTTGAGGCGTCAAATCAAATCAGGAGGACTTCAGATTTGGACGACACCAACGCACAAACCCATCCCCTTTATGCGATCGATCGCGACGAGGTGGATGCCTTGCTTGGACATCAAGGGGATCCAGGGCCCGAACAACTCACCACAGCAGCTCGTCTTGTCATGCGCTACGGGGATTTTCCCGGTGCTGAAGACATCAAACAAGATCTCCAAAAGGCGGTGCAAGCTTGGGGGTTAGACCGCGACTCACTCAACCAACGATGCCGCGAGATCTGGTCCAGTGGCTGGAGACCGGGCCAACAACTGGGTGGAGACGTGGGTTCTGGATCGGATGTCGATGATCGGGAGAGCTGAGAGTGAGCTCGGCCCTACCGCGTCACTCGACCGGAACGGATCATCACTGGCTGATCGTCTTTCGAGCCGCCGTTGGCCAACAACGCTCCATAGCGAGAACTGAGGGGGCAGTAGCGACTGAAACTCGGCTGATTCAGCTGATAACAAGCAAATTGCTCTGCTTTAGCCAGGCAACACTCAAGTCCACAGGTCAAGCCCCTATAAAGCGGACAGATCATGACAATCCAGCAACTTCAATCACTGTCCAACCAAACGTCAACTGAGAACAGAGAGAACCCTGAAATCCAGTCAAGAATCAGCGTCCTGCCGAAGGTCGCGAAACCTCAATCAAGCAATCCTGCATCGCGCAGAACAGGAAGCAACCAGCCAGGGATGCCATCCCGGTCCCACTCCCAGAGACCATGCCGTTTGCTGATGAACACGTTCTGACGGCGACTGAATGACTCCAAGACCACCGTGCGGTCGATCATTTCCAAAGCATCCTCCCGTCTGATCCGCTCCAAACGCTGTCGGGCCGAGAAGTTCAAAAGATGCAACGAGCACAACGGTGATCCAACCTTAGGATCACGTCAACAGCAGCGACGAACTCTCCACACAACAAACAAACGGAATGGAGAGAATCAAGGCACTAACAATTAAAACAAACCCGCAACTTAACCGGCGATCAACACAGAATGGCAAGACTAAGAACTCGCTGGATCTGCCATGAAAATATTCCCTCGACGCTTGACCCTCCTCAGCCTTGGCGGAGTCACAACAGCATCACTCCTGATCGCAACACCAACCGTCGCCTTCCCAATCCAACCGAATGCATACTCAGCACGTCAATATTTAAACAGTGACACGATGTATAACGATGGAACAAGGATTTACATTCGAAATCTAAGCCAATGCAGAACAAAACTGAACAATAAAGGGAGGCTCAAGGCTTTCGTCTGTGAGCAAGGCAGCGCCGACAAGACATTTCCATCTGGAATCACAGTGCGCTGCAATATATCCAAAGTCAAAATCACGTCCAAACGATCAAAGGTCACCACAACAGGGTGTCGTTAATCAGGAACCCAACCTCGAGCCTCCAACCTGAGGCTGGAGAAACACCCACACAAGGGTGATCGTTCCGGCATGTCATCAAGTCGACTGACCCCAGAAGCAATCAACGGCAATTCTCCCCTGCTCAGGCAAGACAAGTTTCCGGGTCGTGAGATTCTCCAAGATGGGGTAGTCGGCATCCTGACGAACCAAGAACTTGTAATTCACCAGGCTTCCTGTTGATGCATCGAACGGAACAGTCGCCAACCAAGTGTTGTCATTGACATACTCCATCCCAAACGCACGGTCATGATCCCAGGCGCCGAGCTCCTGGCAGGAACCAGTGATCGCAAGGCTTTGTCCTGGCTTGGTTTCAAATCCATTCACTTGGAACACTGCGACAACCTGCCCCGTCACAGGTGCGCCTTCGACACTGATCACCAAAGCTGTTTTGCCATTCACCACGTAATGCTCAAGCTTGCCATTGGAGATCGTCACCGGGTAACCCGTGAGATGGCATGTGTAGGTACCATCGGGAAATTGAATATTATCCACACTTGCAACATGCTCTGAATCCGAACGATTCATCATCACCAATACAGCGGAATCACGGAAATTGCGGGTATATAGATAAAAGGATTCATTGACCCAAGCAGTATGGTGAGAGCCAAAAGCGAGAGCTTGGTTGCGCTCCCTGAGCGACAACAAAGCCTGAACCAGTTGGAACGAGTGGCTTTCTTCATCCCAACGATCCATCATCGGACGGTTGTAAGGATCCTGCCCCCCATTGGTGTCGTTACGTAGATACTGCTCAGTTCCATAAAACAAACAGGGCACCCCACGCAAGGTCAGCAAAAGAACCATGGCAAGGTCGAGAAGTTGCTCGTCCGGGACTGCGGAGAGAAACCTCGGCATATCATGGTTATCAATAAAGGTAACCAGTTCATTGGCGCGATGATAAACACGGTCATAGCCAAGAATCCTTTCAACCTGATAAAAACCACCTGGCTCCTGACCTGAAAAACAGAATCGAATTCCATCGCAAAGGCCAAAATCAAGAATCGACATCCCTATATTGTTGGCATAATCAACCGATCGCTGCTCCCATGGCTTGCTAAACCCATACTCTCCGAACATGAACAAGCCTGGCTTATGGCTCTTCATTTCTGTCGTGAATTCCTGCCAGAACCAAATCGGCATATGCTTGAGTGTATCCACCCTCAAAGCATCGACACCAGCATCGAGCCAGCCCTTAATCGCCGACTTAATGTAATCTCGATAAGCAATATTCTTCTCATTAAAAGTCGCCAAACCCATCATCTCTAGATGAATGAGCTGGTATTCATCCTCCCAGTCCGTAATCTCGCCTTCATGATAATAAAAATTGTTCACGTCATCGTTAAAATCCGCAAGCGGGACGCCGTCATCCAAGACGACACCCTTGCTACCATTGATATCAGGAGAGCTATGATTGCAAACAATATCTAAAACCACTTTAATTCCAGCGCGATGACAAGAATCAATCAACAGACGCAATGTCGCTGATTCAGACAAGCGCGTTGACTCATCTTTTTTCAGGAAACGTGGATTTAAACGCTTGAAGTCCCTCGTCCAATAGCCATGCATCGGCGCACGACTGAACTGCAAATCACTCACCTGCTCAAACAAGGGCGACAACCAAAGTGACGTAACCCCGAGGGACTTAAGATAGGGAATTTTATTAATTATTCCCTGAAGATTTCCGCCCCAGTACTTACCCCAATCCTGCTGAGTTCGATCATATAAACCTTTACTTTCCTCCTGTTCAGACCCTTCGATGTCGGAGGAAAGCTGCGAATGTCCATCACAGAAACGATCAACAATGATAAAATAGATAACCTCTGACCTGAAATCCACAGGCTCATTAAAAAAGCCCTGATCGATTTGATTCAGGCGTTGGCTGGCTGTTTCAGACATTGATCGAGACTCACCCTTGACAGGATGGCAAGAGGAATCAAAAAAAGAGCCTGATCAGAAATTCTTTAGACTTCGTCCATCTGGTTCGCAACCATCGATCATGAAGTTATTCCTCGTGGTTCTTGGCGGACGTCTTCCTGGCTGCCATCTCGAATGCCACGATGTGCGCTGGGTTGCAGCCGAAAATCTTGCATCGGCTATTCCTGAACTGAAACGTCAATGGATTGGACCCCAGAAGGGACTGCACCTGGACAGCTATTGCCAGGTCAATGTCATTGATGGTCACCAAATCAAGGTCCGTTCAGGCCCAATGACAACACCCAGCAAGCCCATGCTTTGGTTTGTCAATCTTGGGGCCTATCACGCAGATGAACTGGCGGAACGTCATCAATTCGGGTTGGTCGTTGCCAACAACCGACAGGCCGCCGCGATGGCAGCCAAGCGGCGCTGGTTGGTCGGCCTGGATCAGGTGCACACCGACGACCTGTTCAGCATGGACAGCCATCAGGGCGTTGATGCTTGTCTACCCATTGATGGCCAGGGCCATTGGCACGTGCAGCTCACGCCAACAGCCACAGCCGCCAACGATTCCGGACGACCCGATTGGTATGGCTACCGGCCCATCTGAACAACCAGGCGTATCCAGTCATATTCACGCCGTCGCTCAGACACGTCTTGGCTCAGCAGCATCAATACGTTGACATCAGTTGCGCAGCTCTCCCGTGCCAATCGCCCAACGCCTTTGTCTGTGCATGGTCGGCATGACTGGACTTGGCCTGATGCTCCAGGCCGAAGCCCAAGCCCATCAAGGCCACAAACACCACCATGGGGGCCATCGCCATGGACGGCATCACCATGGACATGGCAAACACCACAACCATCAATACAAAAAGGCCAAGGCCTACAACAAGGGCTATCGCCAGGGCCTGAAAACCGGTTACTACCAGACTCCCTACCGCTACGGCTACGGCTACCGCCCCTATTCCCAACCGGTGGTTGTATCACCCGGTCCCTGGGGCGCCCCCCCGGTCCAAGTCGGGCCGCCCAGCGTCGGATTCGGCTTTTATTTCTGATCAATCGCAGCAGCGATCAAGACACCATCCACTTCAGCAAGCAATGGCTTCCATTTCCCGCTGAAGCAGCGCATCTTTGGCTTGATTGAAACGCGTCATGGCCTCCGGGTCGCCTCCACGATCCGGATGATGCTGAACGGCCAACAGTTTGTGGGCACGCTTCACCTCTTGTTCAGTCAATCGGCCGGTCAGGGGCAGGCCGAGGGACTGACGCGCGACGATCGCCTCGAGGTCGGGATCACGCCCCATTGGACAGCGCTCGCGCTGATGGTTGGAGGTTCCTGGCTTGCGCTTGCGGCTGCCGCCATTGCGCCGCTTGCGTGGGTTCGTTCCTGGCTGGCCAAACCCTCCCTGGGAGTCCAATGGTTGTTTCGTCATGGCTGTGTTGCTCAGGCGACACAATGCCTGATCGCCCATCAAGCACCCTGAGCAAGCCCCCTCAAGGGCTCTGTCAGTCAGGGTTCGACGTCAACGCCCCAGAGGGGCACAGTCGAGGTCCAGCCTGAACCCATCAAGGCCTTCCAGAGCGCCTCCGCATCGGCGCGGTGCAGATGACGGCGGCTTTTCAGCAGAGCTGGCTGGCCTTCGGGCATCGGTCTGCCGTAGTCAACAAACACCTTGGGAGCCTGTTGCCAGGCCTTTTCATCCGGATGAAAACGCACACACCAAAATCTGTCTTGATCGATCAACCAACCATCCATCACCACAGCGAAGCACTAATACAGATGTACCAAAACGGACATCACGCGTCAACGCACGCGGCTGTCCACCATTGATCCACGCGCTCAGCAGAGCCATACCAGCTCGATCCGAACGCGCCGCCATGGGCCGTGTTCTCCAACGTGATCGGGTGGGCATCGCGGAGCAGGGCCGATTCCACAGGAACCAAGCCATCGCCAAGCGAGGAACCCTCACCCTTGATTTGTCGATACGAGCGTTGCGCGAGACGTCGGCTCAGCCAAGAGGCCGTCGAAGAGGACAGGTCAAGGACACCGGCAACGGCGATGGCATCCACTCGGTCAGCCCAGGGACAAGCCGGAAAACAGTGATCGACCTGGGCACGGAGCGGAGTGGCACGTCTGGCCTGATGCGGGCTTCCCAGGGTGATCAAGCGATTGCAGTGTTGCGCCCCGTTGTATCGGCGACCCAGAAACGACTGCTCACTGAGGTAGGGACGCAACATGACCCCGCCGGAGCTATGGCCAATCAAGGTGACCCGACCGGTGGGGGAATCCGTGCGTAAACGCCGGACCATGGCATCCACACGATCAAGACAACGGTTCCATCCGGCCGCCGCGCTGGTCCGCAGCCACTCCATGCGTGAGACAGCAACAATCTCCACCGGTGCACCGCTCAGGGCATGGATCCTTGAAGCCATCGTGAGATAGGCCTCTTGCGTGATGAGAAAACCGCCGAAAATCACAACCGGCTGCTGTGGCGACACCGACACCCGCATGGCCCAATGCTCAACGCATCATTCGCGCACATTGTGGACAAGCCACCAGGCCATAGGCCGAGCGGATGCGACTGGCCAATGGTTCAAGGATTGTGCTCAATGTTTGATCACCACTGACCGCCTCGAGGATCACGTGATGTCCGATCAGTACGATCCGAAAGGACCAAGCAGGAAGGCCGGGAAGAGTAAATGACAAAACCACTCAATTGCTAGCCTTAGGCTGGCGCAAGATGTGCGAACGTCCATCCCTCACCCGAGGGATTCTTCCTAAAGATACGATCACAAAGAGTAAACAACACCATCACACAATCCAAATCAATCGAGCCCATGCCTGAACTGGTCAGCCAATATCCGCGCCCACCAAAGCTAGAATTTAGCGATGAAAGCATTCGCGTCATCGCCCTAGGAGAGGTGCTGATTGAAACCTCCAGAAGCATTCGAATTCTGGAAACATTTCACCCTCCCACCTATTATTTCCCCCCTGAGGTCGTGAATCACGATCTACTGAAACCATCCACAGGACGCTCGACATTTTGTGAATGGAAAGGCGTGGCGAGTTACTTCGACATCCACCACGACAACCGACGTCTTGAACGCTCGATCTGGTGCTATCCCTCGCCCAGCGCACGCTTCGCGGAACTCGCAGGATGGTTTGCGCTCTATCCCGGACGGATGGATGGCTGCTGGGTGAACGACGAGTCCGTCACCCCTCAAGCTGGTGGATTTTATGGAGGATGGATCACCTCACGGGTCCAAGGTCCGTTTAAAGGAGACCCGAATCACCCTGAATTAATCTAATTTAAAAACATAAAAATCAGCAGCAGTGCGAAAGTCAACGACAAGTCAGAGAAGTCCAAAGCCAGAGAGTTGCCTGCTCTCGCTTGCCCACTGAGGTCGTAAACGACAACAATCAACGCAGCATTGACACAAAGGTCGTTGACAAACTCAGCCATTTGGCGAACGTCAGAACAAATCGATTAACGCCTGTTAACACTGACCAGCAACTGAATCGTGCGCCCAAGAGCCTCTCGAAGCGATCTGAATCCTGCGATTGACACACCCTGAAGCCTTTACAAAGAAGGGAATTGGTTGGTTGCCATTGCACATCAAAAGGTCAATCCACGTGGCAAAACGGCCAGCCAACCGTCAACCCTGCAGTGTCTTGAGATTTGCTTGTGCAGCTTTCAGGGCTTCTTCACAAGCCTCGCGATCATCGTGATCAATATCGCCTTGGCTTCCGTTCAGCCGTGCCTCAAGGAAGGCGATCTCATCAATCCAATAGCGCTTGCCCTTGACGTCCTGACTTGTCATTCCTTCGCGCAAAGACTCTGGTCTTAAGCATAGTCGCCATCAAAACTCAAAGTCGTACAGAGGCCGACACACCTGCGCGTCCAAAATCAGTTGGCACATCGGCCAATCTTGATCGTCCCTGATGTCGTTGCATGCATTCTGTCGAACAAAAGCAAGGAGCTTGGCGGCAGTAGAGGGCGTCATCATCCCAATCGTTCGCCATCTCTTGTGCAATCGAACCTGCCCCATGGAAGGGACAAAATCACCATAAAAAACTGGAGCTGGATGGATCTCACGATCCCGTCAAGGCCGAGACCGATGTCCAATCACAGCGAAAAACGGATCGCCGTTCGCACCCCACAGCCCGGCGATCCCAGAGGCCCTGGTCGATTCAGCGATCCGCTCGACGTTGATCCAACCCTGTGCCGATAAAACCGATTCGACGTAGTCAAGATGCTCTTGATCAGAGGAGTCCGTCCAGATTTGCGGCGCTTTGGTGAAAAACATCCGATTACTGAAGGCCACAATGATCTCTCCCCCAGGCCGAGTGACACGAAGCAACTCCTCAGCGATCGCTTCCGGTTGGGTCCAGTATTGCCAGGCCGCAACCGCCAAACAAACATCAACGGATGCGGAGTCCAAGGGAACCCGCTGATCTCGATTGAAATCCTGGATCCAATGCTGATCGAGGCGTTCATTGGCCTGAAGCTCAGCCTCATTCATGCCGTGACCGATCACACGGTCGTAGGTCACATCCTCCGGAAGATGACTCACCCAGGAGGAGCCAAGATCCAGAACAGTGGCGCAGGGAGGAATGCGCTCGCGATACAGCTGGGTTAAGCGTGATCGAAACCCTTGATCGAGATGGTGGACAAAGCGTGGATCGCGATAAAAAACACGATCATCCTCACGATCCAGCTTGAAACGCTGGTTGTCAGACAACAGCTGAGTTGCCATCTTTGCCCTGAAATCCCTCGCCGAGTCTGTCGGCTTTGACCCAGAACTGTGGGGTGCTCAACCCAGTGACAGATACCAGCGCAACACCCCACTGAGTTGCCCGACGATGCCTTCACCCGTCGCCCACTCCCCTAGAACAGCAGCCGCAAAACCCAGCATGGCCACACGCCCGTTGAGCTGCTCGACCCCGGACAAGGCGTGTCGATTCCAGGGACGTGCCGTTGTCAGGGACTCGCCAAAGCGCTCCGGCTGCTCATATTGATACTGGGGCTTCGACATCCGTAAAGCAGCAATAGGCACATCAGCCTATGGCTGATTCCGTTCGAGGGCTGAACAGATCCAAGCCACCCGGTCGGCGGACCCCGGACGGGAGGGGTAGGTCTCCCATTGCTGATCCGAATCAAGGCGCTGCAACTCCCCCTCCTGGCAAAGCGCACGCATGGGCAAGCTGCGCACCACCCAGGGATCGGAACCACGACGCAACATCAACAGGGCTTCAAAGTGAACGGAGCCATCGGCGGAGGGACGCCGCTGACGGAGATATTCGGCGACACGGCGGCTGTCAGTGATCTGCGCATCGATGAAATGCCAGCGTTCTGCCAGCTGCGGGTGCTGGTCGATGAGGGCATGGCGCTGATCCCGCCATAGGCCGGGCTCAGGCCGAGGCTGCCAGCGGGTTTGAGCCTGAACGGCGGTGGACAAGACAGCTGCGGAGATCGCAACGGCAAGACAACGCAACGGCATCAGACACCAACCTCTCCCTTGACTGTGCCCCAGCGACCGCTAAGACACGACCAGTACACACGTATTAGTCATGGCGTCGTCCCTTCCGCTGCGCGTGCTAGTCGGCGATCTGGTCGTCGTTGGGGATCCAGGAGAACTGCAAAACAATCCCTGCTCCACCAACTGGTTTCTGGCTGAGGTGCTCGGAACGTCATCGGCACATGCCCACGGCAACACCCGTTTCGTGCAGGTCTGGAATGTCGACAGTGGCGTGATCTCCTGGGAAGACAGCAGCCGCGTCACACGCGCCCTCGGCCGGCGGAGAGACGCATGGGGAATGAGCCTTAACACTGATTGCGGTGCATGGGCGGGGACACAACACTGGAAGAATCCAATCGGAGGGATTGATGGAGGCAACCACTCCACCCGAGTGCTGGAGAGCTGCGATGTGGGCGTGATCGCATAAGTCGTTCACCGTTCAACAACGTCGCTGCGTCGATGCTTGTTCCCCGACTCATTATCCGGAGGCTGTATGAAATTCGTTCTCAAATGGTTTGGTGAGGCCTTTGCCCATGCCATGGGTGCCTTTGATGAAACCGAAAAGCGCAATGTTCCGCCTCCAATCGGGACTCAGCCCTACCGAGATACCCCCCTCAGACGCGGTCACCACGACTGATCTGAAGTCGAGCAGCCGTTGATCCAACCGCTCCGTTGTTCCTCAAACCAAAGGGAACGGCGGAGTTTTTTTACTCACTAGAGATGCAAGCGATCCAGTCAGTGCTCTGACTCCCCCTTGGATTTGCTGCGCTCAAACCACAGGGCAATGCCCAAGGAGATGGTGATCGCAATCGCGGCACCTGCAAACACGAACGCGAATTCAACTGGCATGGGAAAGGATCAAAGCGACCTGAGCCGAGGCACAGTATCGATGCTTTCCAGGATCCTGACAGAAGGGAGTTCCCATCAGCCATGCAAGCTCCTCAAGCCCTGCTGAAACGCATCGCGCCTGACCCAACGATGGCCGCAGGTCAGCAACGACTGGTTGTTGTGTTGAGCCAACTCGGCGACTTTGACTCACTCGAATATGCAGAAGCTCTGGTTCAATCCTGGGATCAAATCGCAGCAGCCTCAATCCAAGTGTGCGCCATCGGCATCGGCGATAACAACAGTGCTGATCGGTTCTGCACATTCACAGGCTTTCCAAGAGATCGGCTGTCTGTGGAACCGAACGCTGAACTCCACACCAGCCTGGGGCTCTACCCAGGCCTCAGCACTCCCGGGGGAGCTTGGACGAATCTGCTGCTGATGTGCGCAGGAATCGGGTCCCCAGGAACACTGAAAGAAGTCATCCGGGGCTACACAGGCGACCGATCAGCACCGGCCAGACTCAACACTTCACTCTTCGACTTGGCCGGCCAGGGGTTTCAACGTCCCTTTGAATTAGCCAGCGTGCGACTGCAAAATATGGTCGAAGTCCTAGGACGCTGGCAGACGTATGTACCGGACCAACGTTATCTGTGTCAACGCGGAGGGACCTATCTCATCGATGAAAATAACGACTTGATTTATCAGCATCAGGACCGGGGAATTCTTGGCTTTTCTGAAACGATGGCCAATCCACTTCAGTTCTTAGAACACCGTCTGAATTCATGACAGGTATCAACGGGGCCGACATCCTGCGGTGGGAGCAAGAGGCACGGCAATCGGGATCCCTGATCCAAGCATCGCAACTGTGGGCGCGATGGAATCTTGATCAGGTCTTCGATCGCAGCGGTCAGTCTGGAGGATTGGGGACATCCAGCCTTCTGCGTGCATTTCAGGCATGTCTGATCCTCGCGCCGCACGGCGAAGAACCGTCCGACCGTGCACTGGCTGTTGCCAATCAAATCAGCGTGGGCCCCCTGGTCTTGCGTTTTGAGGGTGAAGGGCAACTGATCGGACGACGCCCCCTTCTGCAATTCAGCTTCACGTCAGTGATGCTCAAACTCGGAGCGGTGACACTGCTACAGCGGACGTTGGCACGACCAACAGCCAAGTCGATGCCGTTTTTTGCACTGATCAGAATCAATCACAACGATGGAACGTTGGCCGCCCGTGGCCGTGGAGGTGGGCTAGCAGTATGGAAACGTGATGCGTCTTCGAACCGCCATGTCGGGTGATGTTGCTTTAGCAATGCTGAAGAGAGACAACCAATGGCTGATGCAATTGCGTGATGACCGTCCAGACATTCTTTACCCAGGTCACTGGGGATTATTCGGTGGTCATCTTGAGGATGATGAAACACCTGAGGATGCCATCAAGAGAGAATTATTGGAAGAAATCAATTGGACACCACAGCACCCACTGAAACATTGGTTCAGCCACAACAACGGCAGGCGAACCGTTCACTTGTTTCGAGGAAGGCTCGATGTTCACCTGCATGAATTAACGCTGCAGGAAGGCCAAGATCTTCTATTGGCACCACTGGAGAAAATACTGAGTGGCACCCTATGGAGTGATGTTGTTGCACAGAACCGACCGATCGCCCCCGGCTTGCAGGTTGTTCTTGATCGACTCACCCAGGAGAACCAATGACTCAAACCATGGCAACACAATCCAATCCATGGTTGGAGCTGAAGAACATTGAGGTCTGGCAAAACAACCTCGCACTGGTCAAAGGTCTCAGCCTGGACCTCGTACTCGGTGAGTCAACAACGGTTCTTGGCCCCAACGGCTCAGGGAAAAGCACCCTGGTGAAGTTGATTGAGCGACGTCTGCACCCGATCGTGAAGCCAGAGTCTCATCTGCGCTTATTCGGCAGCGAGAACATTCATCTCCAGAATCTGCGCCAGCGCATCGGCATTCTCAACAGTGAATTAGATGAACGCATCCCGGGCCGATGTTTGGTCCGTGAGGTGGTTCTGAGCGGCTGCTTTGGCAGCACAAGACTTGGACGAGGTCAGACGCCAAGCTTGCAACAAAACAATGCCGCAACTGACGTCCTGAAACGATTCGAGCTCAATGAACTCGAGGAGCGCCAGTATTGCCAGCTATCGGACGGCCAAAAACGCAGACTTCTCATCGCACGGGCCCTGATTCATCGACCGGAAGTACTCATCCTCGATGAACCGGCACGGGCCCTCGATCTGCGCGCTTGCCATCAGCTGCTGGGACTCATTAGCGGCCTATGCCAAGAGGGGGTCACAGTGGTGCAGGTCACCCACCGGATCGAAACCATTGTGCCAGAGATGAAAAGATTGGTGTATTTAAAGGATGGAGATGTGATCGACGATGGGTCGCCACAATCCCTGCTTAAGTCTGACAAGCTCAGCGCATTATTTGATACTGATTTAACAGTTGTGCGCGCTAATGGTTTCTACCAAGTTGTGCCCGCATCACAGATGAATTAGCCCAGTGACAGGGCTGCATCCATCCGCTTGGCTTCCTGCTCGAGGAAGTCGTTCCACATTCCAATCAAAAACGATAACGTTTTCAACGAACTAATTTGCTGCGGAGATCCTGGAGCAGTGTATTTAAAGTCCATGAACATTTTGTCAGCGACTGACTGCTGTTCACGGCAACGATTATCAATGGTCATGACAGCTTTTCGTCAGAGGTCGCCAATCGGATCGTCCAGAGCGCGAAGCAGGAAGCACCGAAGGCTCCGAAACAAGTCAGGAGAAGTTGCGTCGTCATAAATGAGGGCTAACGCAGATCAGGAGGCCTGGAAGTGATTCGAACACGAATCAAAACAAGTCTCTTTACAAATCTACACGATTCAACCCTGCGGTGCGGACGGCCTAGCCGAACAGGGCAGGGAGCACCACGATCACAACCAGGACGCCCACGGCGATCCAGGCCCAAAACGGCAGACGGCCAACACTGACGCTCGAACGACGCAAAGCTGATCCACCACCGCCTCCGCCGCCTTGCCCCTGCGGGGTACCGCAACGCGTGCACACCAGGCGACCGGCCAACGAACGATCAGCACGAAACGAACGACTTCCGCATTGACGACAGGGACGAACCGACAAGGCAGCGAGATGTCAAAAACGAACCCTCTGATGGTAAGGCGAAAGTTGTGCTGGTTCAATCGCAAAAACCGAACAACAACACCACTCCAGACAACTCCCTCCATCACTGATAGAGTCTCGAAAGCTAAAGAACCAACCCTTGGCAAATACTTTCAAACCTATTCAGATTGACAACAAGAAAAGCAAAACAGTTAAAGTCCCCAAGGGTTTCGGCCACGAAGCGACCAAGGGCACTGTCGTTGAGCTCAATATCAATACACCCGGCACCGAGTCCACACTTTTTCTTGAGCTTTACGACAGGAAAGGGGCCGGCGACAACATCACCAAAAAAACAGCAAAAAACTTTCTCAAATACACAAAAAAGGGGCTTTACGACAACAGCTTTTTTCACCGGTCTGTCGACAGCTTCGTCATTCAGGCCGGGGGGTTTTCCGTCCCTGATCAAAACTTCCTTGAGGGCGGTCGTCCCGACAGCATCAAAACCTTTTCAACCCTTCAAAATGAGCCTGGCAACCCGAACGTAACGGGAACGGTCGCCATGGCAAAAATGCCTGGGGATTCAGATAGTGCCACCAGTCAGTGGTTTGTGAACCTGACGGACAATGATTTTCTAGACGTCGACAACGGTGGATACACCGTCTTCGGAAATGTCCTCGGCGATGGGATGGACGTGGTCAACACAATGGCAACAGCCATTGTGGTTCCTGCCGCCGAGTACTACCAAAACTCTGCACTCAACGAACTCCCTCTCTGGGAGGTCAATGTCGGCTCTCAAGATGGTTCTGAGATTGCCGATGTACGCCCGCAGGATTTCCTGACCATTCTGGATGCCAAAAAACTGGGCAAAAAAGATGCACTGGCCAGTTATGAGGTAAGTTCATCGGACCCATCACTTGTCACCGCAGAAATCAACAAGAAAAACAAAATCTCTCTCCAGGCATCCCAGAGCAAGAAAGGAACAGCTGAAATCACCATCACGGCGACCTCTCTTCTAGATGGAGAATCTACGAAGGAGAGTTTTGACGTCATCATCGGTGGACAACGGCGCGAACGGCGCCAGGGCCGACGACCCATGATTGACATCTATGTGGACGGTGGAAGTTTTGAAAGTCCTTTCTATAACTTCTTCGATTCGGAGGGCGATCAAATCGATGATTTAATCATCAATCCTCGTGATAAATACACCTTCCATCGTCTTGATGGCGCCACCAGTCATCCTTTCTATATCTCTGAAATCGATGCTCCGGGTGCGACCGGTCGTGGGATTAAACAACGCGGTGATGGCTCGGATGAGCAGGGGATCGTTGGCGATGAACGCTTCAAACTCCGCTTCTCCAAAGCAGCACGGAAGCGTCTAACCAATGAGACCGGACTGCGGTATTTCTGCACCTCGCATCCGTCGATGACCTCCGAACTCAGCCTCGACGCGGAGCCGACCCCTGCCAACGAGATTCCCCTCCCTGGAAGCTCTGAACCGGTGCTCTAAACATCGCTGCTGCGGTGGTTGTTCACCACCACCGCAGCAAGCACCCCACCGCAAAACCCACTGGCATGTCCAATCCAAGAGACCCCTGCTGGAGACACTCCCGGGATGAGGGTCACCACGGTTGGCCCATAGAGCCAAAGCGCGATAGCACTCAGAAGAATCGACAGGGGACGACGTTCAAGCCAGCCGATCAACAACAAAAAGCCCAGTAAGCCGTACACAACTCCCGACAAACCATGGCTGGCCCTCGGCCAGACCAGAGCCACAGGACAACTCAGAACAATCACACCGAGCCAGACCGCCCAATAGTCGCGGCGCCCTCGACTCAACACCATCCAGCTGAGCGGGAGAAAAATCAGCGAATTGGAGATCAGATGACCCCAGCCTGCATGGCTGAACGGTGCAGTGAAAACACGCCAAAACGGTAAACCTGCCCCCATGGGCAGATTCCACGTGCCGCTGAACAACAACTGATCCAGGCCTTCCTGAAACCACATCAGGCCGAGCAAGCCCAGCGGAAGGATCAATCGGTCCCGCACATTCAGCTCCCGAGGATCACAATGATGACTTCTGTTCAGGCTGGATGGCGGACGAGCCGGTCGACGTTGTGGTGATCGGTAGCGGCATTGGCGGTCTCTGCTGCGGTGCCCTATGTGCACGGGCGGGTCGCAGTGTTGTCGTTCTCGAAGCCCATCAACAGCCCGGTGGAGCCGCCCATGGCTTTGAGCGCGGGGGGTTCCACTTCGAATCCGGCCCCTCTCTATGGAGCGGTTTGAGCCGCTGGCCGAGCAACAACCCTCTGCGTCAAATTCTTCAGGCCATCGGCGAGGGCGACCTCCCGGTGGTCCGTTACAGCGATTGGGATGTTCTTCTTCCCGAGGGTCACCGTTCCATCGGTGTGGGCTGTGATGCTTTCGAAGCAGTCGTCCGTGATCTGAGCGGAGCGGCAGCCGTTGAGGAATGGCGACGGTTCGTTGCTGTGCTGCAACCGATTGCCGCGGCGGCCGACGCCCTGCCCCTTCTCGCCCTGCGGCCTGGTGTGGACATGGTGGCCCAAGTGCTGAAGCAGGGCCCGCGACTGATGAAGCACCTTCCGGCGATGCGACATCTCGCCGGTGCCTTTGGCCCTCTCGTTGATCGCCATCTTCAGGACCCCTTCCTCAGGCATTGGGTTGATCTGCTCTGCTTTCTGATCAGTGGACTGCCGATGGCAGACACCAACGCGGCCGCGATGGCCACGTTGTTCGGCGAATGGTTCAGTGACGACGCTTGCCTGGACTATCCGCTGGGAGGCAGTGCCGCGGTTGTGGACGCTCTGGTTCGAGGACTGGAGCGTCACGGAGGCCACCTGCGGCTGGGCACCCCCGTCGAATCACTGCTGATGGACGACGACCGTTGTATCGGTGTGCGTTGCAGCAGCGGTGAGGAGATTCGCGCACGCGAGGTTGTCAGCAATGCCGACGTGTGGACCACGACCAATTGGCTTCCCGACACCACGGCACCGGCCTGGCGGCAGGACAGAGCAGCCACACCCGCCTGCGGATCCTTTCTCCATCTCCACCTTGGCTTCGATGCCACCGGCCTGGACAAGCTGCCGATTCACACGGTCTGGGTGGGGGACTGGGAGCGCGGCATCAATGCCCCCAGCAATGCCATGGTGCTGTCGATTCCCTCTGTCCTGGACCCATCCATGGCCCCGGCGGGGCAGCACGTCCTGCATGGCTACACCCCCGCCAATGAACCGTGGCACCTTTGGGACGGGCTCTCCCGGGGTAGTCAGGACTACAAGCGATTGAAGGACGAGCGCTGTCAGTTGTTCTGGTCGGTCTTGGAGCAACGCATCCCAGACATTCGGGACCGCTGCAGCATCGTGATGGAAGGCACACCGCTGACGCATCAGCACTTCCTGCGAACCCATCAGGGCAGCTACGGACCCGCACTGTCAGCGGCCCAAGGGTTGTTCCCCGGTGTGAACACGCCCGTTGCGGGTCTCTGGATGTGCGGGGCCAGCACCTTTCCAGGCATCGGCATTCCACCGGTGGCCGCCAGTGGTGCCATGGCAGCCCACGCCATTGTTGGACGCAAAGCCCAATCGCAACTCTTGAACGACTTGGGGCTCTGAGTCGCTCGCCGTCATAGTCTCCAACGCAGGACAACCCCGGTGGGATGAAGACGAACGCAAGGATCGATGCCCTTCAGCTGATGTTGACCGATCTGCGCACCCGCAATGAGCCGATACGGCACAAAGCGGCTTTCCGTGGTTGCCAACCAGAATTTCAGACCTTGGTCAGCCAGTTGATTGAACAACTGGAAACCGAACTGATGGGTGAAAAGCAGCGTTATCGCGAAGAAAGTCGCACTGCCGCCAAATCCTGAACCAAGTCAACGTTGCTCCACAAAAAAAGGGAGTGGTGATGCCACTCCCTGAGATCCCCTAGTAGTCCGAATGGACGCGTGTGGTGCACTCCTGTGTGGAACGCCATCAGTTTGAGGGCTCAGTACGGCACAAAACGTGTCTAAAAGCACGGTCAGCATTCACATTTGCAAACCGGGACACAAGTCTGAGGACACATGCAATGCAGAATGCTGCTTGGTTTCCAGGGCGCCCCTGTGCATCGTTTGCGGAACCGCGTTCGCAACCTCTTTGGCGACGAGTGCCAAGGGGGGACAAGCACAACTGTTGATCGTTTCATCAGTCTGCTGATTGCCTTTTCCATCGTGCTTGCCGTCCTGGCGACGGAACCGGTGGTTCGGGCCGATTACATCGACCTGCTCAAAAATCTCGACCTTGGAATTGCCATTCTGTTCCTGATTGAGTATCTGATGCGACTGTGGATCGCACCGCTGAAACAAGGCGCACGTCAAGGAATTCGAGGCATCATCGACTATGCGTTGACGCCGATGGCCTTACTGGACCTCTTGGCGATCACCCCAACAATCCTGGGTGTCGTCAGCCCGGAACTGTATGTGCTGAGAATTGTTCGTTTGGTGCGCATCGGACGGATTGGTCGATCACGGCACTTTCGACGCAGTATCCGACACTTCAACCGCGCCATCACATCGAAACGCGAAGAGTTGCAGATCTCAGCGATCTACTCCGGTGTGGTGATCATGGTCAGCAGCGTGTTGATGTACCTGGCCGAAGGAGCTGTCCAACAGGACCAATTTGGTTCGATCCCACGATGCCTTTGGTGGTCATTAATTACGGTGACCACAGTGGGCTATGGGGATACATTTCCCATCACAGCCCTGGGACGGGTCGTGGCTTCCCTGACGGCCGTGGGCGGTATCGCCGTGATCGCGATTCCGATCGGCATCATCTCAGCGGGATTCACGGAATCGCTCAACGGTGGCATCAACGATCCGATGTCTCCTGTTCAGCCTGCTCAAACGCCGTCGGAACCAGGACCAGAAAAAGCCACCACCACACGATCACGCCAGTCGTGACCAAGGCCGTCAACCAAATCAGATGGAAAAACAACCAACTCAGCGCGATGGCGGTCACCCCGGTGAGAACAATGCTCCAGGGCTGACACCACCAGGGTTTCTGGTCCCAGAGAGAGCTCAACGCAAGCGGCTCAACTGACCGGAGCCGTGCCAATCGGTCAACGCGTCATAGCCACCGATCAACTCGTTGTTGATAAAAACTTGGGGGAACGTCCGCATTCCGCTGCGTTGATACAACTGCTCGAAGGCAGCGTCATCGTTGACTGTGATCACCTGATGAGGAAGGTCCAACGTGCGCAGGAGACGAAGGGCACGACTGCACCAGGGACAACCCGGCAAAACAGCGATCTCCACCTGAGGAGCCATGGCTTCGGCGACGGGAGCTGGATCCTGTGCCGCTTGGGGCTGATCGAGCACTCCGATCAGAAGGTCAACGCCTTTCTGGACAATCGTTCCAGGTTCCAGATGACCACCCCAGACCTGGCAAGCACCGTCGGAGAGGCTGAGGTGGAGATGGATACCAGCAGGTGACAGCGTTCCATTCAGGGTGATCACTTCCAGATCACCCTCCAAAACCGTGGGATCCGGCCGACCGGGACACTGAAAGGCTGCACGGGTGAGGTTGCCCACGACACCAAGAACGAATCCTGTGAGCTGATGCTCCTGCGCCAAGGCCGCGAGGGACTGGTGCAGATCGCTGCCTGGGCTGAGAGTCAATGGCAGCGAACGCATTGCACCTTGGAAAGCGCAGCTAATTTACGTCGCAACGGGGCAAAACGAACAAAAACACAAAAAAGCACGATACCGTGCCAAAATAGGCACGAATAAGTGTCGAAATCGTGCCATTACTGGAAGACTTGATTCAGGAGCTCCAGCAGCGGCTCAGCCCGAGCAGCACAGTTCCCAGCAGTGCCGCTGTCGCAGAGGCTGCACAATCGGAGCGCATCAACGTCACCCTTCCCGGTGGGGTCATGGAGGAACTCAAGCGGCACGCTCTGGCTGAAGGCCGTAGTTGCGGCAATCTCGCCTCGTATCTCATTGAAGACGGTCTGCGCCGCCACCGTCCCCTCCAGCAGAACGGTGACTGAGATCACACCAGCCGGCTCGACTCGATCAGAACAAGTAGCGCCCGGCGATCGTTTCGATCTCTTTGCTGCGTTGCATCTTCAGAACACTGACATCCAAAGGGGTCCTCAATGGACTGTTCGGCTGTAGTGCAAAGCCGTAGGTCTCTTCCGCCAGGCTGAAGGGTGCCAGGCGAACCCCAAGCCGGGGATTGGCCTTGAGGTGATAACGAATCGCCGGACGATCGAAAATCACAGCCTCCACGTGCCCCTTCTCCAGTTGCTCAATCGCATCTGCCAATTGCTTGACGGCGATGATGCGCATCTCCCCCCGCCGGGCTAACTCTTCACCGCTGGTGCCAGCGACCACCGCAACGCGCTGCTCCTTGAGCCCTTCTGCCGACTGGATTCCACCATCACTTGCACCGGACAGAAACAGGGTGAACGCCGAGGCCAGCCCTGCGGTGATCGACGAAACCGCGATCAAGGACATCACCATCCAGACGGCGGTGATGCCTTTGCCGACCCGTGTCACCGGTGCTTTATCGCCGTAACCGACAGTGGTGAGGGTGACGAGGGCAAACCACATGCCGTTGGCGACGCCGGGAAGAACAGCCCGGGGAAATTGAACACTGTTCTGGCGACGTTCCGCGCACCAAATCAAGACACCGACCGTCGCCAGCACAGAGATCAGGGCCAGGACAGACGACACAGCCGCCCATCCGAAGAAGACCTGCAGACGACGAAACAGGGGCGGGGCCTTGAGCGGGAGGAGCACCCCGGACTTGGCGAAAAAGTAGGGCTGGGTGAAATCAACGTCCGGACGAGCCAGCCGCGCCGGCGTGATGCTGATCGGTCCCACCAGCAAATCCAGTCGCCCCTGTTCAACCGCATCAATCCCGGCTGCCGGGGTCGCTTGCCCAACAAGTTCGAACTGAACGTTGTTCTCTGCGGCGATGGCACGCCAGACATCCAAGCTGATGCCTTCGAATTGGTCACCGTTCTGCATCACAAAGGGTGCCGTGCCAATCACACCAACTTTCAACGGTTCAGCCCGCAGGGGGAACGCTGAAAGCACCAAACTGGCGCTAGCGAGCACGCAAGAGAGCAGACGTTTCACGGGCAGATCCTCCGCGAAGGTTGATCAACCCTGTTCCAGCTTCTTGACGATCAAGGCCATCGCAACCAGCGAGCCACCGAGAGCGATCAAAAGGGCAATGGTCATGGCGCGTCATCGACGATGAATGGGGACAGCGTGACATCCACATCGCCAAACAACCAGGGTCCAGATCTGCGGTCCGGGCAACGGTGAGGCTGGTGGTTGGTGCCAAAGACCGCCACAATTCCCCCAGTGTCCACACACCGGCCCGCTGTGAGTGATCCATTCCTGTGGCGATGGAAACAGGAACGTCTTTGTTTTCTTCCGGAACGGGCTCTTTGGAGAGAGGAAGGCAGCATCTTGATGGTGGCGGATCTGCATCTGGGCAAGGCCGAATGCTTTCAAGCCCATGGCATCCCCCTCCCCAGTGATGGCGATGCCGGCACCTTGAATCGTCTGCTCGCGCTCTGCCACCGATGGAGACCGAACCGATTGGTGATCCTCGGCGATCTGATCCACTCCCGGCTGGGGATGACCAACAAGCTCAGGGACGTGCTCAAAGTTCTCCCCGAGCTGATTCACGCCGAGGTCGATTGGATCGGCGGCAATCACGACCGGCGCAGCTGGCTGGAGGGACTGCCGCAACAAGCCGCTCAACCCATGGGAGGTCTTTGGCTCAGCCATGAACCAGAGACGCCGCCCCCGGACACGGATCAACCCCTGCTCAACATCTGCGGTCACATTCACCCGATGGGACGCATTCATGGCGGATGTGACCATCTGCGCTTGCCATGCTTTGCCTATGAGCCTGACAATGAGCGTCTAATCATTCCAGCGTTCGGGGAGTTGACGGGAGGCCATGACTGCGACCACCGTTACCGGCAATGGCTGGTGGCCGACGACACCATCGTTCCTTGGTTAAGTCCCACCCCCCCAAAGCGGGCCAAGGCATCCGCGTGACAGCACCTCGACCGAAGCAACGGGTGAGAACCGGGGCCGGTCGACGGCTGTGGTGGCTGCGGAAACGCGTGTTGCTGCTTTCCAGTCCGCTGCTGATCTTTACGGCCCTGGTGTTGCTGGCGCCCAATGTTCCAGACAGCAATGAACAAAAGGACGATCTTTCAACCAGCGAAACCTCCACATCCACCAGCCGAGCATCGTTCCAGTACATCCCAGACGGGGAGGTTTATGCCCTGGAACTGGATCCCCGTAAGGTCCGCTTTGGCCTGCTCGAGGGGTGGGACCGAGAACAGGATGCGTTTGAAGACACAACAGCCCATGCATTTGTCTCCGGACCGATGTACGAACGGCACCTGGACATCGCCGGTCAGGAACTCACCGTTCCACTGGGTGACCTGAAGTTCGGATCGAGAATCTGGCGCGGTCGCAATCGAACCGCATCCCTGCAACGCGCCTTCATGGGCATCCGCCACGACGGCCAGGTTGATTTCGGCTACGGCGCACTCACAGACGAACGGGCCCGTCGATACGACACCTTCATCGGTGGCTTGCACAGCCTTTACAACGACATTGAAGTCGCTCCCGACAGTTACAAAGGGGCCTACAGCATCAGCATGGGGCAACGGATCCGCTATTACCTGCCGCGGATTCGAATGGTGATGGGCCTGCGCAGTGACGGACGCGTTGAAGTCCTCATGAGCCGTGATGGCCTCACCCTGGAACAAACCAAGGACCTCGCCCGCCGCCGGCGCTATCTGGCCGCTTACATGCCAGACCACGCCTCGAAAAGCCGTCTGATTATTCCGGGGGTGAAGGGGTTCACCGAAGAAGATGCGAACTGGATCAGCGGTGGGGCGACCAGCTTTGTCCACGTGCCTTATCTGCTGAGGATCAGCGAACGCAACCGTCCCCTCCGGGGTGACCTGCTCGCCGGAGTGACCCAGCGCATCCAAGAACGGAACCGTTGCGACGGTCCCCTGGACTGCAGCCGAAGCCTCGGAGGTCACCTCATGGACCGGGCTCTTGCCGGTCTCAACCGCGTGATGGAGCAGGGGGTGGAGCCCATTGCACGCATGATCTGGGCACCGACCCCCTCACCCAAGCAACGACGCCTGGATGATGCCGGCCAAGTCGCACCCGCCGACCAGCAGCAACGCTCACCACTCCGGGAGCCACCGATCACCGCCGACCCGCTGGTGCTGAGGGAACAGCCCTCCGTGCCGGAGGTCGAGGACGACGATTGGACACTGGCACCAGCAGAACCTCAGCTACCGGAGCCTGAACCGACGCAGCTCCCACCCGATTTGCCTCCTCCAGAACTCTTTGAGCAGAACGACGCAGCCGCGGCCGACCTCAACCCCGAGATCGATGATCTGCTTGGAGCACCGGCACCACCGGCACTTCCACCGCTGCCGCCCGTTCCTGCAGAGCCTCCACCGCTGTATCCGCCAACACAAAACTAGTCCGAACAGCGTGAGACAATTTTGAGATTCGCGAGACAATGATGTCAGCTTCGCTGGTGCCAATCCCCTTGGGCGCAGCGTTGATCATGGGATTTTCAATGAACCAGCTGCCCATGGCCCAGATGCAGCTGTTTCAAGACCTCAATCGAGAACTGGGTGTCCTCTGCCAGGACCCACCACGCAAGGCCCTCTCCGTGTGCAGGCTGCATTCAAGGCTGGTGCGAACACCCTGAAGGCCGCCAGGCTTATCAGTCCGAGGGATCCGGCGGCAGACGACGCTCCACTTGAACAAAGGCGAACCACGCCAGGGCAGCGGTGGCGCCACCACTCCAGTCGGAGCGAAGCAGCTCCACGATGGACACCGTGCTGGCCGTGATCCGCAAGGCACGAAGTCCAAATCGGCCGAGCCGCTGCAATCCCTTTCGCTCGGACATCCAATCAGAAGCAGACAAAAAAAAGCCGTCGGCAAGACGACGGCCTAATTAATCAAGGGATGTGTGATCCCAACTCGCAGACGATTCAATCGTCATCTTCTTCAACACCACCAACGGGAATCAAGCGGATGGCTTTCTTCCCGAGTTTGATGTCGAACTCAGCACCGGGCTCGAGGTTGAGCATGGCCGTATACGCCTTGCCAACCAGAAGGTTGCCGTTGCCCTGAACTTTCGCGGTGTAGCTGAGTTTGCGGCCGCCCTTACCGACGCCGGCACCACCACCGCTGAGATTGACGCCCTTGGCATCCAGCAGCGCCTCGTAGAACGCTGTGAAATTCAAGCGCTCTCCACCGTCCTTCTTGGTGGAGACGTAACCACAGGCTCGGACAATGTCTGACTTGGAGACATCACCAAGGTCTTTGACCTTGGAGAGAAGTTCAGCACCGGTGAGCATTGGGTCGTTACAACTAGGTACTTAATTTTTAACGGCCCAACCAGATAATTGTCAACAAATTCGTTGGTGATTAAAGCCCTGAAGCCAGGACGAATCGCTCACTCACCGGGTGCAAGCCGCCCATCAACGCTTGAACACACCATTGCAATCGCCAGGGGCAGGTTGAACGAAGCAATGCCCCTCAGGAGACCAATATCCAAGGGCTGGAAATTGAAGTCCCTGGGCACGGGCTTTGCTGTTGACATCGGCCACACCTTGTCCCTGGACAAGCACATGGCCCTCGCCATCAACGAGATCCAGGAAGTCATTTTCTTCCGTCTCCTTGGATGGATTCGCCAGGGCAAGGGTGGGGATCAGAGCCGCAGCACTCACGATCAGAAGCAAACGAAGCATGGTGGAAGAAGCTGATAAGCGAATGGAGAAGCAGAGGCTGAGGCGCAGCTAACTCAGTTCGATGTGACCAACACAGGAGTGCCAACCTTGATGCGGTTGAACACCTGGATGACATCGTCATTCAGCATGCGGATGCAACCCAAACTCACGGCGGAACGGAGTTTCACCCAACTCGGCCATGCCGTGCCATGGATCGCGTATTCACCGGTTCCGATTTGGACATAGGCGACATAACGCACACCCACCGGGTTTTGAGGACCCGGGGCAATCACCTTTCCCTTTTTGTGATAAACGGGCGCTGCATCCATTTTGGTCACCGCAAACTGACCGGGAACTGTGGGGGACTCCGGAGCACCAATCGCCACCGGGTACTTCCCGATGACCTTGCCGTCATCCAACAGGGTGAGATAGCGACTTTTCAGACTGATCTCCACGCTCGTTTCCGCCCGAGCGGAGACGGCCGTTGTGGCTCCGCACACAGCAACAGCCAGCATCGTTGCCAACAACGTCGGACGATTTCGCATGGTCGATCACGTTCAGCAAGTGGGAGCATTTTGACTTATTCGAAACGAGCTAGCGTCCGTTGACCTGCCGTTCACATCCGTCGATGTTCAGCTGTTCCGGATCAATCCGTGCCGTGATCGCAGGTGGGGTTGCCCTTTGCTCCGCCCTGGCATTACAGACACCCGTCCGAGCAGGATTTAGCCCGGAGCAACTGGCTGGTTTCGAAGTGACGCACCTGCGCGGTCAGGTGAGTGTTGTCCTGCCAGACCAGAAAGTCATCGAAGTCATCGACCCGGAAGGCCACAAAGAAATCATCACGGTCGGATTTGACATGACATCCCTTGGCCTCAAACCAGGGGACGGCGTTGATGTATCCGTTCTCGATGGATTGGTGGTCGATCTGCAGCTCAGCAAGAGCAGCGAGCTGAGCCTGAACCGAGAAGACATCATCATGCCCAGCACCATGGGTCCCCTCCCCAAGGGAACTCGGGTGGCCCTGGCTTCAGGAACAGCACGGGTTCTGAAAGTGTCCGCCAAGGATCGCTCCATCAGCCTGATGGGTCCGCTCGGGGGCATCCACAACCTCGATGTGATCAGCGATGCCAGCGACGATCTCTTTCCCAAGCTCAGAACAGGCGATCTCGTGGACTTCCGCCTGATCCAGCCCGTCGCCGTTGCCCTCGATCGCGTCCGTGCCGGGAAAGCGGTGCGCAGTGTTGCGGGGGAACCACCGATGACGGCCCCCCTGCGTGAACAGCCCGCCTCACTCCAGGCCGATCTGCTTCAAGCCTTCGAAATCACCAAACTGGAAGGGACGATTACCCGTCTGCAAGCGACGGATCAGGTGCTCGAGCTGCGGTCGCCCTACGGCCACGAGATGTTGATCACCAGCGGCGTGGACCTTCGAAGCGCCGGGGTGAAGGTTGGGGACACCGTCCAGATCGATCTTCTGGACGGTTTGGTCGTGGACCTGCAACGCAGCCCCCTCAAACGACTGAGCTTTCAACGGCAGGACGTGATCCTCTCGGAGGATTTTGGACCGGTCCGCAAGGGTGCACGGGTGGCGATGGGAACCGGTACGGCAGAGGTCGTCAAACTGACGATGTCAGACCAGGAAATGAGCCTGCGCGGGCCCTTCGGCGGCGTTCACAACTTGGACGTCCGCGATGGCATCGATGGGGATCCCCTCAAGACACTGCGTGTTGGCGATTACGTGCAGTTCCGGGCGATTCAACCCGTTGCCATCGGCCTGCGCAAGCTGAACTGATCCAATCAAAGACCCTGCTGGGAGGCGAGAGCACGCACCACGTCTCCCCGGGTGAGCACACCAATCGGTCGACGGGCTTCGTCCACCACGAACAAGCGCTGGGTGCCCCGATCATGCAATTGGGAGGCGGCCTTCGGCAGTGGCAAGGTCTCACGACAGCTGTGGCTGTCCTTGCTCATCAATTCGGCAACGGTGGTGCCGAGCACCTGATGCACCTGTTTGTCCCAGTTCAATGGGTTCTTCAGATAGATCACGCTGTCCAACAGCATCACGTAGGGACCAGCGTCAACACCGCTCTCGCGCACCATCAGATCCTGTTCCGTCAACTCCCCGATCAATCCTCCAGCCGCATCCACCACCGGTAAACCGCTGATGTGGTGATCACTGATCAATTTGACGGCATCCTGCAAGGGAGTCTCAGCACTGACACTCAGCACTGGCTGAGTCATCACATCCGCGACCGTCAGCTTCAAAACCATGAGACGTCCTCATCTGGTTGCATTCTGCTGGGCAACATCCGTCCTGGGTGCTGCTGTAGTGGGTTGAACTGATCCACAGCTCTGAACCCCCGCATCCTTCGCCGCAGCGCCGACGCGCTGACCATCGGCCGCGCTGTCTGTGGCCTGCCCCTGATCCTGGCGCTGCAGGCCGGCTGGCAACCGCTGGCCTGGGGAGTGTTGTTGGTGGCAGGACTGAGCGATGCCGCCGACGGTTGGCTGGCGCGCAAGGCCGGTGGTGGCACCAGCTGGGGCGCACGGCTCGACCCCTTAACCGACAAGGTTCTGATCCTGGCGCCCTTGCTGTGGCTTGCGACCGAACAACGGCTTCCGCTCTGGGCCGTTTGGTTGTTGCTGGCCCGTGAATTGCTGATTTCCGGGTGGCGCGCCGCAGCGGACGATGGGGCCCCAGCCTCGAGCGCTGGGAAGGCCAAAACGATTCTTCAATTTGTCAGTCTGCTGATGCTGCTCTGGCCAGCAACATGGACCGGACATGTCGTCCTGATCCGGATTGGATGGTGGCTGTTCTGGCCATCCCTGCTGCTGGCCTTGAGCTCCGCCGCGGCCTATCTCAAACCCCGATCAACGACGCATCAGCGCTGAAATCAGGGTCCTGCGTTGGCTGCAACGCATAGTCGTTGTCGTAACTGTCCTTGAGCCCAGCCGCCAGGTCGAAGCGAGGCTGCCAGGCCAGCTCGCGTTCGACCCGGGTGATGGCGGTCAGAAAATGGTTCAGCCGTAGCGGAAACGCTTTCCTGGCCTTGGGGTCCAACCCGGATGGATCGAAACTGCGGAGCTTGAGGGCCTCAGGATCCTTACCGCAAGCCACGGCAGCCGCCTGAATCAGGCCTTTGAAGGTCACCCCCTGGGAACCGGAACAGTTGTAAATGCGATTGGCCGCGGCCTCCACATCGATGCAGCGGGCCATGGCCTCAGCCAGATCATCGACATGGCCAAGCTGGGTGATGGTGCTGCCATCCCCCGGCAGAGGAATCGGCCGATCGTTGACGATGCGATCGAAGAACCAGCGCTCGATCGGGTTGTAATTCCCGGGTCCGTAGATGTACGTGGGGCGGAAGCTGGTGAAGGGAACACCTTCAGCGCGGAGCCAGTGTTCGGTCTCCGCCTTGCCGGCATGACGACTCTGGGGATCCGTGGCGGCGTCTTCCGACAGCGGCCATTGCGCTGATGCGGCATAGACACCAGCCGAGCTGACATAAACGAACCGATGGGACGGAGCCCCCGTGATCGCCAACACCCTCCGGCTGTCCTCAAGCTTGCGCCCGGAGCTGTCGACAATCACGTCAAAGGAACGTCCCTTCAGAGAGGCCATTCCTTCGTCGGTACTCCGGTCTCCCTTGAGGTGCTCGACCCCATCGGGAACGCTGTTCTTGCCACGGGTGAGCAAGGTCAGCTCATGTCCCTGGGCTTTGAGCCGCGCCACCAGAGGTTTGCCAACAAAACGGGTCCCCCCCATCACCAGGATCTTCACGGGCGCGGTACACAGATTGGGGATGTATTGAAGCGCGGAGCAGCAGGATGGGCGTTACCCCACGTGCTCGCCATGGAGATCATCCCCGCCATCGATCTGCTCGACGGTGCCTGCGTGAGGCTGCATCAAGGGGATTACGACCAGGTCACCCGCTTCAGTGACGACCCCGTTGCCCAGGCACTGAGCTGGCAACGCCAAGGGGCGACACGTCTGCATCTGGTGGACCTCGACGGCGCCAAACGAGGCGAACCCGTGAACGACGCCGCGGTCCGGGCGATCACAGAAGCTCTCGACATCCCCGTCCAACTCGGTGGTGGCGTGCGCTCGTTGGCACGGGCTCAAGAGCTGCTCAGCTGTGGGCTTGACCGGGTGATCCTGGGAACGGTGGCGATCGAGCAACCCGACCTGGTGACGCAACTGGCCGAGCAACATCCCGGTCAGATCGTGGTGGGCATAGATGCCAAGGAGGGCAAGGTGGCCACCCGCGGCTGGATTGAACAAAGCGATGTACTGGCCACCGATTTGGCCGATCGCTTCAGCATCGCCGGAATCGCAGCGATCATCACCACGGACATCGCCACCGACGGCACCTTGGCTGGCCCCAATCTCACCGCACTGCGGGAGATGGCCGAGGCCAGCCATGTTCCTGTGATCGCCTCTGGCGGAATCGGATGCATGGCAGACCTTCTCTCCCTGCTGCCGCTGGAACCCCTCGGCGTGTCCGGGGTCATCGTCGGACGAGCTTTGTATGACGGCCGGGTGGATCTCGCCGAAGCGATCCAGGCCATCAGCAGGGATCGGATCCAGGACCCAACCATGACAAGCTCCAACCTGGCCTGATGAGGCCTGGCGGGCGTCATTAAAATGAACGAATTGCAGGACTTTCTGTGCTACGGCGTCCGGACATTCAGACCGAGTCGTCGTCCACTGTGAACGGCCTGCAGGACGTCTTTGAACGGTGCCGTGATCTGGGCATGCGGCTCAGCCGTCAGCGGCGGATGGTTCTGGAATTGCTCTGGACCGACCGGACCCATCTCAGCGCCCGCGACATCTTCGAGAAACTGAATGCCCGTGGACGCAGCATCGGGCACACCTCCGTCTATCAGAACCTTGAGGCCCTGCAATCCGCAGGTGTCATCGAATGTCTGGATCGTGCCAGTGGACGGCTCTACGGCTACCGCAGCGATCCCCACAGCCACCTGACCTGTCTCGATAGCGGGACCATTCAGGACATTGATATCGAACTTCCGAGCCAACTCCTCAAGGAGATCGAGGCCCAGACCGGCTTCAAGATCGAGTCATACACCCTTCAACTCAATGGTCGATCGACCCTGGAGAAATGAGCGCAAGCTCGTTACCTTGACGCTACCGAAGTTCCGATCCGCACCTTGGCCGCAACTCAACCGGTGCGAATCCTTCTCCAAGCACCGCCTTTGTTGGCGGAATCACTCGCCCTTCAGCTGACCCGGGAGCAGCCGGGGTGGGCCGTGGCGCTCAAGCCCGATCAACTCACGGGGCGTCCGTCCCTGGTGATCTGGTCGATCGATGCAGTCACCAGCCTGGCCGCCATCGACCGCGAAGCCCGCGCCAACGGCGAACGCTGGCCATCAACGCCCTTACTGCTTCTGATCCCAGAGGATCTGACCATTGCCCAGGAGGCCTTGCTGGCCCTCCCCGCGGCAGGACTGCTCCAAAACAGCGACCTCAGTGATCTTCAGGGCGCCGTCACCACGCTTCTCGAAGGTGGCCGTGTTGTGCGCTTGAGCGCAGGCTCGGGCCGCTCCAATCCGAGCGACCGCGCTTCAACCATGGGGCTCGGCCAATGGCTTCTGGTCAGTGGTCTGCAACAGATCAGCAGCGATCTTCAGGTGATTGAGGCGCTGCTCAACCCACCACCAACACAGCTGTTGCTGCGCATTGTCCTGGAGGGACGACGCCGGGAATTGCGCAGTGCCCACGGATTGCTGCTCTGGATCTGGGGTCCACTGCAGCTCGGCCTGGCGGATTCAGTTCCACTTCATCCCTCCTCCGCGATTCCATCCACCACACCGACCGCGGGGCATCAGCCCGCAAGCGCTGGCACCGCCATCACCCTGCGTGAGCGCAATGCCGTCGCCGTCTGGGAGGCCATTCAGGAGCGGATCACCGCCTCGCTGCAACCCGGACTCAGCAATGGCACAGGTCGCTTGCTGGCCCTGGATGGTCTCAACCCAGAACGGCGCCGGGAGCTGGTGTTGGCTCTTCTGCAGCAGTTGGAGGCCGTCCTGAAGCGTCTCCGCGAAACACCCGCCAACACCAGCCCCCAGGAGACCTGGGGACAACTGCAAGGCGAACTGCGTCGGCAAGCGCTCACGAGCATGGCCGGCAGCTATGTGCAGATTCCGCGGGCCGGAGCACTGCTGCCCGTCGCCCAACAACTGCTGGACCATGCCGACTTCAGCAGCAGCGATGCCGAACTCCCGGAGGCCGACGCGATGCTGTCTCCGTTGCTGGCGGGACAGCCCGTGCTGGTCAATGGGCAACTGCTTCCCCCAGATGATCCACGCGCTCTGCTCCAGCTGGAGATCCTGGTCAGCAACTGGTTGATTCGCACCGCTGAGCTCATCGGGTCTGATCTGCTTGACCTCTGCGGCGAATGGCCAGAACTCCGTCGCTATCTGCTCAATGACGCGCTGATTTCAACGCGGGAATTGGAACGACTCCGCAACCAGCTGAACAGCCAACTGCGTTGGGACGACTGGATTCAACGGCCCATCGATCTCTACGAAAGCAAACGGACCCTGTTTCAACTGGAGGCCGGCCGCATCGTTCCGATCCAGCGGCTCGAACCCAGAGACCAGGAGCTCAGGGGCCTCGGATGGTGGCAACGACAGGTGGCTCTGCTCCTGGAAACACGCGACGCATTGGCTCCCCAGCTCCACGCCTTGATCCAGCGCATCGGAGATCTGATGGTCCTGATGCTGACCCAGGTCATCGGTCGGGGCATCGGCTTGATCGGACGCGGCATCGCCCAAGGCATGGGTCGTCATCTCGGACGCGGATAATGACCGCCGACGGCAACCGCCCGATGGCTTCCCTGCTCCAGGTTCTGTTTGCGATCAGTCTCGCCGTGATGCTGTGGGTCAGCCCTGCAGAAGCCATCCGGGACAACGACAGCTACGACGGCAACATCTATGCCCTGTATGCCGGAAACGGCTCCTTGGTTCCACCCGCCAACACCCTCGAAGACAGCCTGAAAGCAGGCCGCACCGCTGTGATCGTGTTTTACCTCGATGACAGCGCCGTGAGTAAGCGCTTCGCCCCCGTGGTGTCCGAACTGCAGAGAATCTGGACCCGGTCGATCGATCTGATGCCCCTGTCCACCGACCCTCTGCAGAACCGTGACAGCGGTGCCGCGAGTGATCCTGCGACCTACTGGCACGGAACGATTCCTCAGGTGGTGGTGATCGCCCCCGACGGTCAGGTGGTCTTTGATCAGGACGGTCAGGTGTCGCTGCAGCAGATCAACGACGCCATCAGCGCAGCCACGGGACTGGCCGCTCCCGACCTCAGCGCGATCGATCCCGGCGGCAGTTTCAACGAGGTGAACATCGAAGTCACCCCAGGCTGAGGCGGATGCCAACGATCCGCCTACGCTGCCGCGAGTTTGCTGCTTAAGACGGCGTGGTTCTGCCTCTTGCTTCGCTTGCCCTCGGTCTCGGCGTGGGCTGGCTTGAACTGCGTCACCGTCTACGACCGTCGTCCCCACTGCAGCTGAGGGGACGTGACTGGTCGGTGCACCAAGACGGATCCCGGCTTCAGGTCGACGGTGTTCTGGAGATTTCCAATCCACACCGCCGCATGGAGATCTTCGTTCCGGAGCTGACGGTCAAGCCGGTCCTGCTTGGATCTGCCGATCCATCCGCCCTGACCGTGACCACCCAGGTCCGCAGTGCCCATCCCGATGAGCCATCGCGGAACGATGGCTACTGGGCCGCGTACATCGTCAAGGGACATCGCAGCACCGAGGCGAGGGTCCGGATCACGATCGACGCTCCGGCTGGAACCGATCCAGGCACTCTCGTCGACACCTTGTGGGTGGATGTCGACTGGATCAATTACGGGCCCTTCGGACGACTGATGCGCCGCCAAGGGGTGTTGGTTCCCCTGACCAGACCACAACCTTTAGACGCTGAGCAAGCCAGGTTCCGCGACGGCGACCGTTGTGCGGTGTTGCCGCTGAAAACACACCTGCTGGGAACCCTGGATGATCCGATCGACGTGATGCGCACGTACGCCGGTCACCTCACCCAACCCGGCGATGTCCTGACCATCGGCGAAACACCGATCGCGGTGATTCAGAACCGCTACCGCCACCCCAGTGAAGTCGAACCGGGTCTGGTCGCGCGCCTCGCCTGCCGGGTGTTCCACCCCACCAGCAGCCTGGCGACGGCCTGCGGCATGCAGACCTTGATCGACCTGGTAGGACCCACCCGGGTTCTCTGCGCCTGGCTGGGCGGCCTGGCCCTAAAGCTGATGGGAATCAAGGGAGGCTTCTATCGCCTTGCCGGTGACCAGGCCCGCCTGATCGACGACATCACCGGAACAACACCTCCCTACGACCAGACCATCGTTCTGGGCCCTGAGCAACCCGGTGCGCTCTGCCAGCGCGCGGCCGAAGCCCTCGGTGTCGCCGTTGCGATCGTGGATGTCAACGATCTTGGCCGCGTCAAGGTGCTGGCCTCCAGCCAAGGCTGTGATGAAGCCCTGCTGGAACGCGCTCTGCGCCCGAACCCCGCCGGCAACGCCAATGAACGCACTCCGCTGGTGTTGGTCCGTCCGATCCAGGGATAAGCGATAGATTGGAGGTCGTGCAGTGAGGATCAGCACCGATGGCTGACGACCTCCTGAAGAAACTGCGGGTTGAGACGCTCAAACCCCAGCACCTCACCAAGCTCGACAGCCGAGTGGCATCCACCGAGCTGCTCGGCCTCCAGGCCTCTCTGGTGGGGGATTGGATTGCCCAACTCGAGCAGCGCTTCCCCGATCTCCTGCCGTCTCGGTCACCCCGTTGTCTGGTGGCCCTGGATGACCAACAACCGGTGTCGGCCGTCATTGTCCGTCCCTACAACCGTCGTGGCAGCTGCTGGAGCCTGGATCGGCCCCAGCCGCTGAATGCGAGTTCCCGCTTCAGCACCGCATCCATTGAGCGGGCTCTCCTCCATCAGGGGCTTCAGCTGGGCAGTCCACACATCTGCAGCTGGGTGGCCCGCTGCCCGGCTGCAGACGGCCATGCGGTGTCTCAACTCAGGGAACTTGGCTTCCAACCCTTGCGCCCCTATCAGCTCTGGACACCGCCAAAAACAGCCGCGACCGACGCAGCCAAGTCCAGCCTTGGGTCAGCCCTGCACTGGGAACCGATCAATCGCCGCACCGCCCGGCTGCTCTGGCCGATCGAACAGTGCGGCAGTTTTAGTCATTTGCGCCAGATCACGGATCGCCACTGGCTGGATCTGCTTGATCGCGGCGGCCCCGGATGTGGCGTGTTGATGGCCGGCGACAGCGTCTTAGCGGGGCTGGTCCGCACCCAGAGCAGTCCGCACCAACGCTTTCTGGAGCTGCTGCGAGATGTCGCGTGGGACGACCGGCTCAACGCTGCCCTGCCTGTTGTTCTCCACGACGTGCTGCAAAGCGCCCGTCCGGATGGGTTGATCACAAGCCTGGATGATCCGCCACTGCACGCGATTCTTGAGCAACAGGGTTGGAGCCAAGGCGAAGAGCAGCTCCTGATGGGACGGAACATGTGGCGTCGCCAGTCCACGGCCCGACCGATTGGTCTCAGTCGACCGATCGACGAGATGCTCGGTCGGCTTCGACCGCCACAAACGCCCGTGCCAACCCCGAGCCTGGGACGACGCTGACATGGGTCGTGCGCCGACTCCCTGTTCGGTCCTGAGTCTCGATGTTGGCCGCCGCCGCATTGGCCTGGCTGGATGCGATGCACTCGGCATCACCGTTCGGCCCTTAACAGCTCTGCAACGGGGGCGCTTTGAAACGGATTTGGTCATCCTCCGCGAGCTCTGCCACGCACGCTCGGTGGTTGGCCTCGTGGTCGGACTTCCACTGGATGACAACGGCCAACCCACCGACCAGGCCACGCACTGCCAACGGTATGGGCAACGTCTCGGACGCGCTCTTGCCCTGCCTGTCGCCTGGGTGAATGAACACAGCAGCAGCTGGGCCGCGGCGGAACGCCATGGGCTGGCAGGGGATCGCAGCGGACGTCTGGACAGCGCCGCCGCCGCCTTGCTGCTGGAGCAATGGCTGCGGGATGGACCGGATCTCAAACCGGTCCATGAGAGCCCGGTTGAGACGAGCGTGTCCGACGGCCATGCATGATCCTTGGACCAGCATCTTGTCGAGCAAAACCGATGCGCGATCCTGGGCCGAGCGGAAGTGGTGACGTGCCAACAGTTCTGGTGCGCGGAAGCGAAGGCCAGGATCTGCTCTGCTTCCTAGAGCAACTGATTCCCCTGGATGGCCAGGACTACGCCCTGCTGACTCCAGTGGACACTCCGGTGTCTCTCTTTCGACTGAAGGACGAAGGGGATCCGGAACCGATTACAACCATCACGAGCAGCGAGCCGATCCTGTCCGTGGCGGATGTCGTACTCCAGGAGCATGACCTCACCCTGATTCGCTCCGCTGTCACCCTCACCGTGAGCGGTGAACTGGAAGAGCCGGACCCCGATGAGCTGGAGGACGACGATGAAGAGCTCGACGATGAGTCGGAGACCTATGAGCTGCTCGTGAGCTTCATGGTCGACGGCGAGGAATACGGGCTGTACATCCCGCTCGATCCCTTTTTCGTCGTGGCGCGGATGGTCGATGGCCAGGCAGAGCTGGTCGAAGGGGAGGACTTCGATCGCATCCAACCCCGCATCGAAGCGGAACTCGATGAGCGTGATCCGGGGGAATGAACGCGAAGCATCCACTGCAGCCTGATTGGGCTCCGGGGCTGACGATTGCGCACTTACCCCTGCCCCATCTCACGGCCCGAAACATCCAGGCCGCCGTTCTGGATGTCGACCGGACCTTGCTCCCTGGCCGTGATGTGCGACTGCCCGACAGCGTGCGGACCTGGCTGGATGATGCCCAACGACGCATGCGGCTTTATCTGTTCAGCAACAACCCGTCAAAAGCTCGGATCTCAGCGGTGGCTGAGCAGCTGAATCTGAGTTTCACCAGTGGGGCTGGCAAACCGAGACGCGGGGCCCTGCGTCGCGTGGTGCAAGAGCTGGACCTTCCGCCTGAACAGATCGCGATGGTCGGAGATCGTCTGTTCACCGACGTGCTGGTCGGCAACCGGCTTGGGCTGTACACCGTTCTGGTTCGACCGATTCGTGAGGACGGCAGCGCCTGTTCCCATGACACGGTGCAGCGACTGGAATACCGCTTGGCACGGTTCATGGGAGCGCCGAGCGCATGACGCTCTGGGTGGTCAAGCTGGGGACAAGCCTGCTCCGCGGCGATACCGAGCGGACGACGGCCAGCGTGATCGAGGGCTATGCCGCGAGCATCGCGTCCGCCTACGCACGGGGGGATCGCGTGGTGCTGGTGACCAGTGGCGCGGTCGGCCTGGGCTGCCAGAGCCTCGGTCGACGCCAACGTCCCGACTCCGTCGTAGCCCTGCAGGCCGCCGCAGCCATCGGCCAAAGCCATCTGATGGCCCTGTACCAGCGGGCCATGGATCGGCATGACCGCGCCGTGGCCCAGGTGCTTCTGACCCGATCCGATCTGGCGGAACGACGGCGCTATCACAACGCCTCCAACACCCTGCTTCAGCTGCTCGATTGGGGCGTGCTTCCCATCGTCAACGAAAACGACGCTCTATCACCGGCGGAGCTGCGTTTTGGAGATAACGACACCCTCTCCGCCCTCGTGGCCGCAGCGGTTGGAGCTGAACAACTGATCTTGCTCACCGATGTCGACAGGCTGTACTCCGCCGACCCCAGAACCAACGAGGACGCGCAACCGATCTCGGATGTGCGCAGCAGCCGTGAATTGCAATCGCTCGAAGCCGGAGCGGGAGATGGTGGCCGCTGGGGAACCGGCGGGATGACCACCAAGCTGGCCGCCGCGCGCATCGCCACGGCCAGCGGCATCACGGTCCATCTCGCCGACGGCCGTGATCCCCATCGCCTCGAAGCATTGCTCAGCGGAGGCCGGGGGGGAACGGTGTTCCATCCCAATGCTCAGCCGCTGGGCAATCGCCGCAGCTGGCTGGCCCACGTGCTTCAACCGGAAGGAAGCCTGCATCTCGATGCAGGAGCCTGTCGAGCTCTGGAACACAAGGGGGCCTCGTTGCTTCTGGTGGGCGTTCAGCGGGTCGAGGGCGAGTTCGATGCCAACCAGGCGGTCCGCCTGGTTGGACCCGAAGGACGCGACATTGGCCGCGGCCTCTGCAGCCGTGACAGCACCAGCCTGCGGGACGCCCTGAACACCCCCTCACAGCAGGGCGATTCGCCGGTGATCGTGCACCGGGACGTCCTCGTTTTGAGCGACCGCCATCTCAGCTGACTACGATCCGCCCGCCGATCTGCCCCGCCATGCGCTTCAGCACCCTGGTCAAGCTCCTGCAGAGCGGAGATGCTGCTCTGCAATCCAGCGAGCGAGGCGCCGATCCGATTCTCAGCGGAGCCGCCTCCCTCGAGCAGGCCAAAGCTGATCAACTCAGTTTTCTGGAGAAGGGCAACGCCCTGACGATCCAGCTGAAGAACAGCAGCGTCGGCGCCATCCTTCTGCCCGACCAACGGGATCTGATTGACCTGGCGCGCGAGCGCCAGATCGCGTTTGCGGTGTTCACGAACCCACGCCTGGCCTTCGCCGAAGCCCTCGACCAGCTCTATCCCCGCCGCCGGCCCCCAGCGGACATCCATCCCACCGCTGTGCTGGACAGTCAGGCCGTGGTGGGACCAGGCACGTCGGTGGGGCCGCGGGTCTGCATCGGGGCCAACAGCAGGATCGGCGCCCAGTGCATCCTTCATCCCGGGGTGGTGATTTACGACGACGTCATCATTGGCGACCACTGTGAACTGCATGCCAATGCAGTGCTCCACCCCGGCTGCCGGCTGGGGGACCGCTGTGTGGTGAATTCCAATGCGGTGGTGGGATCGGAGGGTTTCGGGTTTGTGCCCACGGCGAAGGGATGGCGCAAGATGCCCCAAACAGGTCAGGTGGTGTTGGAAGACGCCGTTGAAATCGGCAGCGGCACCACCGTGGATCGCCCCTCCGTGGGCGAAACGAGAATCGGCGCCGGCACCAAAATTGACAACCTCGTGCAGATCGGTCATGGGGTCAGCACCGGACGCGGATGTGCTCTGGCCTCACAGGTCGGCATCGCCGGTGGAGCCCGTCTGGGCCATGGCGTGATTCTTGGCGGACAGGTCGGTGTCGCCAATCGCGTCGTGGTCGGTGATCGCGCCATGGCCAGCTCCAAGAGCGGCATTCACAACGATATCGATGCCGGTGCCGTTGTAAGCGGCTTCCCGGCCATCCCCAACCGGCTGTGGCTGCGCTGCGCAACCACCTTCAGCAAATTGCCGGAGATGGCCAAAACACTCCGTGAACTCAAACGGGAGACCCCTCAGTAACCTCAGCTGCTGTCCTGCCGTCTCCGGTTGTCATGGCTCAACACCGCGTTGTTCTTCTCCCCGGTGATGGCATCGGCCCCGAGATCACGGCGGTGGCCAAAACCCTCCTGGACGCCGTGAGCCAACGCCATGGCTTCAGCCTCAGCTTTGACGAACAACCGATCGGCGGCAGCGCAATCGATGCCACCGGTGAGCCTCTGCCAGCCAGCACCCTGGAGGCCTGCAAAGCGGCCGACGCCGTGCTTATGGCGGCGATCGGCAGCCCGCGCTTCGACAGCCTGCCCCGGGAGAAACGCCCGGAGACGGGGTTGCTGGGATTACGAGCGGGCATGCAGCTGTTCGCCAACCTCCGGCCGGTGAAGATCGTCCCGGCCTTGATCGGAGCCAGCAGCCTCAAGCCCGAGGTGATCGAGGGTGTCGATTTGATGGTGGTCCGCGAACTGACGGGGGGGATCTACTTCGGCCAACCCAAGGGGCGGATTGAGGCCGATGGCGACGAACGCGGCTTCAACACGATGACCTACTCCGCCTCGGAGGTGGATCGCATCGCTCAGGTGGCCTTCAACCTCGCCCGGGAACGACGGGGCCAGCTCTGTTCCGTCGACAAGGCAAATGTTCTGGACGTCAGCCAGCTCTGGCGCGACCGGGTCGAGACGATGGCGCCGGACTACAGCGATGTCGCCGTGAGCCATATGTACGTCGACAACGCCGCCATGCAGCTGGTGCGCGATCCCAAGCAATTCGATGTCCTGCTCACCGGCAACCTCTTCGGTGACATCCTCAGTGACGAGGCCGCGATGCTGACGGGCTCCATCGGAATGCTGCCCTCAGCATCCCTGGGCAGCGATGGACCCGGCTTGTTTGAGCCGGTGCACGGATCAGCTCCCGACATCGCCGGTCAAGACAAGGCCAACCCCATGGCCATGGTGCTGTCCGCCGCCATGATGCTGCGCATCGGCCTGAAGGAAAATGCAGCGGCCGACGATCTGGAGAAAGCCGTTGACAAGGTTCTGGCGGCCGGTTTCCGGACTGGTGATCTGATGTCAGAAGGCTGCAGCCAACTGGGATGTCAGGCCATGGGCGACGAATTACTCAAAGCTCTCTGACGAGAGAGTTGGAACTTTCGGGCCCCGATCTGGCAAGATCGCCGGGCCTGTTGTCCCTGCGTCGATGTCGAAGCGTCACCCGGTAGTTGCTGTTACGGGTTCTTCCGGAGCCGGAACCAGCACCGTCAAGCGCGCCTTCGAGCACATCTTCGCGCGGGAAGGCATCACTCCTGCCGTGGTGGAAGGCGACAGCTACCACCGCTACGAGCGGATGCCGATGAAGCAAGCCATGGCTGATGCCCTGGCCGCCGGCAAGAATTTTTCCCACTTCGGTCCCGAAGCCAACCTCTTCGACAAGCTCGAGGAGCTGTTCCGCACCTACGGCCAAACCGGCTCCGGACAGAAGCGCTACTACCTGCACAGCCCCGAAGAAGCTGCTGAGCACAACGCTCGTCTCGGCGTCAACCTCGAACCCGGTCAATTCACCCCCTGGGAGGACATTCCCAGCGGGACCGACGTCCTCTTCTACGAAGGCCTCCACGGCGGCGTGAAGGGCGAGGGCTACGACGTGGCAGGTCTCGCTGACCTGCTGGTTGGTGTGGTGCCGATCACCAACCTGGAATGGATTCAGAAAATCCACCGCGACAACGCTGAACGCGGCTACTCCGCAGAAGCGATCGTCGACACGATACTGCGCCGGATGCCGGATTACATCAATCACATCTGTCCGCAGTTCAGCCAGACGGACATCAACTTCCAACGGGTTCCGACGGTTGACACCTCCAACCCCTTCATCTGCCGGAACATCCCAACTCCGGATGAGAGCTTCGTGATCATTCACTTCCGCAAGGGAGCTCGCGAAAAGTGGGGCATTGATTTCAGCTACCTGCTGAACATGATCAATGATTCATTCATGTCCAGCCCCACCAGCATCGTCGTCAACGGCGGCAAGATGGGCTTCGCCATGGAATTGATCCTCACCCCGATCATCCACCGGATGATTGAAGAGAAGAAAACGATGAATTGATCGGGAACGTCCAACAGTTTCATCTCTACACTGGGCTCATCTGATTCATCAGGTGGGCCTATTTCTTTGTCGCCGCCCTCCTTCGAAATTCATGGTGCCGCAGGATCTCCCCAGGCACCCCGTTGGGACCGTGTCGACAGCCGTTCACTGATCCGCATCGCCCGCCGCACCTATTTTCAGTTTTTGTCCGACACCCCCGGCAGCATCGAGCCAATGGGAGTGGTGGTGGCCATGAGCCAGCAGGAAGGTCGGGTGGTCTTCGAGGCACCGGTTCTGCTACCCGATGAGGAGTTCGTCGGTCTGGAGCTGATCCGTGGACGCAGCACCAAAGGACGCCAGTCACGAAGCCGCAGCCCATGGGGATGACGGGCCCAGTCATCCTGTGGATCGCCTGTCTTGGCGCCTGCATCGGCAGTTTCACCAATGTTGTGGTCTGGCGTTTGCCCAGGGGTGAATCCGTCGTTCATCCAGGGAGTCACTGCCCGCGCTGCGGCCATGCCATCCGTTGGCACGACAACATTCCGATTCTGGGCTGGTTGGCCCTCGGGGGCCGCTGCAGGGATTGCGCCTCAGCGGTGAGCTGGCGCTATCCGACGGTGGAGGCGCTCACCAGCCTGTTGTGGCTCTCGGCCCTGCTGGTGGGGCCAGCGGGCGGAGGGGGGCTACCGGCAGCCTGGCTCCCCTGGGCGGGCCTCCCTCTGATCGGCCTGCTCCTACCCCTGACGCTGATTGATCTTGACCACCTCTGGCTGCCTGAATCCCTATGCCGCTGGGGGCTGCTGCTTGGTCTGGTCGTCAGTGGCAGCGGTGGCCTGACCCTGTTCTCACATCATTTGATCGCCGCCGTCCTCGGACTGCTGGCCCTGGAGGGGATCAGCGCACTCGGGGAGAAGGTGATAGGGCAACCGGCGCTGGGCCTGGGCGACGCCAAACTCGCGGCGCTCGGTGGTGCATGGCTTGGCAGTGCTGGGCTCACCATGGCCCTCGGACTTGCCGTCCTCAGTGGTGCACTGGTGGGAAGTGCCGCACGCCTCAGCGGTCGTCTCGGCCCGCGTCAGCCGTTCGCCTTCGGGCCCTTCATTGCACTCGGAATCTGGTTGGTCTGGCTCCAGGGCCCCAGCTGGTGGTGGGAACAATGGCTGGAGCTGACAGGTCCACTGCTGTGAAAGCCGCTCTGCTCTGTCTGGCCATGGTCGCCGGCACCAACCCGCTGCAGGAAGGCCGTCAGCGCAGCCACCCGATCCCTTCCAGCGCAGGACTGGTCAGCAGTCAGGACCGTCACGCCAGCGCAGCGGGGATGGCGATGCTCAACAAGGGCGGCAATGCCATCGATGCAGCGGTGGCCGCGTCCTATGCCCTGGCGGTCACACTGCCGCAGGCCGGCAACCTCGGAGGTGGCGGCTTCCTGGTGTTCTGGAATCAACCGGAGCAACGGGGCTATGCCCTGAACTTCCGCGAGATGGCGCCAAAACGGGCGCACCGGGATCTGTTTCTCAATCCAGATGGCAGCGTGAATCGTGAACGCGCCACCAGCAGTCTGCTGAGCAGCGGCGTGCCGGGAACCGTGGCGGGCCTGCTCAAAGCCCACGACCGCTTCGGCACACTGCCGCGACAGGTGGTGATGGAACCGGCCATCCGCCTGGCCAGGGAGGGGTTTCGCGTGGGGCCAATCCTGGCCAGATCATTGCGGCGGGCCCAGCCAAGGCTGGGCCGTGACCCCACGGCACGGCAGCTGTTTTACAAATCCAGCGGGGCCCCATACGCAGCCGGGGAACTGCTCCAACAACCGGAACTCGCTCGCACACTGCAGGGGATTGCCGACAACGGCCACAGCGGGTTTTATGCAGGACCGGTGGCCCAGCGCCTGGTCACCCTGATGCACGAGGGCGGAGGTCTGATCAACCACAACGACCTCACCAGCTACCGCGCCATCTGGGTGGAGCCGGTGGAAGGCACGTTCCAAGGCCACAGGGTGTTGTCGATGCCGCCACCCAGCAGTGGTGGGGTCACGCTGATCCAAATGCTCAACCTGCTGGAACCGTTGGAGCTCAAAGCAATGGGGCTGAACAGCGCCGACGGAATTCACACCCTGGCCGAGGCGATGAATCTGGCCTACCGGGACCGCAATGCATTGCTGGGGGACCCCGACCAGATTGCGGTGCCGACAGAGCACTTGATCAGCAAGGCCTATGCCGCTCAATTGCGCCGCAGCCTCAACCCGCAGAGGCATACCCCAAGTGAGCAACTGGGGGGAGTCGCCCCGCTTCCAGCCAACAGCAGCAACACCACCCACCTGTCGGTGGCCGACCCCCAGGGCTCACTGGTGGCCCTCACGACAACTCTCAACTTTGCCTACGGCAATGGAATTGCCATCCCAGGGACCGGCGTTCTGCTGAACAACGAAATGGACGACTTCACGGCACGACCTGGAGCCGCGAACGCCTTTGGCCTGATCCAGGGGCAACGCAATGCGATCGCTCCTGGACGGCGTCCACTGAGTTCGATGACGCCCACGGTGGTGTTACGTCCGGACGGGTCACCATGGTTCGCGACGGGAAGTCCGGGCGGCAGCCGCATCATCACCACCGTGCTGCAGGTGGTTCTGAACCGCATCGTGCATGGCTTGAATCTGTCCATGGCCGTGCTGAGTCCGAGGGTGCATAGCCAGCTCTGGCCTGACGCGCTGCAAATCGAACAAGGGATCAGTGCCGACACCATCCGGCTGCTGAAACAGCGGGGACACACGGTGAAACCCAGTCGCGCCATGGGCTCCGCCAACAGCGTTGAGCTTGGACCGAAGGGAGGAAGCCTGGGCGTGGCTGATCCGCGCAGGCCGGAGGGTGCGGCCGAGCCGGCTCCACCTCTGCTGCCCCCTGCGCAAAAAAAAAGCCGGTGATCCCGGCTTCATTGGGCTAGATGATCCCCATCACCCAGCCATATGGTTGCAATGTATTCCTTCTGGACACCGTTGAGTACAGATTGAAAAGCCAAAATCATGGAAATACTCCACACACGCGATCGTCACAGCCGAGACTTTCCACCTTGCTGTGGAATTCACCCGCAACGGAAGAGTTTTTCCACAAAACGTGCTCCATCCGCTTAAACACAGCCCCGTGAGCGGGCAAGTTGATACCCCCGCTGGATCTGCTTGTAATCATCACGACGGCTCTCCTGCTTCAAGAGTCGATCGACGTTTTGTTTGGTCTGTGTCTTGATCGACTCAGGCACGGCCGGGTCTTGCATCATCGTGCAGGTGTCATCCGCCAAACGTTCAGGGGTGAAACTCTCCGCCCGCACTGGAACCCAAGCGAGCAGAGTGGAACTCACAACCAACACAGTGATCGGACGGATCAAAACTGCACAGCCCATCGCAATGGCATTAGATCTCTGCACCTACGATGATCGAACCCATTCGTCAGGGTTGGTCGCGTCCGAAACCTTCGCTCCACGGATCGATTGCTGTGACCGATGCATCGCCAACACTGATGTCTTTGCCGTTGCTTAGGAGCTAGGAGCGCTGTCCCTCTTTGACTGGTTCGCTGATCGCCGCAAAGGACAATCCACCGTCAAGGTCAACCAGGAACCTGACGAGGGCGATGGACTTTGGAGTAAGTGCCCGGAGTGCGGTCAGGTTGTTTACCTCAAGGACCTCCGCGCCAACGCCAGCGTTTGTGCGAACTGCGGTTATCACAACCGCATCAACAGCGATGAACGGATCGCGGTCATCGCCGACCCAGGCAGTTTTCAGAGCTTCGACGATGCCCTGTCACCCACGGATCCCCTGGGCTTCAAAGACCGTCGGGCCTACGCCGACCGGCTCAAGGAAAGTCAAGCCGCTACAGGCCTTCAGGATGGCGTGATCACTGGATTCTGTCGGGTTGAAGGGCTGGCCATGGCCCTTGCCGTCATGGATTTCCGCTTCATGGGCGGCTCAATGGGATCGGTGGTGGGAGAGAAAATCACACGACTGATTGAACGGGCCACCAAGGACAAGCTTCCCCTGCTTGTGGTGTGTGCGTCAGGCGGTGCACGGATGCAGGAGGGCATGCTCAGCCTGATGCAGATGGCCAAGATCTCCGGAGCCCTGGAGCGTCACCGCGAAGCGGAACTGCTGTACATGCCTTTGCTGACCCACCCGACCACAGGTGGTGTCACAGCCAGCTTCGCCATGCTCGGTGATCTGATCCTTGCGGAACCCAAGGCGCTGATCGGGTTCGCCGGACGCCGCGTGATCGAGCAGACCCTGCGTGAAAAGCTGCCGGACAACTTCCAGACCGCTGAATACCTTCAGGACCATGGTTTTGTGGACACGATTGTTCCCAGAACCCAATTGCGCAGCACATTGGCCAACCTGCTGCGTCTCCATGGGAGCCGTCCCCTCGAACTGAGCAGCCGATGATGCGATCTCTCGCCGCCCTCCTGCTGGGCGTCCTGATCCTGGTTGGTGGAGGGCACCCAGCCCTTGCCGGTCCCGTCGAGTGGATCGAAGTTCCCACCACCGCCGCCGGGCAGCAATGGTGGGATCGGGGCAGCATCCGTGAAGACCGCCAGGGGATGCGCACGGTTCTCAGCCGTTTCACACCGGCAGCCAGTGAGGACGGAGACCAACCCAATGGATCGCTCTACGTGATGCAACTCGATTGCGGGCAATCCCTCTACCGCGATAAGCAGGTCAACGGCATCCCACGTTTCCGCTCCGAATGGCAACCCGCTGGCGACGATGGCCTGATCGACGCAGTCATTGATGCGGTGTGCAGCGAAACCCTGCCGAGCTGAACGATGTCTCCTTCCCCCATCGGTGTTGCGGTCGCCGGCCTCGGCTTCGGAGAAGCCGTGCATCTCCCAGCCCTTGCGACGAACCCAGCCTTCCAGACCGTTGCCCTCTGGCACCCGCGCCGGGAACGCCTCGATCAAGCCTGTGAAGCCCACGGCCTCAAGGGCACTGACGACTGGGATGCGCTTCTGGCCGATCCCGCCGTCGATGCAGTCATCATCGCGACGCCTCCCGCACCACGCTTCGACTTGGCCGAGCGGGCGCTCAAAGCAGGCAAACATCTGCTACTTGAAAAACCTGTCGCCCTTTGTGCTGACCAGGCCCAGGAACTACAGCGCCTGGCCATCAGCCGCCAGCTCTCCGTCGCGGTGGACTACGAGTACCGCGCTGTCCCCCTCTTCATGCAAGCCCAGCGTCTTCTGACGGCCGGCGCGATCGGAGAGCCATGGCTGGTCAAACTGGATTGGCTGATGAGCAGCCGGGCCGATGCGCGCCGCGGCTGGAACTGGTACTCCCAGAAAGACGCCGGGGGAGGGGTGATCGGTGCCCTCGGAACCCACGCGTTCGACATGTTGGGCTGGCTGATCGGTCCCGTCGGTGCGGTTCAGAGCCTCAACAGCGTCTCCATCGCGGAACGCCCCCATCCCGAAGGCGGCATGGCGAAGGTGGATGCCGAAGATGTCTCCATGCTTCAGACCTCTCTCCACTGGCAGGGGGAGACCACAGCCACGATCCCGGCCCAGATCGCGCTCAGTTCCGTTGCTCGCAACGGACGCGGCTGCTGGCTCGAGATCTATGGCTCGGAAGGAAGTTTGGTGCTCGGTAGCGCGAATCAAAAGGATTACGTGCATGGATTTGCGCTGTGGCATGCCAGGACCGGCGAAGCTCCACGCAGCCTCCAACCGGACGATGATCTGGCCTTCTCAACCACCTGGAGTGATGGGCGCATCGCTCCCGTGGCACGGATTCAGAGCTGGTGGGCCGAGTCCATCCTTAAAGGAACACCAATGGTTCCCGGCCTTCATGAAGCCGTTGCCAGTCGCAAAGCCTGCGATCAGGCATCGGCATAACGTGCTGGACTCGCGTAACGCGCGGTAATATCGCCGCGATTCGTCTTAGACGACACACCCTCGAGGATTTCACCATGGCGCTCGTTCCGCTTCGGCTCCTGCTCGACCACGCCGCCGAAAACGGCTACGGCATTCCTGCTTTCAACGTGAACAACCTGGAGCAGGTCCAGTCGATCATGGAAGCGGCCTACGAGACCGACTCCCCTGTGATCCTGCAGGCCTCCCGTGGCGCCCGCACCTATGCCGGTGAGAACTTCCTGCGTCACCTGATTCTGGCTGCGGTTGAGACCTACCCAGACATCCCGGTGGTGATGCACCAGGACCACGGCAACAGCCCTGCCACCTGCTTCGGTGCCGCAGCGAATGGCTTCACCTCCGTGATGATGGACGGCTCCCTCGAAGCCGACGCCAAGACTCCCGCTAGCTACGACTACAACGTCAACGTCACCAAAGAAGTGGTGGACGTCGCCCATGCCATCGGCGTGAGCGTTGAGGGTGAACTGGGTTGCCTCGGTTCGCTGGAAACCGGTAAAGGCGAAGCCGAAGACGGCCACGGCTTTGAAGGTGAACTGTCCAAGGATCAGCTGCTGACCGACCCCGCTGAAGCCGCTGACTTCGTCGCCAAGACCAAGGTGGACGCCCTGGCCATCGCCATCGGCACCAGCCACGGCGCTTACAAGTTCACCCGTAAGCCCACCGGCGAGGTTCTGGCCATCAGCCGGATCGCTGAAATCCACAAAGCCATCCCTAACACCCACCTGGTGATGCATGGCTCCTCCTCCGTTCCCCAGGAATGGTTGGAGATGATCAACAAGTACGGCGGTGCCATCCCCGAGACCTACGGCGTTCCCGTCGAAGAGATTCAGGAAGGCATCCGCAACGGTGTCCGCAAGGTGAACATCGACACCGACAACCGTCTGGCCTTCACCGCCGCTGTGCGTGAAGCCGCCATGGCTGACCCTGCCAACTTCGACCCCCGCCACTTCAACAAGCCTGCGCGGAAGTACATGAAGCAGGTCTGCCTGGATCGCTACCAGCAGTTCTGGGCTGCCGGCAACGCCAGCAAGATCAAGCAGCGCGACATCAACTACTACGCCGGTCTGTACGCCAAAGGCGCCCTGGACCCCAAGACTGCTGTCGCAGCCTGACTCTGAAGCCATCACCACCTGGTGATGTCGATTGTGAACAGAGGGCCGTCAGGCCCTCTTTTTTTGTCCCTCAGCGTTGAACACAAGCGTGGCCTTCTCACGTCGTACCCGTCAGTTGAGCCTCGGTCTGGTTCTGGTCGGAGGGGTCGCGCTTGCAGGGATCGTCGGGCGCAAGGGCCTGGAGCTCCTGACCTTCGCCCAGGCAGGAACGGCCTATTCCGCCAAAGTGCTCTGCAGCGGAGCCCTGATGGCGGGACTGGACCCTCAGCGGCTTGAGCGGGAGGATCTGGCCCTCGGATCACAGCTCATTCGCAGTCGGATCGACACGGAGCGCCAACGGGTCACGGCAACGGCCCTGGGCGGATTGATCTCGGCGGTGGCGATCCGACAGGCCAACCTCGGCTGCAGCCTCGAGGGGAGGGATCAACCGCTGGTGCGCTTGCCAGTCCTTCAACGGACGTCGTCATCAGGTGATCCCATGGGGACGACCACACCCTGGCCGCTGAACAGCGATGCAACGGCATCGCCACCTGTTGTGGACCAGGCTCGTCTGAATCGGGCCCTGGACCAGGCCTTTGCAGAACCCGATGCCAACAACAGGCCACGTCGAAGCCGAGCCGTTGTCGTGGTTCAGGACGGCTGGGTGGTGGCTGAGCGCTACGCCGAGGACATCACTCCGACCACGCCACTCGTGGGCTGGTCAATGACCAAAAGCCTGCTCCATGCCTTGATTGGCCTGGCCATTGCCGATGGTCTGATGGATCTGGACCAGCCACTGGCGCCACTGGAATGGTCTCGCAGTCCAGACGATCCGCGGGCCAGCATTACGGTGCGCCATCTGCTGCAGATGAACAGTGGGCTGGCCTTTGATGAACTGAGTCGGGATCTCAGTTCTGACCTGGTGCGCATGCTGACCCAGAGCGATGACATGGGGATCTTCGCAGCACGTCAGCCGCTGATCGCCGTGCCGGGGCAACGCTGGGCCTACGCCTCCGGCACGACCGCCATCCTGTCCAATGGCCTGCGACGGGCCATCAACGACGACCAACGCTACTGGCGGTTTCCCTATGAGCGTCTGTTTGATCCCCTCGGAATGACGACAGCAGTTCTTGAAACCGATGCGTCAGGACATTTTGTGGGGTCGTCCTACGGCTGGGCCAGTGCTCGCGACTGGGCTCGATTCGGTTTGCTGTATCTCAATGGGGGACGGTGGGAGGGGGACCAAATCCTGCCCGAAGGTTGGAGCGATCAGGCCAGACGAGTCAGTCGGGGATCCAAACGGAACTATGGATCCCACTGGTGGATCAACCGAGGACGGCGTCACCGAGATCTCCCCCGCAACAGCTTTTCTGCAGAGGGGTACGAAGGGCAGCTTCTGTTGGTTGCACCCAGCCACAACGCGATCATTGTGCGGCTGGGTCAGACCCCTCAACGGGGTGAATTTGACCGCAACAGGTTTGCAGCGGCTGTCCTGGCCGCGCTCTCAACCTGAGCAAGCCTCAGATCCAATCAATTCTCATCGGTGTTCTTGGGAACGAAGGCCTGGGACGCTGCCACAAGCAAACCAGTAATCAACAGAGCGGGAAGGATGACACTGGGGCCTCCTTGAGCCGTCTGAGAGGCGAAGAGCAACATGATCAACGCAATGAGAAGCGCTAAATACCTTGGCAGAGCAGCGATGCCGGCGTGTGAGAAGAAATGAATTGTTATCCCAGCTGAGCGACAGCAGCGCTGCAGAGTCACAGCCGTGGATCGGTCGAACCAGGCCCGCAGAATGGTGATGGCCATCCCCGATCTCAGGCATGGGAGCACTCGAGGTTCAGTTGCCGAAGCCGCTCAAACGGCGGCTGCGTCGGTATGCCCAAACCAACGGCATCACCCTCGAGGCCGCTGTCATCCAGGCGATCGACACCATGATCTCAGCGCCGCCCCCTGACGATCGAATGGAGTCCATCGAGGCACGCCTCAACCGGCTCGAAGAGCGGGTTGAGGTGCTCAACACGGTTCCGGCGTCCGACCGGGAGGCCCTTCGCGGTTTCGAGCAAGAGCGCCAGGAACAAACGGGGCTGTTCCTCACGGATGAAGAACAAGTCAGCAGGCGCGATCAGGCCTATCGAACCTGGCTGGACTACTTCAACAGCCACCCGGACAGCCTTGAACCGGGACGATCAGCCCACGAGATGGCAGCACTCAAGGCCTCAGTGGTCTGAGATTCAGGCCAATGGACGGCCCTTCCATGTCCAACCGCGACCGGTGAGGCTGCGCCAGACCGAAGTGGGGGCGATTGCCGCAACGATCAAACCACCCAAACCCATGAGCCACCAGAAGTTGAGGGGCAGACCAAACCGCCAGCGCGTCCAGAGCCGCAACATCCACTGGAGCAGCACAGCAGTCGCTGCCGCAATGACGACGCTGAGGGTCGCGAGACGACAGTCAGGAAGCACAACAAACCCAACAGGAGCGGTCATCAACAACAGCCATGGAAGGCTGAACATCGTGAAGACAGCGGCACCGGCCAAGAGCGACTTCAGCACACTGCGCTCCAGACCCAGATACCAGTTTTTGGTCCAACCCTCCCAGAGCGAACTCAGATCGGAATACATCTGAAGGTCGACAGCATCAAGACCAAGGCGGTAGATCAAGCGATGACCGGTCTGCTTGATGGTCCGAGCCAACGCCAGATCCTCGACGACCTCTCCCGCCAGGGCACGGTGACCACCGATCGCGGTGTAAGCCGAATGCCGAAACAGCATGAATGGACCAGCGGCGAAGGCCACAGGTGAAGCAGGGTCATTGGCTTCGGAAATCGGAAACCCCAGTCCCAGCAGGCTCGCCATGATCGGCTGAACCATCCACTCAGCAAGACAGTCACAAACCAGTCGGGGAGCCAAGCTGAATAGATCGGCACCCTCAGCAACCGCCGAAGCCAACGCACGCTTCAGGGCATCGCGACTCAGGACAACATCAGCATCCAGAAACAGAACCCATGGCGTCTCCACGACGTCCATGGCCTGACTGCATGCCCAATTTTTACCCACCCAACGCTCATCCATCGGGCGTTCGCCGGATTCCATGATTCGGCAGGTGATCGCACGGTTGTCGCGCGCAGCGACAATCTCGCGGGCCAGCTCCGCAGTGCGGTCCGTGGACTGATCATCGACCACCACAACCGACCAATTCAACGCTGGCGGATCCGAAGCCAGAACGCTGGATAAACAACGGACGATGTTGTCTTGCTCGTTGTAAGCAGGAATGACCACGGTCAACGCCTGGTCAGAGGGTTGAGCCGGCGGATCCGATGACAGAAGCGGTGCTGACCTGAACACCCGCTGAAGGCTGATCAGCAGAATCAGCAGGCCCATGACGGGCACCCAGGCCACGAGGCTCACCCCTGCAGCAGCACAAACTGTCCAACCGGACATCAGCATGACGATCGGATCCCGGAGTTGATCAAGCACGGGTCTAGCCGATGCTCAACGGCTGAGACAGCCACGAAGCACCCCGAACCCATGCCTTTTGCACAGCTTTTCCACAAACCATGCATCGGGGCGCGCAATGGCCCAGCGATGCCGACACCTCGTCGTGGACAGCCGCCATCCGGTGGACAGTCCAGGCCGACCGCCCAAGTAACCAGAGGCACAAAAACCATCAGATCTCAGCTACTGCAAGGGCTTAGGAGGGACAAGACAGCCGCGAGAACATCACAATGTGCTTTTGGTTACCGCAGACTCCACACACCATCCCAAAGCGATTGACAGATCACACACGCGTCGCAAAAGACAAGCCCTGCGAAATGCTTCCACCAGCGATGTGGAAAACA
>NZ_JBGKDS010000085.1:0-9761 GCF_042954325.1 Parasynechococcus sp. | reverse complement strand
GCCCAGTACTCGCCGCACCCTGCTCGGGCATGGTCGGCATGGGCATGGGTGATGAGGGCCCGAGGCACAGGACGCCATGGATCGATCCACGCATCGGCGGCACGGCAATACAGCCCCTCGGCGGTGCGTTCAATCAGCGGCTCATCTCCAGCATGCGTTGAATCGGTTGCAGGGCCTGAAGCCGAATCTCCTCATTCATCTCAATGGCCGGTTCGAGGGTTTCGAGGCACCGGTGCAATTTCTCCAGGGTGTTGAGACGCATGTAGGGACAGGCATTGCAGCTGCAACCATCCACACCGGGAACGTCGATCAGGGTTTTCTCTGGAACCCGCTGATGCATCTGATGGAGGATGCCCGGCTCTGTGAGCACGATGAACGTGTCAGCGGAGCTTGTTTCCGTGTGCTGAAGCAGCTTGCTCGTGGATCCAATGAAGTCGGCCAGATCCAGCAGGTTTTGCTGGCATTCCGGATGGGCGATCACTTCTGCAGTCGGATGCTCGAGTTTCAACTGCAGCAAGGCTTCCTCGCTGAAGGCCTCGTGCACCGTGCAACGACCGGGCCAGAGGGTGAGCTCACGGCCGCTTTGGCGTTGGACCCAGCGTCCGAGGTTCTGATCTGGAGCAAACAGGATCGGTTGCTCCGGGGGGAGTTGTTGGACGAGGTCAACAGCGTTGCTGCTGGTGCAAATCAGATCGCTCTGGGCTTTGACCGCTGCTGTGCAGTTGATGTAGCTGATGACCAGATGGTCGGGGTGCTGAGACCGGAAGGCCGCGAATTCATCGGCCGGACAGTCATCCGCCAACGAGCAGCCGGCGTCGAGGTCAGGCAGGACGACCGTTTTGTCCGGGCTGAGGATTTTCGCGGTCTCGGCCATGAAGTGGACCCCGCAGAACACGATGACGTCTGCTTCCGTCGCCGCAGCCTTGCGGGAGAGTTCAAGGGAATCCCCAATGAAGTCGGCGATGTCCTGGATCTCAGGCTCCTGGTAGTAATGCGCCAGGATCACGGCATTGCGCTCTGCCTTGAGCCGATGAATCGCTGCAACCAGCGTGTTGTCAGCGCTCATCGGATCCGGAGGCGGGCAGGATGGAGCCAGACTAGGCATCCACTCTGAACACTCTCCGCATCGCCATTGCCGGTGATCTGCATGGAGCCTGGGGTGACGCTGACGAGCAGCTCCTGGCGCAGTTGAAGCCTGACCTGACGCTGTTTGTGGGCGATCTCAGTGACGGTGATCTGCGTCTGACCCGTCGGATCGCAGCCCTGCCCCACACCAAGGCGGTCATTCTTGGCAACCATGACCGCGGTGGAGATCGTTCCGGTGGGGTGCTTCGGCAGCAACTCAGCTTGCTTGGAGATCTTCACTGCGGATGGACGCGTCGAAGCTGGGACCATCTGCCTGTGTCCATCGTGGGTGCTCGCCCTTGCAGTGCGGGTGGTGGATTTCATCTCTCCAAGGCTGTTCAGGCGGTGTATGGCCCTGTGGCCCTGGAGACGTCTGTGCAGCGGATTGTGGCCGCTGCTGCTGAGGTTCCCGACGACCAGCCCCTGATCGTGATGGCCCACTGCGGCCCCACTGGGTTGGGCTCCGAGCCCGATAGCCCTTGCGGCCGCGACTGGAAGAAACCCGCGGTCGATTGGGGAGACCAGGACTTGGCTGTTGCCTTGGACCAAATGAGTCAACGGCGTCGGCCTGACCTGGTGGTGTTTGGTCACATGCATCACGCTCTCAAGCGTGGGTCCGGGCTGCGCCGTTCTCTGGTGCGCAACCGGCAGGGCACAGCATTCCTGAACGCAGCATGCGTGCCGCGTTCCGGGGTCAATGGCGATGGCCTAACCCTGTTGCATCTGTCCTGGGTCGAGTTCAGCGGATCACGCCTCAGCTGCCTGGCCCACCGTTGGTACTCGCCCGATGGTGTGGTGCGCCACGAAGAGCAGCTGCCGATTCCGGATCCCCAGCCGTGCTGATTTACGTCTGCAGCAGTAGTCATGGCTTTGGCCATGCGGCCCGCGATGTTGCCGTGCTTCAGGCCTTGCATCAGCTCCGTCCTGATTGGCAGCTGGTGCTCAGTTCGCAGTTGAACGAACGGGTTTTGATGTCACTGATCGGTGAGGCGCCGATTCAGATCCGCCCCTGTCGTTGGGATGTGGGCATGGTTCAGGCCGATGCCCTGGGATCGGATCCCGATTCCACCTTGCTGGCGTTGGAGCACTTGCACCAGCAGCTTCCCGATTTGGTGCGGGCGGAAGCGGAATGGATTCGCAGCTGTGGACGGCCAGCCCTGGTACTCGGAGACATTCCTCCGGCCGCGGCTGCTCTTGCGGCTCGGCTGGATGCCCCGCTGGTCTGGATGAGCAATTTTGGCTGGGATGACATTTATGCCCCCTTCGGCGGAGCGTTCCTTCGTCACGCCGAGCAGGCACGGGCCTCGTATGCAACCGGTCAGCTGCTGCTGCGCTGTCCGTTTGATCTGGCCATGGACTGGGGATGTCCAGAACAGCAGCTTGGCTTGGTGTGCGGGACGGCCCGATCACTCCCCCCCGACCTGATGGAGGCTCTGACGACGCTGGATCAACCCTTGATTCAGATCGGCTTTGGTGGGCTTGGGCTGCCTTTGGATGGGGCGCTGCTCGAGCGATGGACCAGCTGTCACTTCGTCATGGCGGCGCCTCATGCCCTGGTCGGGGATCGCTGTCCCGCCAACCTCACACTGCTTCCAGAGGGGGTGCGTCCGTTGGATGTCTTTCCTTTCTGTGCAAGGCACCTGGGCAAGCCCGGGTTCAGCACTTTTGCTGAGGCGATGGCTGCAGGTGTGGGGCTGCATGTGGTGGAACGCCGCGACTTCGCAGAGGTCAGGGCTCTGTTGGATGGGCTGGTTCGCCACAGCCACCACCGTCAGCTGAGTCGTGAGCAGCTGATGCAGGGCGACTGGGAGCTGGACCGTCCTTTGCTTCCACCCAGCGAGTCCCCCTTGGATGCACGGGGAGCCCGCTCGGCCGCAGAAGCATTGGTCATGCAGCTTGAGTAATGGATAAAGAATTTTGATCGTGAATGAATAATTGAAACCCTGAGCCCGCTTTTGTTGGTGCTAATTGATACCAGCGCTTGTATTTTCCCGCATTTGCAGAGGCTTGTGCGATTTGTTGACTGGCATATATACCTATTGCTCTTGGGGTTTGTTTCGACAAAGTCATGGCGTTGGATTTTCTGTTGTCAGTGCTTTTCGTCCTTCGCGGATGTGGCTGACCAGTTTCTCCAAGTTGTTTTTTGATTGTTCTGGTATGGGTATCGAGACGTCCAACAGGCTTTCTGCTTTTGCCGCAGCTGTTCTGGTTGGCGCTCTCCCATCCGCACTGGCCGCGGCTCCAGTGCAGGCCAGCCTGTTGCCACCGTCTACGAGAGCTCAGCTGATCAGCGCTCCCGGCACGGTTCCCACCAGGGCGATTCCCTACGTGATCACCCCTGAGCGTCGGGCCTTGCTCAACACCATCCGTTTCGCGGAAGGCACCTGGAAGGGTGGTTTTGATGTCGGCTATCGGGTGATGTTCGGTGGTGGTCTGATGCCGTCGCTCGACCGACATCCCAATCGGGTCATCTACAGCTCCCGATACGCCAGTGCAGCGGCAGGTGCTTACCAGTTCATGCCGTTCACCTGGACCATGGTGCAACGCAGCATTGGTGTGCGGGGCTTTGGTCCTGAGGCACAGGACCAAGGGGCCCTGTTCCTTGTCCAGCGCCGCAAGGCCCTGGCTCTCACCGACACAGGAACGCTGTCGCCGGTCCTGACCGCCAAGCTTGCTCCGGAGTGGGCCTCATTTCCAACCCTGGCGGGTCGCAGTTATTACGGCCAACCGGTCAAGGCCTATGCACGTCTGCGTTCCTTTTACGACGTGAACCTGCAAGAGCTGCGCCGGTTGCGTGATTTGCGCAGGGACGAGCTCGCTGGCCTCCCATCGGCTCCACCCAAGGTCTGCACCGGGTCACGCATTGCCTGCGCGACCCAGCTTTAAAGCTCAGTTCAGCTTTCGTTGTCCTGGTTGCTGAGACGGCGGCCGACCGTCTGTTGCGCGATCAGATAAGCCGCCACTCCTCCTGCCAGGAAGCCGAGGGTATTGCGCAACAAGGGAAGAATCTCTGATGTCCGGGTGATCACCGGTGCGATTCCGAAGACACCGAACAACATCAACCACAGTGGCGACAGCAGCAGCATCCAGGACCAGGCAATGGTCTGCTCTTCCTTGCGTGGGTAACCCGCAAAACCGGCGATGACACCGCCGAAGATCGATGTGGTGAGCGTCCACAGCCACTGTTCCATGGGAAGGCCAGGGACCACCTGACAACCGCCCCGCTCAAGGCAGATTTCAACGGCGTTGAGGGCATCGGTGACAGCGCCGTCTTCGCCGTGGTCTTTGACGTAGTACTGGTTGCCGAATCGGGTCTGAAGTTCAACCCAATACGTCCTGGGCATCATGGCGAAATAGGCGTCGCCGACGTTGAAGTTGAGGATGTTGCCGCCACGGGGATCCGCCACCACCAGCAGGCTGGTTTCATCAAGCCCCCAGAACTCACGCACCGCCAGCCCCGGGGTCTGCTCGTACTGGGTCAGCACCCTGAGCTTCCACCCGGTTTCCTGCTCCACCTTGTTGAGTTCGTCTTCCAGGTTGGCCCGTTGCTGATCGCTGAACAGGCGTGCCAGATCGATGATCGGGGTTGGATGGTCCGGCAGTAGATCGGGGTTGTCGTAGGCGGTGGCTGGATGGGCAACGCCCAGACTCACCACCAGCACCAGTAGTGCGGCCCAGAGGCTCCTGATGTGATGTGCTCCCATGGATCCTCTGCAGTGAGCGGCATTCTCTCCAATGGATTCCAGCGCTGCGTCCATTCCGTCCTGGCTGTTGCGACATCTGCAACAGGCCGGCGAGGCTGTGCCCTTCAGCCATTACATGGACTGGGTCCTGAATGATCCTGAAGGTGGCTACTACGGTTCAGGAGCGGCCGTGATCGGTCCAGGGGGCGATTTCGCGACCTCACCGAGCCTTGGAGACGATTTTGGGGCGCTGCTGGCAACGCAGCTCGCGGATTGGCTGGGCACGCTGCGGGCGAGCGGCGGAACGCTCTCGGTCGTCGATGTCGGTCCAGGTGAAGCCGACCTGTCCGTCGCTCTGGCGGAGGCGCTGCCGGCGTTGTGCGCTGGCTTCGCCGACCGTCTCGAGCTTGTGTTGGTCGAGCACAACCCGGGTATGCAACGTCGTCAGCAGGCGCGTCTGGCTGGCTGCACAACACTTCCGGTGCGTTGGAGCTCCTGGGAGGAGCTGCAGCGCCATCCTGTGCAGGGCGTTTTGCTGGCCCACGAACTGCTGGATGCTCTCCCTGTCGATCGCCTGATCTGGCATGAGCAACAGCTGCGTCTCCAGACCGTGGCGTTGAACGCCGACATGCGCCTTCAGCTCGACAGCGTGGAGCTGCCTGATGCACTTCGCTCAGCCATTGCGTCATGGACGGCGGAGACGGGATGTGCCATGCCTCCCCCCGGTGCGGCGGACGGATGGACCAGCGAATGGCATTCCGCCTTGCCGGCTTGGATGGCGCAGGCTTCTGACGCCCTGTCGACGGGCTGGCTGTTGGTGATTGATTACGCGCTGGAGGCCGCCCGCTACTACACCCCACGGCGTTCAGAGGGCACCTTGATCACCTATCGCCAGCAGCGAGCTGGCGCGGATCCGTTGACCCATCCAGGGCAGCTGGATATCACCGCCCATCTCTGCATTGAGTCGGTGATCGCCGCCGCCGTCGCCGGGGGCTGGAGCGCCTTGGATCAGCGTCGCCAGGGAGAAGCACTGCTGGCCCTGGGGCTTGCCCAGCGTTTGCATGCTCTGCAGGCCTTGCCACCCACACAGCTTTCGGATGCGTTGCAACGCCGGGAGGCCCTGCTGCGCCTTGTGGATCCCATGGCCCTTGGGGACTTTCGATGGTTGTTGTTCGGTCGGGGTGTCGGTTCGCGTTTCAGCGATCCAGACACTCCAGACACTCCAGACACCGCAGGATCTGCTCTCGGCTGATGTCATTGCGGATCTCAACGTTGCCAATCGCCGTGGGCATCACGAAACGCAGTTGACCGTCCTGGACTTTCTTGTCCCCTTGGAGGGTTTTGAGCACAGCCTCGGGGTCCAGGTTCGGCCAGGCCGTCGGTAGACCGGCGGCCGCAATCAGGGCGTGCTGACGATCGCAGTCGTCCCGTGACCAATCCCCGCGTTGCACGGCCAATTCCCCGACGGCCACCATGCCGATGGCGACAGCTTCGCCGTGGAGCCAAGTGCCATAGCCGCAGAGTGTTTCCACCACATGTCCGAAGGTGTGGCCGTAATTGAGGATGGCCCGCAACCCACCTTCTTTTTCGTCAGCGGCCACCACGCGCGCTTTCGCGGCCGCTGAGCGTTCCAGGATGGTTTCCAGCAGTGCCGGGGAGACCCCCTTCGCCGAGGACAGATCCGAGCTGCTTTCCAGCAGTTCAAACAACTCCGGATCACCGAGGATTCCGTACTTGATCACCTCGGCCATGCCGGCACGGAACTCACGGTCCGGCAGCGTGGACAACGTGTTGGGATCAATCAGGACGAGCTTCGGTTGATGGAAGGCTCCGATCAGGTTTTTTCCACCCGGGTGGTTGACGCCCGTTTTGCCTCCGATCGCTGCGTCCACCATCGCCAGAAGGGTTGTTGGCACCTGCACCACCCCGACCCCACGCAGCCAGGTTGCTGCGGCGAATCCAGTCATGTCCCCGACCACGCCGCCCCCCAGGGCGAGCATGAGAGAGCTGCGTTCGAGTTGTTGCGCGAAGGCGGCGTCATGAATCTTGGCGACCGTGGCTGGGGTCTTCTGATCCTCCCCGGCTTCGATCACCAGAAGTTCGGCGTCAAAGCCGGCCCGGTTGAGGGCCTCAAGACACCGGGCGCCATAGGGGCCAGCCACGTCGTCATTGCTGACCACCAGGATGCGGCGACCCCGGCGGATGCCCGCTTCGAGCAGGTGTTGACCGAGTCCGCTGAGGCTGCCATCGCCGATGACAACGTCATAGGGCTGTCGATCCAAGGCGACCGTGATCCGGCGATGGGGCTGTGCGCTGGTGGCAGCCATGGCTGAGGAGGGATCCGATGCTGCCTACTTTGCCGGGCAGACCCCGGTGGGGAGGCATACGATCCCGCCATTGGTGGATGGGTTTGATGCCGTTGCCCGTGTCATGGCGCGCCTCACTCACAGCGTGGGGATTTCTCTTCCCAGCTCTGCTCCTGATCAGCATTTCCGTGCTGATTCCAGCGCTGATGGCTTTGGTGATGAGCTTCAGTGCCACAGGCCTGGATGTCAGTGAACAGCTCCGCTTTGTCGGCTTGGCGAATCTGCGTCGTCTCCTGACAGATCCAATGGTTCGTCAGGTGCTGGTGACCACCTTTCTTTACCTCGTCGGTGTCGTTCCACCGATCGTGTTTGGGGCCCTGGGCCTCGCGGTGCTGGTGAATCGCAGTCTTCCCGGCATCCACTGGTTGCGTGGAGCGCTTTACACCCCGGTCTTGGTGTCGATCGTTGTGGCTGCCATTGCCTTCCGCTGGCTGTACGCGGAGAACGGCCTGATCAACGGATGGCTGGCCAGTTGGTTCGGTGATGTTTTCTCACCGATTGGCTTTTTGACGACCCCCCAGTTGGCCTTGCCGGCCGTGATGCTTGTCACCCTCTGGAAAGGTCTGGGCTACTACATGGTGATTTTTCTTGCCGGTCTCCAGGGGATTCCCGGCGAGTTGTACGAAGCTGCTGAATTGGATGGCAGCGAGGGCTGGCGGAAGCATCTCGACATCACCCTTCCGCTGTTGCGGCCTTACGTCACGTTGGTTGCTGTGATGTCATCGATTGCCGCCACCAAGGTCTTTGAGGAGGTTTTTCTCATGACCCAGGGTGGTCCCGCCGATTCAACGCGCACCATCGTTTACTACGTGTACGACCAGGCTTTTGCCGAGCTTGAGATCAGTTATGCCTGCACGCTCGGACTGGCCCTCTTCCTTGTCGTGATGGCCTTCACGCTGATTCGAGTGCTCGTCACAGGTGATCGACAGCTGATCTAATCGACGTCCGGCGCCGATAAGTGGCATGCTGCGCAGTGGTGTGCTGTTCCGTTCTGAAATGCCCAGCTCCACCGCCATGATTGGGGTTGTCGGTGGAGGACAGCTGGCCAGGATGTTGGTTCAGGCGGCCAATCGCCGCGCCATTCCGGTCTCGGTGCAAACGACGTCGCCGGATGATCCGGCTGCTGAGCTTGCCCAGCGTCTGGTGACGGCTGATCCCCGTGATGTGGCGGGAACCCGGCAACTGGTCGAAGGGTGCAGCGGGATCACCTTTGAGAACGAGTGGATCAACATCGATGCGTTGATGCCCCTGGAACAGCAGGGGGTTCTGTTCCGTCCGTCGCTGGCCTCCCTGTCTCCACTGGTCGACAAGTTGTCCCAGCGACAACTGCTGGATGACCTCGCCATCGCCAGTCCGCCCTGGTGTCCGTTGAGTCAAATTTCACCCGCCCAACCGGCGCTGCCCCAGGGCTGGGCATTCCCTGTCATGGCGAAGGCGGCTCGGGGTGGGTACGACGGCAAGGGCACACGGGTCATTGCCAGCATCGAAGGGCTGGCGCAGTTGCTTCGAACCGTCGAGGTCAATGACTGGCTTCTGGAAGCTTGGGTCCCCTATGAACGTGAGCTAGCGCTGGTCTGCAGCAGGGATCGTCAGGGCCGTGTGCGCAGTTTCCCGCTGGTGGAGACCCACCAGAGCCATCAGGTCTGTGACTGGGTGCTGGCCCCCGCGTTCGTCGATCAGAGCGTTGAAGCACAGGCTTACAACATGGCGGCATCGCTGCTGACGAAGCTCAACTACGTGGGTGTGCTGGCGCTGGAATTGTTTTACGGACCGGATGGTCTTCAGGTCAATGAAATCGCTCCCCGGACCCACAACTCCGGCCATTTCTCGATTGAAGCCTGCAATTCCAGTCAGTTCGATCAGCAGCTCTGCATTGCGGCGGATCTGGCGGTGCCATCGCCGGAGCTCATCCATGCGGGAGCCCTGATGGTCAATCTGCTGGGGGTCGCCTCGGACCAGGCCGCTCCCTTGGAGCAACGCCTGGATGCTCTGAGCCAACTGCCCGAGACCCATCTCCACTGGTATGGCAAGACACCCGAATCGCCCGGGCGCAAGCTTGGTCACGTCACTGTTTTATTGAAGGGCGACACGGCGGCCGCCCGCCATCGCGAAGCACAGGAGGCCCTCGGCATCATTCGTGGCATCTGGCCGCTTCCTCGCCAGGAGCTCGACTAAAATCAAACCTGAACTGCTGTGTTGGTGACGGCCTTTTCTAGTGCTCTGATCTGACTCTCTTTCGACTTGGGGAGTCTGTCGTGACGGTGCCGTAGACCGGCCTTGTAGCCGGAAACGAATCCCCACTTTGACTCCCCTTCTGGTTCTTCCAGGTCGACCACTGGGGCGCGCACGGCATGGCGGTTCACCCCTTTCTGGTCTGGCGATGACAAGGCTGACCATCCTTCTGGTTCTGATCGGTTTCAGCCCTCTTCCCGCTGGATCGGCTGAAGCGATGTTCTTAGCTGACGATGCGCAGGTGGCGTGTCGCGCCATCCTTCCCGGCTGCTTCACCCGCCACGACTGGCACCGGCTTTGTCTGGAGGACCCTTCCATCCAAACGGCTCACCCAACAGCGTGTGCAGCGGCTGCT
>NZ_JBGKDS010000084.1:0-5768 GCF_042954325.1 Parasynechococcus sp. | reverse complement strand
TTCATTCAGCACGCCTTCACCCGTTACCCGATCATCGAAGGAGAGCACAAGCTGCAGCCTTCACCGGGATTTCTCTGGTGTCAGGTGCGGGGCAGCTGGCGCTATTGGCTCTACCGCTCGCAGGAACGCGCCTTGAAGCAGCGTTTGCTCGAGCACCTGTCCTATTTCCTGGCTGTGCTCCAGGTCTCCAGCGATTCTCAAATTCAGATGGGGTCGCCGTATCGGGGCATGCACGACTTCATTGAGGACGTGATCCGCTCCTTCGCGGCCCATGCCCATGCGTCGGATCACCTCGCCTTCAAACACCACCCCCGCGACCGCGGATACAACAACTACGCCACTTTGATTGCTCTGCTGGCCAGCCGCTACGGCGTTCAGGGACGGGTGCACTACTTCCATGACGGTCCCCTGAGCCGATATTTGCGGACGTGTCGCGGCGTGATCACGGTGAACAGCACGGTCGGGTTGCAGGCCCTGTTCCATGCGGTGCCGACCAAAACGATGGGAAGCACCTTCTACAACCTGGATGGACTCACGGATCAGAAGCCGCTCGATGACTTCTGGCGCGATCCCCAGCCCAGTGATCGGCCGTTGTTCTACCGCTTTTACAACCACCTGGTCACGACCACCCAGGTCAATGGCAACTTCGACGGGGACTTCCCCTTCCGCACCACCTTTCCGATCGGTGCCGAGGCCCGCCAGCTCGCTCCCCGCCCTGACCTGCCGTCGCTGAAGCCCCCGCGGTCGATCAACCCTCTGTTGTTGCCGGCCCGGATCACGGCTCGCTTGCTGTGGGCTGGGCTCGGCTTTGCCCTCTATGGCCTGCAATTGCCAGCCCTGTTGCTGCGCCGGCCCGACTGGGCGGCGACCTTGATGAACCTGGCCTCAGCGGTCGCCCTGCGCGCCCTTGGCGTTCAAGTGGTGGTGGACGACAGCCATCGCAGTGAGGATGCCGGTGTGCCTTTGGTGCACATCTTCAACCACCGCAGCCCCTGTGATGGCCTGCTGATTCAGGGGGTGCTGCGCCTGCCGGGCATGACCACGGCCCAGCTGCATCTCAAATGGGTGTTGCCTGGGTATGCGGGGGCGGCCCGCAATGCCGGTGCTGTGGTGCTGGACCATCGCCAGACCGCATCGCGGATGGAGGGGATGTTGCAGGCCTCGGCTCTGCTGCGGGAGCACGGCCAGATCATGCTGGCGCCGAACGGTTCACTGGTCACCCCGATTGAACAGCGGGTGTCCCCCAGTGCCTGGATGCTGGCGCGCCACTACAACGGTCGCGTGGTGCCCTGGGTGTTTCGCTATCGCGACATGGACGATGCCCTCGGAGCCCAGTACAAGCCTCTGCGCCTGTTGCTGCGTCGTCTGATGGCGCCCTTGGGCACGATTCACTGCCAGCGGGGGCGGTCCAGTGATCTGCAGTTGCCCAGTGATCCGCGGGATCGCGAAGGATTCAGCCGGGCTGTTCAGGCCTATTACGGACAGATGGCGCCGCCAGCACAAGGCTGATGTTGTGGCCTCCGAACCCGAAAGCATTTTTGAGCAGCAGCCGTTGCGGTTGATCCGGCAGGGACACCGGCCCGCTGGCCGTGACCGCCAGGTCCACCTCCGGATCGAGGGGATCGGCATTGAGGGTGCCGGGTAGGACGCCGTGTTGCAACGCCTGGAGCGCCAGGATGGATTCCACGGCCCCCGCGGCGCCGAGCAAGTGGCCGAGTTGTCCTTTGGGGGCACAGACCGGGAGATGGTCCGCTGCACGGCCCAGGCTGCGGCGCAGGGCCCGGGCTTCGGCGAGGTCACCGAGGCTGGTGCCGGTGGCGTGGGCCTGGACGGCGCAGAGGTCGTCGGGGCTGATCCCGGCACGGCGCAGGGCATCGTCGATCGCTTGGCTGGCCTGTTGGCCCTGGGGCTCCGGCGCCACGATGTGGTGGGCATCACTGCTGCTGCCGCAGGCCAGCAACCAGCCCTGGGCGGCGGCCGGTGGGGCGTCACTGGAGCGCATCAAGGCGAGCATTCCAGCGCCTTCCGACAGCACAAAACCATCGCGATCACGGCAGTAGGGCCGTGAGGCCTGGGTGGGCCCACTGTGTCCAGGAGAGAGGGCCCGCATCGCACTGAAGCCCACCAGCCCCAGGCGATTGACCGGGGCTTCACTGCCGCCCGCCAGCACCAGATCGGCACGGTCGTCGTTGAGCAGCATCTGGGCCAGCATCAAGGCTTCGGCGCTGGAGGCACAGGCAGACACGGGCGTGTGCACGCCCCCTTGGGCGCCGAGGTCGATCGCGACCTGTCCGGCGGCAGCATCGGGGATCAGCATCGGCACCGTGAGCGGATTCACCCGGGAGGGGCCGCCGGCGGTGAGTTGGCTGTGCTGGTCATGCATCGTGGAGAGGCCGCCGATCCCCGTGCCGAGCACAACGGCGATGCGGCCGGGGTCGATGCCACCAATGAACGGCTGTGCCATGGCCCAGGCCTGGCGGGCGGCGAGCAAGGCCAGTTGTGCGCAGCGGTCTGACCGGCGCCGCAGCAAGGGCTCCAGGTCGTCCAACGCGGACGCGGGAACTTGGCCCGCAATCTGCACCGTGAGATCTTCGGCCCAATCCTCGGTGATGGTTGAAATGCCGGATTCACCGCCTAGGACGCGGGTCCAGGCCTCATCGGGATGGTTGCCGAGCGGTGAGATCGAGCCCCAGCCGACCACGGCTGAGCGTTCAGGCGGATTCGGCATGGGAGGGCTGAATGTCCAGCGATTCCAGATGACGCTGGATATCCCCGACCGTTCGGAAACGCAGGAGATCTTCTTCCTTGATGCGGATCCCGAAGCTGGTGTCGGCCTCGATCAGGATTTCGTAAAAGCCCAGTGAATCAATGCCGACGTCTTCCATCAGGCGAGCGTCAGGGGTGATCACGCTGGGGTCTGCCCCAGAAATCCGATGCAGGATTTCGATCAGACGTCCCTGCAGATCGCGCTGTTCAGGGCACACCTCACCCAAATCTTGGCTCCTGATTAATTTGTTTAAGGTACCAGTCTCCGTCGAATTAAAGATCCCCCCGGTACCAGCTGAAGTGCTGGTAGATGGGTTGGTGGTCGATGTCGATGAAATACGTCAGGCGTTCCGATGGAATGCGGCTTAGATCAGCGGCCATCAGGATTTCCGTGATCTGATTGAAATCTTTGGCGAGGGAGAGATCGCAGACCTGGGCCTCCATCAGGTTGAAGTATTGCCGCAACAGAACCGGAAGTCGGAAGCTGTCGTCGCTTTCATCGCGGATCTGGAGTTCAAGGGTCTGAATGTTGGTAATCGGGTGGGGGGTGGTGCTGGCCACCACGCTCTGCAGGGGGTGGCGCGGCGGGGGCAGCACCGGTGAAACTCGCCGGTACGGCGGTTGCATCAGGGCACTAAGGAATTGGGTGTTGACGGCTTCGGCATAGGCGAAGTGGTTGTAGGAGACCAAGCCGTGCAGGGTTGAGTACCCCGAGTGCTGGGCGATCAGCAGACCGCCGCGAAATAGGGCCATCAAGGAGGCCGGTTGGCGTTGGAACCGGGCGGCCAAGGCCACGCGTCCGATTTCCAGATGGTTCTCCCGGCCTGCAAGATCAGCTTTGATGCCTGGATAGACGTGCTCGAGGTACGACTCCTGGCTGCCCGGCAGCGCGTTGGGATCGGTCCCTTTGGGAATGAACTGCAGCCGTGCTGCCCCCGCAAGCACGCCGCTGTTGCGTTCGATCAGCAGCAAGTGGTCGTAATGGGGATCACGACCATCGAGATCGCGCTGGTCGCCAGACCCTGACAATTGCTGGCGGTAGGTCGCCTCCCGCAGAATGCCGACGGCATCAGCCACCGGTGCGAATGCTGCGCCGCTAATCAGGTGGAGATCAAGGTCTTCAACGGAGAACAGCACACTGCTGGCTGGATGGCTTCCATGCCAATCCGCTGGTAACACCACATCCGCTGCATTGGACGGTGGAGGCAGCGTCATGGATATCCCGTCTTGTCGCTTTCTGCGGGAAGATTACGTCGAGGCTCTTGGTCAGTCCGCCACATCCCCAGACATGGTCCTTTCCGCCCGTCCAGGTTCAGCGTGTTACTTCGGTGGTCTTGCCGCGTGGCTGCTCCTGCTTCCACTGGGTGGAGCCATGGTGGGTGGATCCGCTGTGGCGGCAGAACCCGAGGCCCCACGCAACTGGCTGAAGCCCCCGGTGCGCGTCGCACCGCCGTTGCCGCCGATGCGCGGCACCACCAGCCCGGTGAATGTGAACCGTGCCCCGGAGCCCTACCGCTATCGGCTGGGGCCTGGCGACAAATTGACGATGTCGGTGTTCAAAATCGAGGGCTATGAGGCCTCGGTGCAGGTGTTGAGCGACGGCACGATCAATCTGCCCCGGCTCGGCACCATGGACGTCTGGGGCTTGACCCTGGAAGAGGCCCGGGCACGGATCACGTCGGGCTACAGCCGGATCCTGCGTCGGCCCCTGGTTTATTTGGATCTGGTGGAGCAGCGTCCCATTCGCGTCACGGTGACCGGTGAAGTGTCCCGGCCCGGGGTGTTCACCCTTCAGGTGGATTCCAGTGGGTCATCCACGAATGAGGAAGAAATCGGCCGCGGCGGGGGCTGGCCCACGTTGGTGGACGTGATTCAGAAGGCCGGTGGGGTTTCCGCCCTCGGCGATCTCTCTCAACTGGAGTTGTTGCGGTCGTCGTCGCGGCGGGGCGGTCAGCCCCAGCGCTACGTGTTCGATTACCTCACGGTGCTCAAAGAGGGCGGCCAAGCGCCCAATCCACTGATCTATGACGGAGACAGCATTCGGGTGCATCGGGCCCAGGCTCCGCTCAACACCGATTTGATCACCACGGCATCGTCGAACTTCGCCCCCACCACGATTCAGGTGAATGTTGTCGGGGAGGTGATCAACCCAGGTGTGGTGGAGATTCGCTCCAATGCTCCGCTCTCCCAGGCGATCCTGGCGTCCGGTGGCATCACCCGTCGGGGCAGCACGGCTCGCATCGATCTGATTCGGATGGACCGTCAAGGACGCACCGTGATCAATCAGCTGGCCTACAGCCCATCGGCCACGTTGAGCAGCCCGAGCAACCCCCCGCTCCGTCACGGGGATGTGCTGGTCGTCGATCGCAACAGCCTCACCAAGGTGACCGATGGCATGAACGACGCCTTGCAGCCGCTGAGTCCGATCGTGAACGCTGCATCCATTTTCCGGATTCTGGGGCTGCCCACGGGACTGGGCAGCTCCAACTGACACCTGTCATCGGCTGGGCTCAGATGCCCAGCCGCTCCCAGATCACCCCGAGGTTGGCTTGATGCAGCTCGGTGCTGAAACAGTCCGCCAGTTGCTCGGCTGAGAGCAGGCCGCTGACATCAGCATCGGCCTCAAGGTTGGCCCGGAAGTCGCCGCCGTCGGTGTTCCAGGCGGTGTGGGCATTGCGTTGCACGACGCGGTACGCCTCTTCACGGCTCATGCCGCTGCCCACCAGGGCCAGCAGCACCCGCTGGCTGAAGACAACGCCGCCATAGACATTCATGTTGCGGCGCATGTTGTCGGGATAAACGCCGAGACCTTTCACCACGCTGGTCATTTCCCGCAGCATGAAGTGCAGGGTGACCGAGCAGTCCGGCAGCATCATCCGTTCGGTGGAGCTGTGGCTGATGTCGCGCTCGTGCCAGAGGGCCACGTTCTCCAATGCCGCGATCGTGTAACTGCGCAGCACGCGGGCCAGGCCGCTGATCCGTTCGCTGCGGATCGGGTTGCG
>NZ_JBGKDS010000083.1:0-5503 GCF_042954325.1 Parasynechococcus sp. | reverse complement strand
GCCAGCATTGATCCAACCGGTGGCGATGAGCTTGCTGGCGCTCTCGTTGACCCGGCCCCGGTGAATGTGGGACGGCCCGGCGGGAAAGATCACCAACTTGCCCCGCTCCGCCGGTTCGTGGTGGTCCTGCCAGTGAAACTCAGTTCCGGCCTCATCAACGTCGTTGCAATAGAGAATCCAAGCCAACACCCGGTGCACCGGTTCGGTGGCCTCATCGCTGATGGTCCAATCGCAGTGCCAGCGCTTGAACCCCTCCCCCGGGGCGTAGTGCTGGAGGTTGAAGATCGGATTCACAAACAGGCTCTGCTGCGGGCAGCACTGCCGGAACAACGGCCGCTCCTGTAAGTAGCGCTCCAAGCCGGCCGTCACCCCACGAAGGATCAGTTGCGAGAGGGCAAAGGATTCGGGTTCCGAGCGATCAATCGCCACCAGGCTGATGTCGGTGCTCTGTTTCGCCGGTTCCCCCTCACCCTCGGGCCCGAAGGCCACGCCAGGCCGCTGCAAATCCACCCGGCGCTCGAAGAACTCACACACCGCATCCGCCACCGAGGCGTAACCGGGATTGCTGTAGCGCCCGATCAGGTTCATGCCGCAGCCTCCACGCGAGGAATCACCACCACAGCATCGAGCAGCTGCCAGCGCTCCCGGTCAGCCACCACATGGCCTTGCAACTGAACCTGCTCCATCACCGTGGCAGCGCTCTCCAGATCGAGAGGGACACCGGGACCCATCGGCAACACCAGCACCTGCTGCTCAGCCGGATCGGCCATCACCTGCAGATCGAGGGCCTCCAGCTCCCGCTCAAAGAACACCCGCCGCATCCGGGTGGTGAGGCTTGGTCCAAGCGCATCGACGAAACGGGCCATCCCGGCTTCATCCCCGGAGCTGCCGCAATTCAGCGACAGCCAGATCAGCAACTTGACCCAGCTCTCCACCGTCCATAACGGTTGAAAGCTTTCGCGGTGTTGACGAACAAGCTCCGCAATCGCGAAATCAAACAAGGTGGCCTGCAGGCCAGTGGCTTCAGCGGTGTCCATGGCCGTCATCCTCTCCTCCAAGAGGTCAGACTGTGAGGACCGGTTGTTTTCACCATGGCCCTGGACCTGAACGATCCCGAGCTGGAGTTTGCCGATCTGGTCTACGCCTACCAAAGCTGGGTCATGGCCGTGATCAATGACGAAAAACTGGAGAGTGAGGACAAATTGCTCACCGACGACATCGCGGAGGATGCGCTCAATTCAATGCGCTTTCTTCCCGGCGAAGTCACCAGTGCGATCGAAACCAGCCTTGCCCGCGTCTACGACGTCGATCCAGACGAACTCGCCGAACTGCTGTTCCCTGAGGAGTGATGCGGGATGGGGTGGTCCGCCGACAACATCCCGTCCCTGGAGGGTCGCCTGGCCCTGGTGACCGGGGCCAACATCGGCCTCGGACTTGAAACCACGCGTCAACTGGCCCGCAAAGGGGCCAGGGTCGTCATGGCCTGCCGGGATCCGAACAAAGCCGCGGCCGCCAGGGATCAATTGCAAGCTGAAGGCTGCTCGGACCTCGAGGCCTTAACGCTGGACCTGGGTGATCTGCGCTCGGTTCATAACGCTGTGCAAGAGCTGCAGCACCGCCACAGCCGGCTGGATCTGCTGATCAACAATGCCGGCGTCATGGCCCCCCCACGGCGCACGAGTGCCCAGGGCCATGAGTGGCAGCTCGCCGTCAACCATCTGGGCCACATGGCCCTCACCCTGGGAGTGCTGCCGCTGATGGCATCGTCCCCGGCCCCGAGGGTGGTCACGGTCACCTCCGGCGCCCAGTACTTCGGCCGGATCCGCTGGGACGATCTGAACTGGTCGCAGCGCTACGACCGCTATGGCGCCTATGCCCAGAGCAAGCTGGCCAACGTGATGTTTGCGCTGGAACTGGACAGCCGCCTGCGCCAAGGGAACAGCCCCGTTCAATCCCTTGCCGCCCACCCGGGCCTGGCCAAAACCAATCTGCAACCGACGGCGCTGGCCAGTTCAGGACAACCCTTGGAAGCGCTGAGCTATCAGCTGATGGGGCCACTGTTTCAAAGTCCAGCCATGGGCGCATTGCCCCAACTGCATGCGGCAACAGCGCTCTCGGCGCAGGGCGGTGAGCACTACGGACCCGATGGATTGGGTGGTCTTCGGGGCTATCCCCGCCAATGCCGGATCGCCCCGGCGGCACTGGAGCCAGCGCAACGGCAACGGCTGTGGTCCCTCAGCCAGGAGCTGATCGACGATGCCCGATGACCTGCAACGGCTGGAGCGTCTGGCCCCGTACGTCCTGGGTCGAGCCCGTCGCGGAGTCGTCGGCAACAGCCGCTACGCCAAACGCCTGCGCAGCGAACTGCTCGATGCGGCCAATGACCCCGAACAGCGACCCATCCTGATCAGTGGCGAACCGGGCCTTGAGAAAGACAACCTCGCCGCCCTGGTCCATTTCGGCTCCTCCAGTCGACGACAGCTGCTGGTGCGTTTCGAGGCTGCAGATCTCCAAGGTCAAGGCCGTCGATTGCTCGATGACCTCGGCGAGCACAGCCTGCTGATCAGCGGTGTGGATCAGCTCAACACCGACCTCCGGGACCACCTCCTGGCGATGGCACGGGGTGAATGCGAGAGCTTTCAAGGCCGGGTGTTGTTCACAGCAGAAAGCTGTCTGAAAAGCTTCGATGGCATCACCGCGCAGATACGTGTGCCGCCGCTGCGTGTCCGGCGCTCGGATCTCGGCGATTGGATGCGCTATTTGATCCGCCAACACGCCCCTGGGCTGGGTTGGAGTCGGCCCCCAGAACTGCCCGATGCCGTGGTGCGGCGCCTGCAGAACCATGCCTTCGCGGACAATCTCAACGAACTCGACACGCTGGTGCAGCGAGCCCTACGGCAGGTGCGCCTGCAACCGCCGCAGGGACACCCACCGGTGCTGCCGGAAGCGGCCTTCTGGCTGGAGCGTGATGAACATGTGGCGCGCTTTGATCTCTGGCGCTGGAAACCTTGGCTGCGCCAGCTGATGCGGTCGCGCCGGCTCTGGACAGTGCTGCTCTACGGCTTGGTCAGCTGGATGTTCGTCGTGGCCAACCTCGGGCTCTGGCTGGGCCCACAGACGCGTGCGGACAATCCGATCCTCATCCTGTTCTGGGCCTGGTGGTGGCCGCTGATCCTGCTCACCTATCCCTTGGTCGGACGCCTCTGGTGTTCGATTTGCCCCTTCATGGTCTGGGGCTCAATCACCCAAAAGCTCACACCCTGGCGCAAGCGAATCTGGCCGCACGGTGATCTCGACCGTTGGGCGTCACCGGTTCTGGCCGCCGGCTTTGGATTGATCCTGCTGTGGGAAGAGGTCTGGAACCTGGAGAACACCGCCTGGCTGAGCAGCTGTCTGCTGCTGCTGATCACGGCGGGAGCCGTGGTGGGATCCACGTTGTTTGAAAAACGGTTCTGGTGCCGGTATCTCTGCCCCGTGGGTGGAATGAACGGTCTGTTCGCCAAGCTCTCCATCCTTGAACTCAGAGCTGAATCCGGCACCTGCAGCGGCAGCTGCAGCAGCTACGCCTGCTTCAAGGGCGGACCGGCCGAAGGCGAAGGGCTGGAGACGGACGGCTGTCCACTGGGCACCCACCCAGCCCATCTCACCGACAACCGCAACTGCGTGCTTTGCATGAGCTGCGCCCAGGCCTGTCCCAACCGTTCGGTTCAACTGCGGCTGCGCCCCCCAGCCGCTGATCTGCAGAGGGACATGCACACACCGGAGGGCGAACGGGGCTTGATCCTGGTGTTGGCGGGGGGCATCTGTTTGCACCACTGGGATCGTCTGCTGGGCTGGCTGCCCTTGACGCCGCTCTCTCTCCATGAGGGACCGTTGCTGCCACGGCTGAGCATCGCGGCACTCGCCCTGGCCCTACCGTCCGTCCTCGGCCTCTGGGTCAACCGCCGCTGGCTGTACGCGGCACTCCCCTTGCTCTGGGCTCTGTTACTGGCACGGCATCTACCGATCGGCATGGCGGAAGCCGGCACGGTGCTTCCCACTGGATGGCCGCAGTGGCAAGCCGATCCCCATGTCATCGGTTTTTGTCAGTCTCTGGCGATCAGCATTGGCCTGGGAACAGCCCTTGTGATGCTGAGGCGGCTGCTCAATCAGAACGGACGCACCTGGCTGCTTGGCAGCATGGTGATGCTGCTACTGGGCTTGGGTGGTCGATGGCTCGTGCACCTTTGAGGCGATGACCGATTCCCGCCAGGATTTGAATACGCGCCAACAAGCGCTGCTCGCCGCTCTCGACGATTGCGGCGACGAAATGACGGGCCAACAGCTGCACCGCTCTCTGGCCTCCGGGCCCTCCGTCATGGGGTTGGCCACGGTGTATCGCAACCTGCGTCAACTCCAACAGAAAGGGTTGATTCGCTGTCGCCACCTCCCCACCGGGGAGGCGATGTATGCACCGGTCGAGCGTGATCGTCACCACCTCACTTGCGTGGACTGTGGCGAAACCATGGCCCTCGATCACTGTCCGATCCATGCCATGGAGGTGCCAGTCGATGCCCGTCAGGGCTTCGATTTGCTGTTTCACACGCTTGAATTCTTTGGACTGTGCAGCGCCTGCCGCGAACGGCAGGCATCCCCATGACCCTGGCCGCCACGTATTACGGAGCCAATGGCTGGCTACTGGAATTTGATCAGCTTCGGGTGCTCGTCGACCCTTGGCTGCGGGGCAGCCTGAGCTTTCCACCCGGACGTTGGTTCCTGCACGGAGAGCTGCCCGAGGAACAGGCGATTCCTGACCAACTGGATCTGCTGCTGCTCACCCAGGGGCTGGCCGACCATGCCCACCCGGCCACGCTTGAACGGCTGCCCCGTGATCTACCCATCGTCGGCTCAGCGGCCGCCGCTGCGGTCGTCCAACGCCTCGGTTTCCAAACCATCACCAGCCTGAAACCCGGACAGCAGTGCCAGGTGAGCGACCTCAGCATCCAGGCCAGTGCAGGGGCACCGGTCCCGATGGTGGAGAACGGCTATCTGCTCCGGCATCCAGCGGGACGGCTTTATCTCGAACCACACGGTTTCCTCGACCCCGACCTCGCCGCTGAACCACTGGATGCGGTGATCACACCGATGGTGGACCTCGGTCTGCCCGGGGTGGGCGCCTTCGTCAAAGGTCATCAGGTGGTTCCGGAACTGATGGAACGGTTTCAACCCAAAACAGTGCTGGCCAGCACCTCCGGCGGGGACATCCGCTTTGGAGGCGCCCTCAGTGGCCTGATCCAACAACAAGGCAGCGTGGCGGAAACCGGAGCATCCCTCGGCGACGGGGCCCTCTGGCTGGACCCAACCCCAGGGGTGCGCAATCTCCTGGCCACGGGCAACTGAACGCCTCAGCAAATGGGGTTAAGCTTTGTAACAAGAGCTTTGATCCCATGGATTCCCGTCAGGCCAACGATTCCTGGTTCCAGAACGCCGCCGCGCGTGAAATTCATCTCGATCAGCTCAAGCG
>NZ_JBGKDS010000082.1:0-5058 GCF_042954325.1 Parasynechococcus sp. | reverse complement strand
CGCTTAGAAAACTTACATCACCGCGGGATCGCTCCCTTCAGCTCAGTAAGTCAGCACAGACACCAAACAAGCTCGCGCTCTCTGGCGGTGTGCCCCGCACAGCCCCTTCCGGGAACCGCGCAGACCAAAGAACATAGCACTACTCACCCCCCATAGCGCAACCCCGACGAGGATCAGCGCTGCTTCAAGGCCTCGGTCCAGGGCAAAAAGCGTTGCAATTGCTGGTCTGAGCCCGCTGCAAGCACAGGAAAACCCACTTCGGCCATGTCTTCAAACGTGGTCAACGCCGAAGGATCACGGTCGAGCCAAACGATCGGACAACCCAATTCAGTGAGAACCAGCCAGGCGGCCGCGAGGTCCCAGATCTTCGGTGTGGCTTCAAACGCAGCCACGGTCTGCCCCATCGCCACACTCACCAGGTTGAGGCTGGCCACCCCCAACAAACGGATCTTGCCCGGGAAGCGCTGATCCGGTCGGCGCTGCAGGATCCGAATCGAACGGCTGCAGAGCGACACACACTGACTGGTGGCCTCGATTCGCGTGGCAGGCGTCAACGGCTTGCCATTGCGCCAGGCCCCTTGGTCGCGAATGGCCACGATGCGTTGATTCAAGGCCGGCACATCCAGGAAGGCTTCCTGGGGTTGGCCATCGACAAAGCGCGCCACCGAGATCGCCCAATAGGGGATGCCAGCCGCAAAGTTGGTCGTGCCATCGAGGGGATCGATCACCCAGTACGCCTGGGACTCAGGAACCCTCTGGGATCCTTCTTCACTGAGAACGCCCTCCCCTGGGGCAATGCTGCCAATTCCCTCCACCAGTGCCGCATCACTCCAGCGATCGCAGGCGGTGATCAGCGTTCCATCCGGTTTGACATCAGAAACGATGTTGCCGAAGTCCTGGCGCTGACGCGACGCCACCCGATCCAGAAGCAGATGAATGGCGTTGAGCTGATCAGGCTGGAGGGGCTTCGTCACCAGAGCGGCTGAACCGGAGATGCCTCCACTGTGGCCAATCCCCCGACCGGGCAAACCGACGGCAAGCGCGTGGGCTCAATCGGAATCGATGGACCCTGCGTTTCCGGCTTCGTGCCCGACAGGCTCACGGGCGTGCAGAGCTCCAAAGCATCCAAGCCCGTGCGACGGCGCAATTGCGCCAGGCTGGTGTTGTACAGGTTGATCGCCTGGGCATAGGCCAGTTCGGCTCGGGTGAGGTCCCGCTGGTTGTCGACCACTTCTCTCTGGGTGCTCACGCCGGCCTGGACGCGCAGCTGGGAGAGCCGCAAGGACTCCCGTGCCGTCAGCACACGACTTGACGTGGTCTCAATGTTCTGAATTTCCTTGCGCTGGTTGATGAAGCTCTCCTCCACCTCCAGGCGAATGCGATTCCTCGACGACGCAAAGCGTTGGCGGCTCTCTTCGGCCGCATGCTTGGAGCGCTTGTAATTGGCGCGAGCTCGACCGCCATCAAACAAGCGCCAGCTGGCCCGCAGGGAGGTGGCGTTGTCCCATCCCCAGCGGTAGTCGTCCATATCGACGGCGCTCCAGGACTTCGTTCCCCCCTGGCCATCCTCGCGGAAGGTGCTGGTGGTGTTGACGAAGCTGAGGACAGGTTGAACAGCTGCCAGTGAGGCATTGGCCTCACTGTTGTTGATCGAGATGTCGAGGATCAGCTGATCGAGTTCCTCGCGGTAGTTGTAGGCCGCCAGGATGCTCTCTTGAAGGGAAGCTTGCCAAAGCCCAAGGGGCCGTGCCGGAGTGGCCGCCGTCGGTGTGATGTCCTGGGGAAGCGACAGCAGCGATGCAAGGTTGCGTCGGCTGAAGTTCTGCCGGGCGAGGGCATCTGCGAGCAATTTGCGGTCATCCGCCAGCTGCGTCTCAGCCTCCAGGACATCCAGTTTCATGTTCACACCGGCGTTGAAACGGGCCCGGGCATCACGCAGGCTGATCAACGACGCACGGACAGAGGCCTGACCGATCCGCACCGCTTCGTCGGCTTCCTGCAGTGAGAAATAGGCCGTTGACGTATCGAGACGCAGATCGCGGAGGGCAATCAGGTAGGCATCCCGGGACTGCTCAAACCGATCACGGGCTGCCGCGATCTCCGGAACACGGGAGGGATCGATGATGTTCCAGCTGACGCTGACGTTCGCGTCAGCCCGCCATTGCTTGGAATAAAACTCGTTCTGGCCGTCGACGGTGCGCTCAGGGGTCACCACTTGACCAAAGGGACCCGTGACAGCAGGGATCGTCCGCTTCGTGAAGTCGGGGTTGCGGAAGCTGTAGCTCTTCAGGTACTGCGGTAACCCGTTCGCGGAGAGGTCAACGGTGGGATACCAAGAGGAAATCGCCGCGCGCAGGGACGACTTGGCCTGATCCACCTGGCTGGCGGCGGCCTTCAGCACCGGACTGTTGACCTCGGCGAGTTGCAGGACCTCCTCCAAGGTGAGTGGACGCAGCTCATGGATACGCACCTGCTGGAGCTGGTCGGGTAGCGCCAGTGGTGGTGGCGCCGTCAGGGGCTGCAACGACTCAGGCAGATCCGTCGCCGCGGGAGCCAAGGCATCGGGATCGGCTTTTGGACGCTGCCCCTTGGTGTCCGTGGCCAGCGGAAGCGTCGCCTGATCGATCAACGCCGATTCTGTGACCTGCTCCTCCGAATGCCCCGGCATCCCTGTTGTGGCCAGAAGACCTGCGACCAGACAAACACCCGCAGAAATCCGACGCACAACAACACGCAATCTGCCGGGAGCTTAGGAAATTTCGCCTACTTGTCCGAGGACAGAGGCCACGATGTCAGCCGCCCCATGCACAATCCGAACCGGAACGGGAAGCGCCTGCCGCAGCTGTTCGAGGGTCATGTCGTCGAGGAACACCGGCTGCCCCTGGCGCAGCATCACCGACGGCAGCAGCAGTTCATCCCCGAGATCCTGCCCAGCAAGCCCCTCGATCAAGTCTTGACCGGTGAGCAAACCGGTGACCACTTGATCCTGTCCCCAGTACGGACTGGGCAAACCGCAGAGGCGTAACTCCACACCCTCAATGCCATTGAGGCGATCGGTGACGGGCTGGAGAGCCGTGGCCACGATCTTGCCCACCACCCAGCTGCAGCGCCGCGGCCGATCCACGGACCTGGGGAGGTCAGTGGTGGCCTGGTCCAAGGCTTCGAGAAAAGCGCGGATACTGCCAACCCCGTTTTCCTGCTGAGGGAGGTCTTCGTAGTCCGGACGTGGCGGTAACGCACGGCCAGCGATCAGATACCACTCATCCGACAGCCAGGCGAAGCGGGAGCCAAGCCGCTGCTGAAACTGACGCTGCAGGGCTTCAACCCGATCAATCACGGCAGCGGCGCAGGCGGGATCCACCGGCTTCAGCCCATCGTCCGCAGGTCGGAAGCGCGTCAGACCCACCGGAACAACCGCCGCCGAGAGGACCGCCGGCCACTCGCCACCGGCAAAGGCGGCGAGATCGGTCAGGGTCCGCTCCAGATGCCCACCATCGTTCAGCCCGGGACACACCACCACCTGGGCATGAATCTGCAGATCACGCGCAGCGAACCAGGCGACCTGATCCAGAATCAAACCCGCGCGGGAATTGACCAGTAACCGGGAGCGCAGCTCCGGGTCGGTGGCATGGACCGAGACAAACAACGGCGACAAGCGCTGCTCTTCGATCCGCTGCCAATCGGCGTCACCGAGATTGGTGAGGGTGAGATAGGAGCCGTAGAGAAAGCTCAGCCGGTAATCGTCATCTTTGAGGTAGAGGCTGTCGCGATGCCCGGGCGGCTGCTGGTCGATGAAGCAAAACGGGCAATGGTTGTTGCACTGACGCAGTCCATCGAACAAAGCCTCGGTAAAGGCGAGACCAAGGCCGTCATCGGCATCTTTTTCTAGATCAACCTCGTGATGGGCCCCGGCGGCATCCCGCACTTCGAGATGGAGATCCTCCTCAACACAGAGGTAGCGGTAATCGATGAGGTCCCGTGGGCGGATCCCATTGATGCTCAGCAGCTGATCACCGGCTTCAAAACCAAGCTCCTCTCCGATCGAACCGGGTTCCACGGAGGCCACCACCGCAGGCTGCGGCTGGCGAGCGCTGCTGTCTGGATCCAGGGCCGCCACGGCGACCCCAGCCGAGGGCTCATTCCACACCGGGACTCAGGCGATGGTTCTTTCAGTGTGCGCCGTCATGCCCCCACCAGACCAGCAGCAGCACCCCGAAGACCAAGCGATAGCCGACAAACACCCATGTGCTGTGGCGTTGCAGAAACTTGAGCAGCCAGTCGATCGCCACCCAAGACACCACCGTGGCCGAGAGGATCCCCACCAGCAAGGGGAGCGGACCGGCCGAACCGGCTGCCGCAACGGCACCCTTGAGCTCCACCAAACCCGCCAGGCTGATCGCCGGAATTCCTAATAAAAAGGAGAACCGGGCGGCATCGGGGCGCTTCCAGCCATCCAACAGTGCTGCCGTGAGCGTGCTGCCGGAGCGTGACACCCCGGGAATCAACGCGAGCACCTGGGCGACTCCCACCAAAAGACCGTCGCGCCCGCTGACCTCAGCGAGTTGTTTGCGGCGGGGGCCGAGCCGTTCGGCGATGGCCAGCAGCAGCGCCATCACGATCGAGACCACGGCAATCGCCGGCACACTGCGCAATGGGGACTGCTCGTAGGCCTCAGCACCGAAGAGCTTGATCGCGACACCCACCAGCAGGATGGGCACGGTGCCAATGGCCATGGCGATTCCCAAACGCGCTTCGGGTTCTCTCCACTGACCGTGGCGAATGGCACGGGCGATGCCTTGCAGCACCTGGGCAAGGTCAGCCTTGAAATACGCGATCACGGCCACGATGCTGCCGAGCTGAATCGCCGCCGTCACCGAGACGCCGGGATCCCCCCAGCCCAGCAGCACCGGAACGACCTTGAGGTGGGCCGTGCTGCTGATGGGCAGAAATTCAGTCAGGCCCTGGACGACCCCGAGGATGAAATTTCTCCAGCAGGCCTCCCAGAGGCCAAGCGCTGAAGCTGGATCCGCCATGAGTCGTTCCACAACGGGATGACGC
>NZ_JBGKDS010000081.1:0-11204 GCF_042954325.1 Parasynechococcus sp. | reverse complement strand
AGTTCCTGCCGATGTTTCGTCTTCGTTGCTTGTTCTTGTATTTTTTCTGATAGAGCCTTATATACTCGGTCTCATGCCATTCCAAGCCCTCGCAAAAATGTTGGTAGGTGGCTTTTACGTGTTTGCATGTCTCGAGGGATTTCCCCCTTTGTAAGGCTTGATCGTGAACGATGATCCCGACATACCGCCTCTTGCCATAGGTTCGGGCTGTCATGGACCTCGGTGTGTTTGGTATTGATTTCTTGCGACCGACCTTTAAAAAGTGACTGATATTTGCTGGGTTGACGTGTAGAAGCATTCTCCTGTGTGTTGCTCAGTGGTCTGTTGAGATTGTTTTTAATGCGTTCTGATTGATTCAGGGTTTTTGTTTTCCTGATTGACAGCGTTGGCATGCGCTGATTTTATTTTTATGGTCGTCAGATAATGTCAAGAGGTATGGTTCGACGTCGAATTCATAGCCGCAATTGCATGACACGTGGTATTTAAGTTTTTTTGATTTGGCTAGCTTTTTGATCAATGTGATCTTGCCAAATTTTTGACCTGGTTTGAATGCCTCCAGTGATTTGCCTCCTTCGGCAACCCTGTCAACCTTGGCTTTCATGAGGGCATTGCGAACCGACGTTTCGCTCCCTTTGCCAATGATCCTGGCAATCTGGGCGAACGATCGCCCTTCGTCGAGATAGAGGCGTTTGATTTCGTGGACTTCGCTGTCTTTAAAGCCTGATTTGCTCCCCACTCGCGTCCCTGCGCTGTCGGCCACCAGTATCTCAGCCCTCACTTCGGCCGCAGGACTCAGCCTTCACGGCGAACGGCTTCGTCCCTCATGCGCTGCACCCTTTCCAGCACTGATTCATTGCTCATTCGGTTGTTCAGTCGTTCCACCAACAGTGGAAAGGCCAAGGGGCTTGGCCTTGGGGTCTGTGCATGCACCCATTCCTGGGTTGCGCTGCGCTCCAGCGCAGCTTCAAGTCGATCCAGTTCCAGCTGGTCCTCGAGCACTTCCCGCTGGGCTTGCTTCAGCAATCGGTTGTCGGGTTCATGGCGGCTGAAGACATCGAACAGAAGCGATGCACTGATCTGAAGTTGACCTGCACTTTTGCTGGAGCCGGGGAAGCCCCGGTTCATCAGTCCCGCAATCTGCGCGATTGCTCGAAACCGTCGTCTTTGCAGTTCCGAAAGATTCAGTGCCTTCTGTAGGTCTTGAGCAAGGTTTTGACGTTCCAGCAGTCGATCGGCATGGTCTTCCACCAACTCGGCCATCGGATAACTCTTCGGTGCCAGAAGCTCGAAGCCGTAGTCATTGACCGACACAGTGATCGTCCCCCGTTCCAGTTGGGTCAACCTTGAGGCCCAGAGAAAACCGATGCCTTCATGCACGAAGCGGCCCTCAAAGGGATACGCAAACAGATGGCTGCCTTCCCGGGTGCGGCAGGTCTCGATCAGGAGCTGATCGGCGCGGGGCAGGACCGACAGGTCTTGCTGCCGTTCAAACAGTGGTTGCAACGCCTGTAATTCCGGGGTGTCCAGCTCGCCCCGTTGGGCCCGGTCCACCTCCCGCCTCAGGTGATGGGTGAGGAGATCGGACAAAGCCATTTGCCCCCCGGCCCACGCCGGAACGGTTCGCGTTTTCCTGGCGCTCAGCTTGACGTAGGCCGTCATTTCGCGCAGTCGCACAAATTCAAGCTGACGGCCTGCAAAGAAGAAAACGTCCTTGGGCTTCAGTTGACCGATGAAGGTCTCCTCCACATGGCCGAGAACAGCTCCGCGGACAAACCGCACCGTGATCGCCGGCGCAGCGGTAATCGTGCCGATATTGAGCCGGTGCAATCGTGCGATGGATGCGTCACGCACGCGATAGCGCTGACCATCGACATCCCATTCCAGCTTTCGATAGCGCGGATAGGCGGTGAGACACTCTCCGCCCTGTTCCAGGAACAACAGGCACCATGACCAGTCGTCGTCGCTGAGTCCACGGAATGCTGCGGCGGTTCGGATCGCGCTGAGCGTTTGTTCTGGATTGAATCCCGGTCCACAGGCCAGTCCTGTGAGGTGTTGTAGCAGCACATCCAATGGTGCCTGCGGTGGTTTTCGCTGTTCCACCAGCCCGTCGTCTAGTCCGCGTCGCACTGCACTGAGTTCGAGCAGCTCGAGCGCATTGGTTGGCATGAACAACACCTGGGAGGTTCCTCCTGGGAGATGCGCTGAGCGGCCTGCGCGTTGCAGCAACCGCGCCAAATTCTTCGGGCTGCCGATCTGCACCACCTGCTCGACCGGTTGGAAGTCGACCCCGAGGTCGAGGGAGCTGGTGCAGACGACCCAGCGGATCTCTCCGGCTTTCACCGCTGCTTCGATCGATTCCCGTTCACTGCGGTCAATGGCGCTGTGATGCAAGGCCATCGCCCCGTCCATTTCAGGACACGCGAATCGCAAGCACTGATGCCAGCGTTCCGATTGATTGCGGGTGTTCGTGAACAGCAGCGTGCTGATGCCTGGATTGAGCGCCGCCACCAAGTGTTCGTACATCCGCAGGCCGAGGTGACCAGCCCACGGAAAGCCGTCAATGCTGTCCGGAAGAATGCTGCGGATTTCGGTGGCTCGGGCGGGAGCTCCGCCAATGATCACCGGTTCTGTTTCGGTTCCCAGGGCGTGCAGCGCAGCCTGCTTGAGATTGCCAATGGTGGCGCTAATCGCCCAGGTCTGCAGATCAGGGCACCGTTGCCTGAGCCAGCTCAGGCCGAGTTCTGTTTGGCTCCCGCGCTTGCTCCCCATCAGCTCGTGCCATTCGTCCAGCACGACGGTCTCCAACCCTGAAAAAAAATCGTCGGCCTTGGGATGACTCAGGAGAAGGCTCAGCGATTCAGGGGTTGTAATCAGAATGTGAGGAGGTGATTTGAGCTGTTTGCTGCGGTCGCTGCTGCTGCTGTCGCCGTTGCGAATGCCGACACGGAATGGCCAGCCCATCGCTGCGATCGGCTCCCGGATCGCCAGGGCGAGATCACGGCTGAGGGCCCGCAATGGCGTCAGATACAACAGCCGCATTCCGGTCCGTTCCGGATCGGTCGCCAACATGCGAGCCAGTGGCCCCATCACCGCGGCGAAGGTTTTCCCCGACCCGGTGGGGACCTGAATCAACCCACTGGATCCGTTGAGATAGGCCTGCCAGGTGTCGCGCTGAAACTTCAGCGGTTCCCAGCCCTGGCGCTCGAACCAGGCCTCGATGGGATCAAGAGCGGCGTTCAGTTAGGTCACCAGAAGCGTGACGACAACGGATGAGATGGCCAGGATCACGGCAGCCACCACAAAACCAGCGGCGACGTTGCCTTTGCGAATCTCCGCCCGGTAATCAATCGGTGTTAACGCATCAAAGAGAGCTGTTGCTCCAAAGATCAACACCACACTGAAAGCTGCCCAGCCGACCATGTTGACGGCCTGGAGAACAATCGAATTCATTGGGAGCTGTCAACAGCATCGGGCTTACGCTAACGCCACCTGGCGATCAATCCCCGTTGGCCGCAACGTCTGATTCGCACACCGCGCGGCCACTCCTCGTGCTTTGGCTGCTGGCTGTTCCTTTTCTGTTGTTGATTGCCGCAGGTGGCAATCGCAGTTTCCGCGGTGAGGTGTTCCTTCCGGCCACCGGAGAGGCGATGCGCACGACGCCCTTCAAGCTCAACCAGGGCTGGTTCGGTGCTCCACGGATTGCCTTGAAGGTCCGTCAACCGATCAATTCCTCTTCCCTTATCAATGTTGAGCTCCTCAACGATCAGGACCAGGTCGTTCTGAGTTTTCACAAGGACACGTGGCGTGAATCCGGCACCTGGTCTGAAGGTGGGGAAAGTGGCAGCTGGGATGAACAAGACACAGACCTGAACACCGAGTTCAGGCCCGGACAAGACGGAACCTTCCGGTTGCGCCTCTCGTTGGAGGACTACATCAACAGCCGCAGTTATGCGGCGCGTCAGGTGACAGCACCGGGCAGCAACCTTCCGGTGTTGGTCGAGATTTACACCAACACCCTCGACCCGGGTCTTCTGGTCGGCACCAGCGTTGTTCTACTGCTTGGTTTCGGGATTTATTGGTGGTACGAATATGCACCGAAACGTGTTCTGCGTTCCTTCACTAGAAATGAGACAAACCTCGCTCTGACGGAATCGTTTCCCGATCAAGCGATGTTGAAGGTGACTTTTGGTGCGCGCTACGAGGAGCCCGACCATCCCGTGCAAACACGCTCTCAGTCTCAGACATCGTTTTTTTGTCCGGTTTCGCTGAGCATCACCGATGCCTGGGGAAACAATCTGGTGGTGCGTCGGGAGTCACTGCTGCTCAATGCCTTCCAGATTGGTGAAGATGATCAGGGGTTTCGCGGTGAGCAGTCCCTTTACTTCAAGCTCAAAACAACTCGACGTCTGCGATGTCGGATTGAAGTGCCGGAGCAATTGGATCGTGGGGTGATCGAATTGGAGCGTCTTTCGCTCACCGTGACGGAACTCACTCGAACAATGGGCGCCAAGACCATGGAGGAACTGGCCTGATGGAACGACCGCTCCTGCTGCTGATTTTGCTGTCGATCCTGGGCCTCGGTGCGGTCGGAGCCGTCCGGCGTCCACTGCTGTGGAGTCTTGATCAGGACGGTACCCCCCAACGCAGTTCATCCTCTGGCGTGTATTACGGCGGTCGCCGCTCCGGGGGGGTCTGGATCAGCAGCTCCCCCAACGGACGCAATCGCGGTGGATCCTTTGTCGGCCGCGGACCCCGTGGGGTGAAGTGACACCGCTGCGGATCAGTTCCACGCAGGCACGACTGCTGCTGTTCACCGTCTGTCTGTCGTCAGCGGTCAGCCTGGTGTTCGAATTAATGGTGGTCACGCAGGCCACCTACCTGGTGGGTGATGCCACCTTGGCCACCGGAGTCGTGGTGGGCACCTTTCTGGCGGCCATGGGGCTCGGTGGTTGGGTGTCACAGTTTCTGGCCACTGGCTCGGATCCATCCCGCAGCTTGTTGCGCACTCTGCTCTGGGTGGAACTGGTGCTCAGTCCGGTTTGCCTGCTGGGTCCGTTGGGACTGTTTGCCTTATTTGCGATTGATGGATCGGTTTGGTTGGCGGTTGTTCTGCTGACGGTGATGGCTGGAGCCCTGGCTGGCATGGAACTCCCCCTGTTGACCCGTTTGTTGGAGACGCAACAGGATCTCCGGGTGGCGTTGGCCCGGGCGCTGGCTCTGGACTACCTCGGCTCACTGCTGGGAGCCTTGGTCTTCCCCCTGGTGTTGCTGCCGCAGCTCGGACTGCTGCCAACCTCGGCTCTGCTTGGTCTTTTGCCTCTGGCCAGTGGGGTGCTGCTCTGCTGGACCTTCCCTTCCCTTTGGCGCTGGCGCTGGCCCGTCTCCTCGCTGCTGCCGCTCATGGCCCTTTTGGGGCTATGGGTGGCTCCGTTGGGTGATCGGGTGGAGAGCTGGTTGTACGACGATCCAGTCATTTTTCGTCAGCAGAGCCGCTACCAACGCCTCGTGCTGACGCGTCGCCGTCGCGATGTGCGTCTTTACCTCGATGGTCAGCTCCAGTTCTCAAGCCTGGATGAGTACCGCTATCACGAAGGTTTGGTGCATCCGGCCATGGCCCGCCATGGCCGGCCTGGGCGGGTTCTTCTGCTCGGGGCCGGTGATGGTCTTGCCCTCCGGGAAATTCTGCGCTGGCCCAGCGTTCAGACGGTTGATCTGATTGAACTGGACCCAGCTGTTTTATCCCTGGCCCGTCGCCATCCTCTGGTGCAACGCTTGCATCAGGGCAGCCTCGATGACCCTCGACTGACCGTTCACCACGGCGATGCCTTCCAGTTGTTGGAGCAGTTGGAGGGATCCTTTGATGTCGTGATCGCTGATTTCCCCGATCCTTCCACCCCTGCCTTGGCCAGGCTCTACAGCGTCGGCTTCTACGGACGGCTGCAACATCACGTGAACAAGGGTGGTGTGTTTGTGACCCAGGCCTCCACGCCGTTCTTCACCCCGGATGTGCTGGCCTCGATCGAGGCTTCACTGCAGCAGCTGAGTTGGTCGACCCGCGGCTATAGCGTCACCGTTCCAAGCTTTGGTCCCTGGGGGTTTGTGATGGCCCAACGGGACAACGATGTCAAGACACCTGGATTTGCTCCGCTCCCCTTTCAAGGCCGCTGGATCAGCGACCGCTGGCTGGCGCAGTTCCCCGAGCTTCCCGTTGATCTTCGCCCCGATCCCGGAGCACTGATTCGGCCCAACAGGCTGGTTCAGCCTGTGCTTGTGGACTACCAGCGCCATGGGCGCTGGACTGGGATCTGATCTAACGTCCATTCAGGCGCCTGACTGCAATGACCGGGACATTGATGGTCTTGCTGCTGCTGTTGCTCGCGGTCATTGCCTTCATCGGCGTGCAACGTCGTGCAGCCCGGTCCCGACAGCAGGTGGAGACCAACCGTGAATTGACCCTGTTTGACCTTCGGGTCGGCGACATCGTTCAACACGACGCCACAGACTGGGTTGTTGAGGATCGCCTGGTCTATCGCCAGGGCGAATTCAGTTGGTTGGAGTACCTGCTGAGAGACGACGACCGATCGGTTTGGTTGGTGGTCAATGAGGATGACAACCTGGTGGTGACGTTGGAGCACGAGATCGAGCTTCCTCTGTCACTGGATGCCAAGCCTCCGTCGCAGCTGGAAGTGGATGGTCGGGTCTATCGCCTCAGCGAGCGCGGCACAGCGGATGTCACCGCAGAGCAGCGACGTGTCAATCGCCGCCTGGGGGCCTGTCAATTCTTTGACTACCGCTCCGGATCATCAGCGGTGTTGAGTATTGAACTGTGGGGTGGCCGTGCCGGTGAAGCTGGCGAATTGGAGGTAACGGTCGGCGAGCGGATTCGTCCCCTCAGCCTGAGTCTTCTGCCCGGTGATGGGCAATCGGTTTATCGCCCCAGCTGACGTTCCCGGATCAGCGCTTCGGCTGTCGTGATCTGATCGGCTTCCGCGGCAGGTTTGTCCTGGCGCCAGCGCAGAATCCTGGGAAAGCGCACGGCTAACCCTGATTTGTGGCGTTTCGATGGGTGGATTCCTTCGAAGGCCAACTCAAAGACCTGCTCCGCCTTGACCGACCGCGTCGGCCCAAAACGCTCCAGTGTGTTGCGTCTGATCCAGCGGTCCAGTTCCAGGATTTCTGTGTCGTTCAGGCCGGAGTAAGCCTTGGCAAAGGTCACCAGTTGCTGTCCTCCGTCGGCATCATCCCGCCAGAGTCCGAAGGTGTAATCCGTGAACAGATTGGCCCGACGTCCGCTGCCCGCCTGGGCATAGAGCAGAACGGCATCGAGGGTCATCGGCTGCAATTTGTGCTTCCACCAGTGACCGCGTTTGCGTCCGCTCAGATAGGGCGAATCTCGGTGTTTCAGCATCAGTCCTTCGGCGCGATGCTCTCCGGCTCGATCCCGTTCGTCGTTCAGCTCGGTCCAGCTGCTGAGCGGCCAGCTTGGACTGACGGCCAGCCGCCAGGCATCGGGGTGATCGAGGCTTGAGATCAGCTCCGCGAGTTGTTGTTGCCGCGCGATCAGGGGACGCTCGCGCTGGTCTTGGCCGTCGTGCTCTAACAGGTCGTAGGCGATGAAGCGCGCCGGACACTCGCGTCTGAGTGTTGGTCCCACCTGCTTGCGCCCCAGCCGACGCTGCAGCACATCAAAGCCCAGCGGTGTTGATGCCCCTTGCGCCCAGCAGATCACCTCACCATCGAGAACCGTTCCGTCGGGCAGGGCTTCGGCAACGGCCACCAGTTCGGGAAAGCTGTCGTTCATCAGCTCTTCTCCGCGGCTCCAGAGGTAACAGCCCTCTCCGCGGTGAATGAGTTGTCCCCTGATTCCATCCCACTTCCACTCCAGTTGCCAGTGCGTGGGATCGTCCTCCTCCAGGCGTGTCGGGTCCAGCGGGCTCGCCAGGAAAAACGGATACGGCGTGCCATCGGAGCGGGCTTCCGCCGCATCGGCTTCAGCGCTCAGGCGTTCAAAGGCCGCCACCGTGGGTTCAAAGCCACCCATCAACCGTTGCACCACAAGAGTTTCGTCCAGTGCGAAGGCCTGGGCAATGGCACGGCTGATCAGGCCGGAGGAGACCCCAACTCGGAATCCTCCGGTCAGGAGTTTGTTCACGACGTAATGCTGGTGATCCGGCACGTGTTGCCACAGGGCCAGGATCGCGTCGGTCTGGTCGTTCCCTTTGAGCGAACGGATCGCTGGCAGACAGCACTCCATCCACCAATGCAGGGGTTGCTCACGGCCCAGCTCGGAGAGTGGCTCAGGTCGCTGACGGGGTTGGATGGCGTCGCTGACGGTCGGCCACAGCAGGCTGATCGTTTCGGCGGAGTCGCCGACCTGCGCATAGCAATCGGCGATCAACCACGCCGGAAGCTGGCTCTCCTCGGCGAGAACCTCACGCAGGCGTCGACCGGTGATCAGGCGTCGTCGCTTCTTCCCCAGCAGCAACACCAGGGCCCAGGCTGCATCAGCGACCGGGGCTTGCTTGAAGTGGGCGGCGAGTGCTGCCACCTTGGCCTTGGTTCCGTTGACGCGGTCCAGTTGATCCAACAGGTCCTGAAAGGCCTGCATGCCAAGGCTGCAAGTGCAGTCATCCTGTCGAGATGGGATACCTGCTGTCGAAAGTTCTGCCACTCGTCGTGCTGCCGCTCGGGTTGGCCATGGTTCTGCTGGTGGCGGCATGGTTGGGGCGACGCCGTTGGCCGCTGGCTGGAGCCTTGGCCGTGCTGGGGCTGTTCAGCACAGGACTGGTGTCCCAACTGCTTTGGCGAAGTGTTGAATATCCCTGGCAGCGCAAGACCGTCGATGCCGCATCGACGGCAGCGGCGATTGTTGTTCTCAGTGGAGGACGTCACGCCGCGCCTGGTCTGGATCGGGTCAGCGAATGGCATGACCCGGATCGCTTTCTGACCGGTGTGGCGCTCTTCAAGGCCGGTCGGGCTCCGCGGTTGCTGTTCACCGGAGGACAGAGTCCCTATCAGCGGGGTTCGCGACCTGAGGGCCAGATCTATCTCGATGAGGCCCAGACCTTGGGTGTTCCGCCATCGGCTATGGCATCCACAGGGATTGTGGTGAACACAGCCGAAGAAGCCAGAGCGGTGCGTGCTCTGCTGCCCGGCCAAAACCGACGAATCCTGTTGGTGACCAGTGCCTTTCACATGCGTCGTGCCCAGCGACTGTTCGAGCGGGAGGGGCTGACGGTGCTGCCCTTCCCGGTTGATTTCCAGGCCAGGGGGCGCTGGGCGGGAGCGATTTGGCGAGATCCACTGATGTGGCTCCCCAGTGCCGGTCATCTTGATGGCAGTTCCAGGGCACTGAGGGAGTGGATCGGGCGATTGGTTTATCGCATCTGGTGATCATCTTTTTCCGGAAGATTGATGTCCGGGAAATGTTCACTCATGCAGGATTGGCAGATTCCATGGCTGAAATTTAAGGTGCTGTGTTGCATCATGAATTGGTCAAAGGGCTTCCATGTTCCCTTGTGGTCCTTGACGCTTCTGCAATAGCTACAGGTTCTAATGAGCCCCTGGTTGTTGTGCATCCTGCAGAATTCTTCCATCAAGGCAAAGGAGCGTTTTCTGAGCTCCAGCTGAACCACCACTTGATTGGCGAGGCTCTGCATGATTTTGAATTGTGTGTTTGTGAGTGATTTCGGGATGCGATCGATCACGCACAGGGTTCCCAGCCGATCCTCGGTTGGGGTCTCCAGCGGAAAGCCCGCATAAAGGCGGATGTGAGGTTCTTCGGTGACCAGGGGATTGTCCTTGAATCTCTGGTCAAAAAGAGCATCTTCCACAACCATGGGGTCGGGATTGAGAATGGTATGGGCACAGAAGGAGATATCTCGAGACGTCTCATTGACCGCAACTCCAACTTTCGATTTGAACCATTGACGTTCTCGATCCACGAGGGAGATCAAGGCGATGGGAACATTGCAGGCCAGAGCAGCGATTCGGGTGATGTTGTCGTATGACTCTTCCGGGCGTGAGCCCAAAATTCGGTATTCACTCAGTGCCTTGAGGCGTTGTTCTTCATTGATGGGCTTGCAGGCAACTTCATGCATGGCTTTGCGCTGCAAGATCTGTTTAATTGCTAACTCCTTCCACCGCGACGTTCAATGAATTTGCCTAAAGATTAAGAAACTATTGATGTGGTTTCGTGAAGCTCCGGTGAGGCCGGCATCTCCTCGTCTCCAAACAGGGTGTCCAGTGGCTCGGCGTCGATCGACTCCACCTCTTGGAGATACCTCGCTAGGACGTCGCTCTGCCCGTGGGTGACGTACACCTTGCGGGCGCCGGATTCACGAATGGTCCTGATCAGGCCGGGCCAGTCGGCATGGTCGCTGAGGATGAATCCACGTTCGTATCCCCTTCGCCGTCGCGCTCCCCGCACGGCCATCCAGCCTGAGGCAAAGCCGGTTTGCGGGGCTCGGAACCGGCGCATCCAGCTCGAGCGATGGGCGGAAGGGGGCGCCAGGATCAAACGTCCTGCCAGCGACTCGGAGCGGGGGATGTCGCTCACGGGTCGGCTGGGTGTCATCGGCACCTCGGCCTCCCGGTAGTGGCGTGTGACTGTTTCCACGGCGCCATGGAGCAGCACGTCCTCTTCAACACCGATGGCGTTCAGCTCGGCCATCAAGCGCTGGGCCTTGCCGAAGGCGTAACAGAACAGGATCGAGGCGCGGCTTTGGTCTCCTTTCCACCAGTTCAAGATGTCTCGGGCGACGTCGGCCCCGCTTTGCCAGCGATAGATCGGCATGCCAAAGGTGGCTTCCGTGATCAGCACATCGCAGGGCACCGGTTCAAAGGGGGTGCAGCTGGGATCCGGATCGCGTTTGTAGTCGCCGGTGATCACCCAAACGGCACCGTCGTGCTCAAGGCGGATCTGAGCTGATCCGAGGACGTGCCCAGCACTGTGGAATGACACCCGGCATTGTCCAAGCCAGATGGCTTCGCCGTAGCGCACCGGGTGCAGCCGAATGTCCTGACCGAGTCGCTGACGGAGCACCCCTTCGCTGCTGCCGATCGCCCAGTACTCGCCGCACCCTGCTCGGGCATGGTCGGCATGGGCATGGGTGATGAGGGCCCGAGGCACAGGACGCCATGGATCGATCCACGCATCGGCGGCACGGCAATACAGCCCCTCGGCGGTGCGTTCAATCAGCGGC
>NZ_JBGKDS010000080.1:0-7472 GCF_042954325.1 Parasynechococcus sp. | reverse complement strand
GCAAAGCACCACGCCAAACGATCACCCTACCGGATGCCCTGACAGCTCTACGGGTTCAAAACAGAAGGCGCCGATTTCATCGGCGCTGAGATGCACCCGAACGGCGCTGACGCCGCTGAAGCGCTCCTCCAACAACTGGGTGGCCAGCGGATTCTCCAACTCACGGCGCAACACCCGCCGCAGCGGACGGGCGCCGTACTCCGGTTCGTGGCCGCGATGGGCGATGGCTTCCGCCACAGCATCGTCCACCTGGAGGGCCAGACCCTGCTCCCGCAGCAGAGACGCCAGATCCTTGAGCTGCAGTTGCACGATCCGCACCAGATCGGCCACCTCCAGGGGACGGAAGCGGATCACTTCATCGATCCGGTTGAGAAATTCAGGGCGGAACTGGGAGGCCAGGGCCGCATCCACCTGCTGCTGAAGCAGAGCATCATCACCCTGGCCCTGCTGACGGACGTGGTCGAGGATCGCCGCACTGGCCAGGTTGCTGGTCATCACCACCACCGTGTGGCGGAAATCGACGGTGCGCCCCTGGGAATCGGTCAGACGGCCGTCATCCAGCACCTGCAACAGGAGGTTGAACACGTCGGGGTGGGCCTTCTCCACCTCATCGAGCAGCAGCACCGCATAGGGACGCCGGCGGACGGCCTCGGTGAGCTGCCCCCCTTCTTCGTAACCGACATACCCCGGTGGCGCTCCGATCAGACGGGCCACCGCGTTGCGTTCCATGAACTCACTCATGTCCAGGCGCACCAACGCCTCTTCCTCATCGAACAGAGCCGACGCCAGGGCCTTGGCCAACTCGGTCTTGCCGACCCCCGTTGGCCCCAGGAACAGGAACGACCCCACCGGCCGACGGGGATCCTTCATCCCGGCCCGTGCCCGTCGAATCGCCGCAGCCACAGCAGCCACCGCTTCGGGCTGACCGATCACCCGCTCACCGAGATGCTGATCGAGCGCCAACAACTTGCGCCGCTCTCCCGCCAACAGGCGTTGAACGGGAATTCCGGTCCAGCGGGCCACAAGATCCGCGATGTCACCCGCCTCCACCTGCTCCCGCAGCAAGGCGGTGCCGTTGTCCTGGGCCTCCGTCTGGGAGGCCTCGAGTTGTTCGCGACGCTGCTGCACCGTATGCAGCTGGTCGTACTGAAGCCGCGCGGCTTCCTCCAGATCGCCCTGGCGCTCCGCGTCGGCAATCGCGTGGCGCAGGTCTTCGTCCTGCTGCAGCAATTGACCCAGCTCATCGAGCTGGGCCCGCTCCTCTTGCCAGCGCCGCCGCAGGGTCTCGAGATGGTCAGACGCCTCCAGGCGGTTGCGCTGCAATTGAATCCGTTCAGCCTCCGGAGCCTGTTCAGCCGCGAGCAACGCGAGCTCCACCCGGCGTAGATCCGCTTCTGCCTCCTCCACCACCTGCGGTTTGGAGGTCACATCCATTTTCAGCTGTGCCGCGGCCTCATCAATCAGGTCGATGGCCTTGTCCGGCAGACAACGATCACTGATGTAGCGGGAGGCCAGACGATTCGCGACCTGAACCGCCTCATCGGTGATGGTGACGCCGTGGTGGAGCTCGTAGCGCTCCTTGACCCCTCGCAGAATCTCCAGGCTGAGCTCGAGATCAGGTTCAGCGATCAGCACCTGCTGAAAACGACGATTCAGCGCCGGATCCTTCTCAACCGTGCGGCGGTAGTCCTCCGGTGTGGTCGCACCGATGCAGCGCAGGCCACCGCCGGCCAACGCTGGCTTCAACAGGCTGCCGGCATCGGTGGTGCTGCGGTCACTGCCGACAACGGTGTGCAACTCATCGATGAACAGCACCACCCCGGAATCCGAGGCGCTCACCTCCTCCAGCACCGAGCGCAGGCGCTCCTCAAATTGACCGCGGAACTTGGCGCCGGCGATCAAAGCGCCAAGGTCCAGCGCCACCAGACGTAGCCCCTGCAGCGAGTCGGGGACCTCACCGGCCACGATCCGCTGGGCCAACAGTTCCGCAATCGCGGTTTTACCAACCCCGGGTTCCCCGATCAGCACCGGGTTGTTCTTGCTGCGTCGCGAAAGCACCTTGATCAGGTTGCGAATCTCACCGTCGCGGCCGATCACGGGATCCAAGGCACCGCGTTCCGCCTCGGCGGTGAGGTCGCGGCCATAGCTCTCCAACGCTGTCGGCATCACCTCCGGCTCGGCCTCCTCCGGGGGCCGCACCACGGGCTCAACCTGAGCGGCCGGCCTCACCGCTGGCCGTCGACGGGCGGGGGGAGGGGGAACAGCAGCCTCGGGGGACCTCACAGTTGTGGGTGGCGCTGGGGCCGATGGAGGTGGTGAAGACGGCTGTGCAGGAGCTGGCCGCTGAAGACTGGCTTCCAGACGATCGGCAGGGCAGCCCAAGGCTTCAAACAGCCCAGCACCGACCCGTGGGTCGCGTCCCATGGCGATCAGCAATTGAGGCACATCAATCAGGCGTGATCCCCAGCGGGCCCGGGCCTGCTCCGCGGACTCCAACAACTCTTCGAGGTCATCGCCGATGTAAAGCGCATCCCCGCGGGCCGGAGGCTGCTCCGCCAGTACATCTTCAAGGCGATCGAGCAGGTCATCCGCGCGCAGAGGCAGCGCATCCACCCAACGGCTGTAGGCCCGGTCGCTGAACAGCACCTGGATCAGATGCTCCACATCCAGCTGGTCATGGCGCCAACGCCGCGCCACGTCCTGACTGGCGAGCAACAGATCCCAGGCCGCTTCACTGAAGCGATCGGGCTCGTGGGTCAAGCTGCCCTGCACCGAAGAGGTCTCCGTCATCAGGCGTTAGCGAAAGCGCGCGAGGCCAGTTGGATTAATTCAATCTTGTAGCCGTCGGGATCTTCGAGAAAAGCGAGCACCGTCGAGCCACCGGATTTCATCGGCCCGGGTTCCCGCACCACCTTGCCCCCCTTCGCCTGGATGGCGGTGCAAGTGGCGTAGATGTCCTCCACACCCAGGGCGATGTGGCCGTAGGCATCACCGAGCTGATAAGCCTCTGTGTCCCAGTTGTGGGTCAACTCGATCACGGTGTTGTCACTCTCAGGACCAAAACCCACGAACGCCAGGGTGAATCGCCCCTGGGGGTAGTCCTTGCGACGCAGCAGCGTCATGCCCAGAACATCGGTGTAAAAGGCCAGTGAGCGCTCCAGATCACCAACCCGAAGCATCGTGTGCAGCATCCGCATGGGTGTCGAATCGAGCCTGTGATCGTCCCTTCATTCTGGCGGGGTGACGTCGATCACAACAGGGCTGCAGGGGGCGACCCATAAGATCCCCGGGTTACACACCTGTCCAACGTGATCGATTCCCTCGACCTCGTCATTGACACCATCGTTGCCCGTGAGGTGCTCGACTCCCGAGGCAACCCGACGGTGGAAGCGGAGGTTCTGCTCGAGGGAGGCGCCATGGGACGGGCGATCGTGCCCAGCGGCGCCAGCACCGGTGCCCATGAGGCCCACGAACTCCGCGACGGCGGCGACCGCTATATGGGCAAAGGTGTCAGCCAGGCTGTCACCAACATCGAAGAGCGCATCGCGCCCGCCCTCTGTGGCCTATCCGCACTGGACCAAGCCGCTGTCGACGCCGCGATGCTCGAGCTCGATGGCAGCGACAACAAATCCAGCCTGGGGGCCAATGCGATCCTCGCGGTGAGCATGGCCAATGCCCGTGCTGCCGCCAATGGCCTCGGCATTCCGCTGTACCGCTATCTGGGTGGCCCACTGGCCAACCTGCTGCCGGTGCCGCTGATGAACGTGATCAACGGCGGTGCCCATGCAGCGAACAGCCTGGATTTTCAGGAGTTCATGCTGGTGCCCCATGGCGCCCCCAGCTTCCGCGAGGCGCTGCGCATGGGCACCGAGGTGTTCCACACCCTCAAGGGACTGCTCAACGCCAAGGGGATGAGCACCTCCGTGGGCGATGAAGGCGGTTTTGCCCCGGACCTCGGCAACGTCGAAGCCGGAGACATCCTGGTGGAAGCCATCAGCAAGGCGGGCTACAAGCCCGGCGAAGAGATCTCCCTGGCCCTGGACGTCGCCAGCACCGAATTTTTTGAAAACGGCCGTTACGCCTTCGATGGCGGCAGCTACACCAGTGCTGAGATGGTCGGCCAGCTGGAGCAACTGGTCGACAAATTCCCGATCGTTTCGATCGAAGACGGCTTGGCCGAAGACGACTGGGAGGGCTGGAAACTGCTCACCGAACGTCTCGGCGGCAAGGTGCAGCTGGTGGGCGACGACCTCTTCGTCACCAACACCAAACGCCTCCAGCAGGGCATTGATACGGCAACCGCCAACTCCATCCTGATCAAGGTGAACCAGATCGGTTCCCTCACCGAGACCCTGCAAGCGATCGATCTGGCGGGACGCTCCGGCTACACCAGCGTGATCAGCCACCGCAGCGGTGAAACCGAAGACACCACCATCGCCGATCTCTCCGTGGCCACCCGGGCCGGCCAGATCAAGACCGGCTCCCTGAGCCGCAGTGAGCGCGTGGCCAAGTACAACCAGCTGCTGCGCATCGAAGACGAGCTGGGCAGCCAGGCGGTGTATGCCGGCGCTGTCGGCCAGGGTCCCCGCGGAAAGGCCTGATCAGCAGGCCCTCAGCGGTTGGAGCCGGGCAGCTGCTCCAACCGCTGATCACGCCGCATCCGCAGTTGCATGCGGAACCAATCGACGCCAACGGGCACAGCGGCACCCACGGGAAGGACGGCCCAGAGCGGTCGAGAGCTGGCACCGATGATGGCGGCAGCAAGGGCCAGACAGCCCAACAGCACCGCCTGACCGATCGACTGCTGAGCCACGATCATGCGTCGGAATTGACGGTCTGATTCTCCGAGGCGCACCTGCAGCTGCAAATCCCCCTGCTCCAGACGCTCGAGGCTTTCATCGAGGCGACGCGGGAACGCTGCAGCACGGCTACTGAGGGCACCCACCTGTCGGCCGAGTTCGTTGAAGAGATCGTTGGTGCCGGATCCGCTTGAAGTCATCAGGGGCAGCAGGTAGGGCTTGGCAATCGCCACAAGGCTAAAAGCGGGATCCAGGCTTCTGCCGACCCCTTCAAACGTGGACAGCGCCCGCATCACGAAGATCAACTCCACGGGAAGGCGAAAGGGCTGTCCGTACACCAGGTCGTACAGATCACCGGACAACTTGTCGATGATGTTGGCGCTGAAGGGCGGTGTGAGCGCTTCTTTGAGCATCAATCGCACCAACCGACGCACGGGGCCGACGTCGATGGAGGTGGTGATCACCCCAGCCGCCTGCAGTTCATCCACAAGGGCCGCCGCGTCACGCGAGGCGGCGGCTCGGACCATCGAACCGAGCCGGCGGCGTAACCCGTCGGACAACAGGCCCATCATGCCGAAGTCGTAGTAAATCAGCGCACCATCACTGGCGACCGCCAGGTTGCCGGGATGGGGATCGGCATGGAAAAAACCAAAGCGCACCAACTGTTTGAGGTAGCTGGCCGCTCCGATCTCAGCGACGGCGGCGGGATCGATGCCAGCCTCGAGCAAGCCGGCTCGGTCGTTGATTTTGATCCCGGGGAGATAGTCCAGGCACAGCACACGTCGGGTGCTCAGTTCCCAGATCACCCCAGGAATTCGAATCTGGCTGTCATCCAGAAACTGCTGACGAAACCGGGCTGCATATTGCGCTTCAACCCGAAAATCGAGTTCCCGCATCAGCACCCGACGGCACTCCCGAGCCATCGCGGGCCAATCGCGACCACGGCCCCAGCTGGGGTGACGCTGCAGCACCGCCGCCACCTGCTGCATCACCTCCAAGTCGAGGCGGAACAGCTCCTCAAGGCCGGGGCGTTGCACTTTGAGCACCACCTGACGGCCGCTGCGCAGGCTGGCGCGGTGCACCTGCGCCAGGGACGCCGCACCCAAAGGTTCGGGGTCGAGGTCCACCACCTCGGCGCAGCGCTGACCCAACTCCTCCTCGAGGGCTGACTGCACCCGATCAAAGGAGAAGGCCGGCACGCTGTCCTGCAGAGAGGCGAGTTGCTCCACCCAGCCAGCGGGAAGGATGTCCGGACGGGCGGAGAGAAGCTGTCCCAACTTGATGAATGCCGATCCCAGCTGAAGCAGCTCTCCCGTGAGCCAACGGGCGCGACGCCTTTGCCGCTGGTCTCGCGCCTCCTGACTAGCTCCGTTGCGATAACTCCAGGCCTGGCCGTCCCACCAGAGCAGCAGCAGCAACTGAAGAACGACCCGCCAGATCGTCAGCGCCCGCAGCGCCCGTCGCAAGGAAGCACGCCGCAACATCGCGCGCATCAGGCCTTCTCCTCCAGCTCACGGCTGATGGTCGCCACCATCGCTCTGAGGCGATCGATCCGCTCCTGTGCCGAAACGTCAGCAGCCTGATCAGAGTCAGGCGATCCGGCTTGTTCGGGATGCTCCAGACGTTCCGCCTCAGCGCGAACCTCCTCCTGGAACAACTCCCACTCCTGGCGCAATCGATCGGGGGCGTCCTGCGCGAGTACAGCGAGCTCAGCGGCGGCATCGGCCAAGCCATGGCCCAGACGGGCACTGATGCGGTGGAGGGTGGCGCGGAACAGCGCTTCCGATGAGCCCATCGATCCGAATCGATCAACCCAGATGGTGGCAGATCCGAACCCTGATCAGGACTCCGGCAAGGGCTCAGGTGGGGCTTCGACTGGAATGAAAAACGACTCTGGGGGCTCAAGCTCCTGCACCGCAGCAGGCTCCATCGGCGGGAGACCGAGCACCAGTGGTTGCGGCGGCGGCGCCATGGCCTCCTCGACGACAGGCTCAGGTGCGGGTTCAGGAGCCGCGGCCTCCAGGGGCTCTTCCGACCAGACCGGACGCGTCCACTCCGGCTGTGGCGGCACCATCGCCGCCTGAAGGGCTGATGCCGGCGTCGACGGCGGCGGCTCCTCAATAGCGGCGACGGCTGTCACCGGAAGCGCACTCACATCCACCTGAAGATCACCGGGATCCCCGCCGTACAGCGTCCGTAGCCGCGCCAGATCACGACCTGGGAAACGTGCCGGCGCAAAGACCAGCTGACGTGGGGTTTCAGCATTGACCTGAAGGATCGCCACCCGCTTGGTAATGCCAAATCCAAGGGAGAAGCAAGCACCGACCAGCAGGGGCGCCACCCAAAAACGAGGTCGAGGTCGACGTTGACCCTGACGATCCTTGGGCTTGTCCGCGGTTGGCGATGGCGTCACAAAGAACCTCGGTTTGACCGGATTGTCTCAGGCATCCAACCAAAACGCTCTAGGTCGTGTAGTCGGCGTTGATGCGCACGTACTGATCCGAGAGATCACAACCCCAGGCCTGTCCCGCTCCAGGGCCATCACCCACCGACAAGCGAATCCGCACGCAATCGTCCTGCAGATAGGCGCCGGCCGCACGGGCCTTGAGATCGGCGCTGGCGGCCGCACGATCGAAGTCCAGCGGTTGCCCCGCCGCCATCAGCTGATGGGAT
>NZ_JBGKDS010000079.1:0-10192 GCF_042954325.1 Parasynechococcus sp. | reverse complement strand
CAACTTGTAGAGGCTTCTCTTAAATATCATCATAAATTTGTGAAGGCATGTATCGAGGGGACAGGACGCCCAGTGACCCGTATGGGTGCCTCTTTGTGGGCAGGATTACCGCTGCAAAGTGACACATACTGCACGCTAGATATCCAATCTAGGCGCAAAAGCTTGATCAAGTTGATGACTGCGAGCTAGCTGAGATGGGTTTAAACGTCTGGAGTCACCGGACGCTTTACCTCCTCTACAAGAACCGTAAGAAGTTCGACCCATTCCACGGTCGGCTGTCTGAGTTCCCAGAGAAGCTCAAGTACATCTTTGCTCTAGAGGCGAGTAACAAGCTGGACTTGTTCGCCGACGAACTGGACTGAACAGACCGCTTGCCAAACCCTTCTGACCTCGACTAGTACAGGCGTACTTGCCCGTATTGCATGGAGGAGTGGTCCTTTGTCGACGACCGTGAGCTGGAAAGCTTCAAAGGTCTCCAGAGCTGTTCCACCTGCCAACACTTTGGGTACGTGACCCTTGGTCAGTGCCAAGTCCTTGGTGGTTGTCACCTCAAGCAAAGGCTCCTGGCTCCTGGCTCCCAGCTCTTACGACGCTGTGAGCACTGGAGCTACTGCTCCCGTGTCGCTGCCGTGTGAGGAATCGTGTGAGAAATCATGTTAGGTATTGATATGAGCTTCACCTAGACACATGTCAGTCACTGACTGGCTTTAGCGGGTTTTCTCTCTGTGCATCCAGCTGATCCAGTCCGCTGAAATCTCCTGAGGGCAGACCGCCTCGCATTCGAGATGACTGCTGCAACTGCCGAATCCTTCCTCGTCCATCCGCTGTTGCATGGCTTTGGCCCGCTTGGACCGCTCCGGCTGACCTTGGGGCAGCTGGCCAAGGTGGGCGAGTTTCGCCGCCACAAACAGACTGGCGGAGGCATTGCGACAACTGGCGACACAAGCGCCGCAGCCGATGCAAGTCGCCGTTGCAAACGCGCTGCTGGCCTGCTCACGCCCCACGGGGAGGGCATTGCCATCGGGCGCTTGGCCGGTTCCGGTGGAGCAGTAGCCCCCTGCGGCCACCAGGCGGTCCAGGGCCGAGCGGTCCACCATCAGGTCTTGAATCAGCGGGAAGGTGTTGGCTCGCCAGGGTTCGATCCTGAGGCTGTCGCCGTCGTTGAACTCCCGCAGATAGAGCTGGCAAACCGAGGTCGCGGTCCTGGGGCCATGGGCCTGGCCGTTCACCAGGAATCCGCAGCTGCCACAGATGCCTTCACGGCAGTCGTGCTCGAAACTCACCGGCCGTTCTCCAGCGCTGATCAGGCGTTCATTGAGTTGATCAAGGGCTTCCAGCAGCGACAGGTCTGCGGAGACATCCGCCAGTTCGTGGCGTTCGAAACAGCCCGCGTGGTTGGGGGAAAGCTGCCGCCAGATGTCCAGGGTGAGCTTCATGTGTAACGGCGGGTGCTGGGTTGAAGGCTGGTGAACTGCAGGGGTTCGCTGTGGCGGATCGGATCCCCGTCGGGGTTGAACTCCCAGGCGGCGATGTGGGCGAAGTTGGTGTCATCGCGCCGTGCTTCTCCATCCACGCTTTGGTGCTCCTCGCGGAAATGGGCTCCGCAGGACTCCTCACGGGCCAGGGCATCGCGCAGCATCAACTGCGCTAACCCGAAGAAATCAGACACGCGCAGGGCCTTGTCCAGTTCAGGATTGGGGCCCTCGGCGGCCCCTGGGACCCGTAAATCGCTGTGGAACTGCTGCTCGAGAGCCGCCACCGCCGCCATGCCATCGCGCAGACCTTCCGCATCCCGGCTGATGCCGCAGCGGTCGATCATCACGCCGCCGAGCTCGCGATGGAAGGCATCCACCGGCGTGTTGCCCGTGGTGGCGAGGAGTTGTGTGATTCGGGCTTGGGCACACTGCAGCGCCTCACGGCAACTGGGGTGATCGGCACCGATCGCCACCTGGGGTGTTCCCGCCAGCCAAGCCGTCACGGTGCTGGGGGCGATGAAATACCCATCGGCCAACCCTTGCATCAGGGCGCTGGCCCCCAGGCGGTTGGCGCCGTGTTCCGAGTAGTTGGCTTCTCCGAGCACAAACAGCCCAGGGATCGAACTCATCAGCTGATAGTCCACCCAGAGGCCACCCATCGTGTAGTGGGGGGCTGGATAGATGCGCATCGGAGTGCGGTATGGATCGTCGCCACTGATGCGTTCATACATCTCCATCAAATTGCCGTAGCGGGCGGCGATGGCGGCCTTGCCATCCCGTTCGATCGCCGCGGTGAGATCGAGGTACACCGAGCGGCCATCGGGGCCGACGCCGTGCCCCGCGTTGCAGAGCTCCCTGGCCCGCCGAGAGGCCACATCCCGGGGGGTCATGTTCCCGTAGGTGGGGTACATCCGCTCAAGGAAGTAATCCCTGTCCTGCTCAGGAATGTCTGCGGCAGGACGTTGATCCCCCGCCTGCTTGGGCAACCAGATGCGTCCGTCGTTGCGGAGGCTCTCGCTCATCAAGGTCAGCTTGCTTTGAAAGGCATCCCCGCTGGGAATGCAGGTCGGGTGGATCTGGGTGAAGCAGGGATTGGCGAACAGGGCTCCCTTGCGGTGGGCTCGCCAGATGGCGCTGGCATTGGATTTCAGCGCATTGGTCGATAGGAAATAAACGTTGCTGTACCCGCCGGTGCAGAGCAGCACCGCTGAGGCGGTGTGCACCTCCAACGCTCCGCTGAGGCCATGGCGCGTGACCACACCGCGGGCGACGCCATCGACGGTGATCAACTCCACCAGGTCCCGCCGGGTGAGCAGGCGCACGGTGCCGAGCTCCACCTGGCGCATCAGGGCTTGATAGGCGCCATACAGCAGCTGCTGACCGGTCTGTCCCCTGGCGTAGAAGGTCCGGCTCACCAGGGCTCCGCCGAAGCTGCGGGTGGCCAGGCTGCCGCCGTATTCACGGGCGAAGGGCACACCCTGGGCGACGCACTGGTCAATGATGCCGCTGCTGATTTCCGCCAGCCGTTGGCAGCCGGCCTCCCGGGCACGGAAATCACCGCCTTTCAAGGTGTCGGCGAACAGGCGACTCACACTGTCGCCATCAACGGCCACGGCCCGGGCTGCGTTGATGCCCCCCTGGGCGGCCACGGAATGGGCCCGCCTTGGGCTGTCGTGGTACGTGAGCACGGTCACGCGGTAGCCCTGTTCCGCGAGGGTGGCGGCGGCTGAGGCTCCGGCCAGTCCGCTCCCCACCACAAGAATGTTGATCTGGCGTTTGCGCAGCGGGCTGATCAAGGGCAGTCGTTCGCGCTGCCGCTGCCAGGCATCGGCGATCGGTCCCGCGGGAATCCTTGGGTCGGGCAATCCGCTCATGCCGCACCTCCAAAGGCCAGCCCCAGGCTGATCAGTGCAAAGCCGCCACCGAGCAGCACGGCCAGCCATCGCCCATTCCGGCGGATCCACGGACCATTGGTCGGGGTGAGCGCACCAATGCTGCGATGGGCCGCTTCATGGCCGTGGAGCAGGTGCATGCCCAGGGACAGGGCCCCTGCGATGTACAGCGCCAACGTCAGAGGGTTCTGCAGCAGCTGAACCATCAGCTCCCGCTCCAGGCCATCGCCGGGCCGTGACCAGCGCAGCTGTTTGAGGTGAAGGATCAGGAAGCCCAGGCTGATCAGCCCCGCCAGAACTTTGCCCTTGGCGGCCATGGCGCCGATGTCATCCCCGCGTCGGCTGCTCAGTTGTGCTGTATTGCCGGACTGACGGTTGCTCAGGGTTTTGACCGCCGTCAGCCCCAGATGGGTGACGAAGGTCACCACCAGACCAATTTCGAGGAGTGGCAGCCAAGCGCTGTGGTGGAGGGCACTGGCATAGGCCTCGAAGCGGGACGGAGCGGTGAGGCTGGGGATCAGCCCCACCAGGTGAATCCCCAGAAAGAGAACCAGCAGGAGACCACTCACCGCAGCTCCTTGCCGGACCGCTGTTTGGGGCACCACCACGGCATCGATTGATCTGATCGTATTCAGCGGTGGTCGGATCTGCCCGCTGCTGCCACCTTTGGGGATGCGTGGTCCGATCCCCCGTCTTGCCAGCAGGTCAGCGCCGTCGCCGTTGGATCAGAGCCCTGGCGCTCGCTCTGTCGAGTTGTCTCCTGGTGATGGGGCTGCAGTGCAGTGCCGTGGCAACGGTCCAGCCTCCACCGCCACGGGCAACGGTGGCGATCCGTCCAGTCGTGGCGCCTGATCAGCTCAAGCTCGGCGCCTATCTCACCAACCTCAGTGACCTCGATCTGTTGGAGGACCGCTTCTCGGCGGAGTTGTTGCTGTGGTCCATCTGGTCGGGCCCGCCCGAGGCCAACCCCAGCGACGATCTGGTCCTGCTGAACGGGATTTACGACGGCGACGTGCAGCGCTTTGAGCGGGTTGAGCGTGAAACCGTCGACGAGGGCGTCTGGAGTCTCTACAGGGTTCGGAGTCAGATCGTGCAGCGCTGGGAGCTCTCGCGCTATCCCTTCGACGCACAGCTGCTGCGCATGGAAGTTGGCCTCAGCAACCCCTTGTCCCCGGTGGGTTTGCGGGTGGTCAACGACTGGGCCTTCCCCAGTAACCCAGGTTTGATCCTGCCCGGTTGGCAGATCAACGAAAGCAGCGCGTTTGCCTCGGAGCACACCCTGATGAGTGATCTGGGGAGGGGCAAGCCCCAGGGCACCTCTCTGCATCGTCAATCGACGGTGGTGTTTCAGGTCCCGATCGAGCGGTTGAGTCTGTTGGCGTTCATGCCGGACTTTCTCGGCTACATCCTTGCGGTGGGTCTGTGTTGCCTGTCCCTGCTGATTACCCGCAGTCGCGACGATCTCATCCTTGCTGCGGTGGTGTCAGCTGGGGGCAACTACGTGTTCATTGCCAGCAAGCTGCCCGTGACCGCCATGGGTGGCTTCATCGGCAACCTGCAACTGATCTTTTTCCTCGGTGTTTTGTACGTCGTCGGTGCCGATGAATTGATCGACAACCACCTCTGCAATTACACCCCCCGGGTGTCCACTTTGTTGCGCATGGGCCTGCTTCCCAGTTATCTGGCCTTCACCCTGTTCGGCATCTATCTGATCATTCCCTGATGTCACCTCCGCCCACTCCTCCTCGACGCACCCCCCATTTCGGCGACCTCACCGTGATGTCGTTGTTGATTAGTTCTCTGGTGCTCCTGGTCGCTTACATCGCGATCCGGCCCCGCTTTTCACATGGGCGGTTGTTGGTGGATCAGCTCCACGACCTCACCGCAGAAGAGGTGAGTCTGTTGCCGGAGGGAACCATCCCGGTCGTGCTTGGGCGGGGGTTAGGGGAGAACAACCGCGGCTTCAAAATTCAGTTGCTGCGTCTGGTGATGCAACGCAGCGGTGCTCCCCATGCCATTGGCCTGACGGCTTCAGCCCTCTCGCAGGATGCGGCTGTCGATGCCCTGGCCACAGGAGTCGTCGGTGGGACGGACAATCCCCAGGCAATCACAGTCGGTGCCTATGGCGCTGGCCCCGAGTTGAACCGTCGGCTGCGGGCGATTCCGATTCCGATCACCGGCGGCATGCTCGGGTTACGGGTCGGTTGGACCCATCACAACCGTCTCGCCGGTCTCGAGGGGGTGCATGACCGCGAGGACTTGAGCCGGCTCACGTTGCTCCAGGGGCAGGGTTGGAGCGAGCTCGAGATGTTTGACCAAGCTGGTTTGCGCACCTTTGCCACGCCATCACAAAACCTCTTCCGACTGGTCTCGGAACAGCGTGTGGATTTGTTCCCTCAGGGCGTTGCCGATGTCCAAGCCCAAGAGGCCATCGCCCAGAAATGGTCCAAAAGCATCGTCATGGACCCCCATCTTCTGATTGCCTATCCCTTCGCCGGATTCTTTTATGTCAACCACCGCAATGAGGCCCTGGCCGCGGCGATTGAGCGGGGCTTCCGGCGAGCTATTGAAGACGGCTCCTATCAGGAGCTGTTGGAACGGGTTGTGATGACACCCTGGCTGAAGGAGCAACTCAACCTCAGCCAAAGGCGATTGATTGTGCTGCCGAATCCAGAGGGCGCCAAGGCCCTGGAACAGGTGCAATCCAACCATTGGATTGTCCCTTGGGAGACCCTCTCCGATGGCCAGATCAACCGTGGTGAGCAGCTGTGTGCCCTGCCGCGGTTTCAGGCACTTTGCCCGTAGGTCAAAGCCGTCGGCGGTGCTCAATCAGGGGGTAAAGAATCTGATTGGCCAGGATGTAGCCAAGGACCAGGACGGCTGGTGGAACCAGCGGCAGGGTGTGCCCGATCAGCAAGGGCGTCCAGGTCAGGAGAAAAACCAAATAGCAAACAGCGCGCCAACGGGTTCCGAGTTCCAGGGAGCGCAGTGCGATGGCATGGTCGGAACCTGGGGTCTGATCCTTGCGACTCCAACGGGCCAGCAGGCCCATCAGGAAGAACATCGCTGCAATCATCACAAAGGTTGCGATGGCCAATTCGTGATGGGTGCCGACCCAGTCCTGGAACAGTTGTTTTTGGTTCGTCTTCAGGCGCAGATCCTCGAGGGCGACGGTTGTTTTGGTGTTGAGAATCAGGATGATGTTGCCGGCGCCGAGGCAGGTGATGGCCAGGATGATGCTGTTAATCAGGCTTTGAATTTGATGTCGAATTCCGGCTAGCCGCAGGATGCTTTTGTGGTAGGACCACAATTCGTAGAGCAGAAGAAATGTGGCGGTATAGGCGATGAATTCGTAGCTGGTGATCGCGATGATTGACGATCGACTGGTTGCAGCGCTGCTGATTTCGAAAAGGCTTTTGATTAATTCCGGTAATTCGATCGCAATCAGGGTCATTGCAATCGAATAGACCCCATCGATTAGGCCCAGCCAGGATTCACCTCCGCCTCGGTTCAGATGACGGATCGGATGATTGGCATGCATCGGTCACGTTCGTGACAGTTGATTGACCAGATCTAACTGGAATGAGCGCCCCAAACCAGCGCAAAAACAAGTCTTAAGCCGATGACCTGACTTGAACAGGCGACCCACGCTTTACGAAAGCGTTGCTCTACCAGCTGAGCTACATCGGCGAGGCAAGTAATTTAACATTTGTGGATCGCAGGGTCCGCTGTCTTGAACCAATCTCGGAAGCCGAAGCAGGGGCTCGATCCGGCGATGCGGGAGCGACTCCTGCAGGAATCACGCACCCCCTGGCGGACTCTCCGCAGGGCTCTCTGGTTCGCCCTCGGTGCCTCCGCTGGTCTCGGGCTCTTCACCATGGCCTTCCGCCTCTCCGCTGGGGACAGCGTCGACCTCAGCGACCTCGGGATTCAGGGGGGCGCTCTCCTCCTCTTCGCCAGCCTGATCTGGTTTGACCGCAACCGCAGCGCCGACTGATGCGTCGGCTGTGCCGCTGGAGAGGGGGGCTACGGGCCAGGTCAGTTGAGGCAGGTCCAGCACTTGCAGACCGAAGCTGCTGCGCTCCTGACTCAGTTGACTGGCGCTGAAGGTGGTGGACTCCCCCCCAGCCTTGGCTTGATCGGTGATCAGCCAAACACTCGCCTGAACGAGTTGCTGCACATGCCAGACGATCACGGCCAGGATCGGCGTGCTGAGCAGCAGGGTGACCAGACGACTTTGTCCGGAGACCGGTGAAAATTCACCGACAAGAACGGCCGAATTGTCGAGCCACCACAGCAAAGGAAGCAACACCACGGCCGCCGTGACCACAGCACCCGCACTCAGGGTGCTGCTCTGGGCGGTGCTGAGCTGTTGTTGGTCTGGATTGCGTCCTGTCGTTGGACGTCGAACCACCAGCAGGGAACCCCAGTCGACCGGACGTTTCCAAAGGGCGACCGATGGCGCGACGACGCCCACACCCCAGAGCAGAAGGCGTTCCACGCCCGGGACGGGGCCAGGATCGGAACCCGCCAGGAGCAACCTGATCAGCAGGAGCTCCAGTGGAATAGCCCCGAGGGCCAGGCACTGGAGCCAGAGCAGGGGCTCGCGACGGGGTGACACAGCAGGGATCAGCCTCAGGTGGTGAGTTTGCGGCGCTGGGTGACCATCTTGAAGGCCTCAATCCGGTCACCGTCTTCCCAGTTGGCGAAGCGATCGGTGCCCACACCGCACTCGAAGCCCGTGGCCACTTCCTTGACGTCGTCCTTGTTGCGACGCAGGGAGTCGAGGTCGCCCTCGAACACGATCTGCTTGCCGCGATGGACGCGAACACGGCAGTTGCGGTGCAACTTGCCGCTGGTGACGTAACAACCGGCGACGGCGCTCTTGCCGATGGTGAACACGGCACGCACCTCGGCTTCGCCCAGGGCTTCCTCCACCAGTTCGGGCTCGAGCAGACCTTCCATCGCCAGCTGGATGTCTTCCAGCAGCTTGTAGATCACGTCGTAATCGCGGACATCCACGCCCGTGGCATCCGCAGCCTTCTTGGCACCGGAGGCCATCGATGTGTTGAAGCCAACGATCACAGCGCCGGATGCGGCCGCCAGGTCGACGTCTGTCTCGGTCACTTCGCCAGGGGCTGACAGCAGCACCCTGACTTGAACTTCGTCCTTCGGCAGCTGTTCCAGGGAGCCGAGGATGGCCTCCACGGAACCCTGAACGTCCGCTTTGAGGATCAGATTCAGTTCCTTGAGTTCGCCCTCGTTGGCCTGGCCTGACATCGCTGTGAGCGAGACACGGCGGGAGGCCATCTGCTGGGCCAGGCGGGTGGCACGGGCATCGGAGGCCCGATCGCCGACGACCGCCCGGGCTGATTTCTCATCCGGGTACACCTCGAATTCATCACCCGCGGTGGGGACTTCGCTGAAGCCCAGGGCCTCAACCGCGAAGGAGGGCCCAGCTTCCTTGAGCCGCTGACGGTTGTCGTCCACCATGGCGCGCACTTTGCCGAGCACCGGGCCGGCCGCGACCACATCTCCGGTTTTGAGGGTGCCGTTCTGAACCAGCAGGGTGGCCACAGGGCCTTTCGCTTTGTCCAGGTGGGCTTCGATCACGGTGCCGCGGGCCATCCGATCGGGGTTGGCCTGGAGGTCTTCCACCTCGGTGACGAGGAGAAGCATCTCCAACAGCTTGTCGATGTTTTCGCCCTTGATGGCACTCACCGGAACCATCACGACGTCACCACCCCATTCCTCAGCCAACAGGTTCTGCTCAGACAGCTCCTGCTTCACGCGGTCGGCGGAGGCTCCCTCTTTATCGATCTTGTTGATCGCCACCACGATTGGAACCTCAGCGGCCCGGGCGTGGCTGATGGCTTCCAGCGTCTGAGGACGCACGCCATCGTCAGCGGCGACAACGAGCACGGCCACGTCGGTCACCTTCGTGCCGCGGGCCCGCATGGCGGTAAACGCTTCGTGACCTGGGGTGTCCAGGAAGGTGAGCTTGCGCGGTTCGTTGTTGTGCTGAACCTCAACTTGATAAGCACCGATGTGCTGGGTGATGCCGCCGGCTTCGCCCGCCGCAACCCTGGCCTGGCGGATCGCATCCAGCAGGCTTGTTTTGCCGTGGTCGACGTGACCCATCACGGTCACCACGGGAGGACGCCGGATCAGGTGCTTGAGGTCCTGCTCCTCGATCATCTCGACGGTCTTCTTGGCCGCTTCTTCGACGTCGTCCTGAAGGACAGGAACACCGAATTCCTGGGCCACCGCTTCGATGGTTGGCATGTCCAGGGTCTGGGTGACCGTGGCAATGATCCCTTTGAAGAACAGGGATTTGATGATTTCGGAGCTCTCCACGCTGAGCATGTCGGCGAGCTCTTGCACCGTGAGGTTGTCCTCCGGCACCACGATCATCTCGGGCCGGACCTGCTTGGCCTCCCGTGCTGCCCGCAGTTCCATGGCGCGGCGCCGCTGGCGTTGACGCGCGGTCTCCTTCCGGCGCTTGCGCACGGCGGCCACCTGTTTTGGTGCCGTTCGTTGTTGAGCTTTCGGCTTGGCGGGCCTGGCCAGGCTGGCTGACAGGACGAGCGCTTGCTGCTCGCCGGCATACCCGCCGGTCTGTGCTGCAAGAGCGTCGTCGTTTTCGCCAATGATGTGGACTTTCTGGCGTTGCTTCTGCGGTGAGCGGCTACGCAGAGCTTCCAGCTTGGCGCTGTCGTCCCAGTCGGGACGTCCTGGTCGGCGGTAGCCACCAGGACCGGCACCTGGACGGAACCCGGGACGACGGGGTGCTGATGGAGCCGTCGGACGGGCTACTGGAGGTGT
>NZ_JBGKDS010000078.1:0-3784 GCF_042954325.1 Parasynechococcus sp. | reverse complement strand
GCTTTGCTCGAAGACACCCTTGCCCGGGCGATCGGTCTCTGGCCGCTGCCCAAGCTGGCGCTGCTTCTGGCGTTGGTCTGGGCCCTGAGGCGGCAAGGTTGGAGTTGGGGGAACCGTGCGCTGCTCGATCGCAGCGCCGTGATTCCATCGCTGTTGATGGTGCTGGCGGTGCTGACGGTCTCGTTCGTCAAACCGCTGGCCTTCAGCCGTTATTTCGTTGTCCTTCTGCCGGCACTGCTGCCGTGGTTGGCGGTGCAGGCCGGTGGCGTCACCCTGATGCCCCGGATGCGATGGAGCGTGGTGGTTGTTCTGGCGGCCCTCCTGTTGACCTGGTGGGGGCCGGGGTTTGATGAGCTCGATCCGGTGCAGCCAGGCCTGCGTGAGCAGGATCAATTTGCCCTGGTCAGCCGTCGTTCTGCTGGCTTACCGGAGCGCTATAGCCCGCGGGCCCGCCTGCTGAACCTCAGTGACCGGATGGAGCAGTCCATGGGGCGCATCGCGGCCACCCAGACGGCATGGGGGAACAAAACTGCCCTGAGGTCACGGCTGGAGCGCGACCCCACCCCTCCGGTCATTTGGTTGGCCAGTAGTGGTCCAGAACCGACGTTGAGCAAGCGATTGAAACCGTTGCTCCGCTTGGTCGAGGCCAACGGTTTCGCGTGTGCCGAGGCGGAGGAGGAGCTCAGCCATGGGCGGATTTTGCGTTGCCGATCCGGATCCAGGGGCCCTGATGGATCAGGTGAGCCGCAGTTGCTTCCGGACAGCTGATCAGCAGGGGGCCGCAGGTCTGTGGATCCACGAGCAGCTCGAGTTGGCCGCGGCTGGGTGCTGCACTCAGTTCGATCGGGGCCCAGCCCGCTTGGGGGTCCGGATCCAGCAGCTGCCAGGCCTGGCGGTTGGAGGGGGCGAGGCTGCTGGCCAGGCCTTGCTCCAGCAGCGCCAGGGCTCCTGGGTAGGCGGGCAGCTGCGCGAGCTCGAGGCGGACCCGAATGTCGGGATGCAGCATTTCTCCGAGGTGACCCAAAAGCCCGAAGCCGGTGATGTCGGTGCAGGCGTGGATGCCGTCGCACTGGCGCAGGCCATTCACCAGCTGGTGCTGGCTTCGGTTCATGGTCTGCAGGACATGATCGAGATCGTTCGGGTCGGCAGCGCCGGCCATGGCCGCGGCAAACAGCACGCCTGTGCCCAGGGGGCGGCTCAGCAGCAGCGCATCCCCAGCCCGTAGACCTTGTTTTGGCCAGGGAGGACCGGAGGCGGTTCCGGTCACGCTCAAGGCCACTTGCAACCCAAGACTGGCTGGATGCGGCGTTGGGCTGCGGGCCTCGAGGGTGTGGCCACCGATCAGTCGGGCCCCCTGTTCGTCCAGGACGGAGCGGATCCCCGCCAGTGACTGCGCGAGGAGTTCCTGTTGTAAGTCGGCTCCGTCGGTTGGCAGGGTCACCACCGCCATGGCGTGGTTCACATCGGCACCGCAGGCCCAGAGATCGGAGCAGGCATGCAGGGTGGTCAGCCGCGCATTGAGCCAGGGATCGCTGAGCAGTGCCGGAAACCCATCCACGCTCTGGAGCCGAGGGGGGTCTCCGCCCAGTTCCGCTGCATCCTCGGCTGGGCCGTGGAGACCGGCCTGCTGCAGGGCCGCCTGCAGGGGAGCAGCCGGCAATTTGGCCGCGCATCCTCGGCAGGCCATGGCTTCCGCGTCTTGGTCCATGGCTCGTGGAGGGTCGAATGCGGCGATGAAGCGTTGATCAATCCGTTGTTTGATCCACCACAGCCAGCGGCTGGCCGGCAGGCTCCAGGCTCCCCAGCGGCCCCAGGCCCGCACGGGGTCGTGGGAGGGATTGCCCATCAGCTGAAGCGCCAGGGGCTGGGGTCGCCATGGTTTCAGCGGCCGGCCATGCTCCGCGGCCAGCAGATTGCGCGCCAAGACCACCGCGCTGCGGACGGCCCAGACCCCGGAAGGAGGGCGGGGTGCTGACTGAATCACGCCACAGTCCCCGCTGGCGAACAGGCTCGGATGACCGCAAACGTTGAGGGTGGCATCGGTCTGGATGCGTCCATCGGCATCCACGGGCAGGGCCTTGGCAAGCCAGGGCGGCGCTTGGCTGCCAGTGCAGAGCAGCGTGGCTGTTGGTTGGTGGTCGGCCTCGGCCTTCAGGCGGATGCCGGCCTCCGCGATCCGTCCCCTCGCCGCGGGATCGTGGCTCAGGCTTTTGCTGATCAGGGTGAGCGGTCGTGTTGGCCAGCGCCGTCGTAGGGCCAGCACGACCTCCTGTCCGGCTGGTCCACCGCCAACCACGCAGAACGGTTCCGTGGAGTGGCGGTCCTGCTGATCCAAGAAGGCCAGCGCGGGTTCCAGTGGTTTGATCGGAATGCCGGGCTGCTTCGATGGCTTGGATTCAGCACCGAGATTGAGGCTGAGGCGGCGGTAGCGGAGGGGTGGTCGGTCCCTCAGCAACAGTTGGCATTGCTCGGTGTCGAGGCCGACAATCTCTGCGATCACGAGGGCCACACCGGCGCGATCACAGAGCTGGCGCAGGTCGATGGAGGCGGCATTCCGTTGGTACTGGCCGGCGATCAGGCCGGGCACCATTCCGGAGTAGAGCGCGGTGCTGCAGCGGTTGATCAAGGTGATCAATCCGGGGGGGCGTTGCTGCGGGTGCATGGCCCAGCGCCGCAGCAACAGGGCGTGGCTGTGTCCGCCGCCGGCCAGCAGGATCGGCGCGGTGCCTTTCATCCGCGTCGATAGCCCATGGGATTGGCCTGCTGCCAAGCCCAGCCGTCCCGGCACATGTCCTCCAGGGTGCGTGATGCTTCCCAGCCCAGGACTGTCTTGGCCTGGAGCGGGCAGGCCTCGAGTTTCGGCACATCACCCGGACGTCTCGGCACGATGCTGTACGGAACAGTGATGCCGGTGGCACGTTCGAATCCGTGCACGACCTCGAGAACGGAGAGCCCACGCCCTGTCCCAATGTTCAAGGTCAGGGCTGTGGAGTCTGGTTGCTGCAAGAGGTGGTCCAGGGTGACCCCATGGGCGTCGGCGAGGTCCATCACATGGAGATAGTCCCGGATGCCGGTGCCGTCTGGCGTTGGGTAGTCATCTCCGAAGACGTGCAGCTGCTCGCGACGACCTGCGGCGACTTGGGTGATGAAGGGGAAGAGGTTGTTGGGAATGCCGAGGGGGTCTTCACCGATTCGGCCGCTGGGGTGAGCACCGACGGGGTTGAAATAGCGGAGGCTGGCGACCCGCCAGGCCCCGGTGCGGCAGAGGGCACCGAGCATCTGCTCGACGGCCAGTTTGGTCTGCGCATAGGGGTGAATCGGTGCCGTTGGTGTCTGTTCTTGCAGGGGAAACGTCTGTGGTTCGCCATACACGGTTGATGTGCTGCTGAACACCAGCGTTCGACAGCCATGCCGTTCCATCGCAGCGGTCAGGACCCGGCTGCCGTTGACGTTCACGTCCCAGTAGCGCAGGGGGTCGTTCACCGATTCCCCCACGGCCTTGAGTCCGGCGAAATGGATCACACCATCGATCGTTCCACCGCTCTTGAACGCGTGCTCAACGGCGTCGGCATCGCGCACGTCCCCTTCGATGAGCTCCAGGGATCCTTGGCCGTTGGCCAGGCCTTTGACCCGCTCCAGCGCTTCGGGGCTGCTGTTGTCGAAGTTGTCCAGCACCAGGAGGGAATGGCCCTGTTCCATCAGCACCAGAGCGGTGTGACTACCGATGAATCCAGCACCGCCGGTGATCAGGAAGCGATGCCCCATGGAGATGGTCTGCCGATGG
>NZ_JBGKDS010000077.1:0-14818 GCF_042954325.1 Parasynechococcus sp. | reverse complement strand
GCCCGCAGCCAGCTTGATCTGGAACGCAACCTGCTGCTGATGGAACGGTTGCGCGAGCGTGACGATGCCGCCCAAACGGATCAACCTCAGCAGGCCAAGGCCTCCGAAGCGGCACTCAATCCACCTCCGCTCGAACAGGAGCCGGATTGGGTGACCGAACTGGAACCCCTCACCGTGCCGGTTCAACCGGTCCTGCAGAGCGCTCCACCACCACCGGCCATCGATGAGGTTCTGCCCATGCTGACCGGCGTGGTGCAGGGTCCCGGCGGCACCAGCTCAGCGATTTTCCAACTCAACAATGCCTCGATCTCCTCGGGCATCGGCGATGCCATCGGCAGCAGCGGCTGGACACTGAGCTCCGTCAGTGAAGCGGGGGCCGTGATTCAACGCAACGGCGAGCGCCGCAACCTTTCTGTGGGAGGGCTCTTCTGAGCAACACCTCGGCCTTGATGACCTCGCCGACGCCGCTCTGGCAGGCACCCACCGCTGCGGTGCTGTCAGGGGAGGGGCCGCGACAACTCCCCGGCCCGTGGCGGCTGATGCTGCTCGGCGACGGCAGCCCAACCCGTCATCTACGGCTGCTGACCGGCCACCCGGTCGCCGTGGATCTGATTGCGATGGAGGCCGAAGACGACAGCCATCCGGGTGCCCCTGAGGAAGTCGAAGAGCTCACCGGTCCGTTACTGCGCAGACAGGTCTGGTTGACCTGTGGTGATGCCCCCTTGGCCTGGGCGGAAAGCTGGTGGAACCGCGATGAAGCCGAACTCCACCTTCAAGATCGCAACCAGCCGATTTGGAAAAGCCTGACCCAAGGACGCTCGGAATTGTTCCGGGAAGTGGATGGCCTGGCCCTGGTGGAAGCCAGCTGGCTGGAGTCCACCTTTGGCCATCGAGGCCCGTTCTGGAGTCGGCATTACCGCTTTTTCCGACGCGGCAAGGCACTCACCGTGATCCGAGAGGTGTTCAGCCCCCAGCTGGAAACCTGGCTGGGGCCGACCCTGCGCCAGGAAGTACAACTACCTTCATGAACAAAGTTCCCAGTTTATGGGGATTTGCTCTTGACAACTTGCCGTGTCTTGTGCTGCAGGGATCATGCAGGTACGACGTTGACACCCTCATGGCAGACACCCACACCTGGATCAGCCTGGCTGAGCTGGCCGACACGTTCGGCATCTCAACGCTGCACTGCAACCGAGTGCTTGAGCATCAAGGCTGGCGAGATCGCCACGGCCAGCCGACCCCCGCAGCACTGGAGGCCCAAGCGGCACGCAGCCATGGTCCCGGCGGACGCAGTCGGCACACCCTTTGGAACAAAACCATCTGCACTGCGGTGTTCAAAGCCCAGGGCTACAAAGCCAGAAGCCGTCATCAACAGATCCGGCAATGGGCCCAATTCCTGGAAGCGATGGCCGCAGGCTCACCCTCCATCAGCACCACAGCAGACCAGATGGCTGAGGACGTTCCCCAGGACCTCGTGCCGGCCGTGAACGATCAACTGGCGGCCCGCGGCAGTCGCTACCGCATCGCCAGCCACCACCACGCACAGTCCAGGCACGGCACCGCCTGCTGACGACGGCCTGTTCGGCAGCGGTCGACGGTCAATCCCGTCGCCGACTCGATCGCGGCAACGCGCGACGGGCTGTGGGGCGTGCGGGTGCCACCTCCGGCTCCATGGGCTCCAGTCGTGAGCGCTGCCAGCGTTGAACACGGAAGCTCTCATCCTCAGGCCAGCCCTGATCAACTCCGGGCTGGCTGTTGTCGGTCGGGCGGTCGGGCTGGGGACTCCTGTCGGCTGGAGCTGCCACCGGCGCGGGAGCTGCGGACGACATGGGGCGAGTTCGTCGGGAAATCGCGTCGAGAGGGCGACGGGACGGTGACCGTGAAGGTGGGGTCATCGACGTGCGGGCCGTGTCCTGCCAGGGCTCACGCCAATCGTCGTCATCGTCCAGCAACCAATCCACTTTCTCGCCCACCCAACGACCGACGGAATCAAGCGCCACCGAGGCACGCCGTTGACCCGGCCGACGACCGGACACGCCATCGACAAATTGCCGACCGGTCTCCATCCATTGGTCAATGCGTTGATCGAAGGGGTCCCGTGATCGGATCCCGCGCCCAGCTCTGTCCTCCATGGCTCAAACGTTACCGACGCCGGCGACGTAGCCAACGCTCACGACGCAACCCGATCAACGCAATCACAACCCCTCCGACTTCCAGGCTGAGCAGAAAGGACTCCATCTCAACAGGCTTGGTCAGCGGATTCGTAGACCAACACGCAACTGGGATGCCAATGGCCCCCATGATGCCGCTCACAGCAACGGCGACAGGCGGCATTGGTAACCCGCCGTTTGTATGGACTGCGTTGCTGGCATTGCGGACACACCGCCCACCAACGCGGCGGCTTCGCCGGCACGGGGAAACGGTGACGCACGCTGACCTGGAAACGATCCTGCTGGGCGTTGATCGCCGCCATGCAGGCATGGAAATGGGGACCATGGCCTTCGCGGCGCCGCAGCACCAGATCCACCCAGGCGTGAATCATTTCGTGGCAGAGCGTGCTCTCGATCGCCTCCTGCGGCAATGGAGACAACACCGGACGGGATAAAACGATTTCGCAGCCACGGTCACCACCGACACCCGGCCCTCGTCGGTAAAAGCCTGCGGTGCGGCTCATCCGGCCATCACTCCAGCGGATCGCCACCAGTGGCTGACCATCGGCGGCGAGGGCGCCCGAAAAATGCTCACGGTTCAGCCGATGGAACAACGGCAGCAACGGCAGCAATGGCACCGGTTTGATTGGCCGCAACTCAACAGCATCCTGCCGCGGTCAGTCAGACTCGGCGCTGCTTTTCCAGCAGGCGATGGAACTGGGTCTGGTTCGGGAGATCGGCAGCAAAGCGCTGCTAGCCGGTGGCGGGGCCTTGCTCCTCTACTGGACGGTCACAGCGGTGAAGCTGGTGCTGAGCGCCCGCGGCATCAATCCGCTGATCAAGCAGTTCTTTACCCAGGTGGCCGCCGGTCGCATTGACGCGGCTTACATGCTGACCACCAAGGCCTACCGCCAGCATGTCAATCGGCAGCAGTTCATCCGCTTTCTGGCGGGTCTGAAACTGAACCAGTTCCGCAATCTCAAGTCCGGCCGGCCACGCATTCAGGAAGGCAACGTGATCCTGACCGTGAAGCTCAAGGCCGAAAACGACAACGACGAATTGGCTCTCGATTTCACCTTCACCAAAGTCGATGACAACTGGCGCATCGCCCGCATCAACCGGGTCTGACGTCCAGGAGAGGGCCGCTGAGCTGCGCGCTCTCCTGAACCAAGCCGCTCACGCCTATTACGTTCTCGATGCTCCCGTGATGGAGGACCCGGTCTATGACCGGCTCTATCGCGAGCTCGAGGGCCTTGAGCAGCAGGATCCAAGCCTCCAAACTGCGGACAGCCCAACCCAACGGGTCGGTGGAAGCCCCAGCGAACGCTTCAGCAGCGTTGAGCATCGCGTTGGCATGCTCAGCCTCGACAACGCCTTCAACCGCGACGAGCTGAGTGCCTGGTATGAGCGCCTGCTGCGGGTTCTGGATCGACCAGCCAGCACGGATCTTGAGCTGATCGGGGAACTCAAGATCGATGGCAATGCATTGGCCTTGAGCTACCGCAACGGTGTCCTCGAACGGGCGGCGACCCGCGGCGACGGCACCAGGGGTGAAGAGATCACCGCCAACGTTCGAACAATCAGCTCGATCCCCCTGCGCCTGCAGATCCCCAACCCTCCGGAATGGGTGGAGGTCCGCGGCGAAGCTCTGATTCCCGACGACACCTTCGCGGCGATCAACAGCGAACGGGCCAGCCGTGGCGACGCGCTGTTCGCCAATCCACGCAACGCCTGTGCCGGTACCTTGCGCCAACTCGATCCCCGTGTGGTGGCCGCACGGCGGTTGGACTTTTTCGCTTACACCCTGCATCTCCCAGCCGAGCAGCAACCGAACAGCCAGTGGAGCGGCCTGGAGTGGCTGAAGCGAGCCGGATTTCGTGTGAATCCCAACTGCAAGCGTTGCGGGACACTCGCAGAGATCAACGGCTTCTGCGATCACTGGGAGCAGGCACGGCATCAGCTGCCCTACGCGACCGATGGCGTGGTGGTGAAGCTGAACAGCCTCGCTTTACAAGACGAAGCCGGATTCACCCAGAAGGCACCACGCTGGGCGATCGCGCTGAAATTCCCCGCCGAAGAAGCACCAAGCCGTCTGCTGCGTGTGACGGTGCAAGTCGGTCGCACCGGTGCCGTCACTCCGGTGGCCGAATTCGAGCCCGTCGCCCTGGCCGGCACCAGTGTGAGCCGCGCCACGCTGCACAACGCTGATCGCATCGCCGAGCTGGACCTGCACATCGGTGACACGGTGGTGGTCCGCAAGGCAGGCGAGATCATCCCCGAAGTGGTGAGGGTTCTCCCGGATCTGCGACCGGCAGGAGCGCAACCGGTGCAACTGCCCGAGTGTTGCCCGGAATGCGGCTCAACCCTGGTCAGGGAGGGAGAGGAAGCTGCCACCCGCTGCATCAACAGCAGTTGTCCCGCCATCCTGCGCGGGGGCCTGCGCCACTGGGTGAGCAAAGCAGCCCTGGACGTGGATGGTCTGGGCAGCAAATTGATCGAGCAGCTGGTGGACCGTGGACTGGTGCGCTCCGTGGCCGACCTGTACCGGCTGGACACGGCCCTGCTGGCCAGCCTCGATCGCATGGGCGCCAAGTCGGCCACCAACCTGGTGAACGCTTTGGGACAGTCCAAACGGCAGCCCTGGCATCGCCAGCTCTATGGCCTGGGCATCCGGCACATCGGCGACGTGAATGCCAAGGCGCTGGCGGGGGCCTTTCTCAGCATCGATGCGCTCAGCACCGCTGTCCGAGAGGCGCCGGAGACGATCGCTGAGCTCCATGGCATCGGCACGGAAATCAGCGCCAGTCTTGGCCAATGGCTGGGAACAGAGGCCAACCAACAGCTTCTCAACGAGTTGCGCAGTGTGGGCTTGGCCCTGGAAGCCAGCGCCGCCGAGCGCGATGCCGCCAGCGCCAGCCAAAGCGATCAAGACGGCGTGCTGCAGGGCAAAACCCTAGTGCTGACGGGCACCCTGCCGAGCTTGAGCCGCAGTGACGCCAAAGCGTTGATCGAAGCGGCCGGCGGCAAGGTGAGCGGCAGCGTCAGCAAGAAAACCGACTACCTGGTGGCCGGTGACGCCGCCGGCAGCAAGCTGACTAAAGCGGAAAGCCTGGGCGTGACCGTGCTCAGCGAAGCCGACCTCACCGCCATGCTGCAGCCATGAGCCAATCCCCCCCTGCCCTGCACCGCTGGATCAAGACCGACTGCGGCCGAGCGAAGCTTGCTGATCTGCAGCAACGCCAAGGGCCGCTGGCCAAGCTGCGCCTGGCTTGGTTCATCGCGATTGCCGCACTGCGCGACTGGCGATTGCAACCATGACGATGTCGATCAACGGTTAAAGCATCGCCAGGTCGAAGGCAAAGCTGTCGACGGTGCCGCTGTCTTCACTCGCAGCAAGAAGAACACCTCCCGTCTTGGAGGTCTTCACGAAGCGGGTGCTTTCCGGTTCATCCGAATCGGGGGCCAGGAAGGTGTGGACGTGCTCAGGAGCCTGCACATCGGTGATCTCGTACACCGGAATCAGTGATCCACCGCTGGAGCGCTCAAAGGTGATGAAGGCGAAGGATCTCCCCTTGAGCGTGGCGATCTCCACGTGCTCAGGCTCAATGCCCTTGTCGTCACTGCGACCGTCGTCGTAGGTGCCGGCCATGGCAGCGATGCGGTCGAGCTGATCACCGGAATCCCAGACGAGATCGCCGGCGGTGTTGCGGATGCTGAAGGACCGACCACCCATCGCCACCAGAGCATCGGGGCCGATCTGATCGGTGAGCAGCTTCAGCCGGCCTTCACCCTGATCCTCATGGGTGATGAGGTTGTCGCCCTCGAAGCCGAAGTCCTGTGCCTTCTTGGCCCTGGCCTCATCAGCGTAAAAGTCATCATCGGCAACGGCGCCGTACTTCATGGTGAGGAAGAACTCATCGCCCTCCTCTGCCTCAAAGGTCACGCTGTTGCCACCCATGGCACCCCCATGGACGTAGAGCGTCTGGCCCGTGAGGCCGTCCTCAACCGTGGTGAGGGCACCGAGGCTTCTGGCTGAAAGAGAAAAGGTGCCGTCGGCCTCGGCCTCAAAGTTCACGTCATCGGGACGGATGCGACCGTCCCCTTCATTCGCCATCACGACATAGGTGTCGCCCTTGCGGTCGGTGAAGCTGTCCATCCCATCAGCCATGTACAGGCTCTGGAAGTCACGGGGGCCGGGGTTGTACAGCTCTTCACCGTCGGGACCGTCCTCGTTGGAGGTGTCCACCACCCAGCCGCCACGGCTCCAGTCCTTCCGGCCGAGACCGGTAATCGCGACGATCCTTTTGGCAGCGAGATCAACACGTGCCATCGCGTTGTTCTCCTGAAGCGTCACCGTGGCGAAGTCGCCGGAAGGATCAATGCTGACGAACTCAGGCTCCAGCAGCTGATCGATGCTGCTGCCCTTCAAACCATCCAGACGCACACCGGCTTGACGCAGGTCCTGGAGGGTGAAGCCACTGCCACTGGCCGTGAGCTCATGGTGGTCAGCGACCTTGCCACCGTCCATGGTCAGCACCGAGATGGAACCGATGGGGTCGATGCCCTCCTCCACTCCATAGAAATCACTGGGCTCACCTTCATTGGCGGTGACCACCGCATCGCCCCTCCAGGCGATGCTGTCCGGCAAGAAACCAACCGTGACCGAATCGGACAACCGCAGCCGTCCCTTCGTTGCGTTCCAGCGCAAAATCTGAACCGCACCTTGCTCTGTTTTGTCATCCGACACGGCAACGGCCATCCGGTTGCCCTTGATCGCAACGGCCTGAGCCTCTCCACTGAGTGCCTGATTGAGCAGCAGCTCAGGGGAATCGAAGGCCATGTCGTAGCCAACAAGGCGGAGAATGTTGTCACCGCCGGTGACGGCAGCAAAGTCGCCTTTCCTTGACCAATCGAGAATCTCCGCACCCCCCAAATCAAGACTCGAGATCGGACCGCTGATCGTGGACTTGATGTCGTTGCGGGCCATGCAGATCAGTCAACAAACCAATCCCTAAAACTTGAAATATCAACGGCGTATTGAATTTAAGGAGACCACTCAGTCCGGTTAAAACTCAGTAAAGAACGGGTCAGCATGTATTGCTCATGACACATCGGACGTCGCCTGTGCATCCTCCAGCGCTTGTCGCGCCGTTCGACTCACCAGCCAAACCACAGCCACGGTCGCCAGCACACCCACAACCCGAAGCCCCCAGGTGAATCGATCCGCCTCACCGGAAAGCACGGAGCCAAACTGAGCCACATCCCCGGCCAAAGCCCCCAAACCGCAGAACAGAATCGTTCCCGGCAGGATTCCAATCAAACCGAGGCTGTAATCGCGCAGCGAGACGGCACTCAAGCCGTAGGCCAGGTTCAACAACGAGAAGGGAAAGGCAGGAGACAGGCGCGTCAACAGCACCAAGCGCAGCCCCTCCTTGCTCACCGCCCGTTCCACAGCCTGCAGCTTCGGCCAACGCTGCAACCGCCCCTGGGCCCACCCACGCAGCCAGGTGCGCCCCAGCAGAAACACCACCACTGCACCAAGGCTGGCGCCAACAAACACCAGGGCCGAACCGAGCCAGGTGCCATAGAGCACCCCAGCCAGCATCGAAGCCCAGACCCCCGGCAGCAGCAACGTCACCCACAACGCATAGAGGGGAATAAACAGCGCCGCCCCCCACGGTGAGTGGAGCAACTCCAACAGTTGAGGCATCCAGCTCTCCATCACCACCGCCGTCGCATTCAGACTCGAACGAGCCTTGCATCACAGCCAGAGCATGAGCCAAGACCTGTTCAGCGATATCCATTTTTTTCAGACCAACCTCGGTGTGCTCATCGGCTCGGCTGGACTGCTACTGCTTTGGCTGCTGCTGACGCAATTGGCCCAACGGGGCCAGCACATCGGGAGCGTGATGGCGCGAGCGATCAATCGGCCCTTGCTCCTGGGCCTCGGTTCTTCGCTCTACCTGGGCTGGATCTCCAAGTTGATCACCGACCATTTCGCACCCTTTGATCCACGGCTGAGCCTGAGGCTGTCGGCATCGATTTCGGCGATTGCTTTCGTCTGGGCGATCAGCCGCCTCGGCCATGCCGTGCTGCTGAGTCGGCGCGTTGAACGCTGGCTGCAACTCGACGACCCGAAGGACCGCGCGATGGCCCTTCACTTCCTGAGGCGGACCTACACCATCCTGATGATCGTGGCCGGAGTTGGAGCCCTGATGGGCGCCTTTGGGGTCCCTCCGACAGCGCTAGCGGCCCTGGGCGGCGGAGCCGGTGTCGGGCTCGCCCTCGGCACCCAGAAGATTGCCCAAAATTTCTTCTCTGGTTTCGTCTTGTTTTTCAATCGCCCCTTCAAAGAAGGCGACTGGATCAGCGTTAACAACTTCGAAGGCACAGTCGAAAGCATTGGCTGGTATCACACACGGCTCCGCACATTCGCCCGTCGCCCGATGTACATCCCCAACGCAATGTTGATCACCAACACAATCACCAATCCAGGTCAGATGTACAACCGCCGCATCAAAGCGAACATCGGACTACGCCATGAAGACATACCATCCATGCAAGCGATTACGGCAGATATTCAACAGATGCTGGAAAACCATCCCGACATCGACCAGGGGCAATTAATCCTGGTCAATTTCACCGCCTGGGAAACAGCATCCATCAACCTCATGGTGTACTGCTTCACAAAAACAACAGTCTGGAAAGAGTACCTAAAGATCCAACAGGATGTGTTCCTCAACATCGCCAACATCATCCAAAGCAATCACGCGTCCTTCGCCCTCAATTGCACCACCGTGTATCCAGCAACCAACTTGAACACCAACGATCTGGTGCGGCAGTTGTCAGCCCCCAACCAGGGCCCTGAGGGCTAACTCGATGCCGACGTGTAGTGGCGCAGGGCATAGAGCCAGAAGGCCCGGGCCACAGCAAAGAACCCCACCGCAAGCACCACACCGAGCAGCACCATCGGCAACAGCGCTTGGCCAAGCAACAGCTGAGCCGGAACAGTGGTGAGGAAGGCCACGGGCAACACAAACGTGAACACCAAGCGCAGAGCCGGGGGATAGGCACTCACGGGGTAGCGCCCGGAGGCCAGCAGGGCGCGCAACACCTCGGTGGCATTCCAGGTCTTCACGAACCAGATGCTGGTGGCCGCGATCAAAAACCACAGCGCATACAGGATCAGGCCACCGGCCACGAGCATCACAGCCACCGTGGCAAGGGTGAGTGGCGTCACATCGATGGCAGCCTGACTCCCCCCCCAAATCACCAGAACGAAGCCAAGGCCGATCTCCGGCAGCCCCGCAGGGGAGAGGGTCCGCAACGACAACCAGAACTGACTGTCGATCGGTTTCAGCAGCACGAAATCCAAGGTGCCCTCTCGCACATGGGTGACGATCGAGCCCAGGTTGGGCCTCAGCCAGGTGCTCGCCATCCCATCGAACACGGTGTAAAAGCCCTGCACCATCAGGGCCTCCGGCCAGCTCCACCCCCCCAGAGACTGCGCCGGACCGAACAGCAGCGTCAGCATCAACAGGCTGCCGCTGAGGCTCAGTGCGACCGCCAACAGTTCAATCACCACATTGAGCTGATACTCCAACTGCGTCGCGAGGGCGGTGCCCCAAAAGCGACAAAGCGTGCGCCAGTACCGCCCCATCAGGCCCCCATGGCGCTGTAGCGGCGCACGCCGGCCCGCCAGAGCAGCAGCACCAACGGCAACAACAGAGCAATCCAGGCCAGCTGCGCTCCGAAGCCCGCCATCAGATTCACCGGCTGGCCAGCCAACACCCGAGCGGGGAAATCGATCAAATATGGAAAGGGCGTCCACTGGGCCAAGGCCCGCAGCGCCGGCGGAAACGCCGTGAGTGGCGCCAGCAAACCGGAGAGGAAGACAAAGGGGATGAACTGGAGCCGCTCCAGAGCGCTGGCCTTTTCACTCCAGAAGCACAGGGCCGCGATCAGGCTCTGAAACAGAAAAGCAATGGCAAAGGCCATCCAGGTGGCCAGCCAGGCCAGCAGAAAACCCCCCAATGACGGCAACCAGAAGGCCTGGGGCTGCACCGCAAAGAACACGGCGGCAATCAGGGCCGCAAAGGGAAGCCGCGTCAGCTGTTCACCGAGATGGGACGCCACATAGCGCCAGAGCGGATGGAGTGGTTGCAGCAGATAGGGCGACAACCGGCCCAGCAGCGCATCCTCCTCGAAGGCATAGACCACCCACACCACGGAGAACTGCCGCACCAGAAAAGCGCTGAGGAAATAGCGGTCCAGCGCCACACCATCGAGACCCAAGCCGGTGCGGGCGTCGGTGCCGCTCCAGACACTGAGCATGATGAACGGCAACACACCGGACAGCGCCCAGAGGGCAATCTCGGCGCGGTACTCGAGCATGTGCGCGTACTCGGTGCCCAGCAGCGCCGACACGATCCGTCGATTGAGCCCGAACAACCGCATCAGACCTGACCCTTGCGAAACAAGCTGCCGATCAGGGCCTCGATCGGCGGATCCTTCACCTCAAGATCGCGCACGGCGAAGCGGTCCAACAGCTGAGCAACGACAGTCGTGAGTTGATCACGCGGCACCCGCAGATGCAGGGCACAGCCCTCCATCCGCTCGATCTGACCGAGGCCGGCGACGGCCTCCCGCTGCACCGGCTGCTCCAGCTCCAGCACCACTTCCCGCTCCGGTGACAGCTGATCCGTCAACGCGTCCAGGGGGCCGTCATGGAACAGACGCCCCTGGTGGATCAACAACACCCGGGGGCACAGGGCCGTGATGTCAGCCATGTAGTGGCTGGTGAGCAGCACCGTTGCACCCGTGCGGCGGTTGTAGTCCGCAAGAAACTGCCGCACCCGGGCCTGGGCATTCACATCCAGCCCCAGCGTGGGCTCATCGAGGAACAGCACCTCCGGCTCGTGCAGCAAGGCCGCCAGCAGTTCAGCCTTCATCCGCTGGCCGAGGGAAAGCTTGCGGACCGGCCGGGTGAGCTCCTCCCCCAATTCCAGGAGATCAGCCAACTCGCTGACCCGCCGCCGGGCCACGCCATCGGGGATGCCATAAACCGCAGCATTCACCCGCAACGAATCCATCGGCGGAAGATCCCAGAGCAGCTGCTGCTTCTGCCCCATCACCAGGGTGATCCGGCGCAAAAACTCCGCCTGACGGCGCTGCGGCCGGTACCCCGCCACCTGCACCTCCCCTGCGCTGGGGTGGATCAGGCCGCAGAGCATCTTCAGGGTGGTTGTTTTTCCAGCGCCGTTGGCACCGAGGAAACCCACCATCTCACCGGGCTCGATCCGAAAAGAAACGTCCTGCACCGCCACCACGTCCCGGGTGCGGCGCCGGATGAAATGACGCAGGGTGCCGGCCAACCCGGGCTGCTTCTCGGCAACCCGGTAGATCTTGCTCAGCCCATCAACACGGAGCAAAGCCGCACACAATCGAGGACACTCCGAAAACACTATCTACAGTCTCATTCTGAGGCAAGACTGACAGTTAAGTCAAAGAGTTGATCTCAATCAAGAGATCGGGTGAGCAAGCTCACAGCAAAGCAAGACTCACATCAATATAAAGAAAGCCAGGCAGTGAGAGAACAACAGCAGGGGCAGAAAGAGTCCCCACAAACACATGCCCACCAGGCCAAGGGAGAATCTGACCATGAGCACCAAAGAAACAGAGACCGAAGCAGCAGCACCCAAAACCAGTGGTTGGCGGGATGATTTAAACAAGCCTGTTCGTCAGTCAATCGAGTTCTTCTCGGAGCAGAGCAATCTCACCAAAGAGCAACAGAGCCAAATCAAAGGCTGGGTCGTCGCCGGCACGAACAAAGAAAGCCTGAGCCAATTCAATCACTTTGCCCAAGAACTAGGACTAAAGGCAGAAAAGACGGTCTTGAGCAATCAAGGCTATGGAATCGATGATCTGCAACTCAAGGGATTCCAACCAGGATCAGAGGACGTTTACGAAAAGCTCAGCAAAATCGCCAAAGAGCTCGACCTCGCCCTCTGGCAGGAGGTTGACGACATCAAGGTGGGCCATGGCGCTATCAACCAGAACGAGATCACGGAAGGCGCCTTCGATCCAGACCTGACGGACGCTGTTCAGGCGGATGACATCAATGGCGATGGAATCGCTGATCCACTGTTCCAGCTTCTGGCCAGCGATCCAGCCAACGGCAGCTATGGCGTCAATGCCGTTGGGGCCTGGAACCAAGTCAGCGGCCAAGGCGTGCGTGTTGGCGTTCTGGACAGCTTTTTTGACATCAACCACAGCGACCTTCAATCTGCAATGCCAACCAGCATCGACTGGGATGGCGACGGCGTCGATGACGCAGTCGATGCCAACAACAACGGCATCGCCGATGTGTTTGAACCCGAAGGATTCACATATGCACTCGGATCCAATCTTTGGCCCGTCAATAATCAGAGAAACAGACGCCAATCGCACGGAACATCGGTCAGCGGTATCGCCGTGGGTCGGATCAATGGTGAATCGGGAATTGGCATTGCCCCAGAAAGCGAATGGCTACCATTCGGAGCGTTAGACCGTCAATTCAATTGGCCCTTAGACGATTGGCCCTCAGAAGATTTTTATAACTACGCTGATGTCGTGAATAACAGCTGGGGCAGCAGTGGTTCCATAAATGGAACCTTGCGTGTCGGCACTCCGACAGATACTGCCAATTGGGAGACAGCAACTGCAGGGGCAATTCAAGTGGTCTCTGCAGGCAACGATCGTGACCCAGGCAACACAACAGTATTACGGGGGTGGGACAACACAAATAATGACAATAGAACAAGGAGAGAAAACATTGTTGTCGCAGCAACAATGAGAAATGGCGAAGTTGAGCAGTACAGCACCCCCGGGGCAACGATTTTCGCCAGCGCGCCAGTCAATGGATCCAATTTCCGTTTTGAAGATTCATCGGGTGAAAATGCCAATCAGCAACGCACGGTGACAGCCGATGTGACGGACGATCCAGCAATTGATGGTGATCCAGTAATGGATGGTGCCCCCCCCAATGACAATGCTGGCTACGTCAACGGCCCGACACACACCCGGTTCAATGGCACATCAGCAGCTGCACCGATGGTGACCGGAACCATTGCCCTGATGCTGGAGGCCAACCCCAGCCTGGACTGGCGCAATGTTCAACACATCCTGGCCCAGACATCAACCAAAAACGGACTGATTGACAGCAACGGTGATGGGCAACTGGATGCGATTGACCCCAATGCAGGAGGCAACGCAGACGATGCTGCAGCAGCCGGCACGATTGAGATGCGAGACACGTTCACGCCAAGAATGAACACAACATTCAGGATCAACGATGGCCATAACACCGGCTGGTTCCAGAATGGTGCTGGCCACTGGGTCAGCGATTCCTTTGGCTTCGGCATCGTGAATGCCGGAGCCGCCGTTGAACTCGCCAGTCGCTGGAGACGCGTCGCACCAGAACGCAAGGTCAGCACTGACAGCATCCTGGCCAACCCATTCACCATTCAAGAAGGGAATCTGGGCGGGCTTGATTCCTTGAACGAGGCAGGTAGCTGGGAGGTTGACGACCACCTCTCCGTTGAATGGGTCGAGCTCAACATCAAAATGGATCTGGAGGAACAGGATGAGATCATGCTGGCCGTCCAATCACCATCCGGGACACGATCTGTCCTGATGGCACCTGGCGGCAGTGACGCCACGCCATTCCCGACGAGGACCAGCCGAAACAGCTTTGGCGAGCGCACCTTCATCACCAATCAATTCTGGGGCGAAGATTCACGCGGCGAATGGAGCATCGAAGTCCTCGACACCAACGCTGATGGCGATACAGCACGCCTTTCCGAAGCATCACTCGACATCTTTGGCACACAAGCAAAGGGCGTCACAGATTTCATCCCTTATCTCGATCCGGAGAAGAAGCTGTTCGAACTTCCCAAGGATTATTTGCAACCCATTCCCAAACTTCAGGACCTCCTTAATCCAATCTTATTATCACAGCCCTCTGACAAGCTCACATCACCACTTGAAACCGAAGCAACCAACAGCCTATCTCCAACCTTGATCGAAGAAACAATGCTGATCTGAATCAAGCAATTGAACCTCTGATCAACATCAGCGCTGTTGCAGCGCTGATGTTTTTTATGGCATTGATGGAAGCCGAATCACCGAATCAGCTCAGATCCGCCAGGCGCTTACGGGCTAGATCAGCCTGGGCCTGCTTCTCCGCCAGGTTGGCCTGGCATTCAGCCACCACCTCCGGCGGTGCCTTGTCCGCAAAGCTGGGATTGCCCAGCCGGCCCGCCAGGCCCTTGATCTCCTTCTCGGCCTTGGCGATGTCTTTCTCCAAGCGGCCCTTGAGCGCATCAAGATCCACCAGGCCTTCGATCGGCAGCAGCACCTGCAGCTCACCGCTCACCCCTGCCAGGGCCTTGGCCACCGGAGCCGCATCGGCCTCCGCCGGCGCCATCACCGCCACCGACTCCGCCCGCGTCAGCGCTGTGATGTCGGCCGTGCCCTTGCTGAGCACAGCCGCCAGCTCGCCGCGGCCGGTGACGAAACGCACCGGCACCGACTGGGAGGGCTTGAGACCCGCCACCGCGCGCAGGTTGCGCACCACACGGATGGCACCGATCAGCTCTGCGAAAGAGGCTTCGAGGTCGTCGTTGAGG
>NZ_JBGKDS010000076.1:0-27433 GCF_042954325.1 Parasynechococcus sp. | reverse complement strand
CTGGATCAGCTGCTGCCACTGTTCGGCGTTGGCGGGGCCGAGCAGGCCCACCACTTCGCTGTGGGTTCTGACGTCGCTGTGAGCTGGTGTGGCCAAGGCCGGCAGCTGATGCAGTCCGTCGATGTGGCTTGCTCCAGGCCTACCGCCGTTGGCGTCGTCCACGATCAACAGCTGGATGTCGTCTGGATCACCCCAGTGCCACTGCAGGCTTGTGTTGGCTGCTTGTTGTTCCGCCCATGCCATCCATTGCGGGAGCTGCTCCGGGTGGATGCGCTGCGATGTCACGGCCAGGGGATGCAACGGAAGGGTGCGGATCGTCACATCGGTGACCACGCCCAGAAACGCCGCGGCGCCACAGAGGCCGCGCCAGGCGCGGCGTTGCTCCGGTTCGCTCTTCAGGGTCGGCCGCTCGATGGCAAAGCGGCTTCCATTTCCCCAGACACCTCTGATCTGAAGCAGTTGATCGATCGCGAGTCCGTGCTGTCGACTCAGCGGACCCATGCCACCGGTCAGCACGTAGCCCAGACCAGGGGCACCGGAGAGCCCCGCTGACATGGTGCGCTTGCTGCGGGCCAGAGCCTCCAGCACGTCGGCCATGGTGCACCCCGCTCCAATCGTCACGTTGGTGTGATCCGACGACAGGTCCAACGTCTGAAAGTGCGGTTGGAGGTCGAGACACCACTGACCTGCTCGGGCGGAGGATGACGTGGTGCCACCGCTGCAGATCCGGATCGGCCGTCGTCGGGTCCAGTGGCTGATGCAGCTCGCCAGGGAGGCGTCATCCGGAGCCAGAACACCGGCGATGGCGGCATCTGCCGCCTGGGCGTTGAACAGTTTTCGCATCTCTTCTCAGCACCCGTCCCAACGAATAGGGTCAGGCCTGTGCAGTGAATAACGCAACGTTTTGGGTGATTTCAATGCGCGATCGTCCAATGAACGACTGGGTGTTCTGATTTGCGGCCACGGCAGCCGCAATCGACTGGCGGTTGAGGAGTTCGCTCAGATGGTGGAGGCGTTACGGCCTCGACTGGCTCCCCTTCCGGTGGAACACGGTTATCTCGAGTTCGCTCGACCCGTGTTGCGGGATGGACTGGAGGCCCTGAGGGCCCAGGGAGTCGATCGGATCCTGGCCATTCCAGCGATGTTGTTCGCTGCCGGGCATGCCAAGAACGACATCCCGTCCGTCCTGAATACCTACACAGCCGAAACCGGCTTGCCGATTGATTACGGCCGGGAACTTGGCGTTGATCGGCTGATGGTGGCTGCGGCCGGTGCCCGGATTCAGGACGCCCTGGACGGTGCCGATGCAACGGTTCCACTCTCCGAAACGTTGCTTGTGGTCGTCGGTCGGGGTTCATCGGATCCCGATGCCAACTCCAATGTGGCCAAGGTGACCCGCATGCTGGTGGAGGGCTTTGGCTTCGGCTGGGGCGAAACGGTGTACTCCGGAGTCACCTTCCCCTTGGTGGAGCCAGGCCTCCGCCATGTCGTTCGCCTGGGCTTTCGGCGCGTGGTGGTCGCTCCATATTTCCTGTTCTCAGGGGTGTTGGTGAGTCGGATTCGTCAACACACCGAGCGTGTGGCGGTGGATCATCCCGATGTTGAGTTCCTCTCAGCCGGGTATCTGGGTGATCACCCCAAGGTGGTGGAGACCTTCAAGGAGCGTGTTGATGAAGTGATTCGCGGCGATACCGCGATGAATTGCTCCCTGTGTAAGTACAGGGCTCAGGTGCTCGGCTTCGAACAGGACGTTGGCCGTGCCCAGGAGAGTCACCACCACCATGTGGAAGGTTTGGCGGAGAGCTGCACGCTCTGTGAGCTGGAGTGCACGGGAGCCTGCCAACCCGATGGCATCCCCATCCCCATGCATCAACACGGGGATCACGCCCATGGAAGCCATAACCACAGTGACCACGACCACGGCGAGCATGGTCATCACCATCCTCTGTATCCCCACGCGGATCATCCGCTGGGCCCCCGCACCCTGGGCTCTACAGATTCCCTTCCCACACCTTGAGAGATACCTGTGAATTGGGTGGCGGTCGCTACGGGATCTCACCCACGACGTGATGGATTTCTGATTGATCAGGTTTTCTGATCTGTGGGGAACTCCGCAGGTTTTGCCACGTTTTCCACAGCTTTGGGCGATTGATTCCACAGGCTGAACGTCGGATCGCCTTGTTTGGTCGGCTCGTTGTGGGGAAGCGACTGGCCGTCCTGGATTGGTTGACAAGGTCCCCAAGATCATTATTCGGCCGATCTTCAGTCCAACTTGAATCGCTCAAACCCTTGCAAGAGCTTGATTCTCATCTCGTCTCAGCCGACTTTGGCCTCTGAAGATCGTTTTTGACGGGAGCCATCGTGATGTGGCTTTCTTGGGTGACCAAAGACGGACGGACATGCCCGCGGATCGGAACCACTTAGAGCGATGCCATCACATCGGTTCCGGATTGAGCTCTGTTCAGAGTGGATCCACGTACGTGAGCATGGAGGCTGAGATTCCTGAAGTGCTGTATCGCGGGATGAGGGATTTCATCGGTTCGAACCCCAACTGGGATCAGTACCGCGTGATGAGCTCCGCACTGGCCCATTTCCTCTTCCAGAACGGCTGTGAAGACCGCGCCGTGACCGAGCGCTACCTGGACGATCTGTTCATTCAGCCCGAGAGCTGATCAGGGCCTGGCAGGCACGACGGGTGATGGCCATCATCGTCAGCGTTGGACTCTGCCAAGCGGATGTGGGCCAGCAGGCACCATCCACCACCAGAACGTTGGGGCAGCGCCAGAGGCGGTTGAACGGATCGACAACGCTGGTGTCGGCACTGTCTCCCATCGGAGCGCCGCCGACTTCATGGATGTAGTAGCCCGGCGGTGGGGCTGACTCAGACAGCGCAACGGCACCATTCAGCATCGGCTCCACCAACGGCAGGCGAAACAGATCCTTGATCGGCAAGGCCTGGGCTCCGGCGGCATCGATGCACGCCAGCATGGTTTGGCGCATGTGCCGCACCATGGCCTGTTCATTGGCTCGCCAGCGGCAAGCAATGTGGGGGATGGAGATCCCCCAGCGATCGCATTTTCGGCTCAGGCTCACCCGGTTCGCTGGATTGGGCAGCACTTCCCCGTGGCCGATCAGGAAGCCCGTTGTGGTGTTGCTGTTTCGCTTGAGCCACCCGGGAGGATCAAAGCGGCCGATTCCGCCCCATAGGCCATAGCCACCGCTGAAATCAACATCCTTGAGGCGTCGGCCGAAGGGCAGAAAAAAGCTCCCCGCCCCGGACAATGCCGGTTGCGGTGTGTCCGACGCACCGGGCATCGCAAAGAACTGGGCGGTGGACACGTGATCCATCAAGCGTTGTCCCAGTTGCCCGGAGCCCTCGCTCAAGCCATGTCGTGTGGAGCGCAACAGCACAGCAACGCTCTGAATGGTGGAGCCGCAGAGCACCACATGGGCGGCCTTCAGGGTTTTGCGTGAGCCATTGGACTGATCAACGGCGACCACGCCGTCGGCATGGTCGCCGTTGGCGGCCATCAGCAGATGTTCAACCTTGTGATCGCTGAGGATGTCCACCCGTCCACTGGCGAGTGCCTGCTTGAGGGAACTGCCGCGGCTGCTCGAACGTGGCCAGGGTCCATCCTGACGTTGGTGGGGGGCGAAGCCCCGCGAGTGAATCACGCGGTGACCCAGCTGTTGATTGACGCGATCGGCAAAGCGTTGTTCCGCAGCCGTGAAGGGCAGAGGGCTTCTGCTGACCCCATCGGGGAGATGGCAGAGCTGATCGTGGTCACCATTCACCCCCAGAAACGTTTCCAAGGCCTCGTAGTGGGGTGTGAGTTCCCGTGATCCGATCGGCCAGCGCTGCCCTCCGGCGTCGCCGTCGATCCCATCAAAATCCTCATCGGACAAGCGCAGGGTGATGCCACCCCAGGTGAGGCTGCGGCCACCAACCTGTTGACCTTGGGTCCACAGAAACGGTTGATCGTCGGGGTGGTCGTAGGGATGGAGGCGTTCATCGACGTACAGCTCAGGGTTGTTCTTCCAGTACCCCGGATGTTGTGCCTGGCGTTGATGGCGTCCGCTGTTAATGCCACGCAGCCGCCCGAAGGCCTTGGCGATCTCCCCTGGAAACGACTGTTTTGGCGTCATCATCCGACCGGCCTCGATCACCAGGACCCGGCAACCGCCGTCGCTGAGGGTCATGGCGGCTACGCCGCCCGTGGCTCCAGAGCCAACAACAATGACGTCCCAGGACGCGTTCGTGGCGATCGATGCTTCCTTCATTTCTGCATAGTCTCAGAGATCCGTAACACTTGTTTCGAGTGGGCCCATCAGACTGATGACAGGACTTGTTGATGGGTGGATTTTGAAACGACTGCGTGGCGTGTTGTTCAGCTGTTTGGTTGGTTTGCTGTTGTTTTGCAGTGCACAACCCTCTGCCGCATGCATTGAAGGTTTGGCTTGGGGGATGAGCCTTGATCAAGTCACCGCCCATCTTGGTGAGACACAGTTCACCGGGGATAGCCAGCGTCTGCGTTACACCGCACGCGATGTGACGTTGGACCAAATTCCGGTGTCTCAGGTGACCTTTGACCTCGACCAGGGCGCTGGGCTGCGCTCATTGGCCTATGAGTTCAATGTGGATGACATGACCGAAGTGCTGGCCAGCCTGCGTGCACGCCATGGTCAGCCGGTGACCACCAGCATTGAAGACAACCATCACACCCAACAGTTGTGGGTGTGGAACACCGGCGACGATCTCATCACCGCGGTGAAGCGTGATACGGCGAATCAACAACAGTTTTTGATCTCTTATCGCCCGAGTCGATTGCGCCCGGAGATGCTCTGATCAACTGTGAACGGGATCATTGCTTGGTCTGATTTCAGAGACTGAAACAGATTTAATGAACAATAAAAAAGGGGCTCAATGAGCCCCTTTTTTATTCTGATTTGGTGGCGGGGGGGAGATTTGAACTCCCGACCTTCGGGTTATGAGCCCGACGAGCTACCAGACTGCTCTACCCCGCGACGACCCAATAACTATACAGGTTGGTGTCGCCGAGCACACTGGGCTTCTAGGTGTTTTGACGCAGGTTGCCACTCACCTCGAGCTTGACGCCGTCATGGACGACCAGCACCTGTTGTTCAAGCTCATCGAGGCTTGTCGGGGTGAGCCATTCCAGCTCGCGCAACAGGTGTAATGCCACCGCTTGTTTGGCCCGGCGAGCGCCGTCTTCCACCTTGATGGCAACGCCGAGGCCCTCGCCGATTCGACTCAGGCACTGGATGCCTTCGGCGCCCCCTTTGCTCAACACCTGTCCATGGCTGCGTTTCATCAGTTCGGTGTCGAACCGACCGTCACCGGCCACCAGATCAGGGTGGGTCAACATCGCCCGCGAGATCTGTTCCAGTTCCGCATGCCGTGAGGCGCCGAGGTGGGCAAACAGCAGTGCCATCTGGGCCAGCTGCAGCCGCAGGGTCGGAGCGCCGCAGTCATCACGGGCCGCCAGCAGTTCCTGTGGCGGCAAGCCCAGCAGTTCGGCCACGCGGCGTTGGATTTCCTGCTGCAGCGGATGATCGGTTTGCAGGTAGCTCTCCAAAGGCCAGCCCATTTTTCGGCAGGTCGCCAGAAAAGCCGCATGTTTGCCCGAGCAGTTGTGTTGCAGAGGACTGTCTCCCCAATCCGGGGTTGGGCACTGCAACTGGTGACTCTCCAGCTCCGCTTTCCACAGCAGCTTGAAGGCCTCGCGGGCGTGCATCGTGCTGCCGCAGTGCGAGGCCGAGCTGATCGCGAGGCCTCGATCGCCCACATCCATTTGATCAGCGGCCCCGCTGCTCACGAACGGCAGAGCCTGAAACGGTTTTAAGGCTGAGCGAATGAAGGTCTCGTAACCGGCATCACCGGCTGCCATCAACACACGACCGCGGCCATCGCAGACAACGGCATGGACGCGATGGTGGGATTCAGCAATGGAGCCCCGATGCAAGGTCACCGTCAGCGGGGATCCATGGGATCGTCCAGCACTGGTGAAACCGGAGGAGAGAGACATCCCCAGAGGTGATCGGGTGGATCAAAGAGCCTGACAGAGGCCCGCCCCGACGAGCATCAAACCGGCGGACGTGGCCATGGCCCAGCTGAGCCGGCCGAGGATCGGTCGAACTTCATGGCGAGCAATCAGGAGATCTTTCTCCCGCCAGGAGAGTGGCTTCTCCCAGATTTGTCCGTCGTACCAACCGGATTCCTCGTACTCGACCGATTCACTGAGTAGACGCTTCAACACGTAGGTCCAACCCAGCCACTGCCGCACCAACAACAGCAGCGGTAGCACCAGTCCGGCAACGGACCCAGCCAGGGCCAGTCGTACCGGTTCATGGCGCAGGGTCCAGTCGCCGCTGGCTACCAAGACGCAGATCGGGAGCACCAACAACCAACTCAGGGTCAGGGCTCGCGTCAAACCTGTTCCTTCGGGGGTGGGCCAGGAAAAGAACCAAGATCCAGTCAACTGCTGGAATTCCTCCAGCGGTCGCTGCTCAGGGGGAACAGGGCAGGCCACAGCCTCGGCCATCAATGCGCAGTGCCCTTCACTGGGCTGAAGCTAGGTAGCTCCGGCTTTCACCGTGGCTCCAGAACGCCTCGAGGTCGTAATACCCACGTTCTTCAGGCATCAGCACATGCACGATCACTTCGCCGTAATCGAGCAGGGCCCAGCGCCCTTCGTTGATCCCTTCCTTGCGCAGGGGGAGGCGCTGCACTTCGTCCTCGAGTTTGTCTTGGACGGAACGGGCAATGGCCCGGACCTGCACATCGGATTGACCCCCAGCAATCACCAGCCAGTCGGCCAGGCTGGACACCTCATCCACGCGAATCATGCGGATGTCGGTGGCCTTGCGGTCATCGCAGGCATCGGCGGCCAGTGCGGCCAGCTGTTCACTATCCATAGACGTTTTCACTGGTGACAGAGCTACGTGAGCCCTCTTGCTGAGCCATCTCAGCCCGGGCTTTGCTGGCACTCTTGCGCAGCGCCTCCAAGCGATCCTCGTAAAAGCTGCGGCGACGCTTCTTTCGCGTCTGTTCCACCAGTTCCTTCAAGGCCCCACCCAGACTCCGGTAGGCGTTCGGAACGCTGTAGCCGAAACGGCAGGCGAGGTCGATGGCGCGTTCGTCGGCGGAAATGGCGTCTTGCAGCCGTTTCTCAGAATTGTTCTTGAGGTAAAGCCGATAACCGGCAAAGCCTGAAAGGCCCAGGGCCATCATCAGCAGCAGTCCGTCCTGGACCCACAGCTCGCCGATGGCACCACCAAGACCAATGGCCAGGGCTGCCATCTCCCAGCCATCGCGGGGGATGGTGTCGTTCTGGATTCGACCGACCTCATGCCAGAACAGCAGGTTGCGGTGATCCAGCGCCAGCCCATCCCAGCGATCGAGATCAATCTGAATCTCCACTTCATCGCGGCCGATCTCCTCCAGGGTGATCAACGGTGGCTCCACGGCTGCAGCGGATTCCACGAACACCCAGCTCTGCATTTCCGGTGGCAGCAGCCCCTTGAGGCGCTGAAGCTCACTCATCACATCCGAGGACACGTCCACCAACGTTAGCGAGCTCCTTGCTGCCCTTCGTTGAGATGGCCGAAAACAGCCGCGTGGGAAGCTGAAGCTGTTTGGCTATTCACCTCAGCCCATGCCTAGGCGGACTGATCTGCGCCGCATTTTGCTGTTGGGTTCCGGGCCGATCGTGATCGGTCAGGCCTGTGAATTTGATTACTCGGGAACCCAGGCCTGCAAAGCACTTCGCGCAGAAGGCTTCGAGGTGGTGTTGGTGAATTCCAACCCGGCGTCGATCATGACCGACCCGGAAATGGCCGATCGCACATACATCGAACCTCTGACCCCTGAGGTGGTGACGCGGGTCATTGAGACCGAACGCCCCGATGCGTTGTTACCGACCATGGGCGGTCAGACCGCCTTGAACCTGGCGGTGACCTTGGCGGAAAACGGCACCCTGGACCGCTATGGCGTCGAATTGATCGGTGCCGATCTGCAGGCCATTCAGAAGGCTGAGGACCGGCTCCTGTTCAAGCAGGCCATGGAACGCATCGGCGTGAGTGTCTGCCCATCGGGGATCGCGTCGTCGCTGGAGGAGGCCGAAGCCGTTGGCGCTGCGATTGGCAGCTTTCCCCGCATCATCCGGCCGGCCTTCACCCTCGGCGGCAGCGGTGGTGGCATTGCCTACAACCCCGAGGAATACGCCGCGATCTGTAAAAGCGGCCTCGAGGCCAGCCCGGTCACCCAGATCCTGATCGAACAGTCCCTGCTGGGTTGGAAGGAATTTGAACTGGAGGTCATGCGTGACCTCGCCGACAACGTCGTGATTGTCTGCAGCATCGAAAATCTGGACCCGATGGGGGTTCACACCGGTGACTCGATCACCGTGGCTCCTGCCCAGACGCTGACCGATCGGGAATACCAGCGGCTGCGCGATCAGTCCATCGCCATCATTCGCGAGATCGGTGTGGCCACCGGCGGCAGCAACATTCAGTTCGCCATCAATCCCGCCAATGGGGATGTGGTGGTCATTGAGATGAACCCGCGGGTGAGTCGCTCGTCGGCCCTGGCCAGCAAAGCCACAGGATTTCCGATCGCCAAGATCGCCGCGCGGTTGGCGGTCGGCTACACCCTCGACGAGATCCTCAACGACATCACAGGGAAGACCCCAGCGTGCTTCGAGCCCACGATCGATTACGTGGTCACGAAGATTCCACGATTCGCCTTTGAAAAATTCCGCGGTAGTCCTGCCGTGCTGACGACGTCGATGAAGTCCGTGGGTGAAGCCATGGCCATCGGACGTTGCTTTGAGGAGTCTTTCCAGAAAGCCATGCGCTCTCTGGAAACAGGGTTGTCCGGCTGGGGCGGCGACCGTCATGAGCCGCAGCTCTCGGATTCAGAAATGGATCGCCTGCTGCGGACCCCATCGCCGGAGCGCATCCTCACGGTGCGAACGGCGATGTTGCGCGGTCGCAGCGATGCGGAGATTCATCGCATCAGCAGCATCGATCCCTGGTTCTTGGCCAAGTTGCGCGGGATCATCACCGCTGAGCAGACCCTGTTGCAGGGCAAACAACTCGCTGATCTGCGGGTGGATGAGCTGTTTGAACTCAAGCAGCTTGGTTTCTCTGACCGTCAAATCGCCTGGGCGACAGGCTCGGATGAACTGGCGGTGCGGCGTCACCGCCATGCCCATGGCGTCCGCGCCGTGTTCAAGACCGTCGACACCTGTGCGGCTGAATTCGCGTCAACAACGCCGTACCACTACTCGACCTACGAGCGGCCGTTGCAGACCTTGGCGGCCGACGGCTCGCTGACCACGCGGCCTGCGGCCAATGAAGTCAGTGCTGGCGCGACCGACAAGCGCAAGATGATGATCCTCGGCGGGGGACCCAACCGCATCGGTCAGGGGATCGAATTCGATTACTGCTGCTGTCACGCCTCCTTCGCTGCCCAGGAGCAAGGCATCACCACGGTGATGGTCAACAGCAATCCCGAAACGGTGTCCACCGATTACGACACCAGTGACAGCCTTTACTTTGAGCCGCTAACCCTCGAGGACGTCCTCAACGTCATCGAAGTGGAGCAACCCCAGGGTGTGGTGGTTCAGTTCGGTGGCCAGACGCCATTGAAACTCGCGATTCCCCTGCTCAACTGGCTGAGCAGTGAGGAGGGCCGGGCCACAGGAACCGCGATTTGGGGGACGTCGCCGGAATCAATCGATCGCGCTGAGGATCGCGAACAATTCGAGGCGATTCTGCGTGATCTGGACATTCGCCAGCCCAGAAATGGACTGGCTCGAAGCGAAGAGGAAGCCCGCAGCGTTGCCGCCCAGGTGGGCTACCCGGTGGTGGTCCGTCCGTCCTACGTGCTGGGGGGACGTGCCATGGAAGTGGTCTTTGATGAACAGGAGCTCAACCGCTACATGCGCGAGGCGGTTCAGGTGGAACCGGACCATCCGGTGTTGATTGATCAGTACCTCGAGAATGCTGTCGAGGTCGATGTGGATGCCCTTTGCGATCACAGCGGTGACGTGGTGATCGGTGGTCTGATGGAGCACATTGAACCTGCGGGGATTCATTCCGGAGATTCGGCCTGCTGCTTGCCGGCGGTGTCCCTCGGAGCGACTGCATTGACCACGATCCGCGGTTGGAGCAGGGATCTGGCCCTGGCGTTGAAGGTGCGCGGCCTGATCAATCTTCAGTTCGCCGTTCAGCGTGGTGTCGATGGGGAGGAAGTCGTTTACATCATTGAGGCCAACCCTCGGGCTTCGCGCACCGTGCCGTTTGTGGCGAAGGCCACCGGTCAACCCCTGGCCCGTTTGGCGACCCGACTAATGGCCGGCGAAACGCTGCAGCAGATCGGATTGCAGGAGGAACCTGTTCCTCCCCTGCAGGCGATCAAAGAGGCAGTGCTGCCGTTTCGTCGCTTCCCCGGGTCCGATACGGTCCTCGGCCCAGAGATGCGTTCAACCGGTGAGGTGATGGGCTCGGCCACCACGTTTGGCATGGCCTATGCCAAGGCAGAGCTGGGTGCCGGTGAAGCTCTGCCCACCACTGGCACCGTGTTCCTCTCCACCCACGACCGCGACAAGGCGGCCCTCGTTCCGGTGGCTGCTCGTCTGATCGAACTTGGCTTCGATCTGATCGCCACCTCCGGCACCGCTGATGCGTTGGAGCGTGGTGGCTTGAAGGTGCGCTCTGTGCTGAAGGTGCATGAGGGGCGACCCAATATCGAAGACTTGATCCGCTCCAATCAGGTGCAATTGGTGATCAACACCCCGATTGGCCGCCAGGCGGCCCATGACGACAAATACCTGCGTCGTGCGGCCCTGGATTACGCCGTTCCAACGGTGACCACCCTCGCCGGAGCACGGGCTGCCGTTGAGGCGATCTCAGCGCTTCAGGAACAAACAACGTTGGGAATCCATGCGCTTCAAGACGTTCACTCCGGTTTGATCCAATCCCATCGGTAGGGTTGATCTCCACGTCCGATCTGCCTTGACGACCTCAGCCCCCCACAAGCCTGGAACTGACCTCCGTGGCGTTTTCCAGCGTGCCTACGAGAACCGTTACACCTGGGATCCTGGCTTTGGCGGCTACAGCGGCAGTTGTGTCTGGATCCAGGGTGATCAGCGGGTCGAAGGTCGCTTCAGCATCGGCAAAGATCTGAAGGCCTCCGTCGAGGGCATCGACGACGAAACCGTGCTCAAGGCGGTCAACTCTCAGCTCTGGGAGGTGGCCATCCACCGGGTGCGTCGCACCTTCGAACAGACCCACTCCGAGAACACCTTCACCGCCGGTGACACCGATGCCGTCGGCACCGAGGTGATTGTTGGTGGCAAAGGCGAAGGTGACCGCTACCGCATCAAAGATGACGTGGTGACCATGGTTCACCGCCACATTCACGGCACCGTGGTGACGATTTTCACAACGGCGGTGACGGAGACCGGTCGCGGATATCTCAGCCACACCTACACCAGTCAGTACGCCGACCCAGCCACCGGTGAAGCCCGCGGCGGCCGCAGCAGCTTCAAGGACACTTTTGTTCCTCTTTCAGACAACGGTCCATGGGTGCTCCAGGAACGGGTGATCGACACCGAGGCCCATGGTGATCAGCCCGCTGGATCGCAGACCTTCCGTTTCGAGAATCTCGAAGCGCTCTGATTGCGTTGCTCCCCTTCGTCAGCTGTGACACCATCCACGGATTCACACGCTGGCGATGGATTCGTTAGACACATCAATCCAGGCGATCAACAGTCCGATTAACGGGCTTGTTTGGGGCTGGCCGACCGTTCTGCTGATTGCCCTGACGGGCATTCTGCTGATGGTTGGCCTGCGGTTCATGCCGTTACGACGGCTGGGCTATGGCATCGCCATGGTTCTCCGTCCCAGCGATCGCGACAGCGAGGGCGAGATCACGCCGTTTCAGGCCCTGATGACCTCGCTCTCCGCGACGGTCGGCACCGGCAACATTGCGGGTGTTGCCGGTGCCATTGCCGTCGGCGGACCGGGAGCGGTGTTTTGGATGTGGGTGATCGCCGTGTTCGGGATCGCGACCAAATACGCCGAAGCCGTGCTCGCCGTTCACTTCCGTGAAACCGACAGCAGCGGTCATCTCGTCGGTGGCCCGATGTACTACATCCGCAACGGCTTGGGTGCTGGCTGGAGCTGGATGGCTGGCTTGTTCGCCCTGTTCGGCATGCTCGCTGGCTTTGGAATCGGCAACGGTGTTCAGGCCTTTGAAGTGTCGTCCGCCCTGGAAGCTGCAGGGGTCGATCGTCTGATCACAGGCATCGTTCTGGGGGCTCTGGTCTTCGCTGTGGTCATCGGTGGCATCCGCCGGATTGCCCAGGCGGCGTCGACCCTCGTTCCTCTGATGTCGGTGCTCTACATCGGTGCCTGTTTGGTCCTGCTGGCGGCCAACATTGCGGCCGTTCCAGAGGCCTTGGCCACAATCGTCGGCAATGCTTTCAGTGGCGAAGCCGCCGTCGGTGGTGCCTTCGGTCAGGTGGTGCTGATGGGCTTCAAGCGAGGCATCTTTTCCAATGAAGCCGGTTTGGGTAGTGCTCCCATTGCCCATGCGGCTGCCAAAACCGATGACCCCGTTCGCCAGGGAACCGTGGCGATGCTGGGCACCTTCATTGACACCCTGGTGATCTGCACGATGACGGCCCTGGTGATCATCACCACCCAGGCCCATCTGATTCTCGACAATGCCGGTGAGCGCCTGAGCGGATCCACGCTGTCGATCGCCGCCTTCGACATGGGACTCCCGGGCAGTGGCTTTGTGGTCACTGCGGGGCTGATCATCTTCGCCTTCACCACGATTCTTGGCTGGAGCTTCTATGGCGAGCGCTGCACGATCTACCTCTTCGGAGAACGCGCGGTGATGCCGTTCCGATTGCTTTGGGTGGCCATGGTGGTCTTTGCGTCCGTGGCCGGGACCAGTGGAGCCATCTGGGGTGTCGCTGACACCCTCAACGGTCTGATGGCACTTCCCAACCTCGTCGCGTTGGTGCTGTTAAGCGGAACGGTGTTCCGCCTCTCTCGGGACTACACCTTCGAGCGTTGAGAGAGGCGGTGCGGTCAGGGCGTTCAGCCCTGGCCGTCGGCCATCGGGGCGACGTTCTTCAGCTTCTCGTTGAGCTGCATGGCAAGGCTCTGTCGACCGACGGCGAGCACCTTGAGGGTGTCTTCATGCATGCGCAGCTGAGCGTCAGCCACCTGCATGCCACGCACCAGTTCCTTCAGGTCGTCGGGGAGGGTGTTGAGGTCGTAACGCTTCCCTTCGAAGGTCAGCACGGGGTTGGGGGTGTTCGCTGCGGAGTCAGTCATCAGTCGTGCCGGAGTCGTTGGAGGCAGTACGGCTCGCTGACTGTAGGGGTGCTGACATGCAACGTCTCAGAACGTTGAGCCGTTCGTCAGGGTTCGCGGCTTACGACGACTGGAGGTCGCGAATGAACTGTCGCTCACAGAGCTCCCGATAGCGGCCGCCACGCTGCATCAGCTCGTCATGGGATCCGCTGTCGACGATGGTGCCCTGCTCCAGCACCAAAATTCGATCGGCTTCCTGGACCGTGGCCAGACGATGGGCGATGACCAGCACGGTGCGCCCTTCCATGGCCCGTCTCAGGCCGAGCTGCACCGCCGCTTCCGCTTCTGCATCCAAGGCGCTGGTGGCCTCATCGAGCAAAAGAAGGGCTGGGTTGCCAAGAACGGCGCGGGCGATGGCGATGCGCTGAAGCTGTCCTCCGGACACATTGCTGCCACGCTCTTCCAGCATGGTGTTGTAGCCCTCGGGCAGCCTGCGGATGAAGCCATCGGCGTTGGCCAGGCGAGCGGCATCGATCACGTCGTCATCGCTGGCCTGTCGGCCGAAGCGAATCGCTTCTGCGATGGTTCCGGAGAACACGGTGGTGCGTTGGGGGACGAGGGCCACTTGTCGTCGCACATCCCGCGCTCGCAGCAGACTGAGGTCATGGCCATCCAGTTCGATTGAGCCCTGTTGTGCTCTGTTGAAACGCAGCAACAGGGAGAACAAGGTGCTTTTGCCGGCTCCTGACGGGCCGTCGAGGGCAATCACCTGTCCGGCCTTGATCGACAGGCTGAGGTTGTTCAGCACTGGCTCATCAGGGTTGTAGCCGAATTGCACGGTGCGGAAGTCGAGATCACCACGGAGCCGCCCGAGGCTGAGCGGTTCGACGGGATCGGCGGCTTCCTTGGGCTCCCGTTCGATATCGCGTAGACGTTTGAGCGAGGCTTGTCCTTGCTGGAATTCGTTGAAGTTGGTGGTGAGATGGCTGATGGGGTCGATCAACATCAGCAGTCCGGCCACGTAGCTGCTGAACCCTTGGCCATCGAGATCACCGGATTCAATGCGGGCTGCCCCGAGGGCTAACACCGTGAGGATGCCGATCACCTCGATGAAGCCGATCACCGGATGCTGCAGAGCCACCAGTCGATAGGTGCGATACCGGGCCAGGCGGTGCTGATCAATCTTGGTTTCGAATCGATCCTGTAACCAGGGTTCGGCCGCAAAGGCGCGCACCAGCGGCAGGCCTTCAATCGCTTCACCCAGGAGCCCTGCCAGTTCACTGACTTTGCTCTGGCTGCGCTCGGTTGCGGCCATCACCTTGGCTCCGAACAGACTGATCAGAACGGCAACCAGAGGCGCGATCAGGATGATCGCTACGGAGAGCTTCCAGTCAAGCCAGGCCATGTAGCCGAACACGGCGACCAACTGCAGAGCACTGGGAACGGTGTCTTGAATCGTTTTGTAGATCACCTCACTGACGCGGTCCGCGTCTTCGGTGAGGCGATAGGTCAGATCACCGGACGACAGTTTTTCCAGGGACCCCAGCTCCACGCGCTGAAGCTGGCGGAACACATTCCGGCGCAGGTCCTGGCTGACCCGCAAGGCGGGACCGGCCAGGAGGGAGTCTTGGCCGAACTGAGCCAGTTTCTGAATCAGAAACACGCTGATGGCGAGGGCGATCACTTCGATCACCCGGTTCAACTCCCCGGCTCCGATGGCTGGGATCAACTGTCCCGCAAGCTGCATCAACAGTGGCCAACACGCCACGTAGGCCAGCATGCACAGCGCTCCCCAGGTCAGGCGACGGAGATGCGGTCGCAGCAATGGCAGCAGTCTGCGGAAGCCCGCTGGGGAGGAAGAAAGCATGCCGGCACAGTATCAATGTCATCTCTGGATCACCGCTGCCGATGAAACTTGATCAGTACCTGAAGTGGATGGGCTGGGTCGGGACCGGTGGTGAGGCGAAACAGCACATTCAGGCTGGAGCCGTGACGGTCAACGGTGCTGTCGAGACCCGTCGCGGACGGCAACTGCTGGCCGGCGATCTCGTTGTTCTTGGACCCGACTCAGGCGTTGTCGGAGAGAACGTCGCTGCAGCGCCGTAAGTTGGCTCCACATTTTGTGGGGCTTGAAGGCGTGCGCAGACCGGTGATCGCTGGCAACTGGAAGATGCACATGACCTGTGCCCAGGCCAGGGAGTTCATGGCTGCGTTCCTGCCTCAGCTGGAACAGACCCCCAATGATCGTGAGATCGTGCTGGCTCCACCGTTCACGGCGATCTCGACCATGGCCGAACAAGCCAAGGGCAGCTGTGTGTCTTTGGCCAGCCAGAACGTTCACTGGGAGCCCTCCGGTGCTTTCACCGCGGAAATTTCACCCGCGATGTTGAAGGAGCATGGTGTGGCCTACACGATTGTTGGTCATAGTGAGCCGCGCAAATATTTCAGTGAGAGCGACGAACAGATCAACTTGCGTGCCCGTTCAGCCCAGGACAATGGCTTGATCCCGATTGTCTGCGTTGGGGAGAGTGATGAACAGCGTGAACGCGGTGAAGCGGAGCGTGTGATTCGCCGTCAGATCGAACAGGGTTTGGAGAATCTCGATCCCGGTTCTTTGGTGGTGGCCTACGAACCGATCTGGGCGATCGGTACCGGTAAGACCTGTGCCTCCGAAGAAGCCAACCGCATCTGCGGTTTGATTCGCAGTTGGGTGGGTGCTCCGGATCTGGTGATTCAGTACGGCGGTTCGGTCAAGCCGGGCAATATCGATGAGCTGATGGGCATGAGTGATATCGATGGCGTCCTGGTCGGTGGGGCGTCACTGGATCCCGACAGCTTTGCGCGAATCGCCAATTACAAATCCGTCTGAGACCTTGGTCTGGCCTCCGTTCTGGCAACAGCGCACGGCGGTGATGGGGGTGATCAATATCACTCCCGATTCCTTCAGTGATGGAGGTCGCTTCCTGGCCCGGGACAAGGCATCGGCAGAGGCTGTCTACCAGACGCAAAACGGTGCAGATGTTCTGGATTTAGGTGCCCAGAGCACGCGACCCGGTGCCGATGAGGTGGGTCCCGACGAAGAATGTCGCAGGCTGTTGCCTGCCTTAACGCTGATTCGGGAGCGCTGTCCGAACACCCTGATTTCGGTCGATACGTTTTTGGCACCTGTTGCAGCAGCGGCACTCGACGCCGGGGCCAACTGGATCAATGACGTCAGTGGCGGTCGCAGGGATCCCGATCTGCTGCGCGTGGTGGCCGATGCAGGCTGCCCAGTCGTGCTGATGCACAGCCGGGGGAACAGCAAAACGATGGATCAATTGACTGACTACGGGGATGTTGTGGCTGAGGTGCGCGCTGGTCTGATCGAACGGAGTGATGCCGCTGTGCGGGCGGGTGTTGATCAGCAGCAGATCATTTGGGATCCCGGATTGGGCTTTGCCAAAACCCACGAACAAAATCTGCAATTGCTTCGGGGGCTGGAACAAATCACGGGAGGTTCGGTCCCGGTGTTAATCGGTCCGTCGCGCAAACGCTTTATTGGTGAAGTCCTGAACGAGCCGAGACCGAAGGCTCGCCTCTGGGGGACGGCAGCTGTTGCCTGCCGATGTGCACAGGCCGGGGCGGCAATTGTGCGTGTCCATGACGTCCGTCCCATTGCTCAGACGCTGCGTATGGCAGCGGAACTTTGGTGATGTTCGTCCAAGCATTCCCCACCCAGGGTCGGGAGTGCTGTCACAACTTGACGTTGAAGAGAGAACGTGAGTTTTAGGACGATTATCAGGATCTCCGAGGAGACCAGTCGACCGCCACCCTCATCATTAAGTCTCGGTAAATAATGGTTAAGGACGTGTTAAAATTGGACTGAGTCTGTTTTATTCCCATGCCTGATGGTGAAGACAGGATGCATGGGGAGCAAGATCTTCAGACTTGTTTCGTCGTGGCGGGCTTCCGCGGTGCTGGTAAGTCAACGATTATCAAGACGTCATATGACCTTGATCTACGCCTTTTCGGAGAAAAATATCATCAGCAATTTAGAGGAACTGGGGAAACTGGACACCATGGAGAAAATGATGACTATGACATGGCGATCAAGATTGGGGCTAATTTTCAAGGCCGGCATATTCACGATCTGGCCAAGGAGCCCTCTCCTCCCCAGTCTCTGCTGATCCAGGTGGATCTAAAGCACGTTATCCACAAGCTTGGCTACACAGCTGCCTCGAGGGATGATCGCAAAAAAATTAAAAAGGTTACGTCAATTCCGACGCAACTAAAGAGTAAGTCTGATCCAAAAATCTGCGACTTGATGGTTAAAGGGTTCTTGGAGCATCCTTTTTTCAGGCGATTTAAGGCCATCCTTGTGAACACTGTTCATACGGATTTTGACGACAACTACAGGCAGTTCAAATTCCGGAAAGCGGGTGGAGTGCCTGTGGACTTTGATGAGCCTGGCGAACATCTCAGAAAGGCTCATAGACTTGTCTATAGTTCTTGGAATAAAAATATTAAAATTCTGAATCCTGTCGAGTCATTCATGACCTCGGTCGATTCTTCGGGTGACCTGATTTCAAATGGACGCTGTATATGCAAGAACTGGAAAGAAAAAGCTGGTTTCGCGAATCCTTTGGTGGCCTAAATCAAGTCTGAATTTAATGATTCACGAACTTGATTTAGGCCTTCTGGGACGGATTTAGTCCGTCACAACCCCTTCGATTCGATCTTCGATCTCCTGATACATCTCCTGGAGTTGTTCAATGTTCTCGTCGGAGGTTTCCCAGTAACCGCGCCCGTGCACTTCCAGGAGGGTGCCCACGATCTGGCGGAAGCTGTTGGGGTTCAGTTCCATCAGACGCTTGCGCATCTCAGGGTCGTTGATGAACGTCTCGTTGGCTTCCTCGTAGACAAAGTTGTCGACGGCGCCACTGGTGGCGCTCCAGCCCAGGGTGAAGTTCAAGCGCTTGGCGACCTCACGCACACCTTCATATCCGGAATCAAGCATGCCCTCGTACCACTTGGGGTTGAGCAGCTTGGTGCGGGAGTCCAGGCGAATCGTTTCGCTCAAGGAGCGAACTTGAGCATTGGCCGTTGTGGTGTCGGCGATGTAACTCGTCGGTGCTTTGCCGTCATCCCGCAGGCCAGCGATCAGCTTTGTGGGATCGGAGTCGAAGTAATGACTCACGTCCGTGAGCGAGATCTCCGCGGAATCAAGGTTTTGGAAGGTGACGTCAGCGGTCTTCATCACATTTTCAAAGACCTCGCGCTTCTGATTCATTTCGCCGGGGTTATCGGCGTTGAAGGCGAAGGTCTTGCGGGAGAGATACATCTCCTGAAGTTCACCTTCCTCTTCCCAGGTGCTGTTCTCAACTGCAAGGTTGACGTTTGAGCTGTAGCTCCCGCTGGCGTTCGAGAACACGCGACAGGCAGCATCCCGCAGGCTGGTTCCTTCCTTCTCCGCCTGTTCGAGGGCGTGCTTGCGCACAAAGTTCTGCTCGAGGGGTTCGTCTGCTTCCGCCGCCATCTTCACGGCTTGATCGATCAGCGCCATTTGATTGATGAACAGATCCCGGAACACACCGGAGCAGTTCACGACCACGTCGATTCTGGGTCGACCCAATTCCTCCAAGGGAATCAGCTCGAGTTTGTTGACCCTGCCGACGGAGTCCGGCATCGGTTTGACGCCAACGAACCAAAGGATCTGGGCCAAGGATTCGCCGTAGGTCTTGATGTTGTCGGTGCCCCAAAGCACACACGCAATGGTTTCTGGCCATGCGCCCTGCTCTTCGCGTTGACGCTCGATCAATTTGTCCACAACACCTTTCGCGGCTGCGACGGCAGCGCGGGTGGGGATGGCCTGGGGGTCAAGGGCGTGGATGTTCTTGCCGCTCGGCAGAACACCTGGGTTCCGGATTGGGTCTCCACCTGGACCGGGCAGCACATACTCGCCATCGAGGGCCTTCAGCAGGCTCTCCATTTCCATATCGGCGCAGATTTGCTCCAGGCAGAAGCGCAAATAGCCAAACAGTTTGTCGAGTTCGGTGGAGTCAACCTGGGTGAAACCAGAGCTGCAGCAGGCCCGCAACCATGGCGAGGGCAGCTTGAGGCCGAACCGGGCCAGCAAGTCGTAGAACCAGCCAAAGGCATTGCGCATGCTGACGCGGCCGTCCATGCCCGTCAGGGATCGAACCATCGACCCGACCGCGGCCCGACTGGCTTCGGTGATGGTGCGGTTCAGCTCGACATCGGCGAGCACGCCTTCGTCATTGCCTTTGTAGATGTCGTCGATGGTGCGTCCGATCGACTCCGCAAGCAACGCGGGCAGGGAGCGCAGGCCATCCTCATCGCGTTCGAGAGCCGCGATGCTGACGAGGGTCGCGATCGCTTCTTCGGCGGTGGGCGGTTTGCCAATGGTGTGGAGACCGCAGGGCAGCAGACGGCTTTCGATCTCCATCAACTGGCGATAGACCGCTCCGACCAGAGCATCACGGCCCTCCAGATCCATGGAGCCTGCGTCGTCTTCGGGGAGTGCAACGTCCTTGTCGAGGTTGCACTGACGGGCTGTCTCCACAATCGTGTTGACGATCTGAACGCCGCGACCGCCTTCCCGAAGTTGCTGGTAAGAACCGACCAATTCGCCGAGTTCTTTGAGACCTTTGTAGAGACCAGCGTTCTCGGCCGGTGGCGTCAGATAGCTGATCGTTGAGGCATAGCCACGTCGCTTGGCGATGGTGGCTTCGGAGGGGTTATTGGCTGCGTAGTAATAGAGGTTGGGCAGTGCTCCGATCAACGAGTCGGGATAGCAGGTTTCACTCATGCCCATCTGCTTACCGGGCATGAATTCGAGCGATCCATGGGTGCCGAAGTGGAGGACGGCATCGGCCTTCCAGATCTTCTGCAGGTAGGTGTAATAGGCGGCAAACCCGTGGTGGGGGCTGGCACTGCGTGAATAGAGCAGGCGCATCGGGTCACCTTCGTAGCCAAAGGTGGGCTGCACGCCCACAAAGACGTTGCCGAAGTGGCGTCCGAACACCAACAGGTTCTGACCGTCGCTGTTGAGGTTGCCGGGAGGTTTGCCCCAGTTTTCCTCCAAACGTTTGGAATAGGGGGTCAGGCTTTCGTATTCATCGACGCTCATTCGGTGCGCGATCGACAGCTCAGGAGCACCCTGTAAGGCCTCTGGATCGGTGATCACTGCATCCAGCAGGGCCTTGGGGGTGGCGGGCAGGTTCTGCACGTCGTATCCCTTGGCTTTCATCTCCTGCATCACGCGGTGGATGGAGCCGAAGACATCCAGATAGGCCGCCGTACCCACATTCCCTTTGTCAGGAGGGAAGCTGAACACGGTGATTGCGAGCTTTTTATCCGCCTTGGGTTTGATGCGAAGTGAGGACCAGCGGATCGCCCGTTCGGCGATCGCGTCGACCCGATCCTGAAGCGTGTGGGCCTTTCCGGTGGCGTCATCACGGCCGGAGAGGACGATCGGTTCGATCGCACCATCGAGTTCCGGAATGGCGATCTGAAGAGCCACCTGAACTGGGTGCAGGCCAAGGTCGCTGTCCTCCCATTCCTGAGTGGTCTGGAACACCAGCGGCAACGCCACCATGTAGGGGCGATTCAGCTTTTTGAGGGACTCGATGGCCTTCGGGTGATCCTGTCGAGCCGGTCCACCGACCAGTGCAAATCCAGTCAGGGACACGATGCCGTCAACCAGGGGCTGCTCGGGATTCAGTGGGTCATAGAAAAAAGCGTTGACCGGTTTGGAGAAATCGAGGCCTCCACAGAAGATCGGAATGACCCTTGCTCCGCGGAATTCCAGCTCCTGAATGGTGGCCACGTAGTGGGCATCGTCGCCGGTGACGATGTGGCTGCGCTGAAGCACCAGGCCGATGACGGGCCCCTTGCGGGCGTCGTCCGAGAGATCGGTCCGGCTCGACGTCCAGTTGAGGTATTCCTTGAGGTCCTCGAACATGGATGGAGCGAGGGGGTGCCAGATCCCTAGATCCGGGAACACCTCTGGTTCAGCCACCTCCATGGCAGGACGGTCTTCGCCTTCCGCTGCGGGGAACACGTATTTGTCCGCCAGCATCAACAGGAAGTTCCGGAGATTGTCCGGCGTGCCTCCGAGCCAGTACTGAAAACTCAGCATGAAGCTGCGAGCGTCCTGGGCCTTTTCGACCGGGAGGTACTTGAGGACGGTCGGCAGCGTGTTCAGCAGTTTGAGCATGGCGTCCTGGAAGCCGGCGCCGCCGGCCTCCTTCCGCTTCTTCATGAAGCCCGCAATCGCACTTTTGCTCTGGCCGAGCTGGGCCATGGAGAAGCTGCCCAACTTGTTGAGCCGCATCACCTCAGGCATCGAGGGGAAGACAACGGCGGCCTTGAGTCGGTCGCGATGCGGTGCAACCGCATCGACCACCTTCTGTGCCAAATCTTCGATGAAGATCAGCGAGGCGATAAAGACATCAGCCTGGGCGACGTCAGCGCAGAAATCGGCGTAGTTGCTGTCGTCGCGCAGTTCTTCGATCAGATAGCCACTGAGCTCGATCCCAAGCTCAGCCCCCGAGGCATTCAGCGCTGTGGCGGCTTGGGTGAGCGCGTTTTGGTACTGGGGCTCGAGCACCACATACACCGCTTTCATCACAGAGGTGTGGTTCTGACCCTCAGCAGGAACAACTCGGCGATCGGCGGAGCGGACCTGCGTGAACATCTGCGCATCTTGAGCAATGTGAAGAACCTTACGGCGACTGCGACTTGGGCGCGAGAATTTCGGATCGGCCGTTACACGAGTCGCCCCATAGGCTCTAGGGATCTTCTCTGCTTCGCAATGTCCTCGCAGATTCCCGTGGTCGTGGCTGGAGCACTGGGCCGGATGGGTGCCGAAGTGATCCGAGCTGTGGTGGCGTCGGAGGACTGCACCCTGGTTGGCGCGATTGACAACACGCCTGGCAAGGAGGGGGCCGATGTCGGCTTGGAGCTTGGTTTGGGTGAGCTTGAAGTGGCCGTCACCGCTGATTTCGAAGGTTGTCTGTGTGCCGTCAGTCAGTCCGTTCGAGATGCCGGAGCCGGTCAAGGCGCTGTGCTGGTCGACTTCACACACCCATCGGTCGTCTACGAGCACACCCGTGCGGCGATTGCCTATGGCGTCCACCCCGTGATCGGCACCACGGGGCTGTCTCCCCAGCAACTCAACGAGTTGAAGGAGTTCTCCGCCAAAGCCTCCGTGGGCGGAGCTGTGATTCCCAATTTTTCCGTCGGCATGGTTCTGCTTCAGCAGGCCGCGGCGGCGGCGGCGCGCTTTTACGACCACGCTGAACTCACTGAGCTGCACCACAACCGCAAAGCGGATGCGCCCAGCGGCACCTGCATCAAAACCGCTGAATTAATGGAGGAGCTCGGCAAGCAGTTCAACCCCGCTGAGGTGGATGAGCACGAATCGCTCGAGGGCTCCCGAGGTGGACGCCGTGAAAGTGGTTTGCGTCTCCATTCCCTGCGTTTGCCGGGCCTTGTGGCCCATCAGGAAGTGATGTTTGGTGCGCCCGGTGAGACCTACACCCTGCGCCACGACACGATCGATCGTTCGGCCTACATGCCTGGGGTGCTGCTCACGGTGCGCAAGGTGCGCACCCTTGACGCCCTGGTGTATGGCCTTGAGCGTCTGATCTGATTGGACTTGATTCGATGCTGATCCCCCTTCGTCCCGGTGAGCTGCAGCGATTGATTCCGGCTGTCGCCACCGGCAATCAGTTCCGCTTTGCCTTGGGTAAGCCTCAGCAGGTGCTGCAACGCCTGATGATTGCCGCCATTGGTGGCGTGATCACGCTGTTGATCAGCCAAAGCCAGATGGCAAGCCGCTGGGGACCGGTCTGGCTTGTGATCGGAGTGGTTTTTCTGCTCTATGTGCTCTGGGGGCCCATCCTGGAGGCCGGCCAGCGCAATGCCACCTTGCGCCGTTATCCCGCTGCGGCGCTGTTTGAGGGGGAGGTGGCGGATGTGCAGACCCGCGAACGGGTTGAGAACAGCCATGAGCAGGCCGACAGCCGCGGCAACCTTGAGCTGGTGGAAAACCGCCGAACCTGGATGCTCCTGGAGCTCGAGGACGAGGACGGCTACCTGGGACGTGTGTCGTTCCCCATGGAGAAGAAGCATCAATCCATTCGTGCCGGCGCTGTGGTGCGTTGCCTGGTGTTGAGCGAGCGCAAGGATTTTTCCCGAGTCGGGGCCCTCAGCGATGCCTGGCTGCCTGGACTTCGCCTGTGGGTGGGTGAGTACCCCTTTCTGTTGCGTCCTGCCTTTGAAGAGCTCTGCCAGCTCCGCCTGGCCCGTAGGTGAACATTTCTTAAACCTGGTTTACACTTCTTAGCAATGCAACCCAGGCCGGTCATGACCCAGTCTTCCTCCACCCCTTCCGTGATCCGTGGCGCCACCGTCACCACGGAAGATGGCGGCCGATTGAACGCCTTTGCTTCCGAGCCCCGCATGCAGGTTGTTGAGGCCGAGCAAGGTTGGGGTTTCCACGAGCGCGCTGAGAAGCTCAATGGCCGCATGGCGATGTTGGGATTCATCGCTCTGCTCGCCACCGAAATTGCCCTCGGCGGTGAAGCTTTCACCCACGGTCTGCTGGGCCTGGGCTGATTCCACGGTCACGGCCTGGAGTTCGTCAAACTCCACCGATGGCTTCGACCAGTCCGTCCATTCAAATCACCGGAGCCGGTCCGACCGGCTCCCTCGCAGCCCTCGCTCTTGCAGAGCAGGGCTGTTTTGTTGTTTTGCATGATCGGCTGTCGGCTGCCGAGTTGCAGAGCCGCAGTCGCGCTTACGCCATCACCCACTCCAGTCGGAGGCTGCTGTGTCGCCTTGGACTTTGGGATCTCCTGCGCTCCGATCTGGTTCCCTTTGATCGGCTGGATCTCCGTGATCAGGCCACCCAGCGGCGGGCTGTTTTTCGTCTCGATGACCTCTCAGTCTCCAACCAGCGCCATGGCGCCATTGGCTGGATTCTTGACCACCGTCCGCTGATGGCGCTGTTGCTGCAGCGACTCGCCCAGCATCCATCGGTCCAGCTGTCGCTGGCTCACAACGAACCAATTCCGTCCTCGCCCTCTGCAGTGCTTGAGGTGGCCGCCGATGGTCCGCGCTCCAGCACCCGCACCTCCTGGGGAATCGGGGTTTGGCGTTGGTCCTATCGCCAGGGATGTCTGACCGCGAAAGTGGTGCTCAGGGGCGTCCGTTCCGGCACGGCCTTTGAGCTGTTCCGTCCGGAGGGGCCGATGGCTGTCCTGCCCTTGGGTGGTGAGACCTATCAAGTGGTGTGGAGTGCACCGCTGGATCGCTGCCAGCAACGGGCAGCGCTTCCCGTTGCAGCCTTCCTCGATCAATTGGCCGGTGTGTTGCCCCGCGGGGTGGAACCGGATCTGTTGCTCGATCAACCCGCCGCCTTTCCCCAGGAATGGATGCTGGCCCGGCGGTTCAGTCACGGCTCCGGTGTCCTGCTGGGTGAAGCAGCCCATCGCTGCCATCCGGTGGGAGGGCAGGGGTTGAACCTCTGTTGGAGAGATGTGGAGGCCTTGGCTGCGGTCGTTCGCTCCGGCGCTGTGCCCGCAAGGATGGCCCGGCGTTACGGCCGCCAACGCACCATCGATGTGGTGTTGGTCGGCACAGCGACGGATGCCCTGGTGCGTTTCTTCTCCAACCGTCTGGGTGTGCTCTTGCCATTGCGTTGGCTCGCCGTTGAAGCGCTCGCGCGAATCGGTCTGCTGCGTCGTTTGAGTTTGCGTGCCATGACCGATGGCCCCCTGCAGCTGTTGAGGTCCTCGCCAGACTGAAGACCTACCGCTTCGAGTGGATGGTGGCTTGTTCTCATCCGCAACCGCCCCCTTCGCGGGCCCTTCAGCACTTTCTCCAGCGTCAGATTGGTCTGAGTCCTGAGGCGCTCGAGCTCGGCCTGCGCCAAGCCGAGCTCGAGCAGTCGCCTTTGCCGATCGTGCTCTGGAGTTTCGGCTTGCTCAACCTCGAGCAGCTCCAACAGGTGCTCGATTGGCTTGAAGGTCAGGGGTAGGTCAGAACCGAAGTGACCTGAGCATCAGGCGGGAGCTGACGTCGGCCGTTGAGGCCGACAAGTTCGATCACAACGGCATATCCCACAACGGTGCCACCGGCCTGCTCGACCAGTCGACCCGTCGCTGCTGCCGTTCCACCGGTGGCGAGCAGGTCATCCACCACCAAAATGCGCTGGCCATCGGCACAGGCATCGGCCTGGATTTCCAGGCGATCACTGCCATATTCCAGGGCGTAGTCCAGGCCGATCACAGCACCGGGCAGTTTTCCCGGTTTGCGGACGGGGATAAATCCCAGTCCCTGGCGCAGGGCCAAGGGCATACCAACGATGAAGCCCCTGGATTCAATGCCAACAATCAGATCTGGCTTGACGCTTTCACAAACGCGTCCCAGGTGATCCAACACCTCACCCATGGCCTCGGGCGAGCGCAGCAGTGGATTGATGTCCCGAAACAAGATTCCGGGCTTCGGAAAATCCGGAATCGCTCGAATGAAGGGCTGAAGATCCAAAAGGTGGTGACGCATGGGCCTGATCCCTGCCATCATCCCAGCCATGACAGAAGCTCCAGCACAAAGCGGTGTCCGGCTCGGCCGTCGAGGTGTTGAACGGCTCGATCTGCTGCTGCTCACCATCGAGGCCCTCGATCTCAACGGCGGCGAGGCCATGCTCTGGACCAGCCATCAGATGGGTTTGCAGCAGCGCTTTCCGAACCGGGTTGAGTTGTGGAAACGCCGTTGCCATAACCCCCTGCGCAAATCGACCCGCCGGGATCAACTTGATCCCATCGACGCTGAATCTCTGATCTGTCTGGTCTGTGCGATGGCGGAGCGGCTCTACCCCATGCTCCATCAACTGCTGTCCACCCGTGAGCCCGAACAGCTCACGGAGCAGCGCTGGAATCTGGTGTACGAACGTCTCTCTGATTTGGTCGACGAACGGATGAACCCCCGTCGGGGGGCCGTGGTGCGGTTGCAGGATCCCAACACCCGCCCTGCCTTGCACCGTGAGTTGATTCAGACCCTTGCCCTGGTCGCCGGACCGGGGGGAATTGACCGGCTCCGCGCGACACTGCTCGACCCCACGCCTTGAGGCGTCCTGAACGCATGCAGAAAAGTACGTATCGCTACGAACAATCCGCCGCTCGCTTGACCGTCGAGGGGTTTCCAGATCTGTCGGCGGGACAGGGCGACGACAGGATCGGCATCCTGTCCGGCTGGCGGTTGCAACTCGTGTCTGCCCCGGAACTGGAGGGCACCCGTGAACACCTCGAGGCGATGATGGCCGTGGTGATGCCCTACGCCCGCCATTGCCTGTCCAAAGCTCCGAAACGCTTTGGTTCCGAGGAGGGCTTTGTGTCCATTGGTCCGGATGGTGCTGGCCATCAACTGGAACTGCGCAGCAGCCGTGACGGTGTGGATCCCCTGCAGCTGCATCTCGATGACGCTGACTTAGCTGATCTGGTGCGTTGCCTGGATCGTCTTCGTCTCGATCAGCGGGTGCAGCTGAGCTGGAATCTCCCGCTCGATCGGCCCTTGCATCGGCGCGAGCTGGTGGAGCGGATTCCTCTGCATCGTCGCCTGGCCTCACCCATGCTCGGTGGTCTGGCGTTGGTGCTCGGAGCTGCCGGAGCCATGGTCTTGCCCCTGCCACCGTTGCAGGAGCCGGCCGCCGTTGAACAACAATCAGAGCTGTCCGCTGACACGGCTCAGCCCTGACCGTTCAACGCTGACCTTGGCCCGCGCTTGCTGTTCTTTTCGTTCCTGTCATGAGCTCGTCGTCTGAGATGCCCTCCAGCTGGTCTGATCTGAGGCGACGGGTTGCCCGGATCGGTGCGTCCCTTGATGTGGTGGTCCGCAGTGATCCGGAAGTCTGTGGACTGAGCGGATCGGGTTATCACTTAACGCTGCACCACAGTGGTTATGGCGATTGCACCGTGGGTCAGCTGACGCTGATCGACTGTCCGAATGAACTGGTCCTGATTGAATTTGAGCGCTGGATGCGTGGGGCTGGATACGAGCTCGTGCCATGAGG
>NZ_JBGKDS010000075.1:0-2589 GCF_042954325.1 Parasynechococcus sp. | reverse complement strand
CCCCGCAGCGGAAGGATGGCCTGGAAGCGACGATCGCGACCCTGTTTCGCCGAGCCGCCTGCGGAGTCACCCTCAACGATGTAAATCTCAGACTCGCTGGGATCCCTGGAACTGCAGTCCGCCAGCTTGCCGGGAAGGGTTGAACTCTCCAGCACACTCTTACGACGCACCAGCTCGCGAGCACGCCGAGCGGCCTCCGCAGCGTTAAAGGCCTGGATTGCTTTCTCCAGGATCAAACCAATCACCGATGGATTGAATTCCAGGAATTGGCTGAGCGCTTCTCCAACCAGGTTGTCGACAATGCCGCGCACCTCGGTGTTGCCGAGCTTGGTTTTGGTTTGCCCCTCAAATTCCGGCTCGGGAACCTTGACCGACAGCACAGCGGTTAAACCTTCGCGGATATTTTCTCCGGCCAGGTTGGAATCGGCCTCCTTGCGTTTGCCCAGCTTCTTGGCGAAAGCGTTGAGGGTTCTGGTGAGGACGGTCTTCAGACCCTCGATGTGGGTGCCACCATCGACCGTTCGGATGTTGTTGGCAAAGCCAAGGATGCTGTCGGAATAAGCATCGGCACACCACTGCAAGGCCGCTTCAACTTGAACACCATCTTTTTCGGCATTCACATAAATGATTTCCGGATGAAGGGAATCCTTCTCCGCATTCATGTAGGAGACATATTCCTTGATTCCCCCTTCATAGAAATAGGTTTCTTCGTGGGGATTCCCTTCGGCATCGCGAGCAGATTCACGCTCATCGCGGAACACGATTCGCACGCCACCATTGAGATACGCCAGTTCGCGCAGACGCGCTGAAAGTGTGGCGTAATCAAAAACAATCCCGATCGTGAAAATCTCGATGTCGGGCTTGAAGCAAACCGTGGTTCCGGTCGCGCCCTCCTCCGACGACGGCTGATCTTCCGAGGCCAAGCTGCCGATGGCGGCACCGCGCTCGAAGCGCTGGCGATGCACCTGCCCCTGTCTGCGAACCGTGACCTCCACCCATTCACTGAGGGCGTTGACCACGGACACACCAACCCCGTGGAGACCGCCGGAGACCTTGTAACCACCAGCACCGAATTTGCCACCGGCGTGGAGCACGGTCAGCACGGTTTCCAGAGCGCTCTTGCCGGTACGCGGGTGGACATCCGTTGGGATGCCGCGGCCGTTATCGCTGACCTGCGCCGAGCCATCGGCCCCGAGGACCACATCAATGCGATCGCAGTGGCCCGCCAGGGCCTCGTCCACCGCGTTATCGACCACCTCATACACCAGGTGGTGCAATCCCCTCGGCCCGGTGGAGCCGATGTACATCCCGGGACGCTTGCGGACGGGCTCAAGGCCCTCCAGCACCTGAATCTGCTCAGCGCCGTAGGCGTTCTGGACCTTGGAAACGTCGCTCATTCCGAGACTCTCGATCCAGGAAACAGGGTTCAGAACAGCCGCTAGGGCTTTGAACCTCAATCTGGCAATGTCAATCTACCACTGGCTGTCTACAGGGGCTTGCAGAGGCCTCTGAGGCCCCTTTTCAAGTTGGGGTGCATCCCCGAGCGATCACCATGCCTGTCAACCCCCTGGTCATCGCCCTGCTGGGGCCCACCGCCAGCGGCAAGACCGCCCTTTCGCTCGACATCGCTGAACGGCTGGGCCTTGAGGTGATCAATGTCGACTCCAGGCAGCTGTATCGGGGCATGGATGTGGGCACCGCCAAACCCACGCCCGAGCAACAGGCACGGGTGCGTCACCACCTGCTGGACCTGCGCGAGCCCGACCAACCGATCACCCTGCAGGAATTCCAGGCCGCCGCCGAGCCCTGCATCGAGCACGCCCTGCAGACGCAGGGCATAGCCCTGCTGGTGGGTGGCAGCGGTCTGTACCTCAAGGCCCTCACCCACGGACTGAAGCCGCCGGCGGTGGCCCCGCAACCCCAGCTGCGCACACAACTGCAACAGCTGGGCCAAGAGATCTGCCATCCCTTATTGCAGCAATCGGACCCAACCGCCGCCGCCAAAATCGCACCGGCCGATGCCGTGCGCACCCAACGGGCCCTGGAGGTGCTTTACGCGACTGGTCGGCCCATCAGCAGCCAGGCCAGCGCCACCCCGCCACCCTGGCGGGTGCTGGAGCTCGGCCTCAACCCAGCCAACCTGCGGGAGCGGATCGGCCAACGCACCAAGGCCCTGTACCAAAACGGCCTGGTGGAGGAAACAACGGCACTCGCGGAGCGCTTTGGTCGTGCGCTGCCCTTGCTGCAAACCATCGGCTACGGAGAAGCGCTGGAGCTCCTGGAGGGATCCCTGAGCCGTGAGCGGGCCATCACCCTGACCAGCCAACGCACCCGTCAGTTCGCCAAACGTCAACGCACCTGGTTCCGGCGGCAGCACACACCGCACTGGCTCGCCGGCGAGGATCTTGTAACCGAGGCGATGACGTTGATCGAGGGACATCTAAGGTGAAGGATGCAGACCTTTTTGTTCCACCCGTCGTCTGCGCCTGAACCTGTCACTGCCTGAATGCCCCCACGTCCCCGTTTTGATCGTCGTGCTCCTGTTCGGGAGCTGCCCAACATCAACGAACGCATCAACTACCCCCAGTT
>NZ_JBGKDS010000074.1:0-5260 GCF_042954325.1 Parasynechococcus sp. | reverse complement strand
GATTGACCGCCAGCGCGAGTCACTGGCCCGTTCGACCTCGAAGCAAGGATTTGGTCCGCAATCCCCGCGGGATCTCAACCAAATCAATGGCTTGAATCGGCGTACGTTCGCCGCCGCTCCGTCTCGCGCAACGCTGAATCTCTGCAATATTCATTTCCATGCCAATGCGGAACATAAAGGGGGAGACTTCACCACCTATGCGGGGCCGGGTGATGGCCATGGTGCTGGGACTGGCTATCGCTACAACGGCGTTTTGAGTGCGGCCGAGCGTCGACCGCTGTCATTCACGGTCGGCAAGGGCAAATACGGTGTGCTGGAGCCAGGCGACACCCTCGAGGTGCATTACGTGCATAGTTCCGCCAAGGTCAAGCCGGGCCCAGGCCTGGGCTCTTGCGTCGATCCAGCCATCACAAATCCACAGCTCCGGGTGGAGACCATCGTTGTGGTTCTCGTCAATGATCCTGCTGCTGCCGATTTTCAGGCCTTAACGCAAATCAATCGCGTCAATGGTCTGTATCAGGCCACGGGATTGCCGACTGATTTGGGGCAACCCGTCAGCTATGCCGGTTCCACCACAGGGCCGAGCTACAACGAAACGGCTTCACCCTTTCAGGTCACTTGGAATGTTCGTCCGCGTGTGTTGAAGGTCGATATCAGCTCCGTTGATCGCTGGCTTCGTGACAACCCCTTTGACGAAACGGCCGCCCACGGTGTGCGGAATCTGGTCCTCAATCAAACGCTGCTCTCACCCATTCCCGCAGGGCAGCGTTGAGGAAGAGGGGCAGATGCTTCGGATCAGATGAATCTCATCCTGCTCAGGTCTGGTGATTGGCTGGATTCATCCCGCGTCTGCCTGCGGGATCACCGCGCTGATCACATCCGCCAGGTGCTGCGCTCCACGGTTGGTGATGTGTTGAAGCTTGGGCGTGTCGGTGGCTTGCGGGGTGTTGGTGTCATTGAACAGATCGACAACGATGCCATTCATCTGCAGGTGGACCTGCAGGAACCCCCACCGCCCCGACATCGCTTTGATCTGGTCTTGGCTTTGCCACGACCGAAGATGTTGCGGCGTATTTTTCGGGCCGTTGCTGAATTTGGTGTTGAACATCTGCATCTGATCAATACGGCCAGGGTGGAGAAAAGTTATTGGCAATCTCCATTGCTGCGCCCGGACAAGATTGAAGAGGCCTTGTTTGCTGGGATGGAGCGTTCCATGGACACCGTTTGTCCGCAGGTTGTCCTGCACAAACGCTTTCGCCCGTTTGTCGAAGATGAGCTCCCTGGTCTCTGTGGCGATCGTCCCTGTTGGCTCACCGATCAGGGTGCTCCAACGGCCCTTTCGGATGTCTCGAATCAAGCGGCGGTTGTGATGATTGGCCCGGAGGGTGGCTTTGTTCCGTTTGAAATCGCCCTGGCCCAATCGGTCCTCGCCACCCGGGTTCACCTGGGGCGGAGGATTCTCAGTGTGGATACGGCCCTTACCACGGTCTTAGCGCAATCGTTGGACCCCGCTGGTCCTAGCGTTACTCGCTCTTTCAATCAGGACCCTCCGCGGCCTTGACCAACAAACTCATCGTGGGCAGTGAGGAGTGGTGCTCCTTGCCCGGACTCGGCCTTCCTGCGATCAAGGCCCGTGTGGATTCCGGGGCTGCGACATCCTCTCTGCATGCGTTCAACATTGTTCCGATTCAGCGCGATGGCGCGGATTGGATCAGTTTTGAGGTTCATCCGTTGCAGAACGATCGCTCCGTTGTGGTGCGGCATGAGGCGGCTGTCCTGGAACGGCGTGGGGTGCGCAACACCAGTGGAATCACAGAAAACCGCTATGTGATTCGTGAGGAGTTAGTGCTGGGTGATCAGTCCTGGCCGATCGAGCTCACCCTCACCAATCGGGATGCCATGGGCTTCCGAATGTTGTTGGGGCGTGAGGCCATGGTGGGTCGTGTCCTGGTGGATCCCGAGGGAAGTCATCAGCTCGGTGAGGTGTCCCCCGATGCGCTTCAGGAGATGTATGCCCACCTGCGCACCGAACGAACAGGATTGCGGATTGCCGTGCTGGCCACTGATCCGGAGTTGTACAGCAACCGGCGGCTGATGGAGGCGGGGGAGGAACGGGGCCACCGGATGGAATTCCTCAGCGTCAAGCAGTGCTACATGCGCTTGGACCCGCAGAACCCGGAGATGCACTACCGCGGGGGAAATGTGCTTGAACGCATTGATGCCGTGATTCCGAGGATCCGTCCCAGCATTACCTTTTACGGCTGTGCGATCACCCGACAATTCGAAGCGATGGGCATTCGGGTGCTCAATGCGGCGGAGCCGATCAAACGATCTCGCGACAAATTGCTGGCGTCTCAGTTGTTTGTTCGCCACGGTCTGAGCATGCCGGTGACGGGTTTTGCGAGTTCGCCGCTCGACACCAAAGATTTGATCAAAATGGTTGGTGGTGCGCCCTTGATTCTCAAGTTGCTTGAGGGTGCGCAGGGCCGAGGAGTCGTGCTGGCTGAAACTCAGAAAGCCGCGGAAAGTGTGATCAATGCGATGAAAAGTCTGAATGCCAATTTGCTGGTTCAGGAATTCATCAAGGAAGCTGGCGGTAAAGATCTTCGCTGTTTTGTGATTGGAGGAAAGGTGGTAGCAGCCATTGAGCGAACCGCAGCAGTGGGTGATTTTCGTTCCAACATTCATCAGGGTGGATCGGCACAAGCCGTGCGGATTCGTCCTGAGGAGCGGCGTCTGGCATTGGCGGCCACCCGTGCTCTTGGCCTGGATGTCGCCGGAGTCGACATCATTCGTGCGGAACGTGGCCCTCTGCTCCTGGAGGTGAATTCCAGTCCAGGACTGGAGGGCATTGAAACGGCCACGGGCAAGGATCTGGCCGGGCAGATGATCCAGGATCTGGAGCGCAAACTCGGCTGGGTTCGGCCTCTGGTGGCTTAGGGAACTCGGTTCCAAAGGGAGTCCGCCGCCTGATGATCTGTCATCAGCCTCTGGTTTCCATGGCGTCTCGCCTCCACATTGAGGGCGTGCATCGCACAAGCGCATCAACGCTGGCTTCGCTGGTGTTGATCAATTGGTTTTCATCGATTTTGCGTTGTTCATCGCTCCAACGACGCCGTCCTGACTCTGCACTTCCCTTGATGACAGCAACGATCGATGTCTGACACGACCAAGCTGGCCGTATCGGTGATGCTTCTGATGGCGATGGTCGTGGCTCTTGTTGTCGCGGGGTATCTCAAGGCGGGGATGAATCTTGGTGCTGTCATCGACCATCTCGGTTGATCACGGCTGGTTTCACCACCATCGTTGGCTTGGCCTCAGCGGCTTGGCTTCAGCGCCCCGTCGGCATCGTTCAAATCAGCCGAAATAGCGAAAAGACGCTCCGGCGGACGTTGGCTTGGGTCAGGGTGAAGGCATGACCATGAGCCTTGCCCTCGTTCTTGCCCGTTGTTCGGCTCGCAGCCTGATCAACCATTCCACGTCGATGGATCTGGCTGGCGTGCTGGAACTGCGCTCGATGCTGTTATTGGAGGGTGAACACGAATTGGCTGCTGGGTTGCAGGATCTCGCGCGCTGGATGTTGGTGGATCACCTGCCATAAAAAAACCCCGCCTTGGCGGGGTCATTCAAGAAAGGGAAAAGCGTCACTTGGTGACTTTGAGGCCTCGATACACGAGAACGACTTTGTCGGTGTTTGAGGCGACAGCGTTCTTCTGGACGTACTTTTGGCCGCGATAGGTGAGGGTCATGGATGGTTCCTCGAAGCAAGCTCAGGTCCCCGTTCCATGGCCTGAGTCGAACTGCGCCTCGCCGTGGACGAGGTGAACGTTGCGTAGCAGTTGCTACTCCCTCGTTGTAACGAAGGAGCCTGAACACGTGTCGTTCAGCTCGATACACATCCATTCTTTTGGTTCAAAGGCCGGCTCTGCGTCCCCGACGACGACCCAGTGGTTCCAGCCAATCCTCCAGTGTTGATGGTTGTTTGGTCAGGGGCATGCGGCAGCCAAGGTTGATGTCTCCTGCATCAATCAAACGCCCAAGCCGCAGTGCTGTGGCCTCTTCTGCTCGATTGAAGCTGGTTTGGTTGGTGGTCAACCAATTCACCTCACGCTCCGTGATCACACCAGTGCTCAGGGATTCCAGAAAGACCTCACCGACAGTCATGAGAGGGATGTAACAGCTTCGTTACATTCTGGCGCGGCCTTGCTTCGCCTGTGGGCGGGGCGGGATCAAAGGGTCTTTTGGGCGATCGCCTCCAGGCTGATACAGCGCAGGCGTTCTTTGATCACCGGACTCTGTCGAATTTCAACGCGGCCAGCCAGAGACCTTGCACAGCCTGGGGTCTGTTGAGTTGATCGTTGTCGATGGTCCGCATCCAAGGAGACGCCGAGCTGTTGCGCTGTTTGTTGCAACAAGCCGATCACAGCCCTGGCCATTCCCAGCAGGGCAAAGGCTCCAACCTTGAGTCGCGCACCCTTATTGAGAATGACTTGCATTCTCGAAACAATCCGCCTACTGTTGCAATCAATTCTCAATCGCGATAATTCGTGGCTTCCTCAAGCTTTTGCTTTCCGCCCGACGACCCCGTCGCGCCGATGTCGATGCCGCGGTCGCAGACGGTTCTGCTCGATCCCGCCGGCCGTGAGCAAGCCACGGTTCTTGAGGTGGTGGAGGGGGTTTGCCGTGTCTATTGCCCCTGTGAGGAAACAGAGGGGATGACCCTTGCTTTTCTTCAGGCTGGAGATCGTTTGCGCACCGATCGTTTGTGCAGTGATGGCGCCTGTATCGAGGCTCTGACTCCGCTGAAGTTCCGCCGTGATGTGGTCAATAGCGAGGAGCTTGGGATGGATGCGGTGAATGAGTGGACGCTGCAATTGCTCCGCGTTCGCCATCTCGGACAGGCTGAGCAACGTTTGCAGGCACTCATGGCTCTTTTGGTGAATCGATTGGGCTTGCGTTGCCGTGATTCATTTCAACTGCCCTTTCGTCTGACCCATGAACGGTTTGGCGAGTTGATTGGTGCGACGCGTGTCACGACGACACGTCTCCTGTCGAAATGGCGCCAAGCTGATTTGGTTGAGATGTCGGCAAGCGACATCAACATGAACCTGGCCCCCTCATTGATTGAGTCTTCACCTCTCAGCTTCTAAGCCCATGTCAGTGACACTGGGATTGGTGGGTGACCTTTGTCTGGAGACAGAGTGGATCTGGAGACGTCTCCGCTGCGTCCGTCAATCCATGGCGCGATGCGACGATCGCG
>NZ_JBGKDS010000073.1:0-61693 GCF_042954325.1 Parasynechococcus sp. | reverse complement strand
AGTTGGGCATAGGTCCGCAGCGCCGAGAGGGGGTTGCGCAGCTGATGCAACAGAGTCCGTAACTGATCCTGTTGCTGGATCAGTTCCTGGCTCAATCGGAGCGTCTCCAGGTCGAGGACGGCTGCATGGGCGAGGGCGACGGCGAGCTGTTTCAGCCGCTGCTCCAGGCCGGGGCTCCAGTCATCGCTGCTTCTGAGATCAACCCGCAGGGCGCCCACGATCGTGTTGCCGTCCTGGAGTGGGAACCAACGGCGCTGGTCAGAACTCCGACGCAGGTCGGCATCGCCTTCGGCGGGTGGAAGCTGGCGGGCTCCCGTCGGCCATTGACTGACCAGTTCCAGGGTGGGTCGTTGTTGCTCGTCCGGTCGGCTGAGGTAGAGCCCGATGTGCTCCAGTCCAGCGATGTCCGAGCAGCCGCTGAGCTGTGCGTCGACAAAACCGAGAAACCGATGCGTCAGTTCCATGGTTTGTGCTGAACAGACAAATCGAGCGGTTTGGCACCTCTGAGACCAGAGGGCCTTGAAAAATCTGGGAAAAGTCTTAAGATCTGATGATCGACCGAGGCGCCTCCTTCCCCAGATGGAAGCCCTCCAGATTTCAGCAAGGGTTGCTTTTTCCTGGCGACCAAAGTTACAGCAGAGGTTGATGCTCTTTCGACCTTTCTGCTTTCAGCTGTGCTGAATCCCTGGAGTTTTGTCGATGGACGCGGCATGGCCGCAGCCCTCGCGTGACCCGGTCCACCGACGTTTTTTCGTCTCCAGAACAGGTGATTCAGTGGCTTGGGGAGACCCAGCTGCGGGTTTTGTTCTGCTCCGTTTTCTCTGTAATTAATCCGCTCAGGAATCTCCATGTCCAAGAAACGCAAGAGGATCAGCCGCCGGCGCCTTGCTGGGCAGCGTGTTTTGGCTCATGTCCCGACCCATCACCTTGAAACCGGCGAGTACAAGCCGGTCACGGCCGCCCGTCGATACATCGCAGAAGGAGGACTTGTCCCCCCTGCTCTGCTGCATGTGCGTCGTAACGAGCACACCACTGATCGCTTTTTCTGGGGTGAAAAGGGATTGTTCAGTGCGCAGTACGCCGAGGAGAACCACTTTTTGTTCCCTTCGCTGAGAACCATTGTCGATTCCATTGGAGAGGACACCCTCTTCGAAGGGCTTGATCTCGGTGCCGACGATTGGGAAGAGATGGAAGAGTACGAATACGCGTTTGTTTGAGTTGGTGATTGTCGATGCCATCAGTTGAGATGCTCGCGAAGCATCTCTCTGATGGCATCGATCGCTTCATCGTGAATCGTGTGTCCGCCGGCGACAACGCGTCTCCTCCGGCGGTCCGGTTGGAGTCGTCCCCAGATCTCCTCGACGGCGTCGACGGGCACTACATCGTCATCGGCGCCATGCAGAAGCAGAACCGGCGCGTGGCTCCCCGGGGGGGTCCACTGGGGGTGCGGGTATCCACTGCATGAGATGACGGCTGCGAATGGCAGCTGACATCCCGCATCAAGTGCCATCGCTCCACCTTGTGAAAACCCCAGCAGAACGGTGCGTTCCAGGGGGCAGTCTTCGGTGATGAGTTGTTCAATCCGTGCGCGCAACGCCGTGACGGCGCTGGGGACGGCCTGCCAATCCGGTGGAAACAGTCCATACCACTGACGTCCGAAGCCGGAAGGGTGCTGCTCCGGTGCCTCAAGGCTGATCACCTCCAGCTCTTGGCCATGGGATTGGGCGAGGAGCTCGCCGAGGGGGATCAGGTCGTCGTGTGTGGCTCCCCAGCCATGCAGCAGGACCAGGCGGTCTGTCATCCGAGGTGTCCATCACTGCTGCGTAGGTTGGCTCAGGATCAAGTCACGTCGATTCGATGGCTCCTGTTGCACTGCTGAGTGTTTCCGATAAGACCGGGCTCGTGCCCTTGGCAGAGGCCCTGCATCGGACCCATGGCTACACCCTTCTGTCCAGCGGAGGAACAGCGAAGGTCCTGCAGGAGGCTGGATTGCCGGTCACCCGTGTCTCGGAGCACACAGGAGCTCCTGAGATTCTTGGCGGACGGGTGAAGACCCTTCACCCACGGGTGCATGGGGGCATTCTCGCGAAACGCAGCGATCCGGCCCATCAGGCTGATCTGCAGGATCAAGGGATTGAGCCCATCGATGTGGTGGTGGTGAATCTTTATCCCTTCCGGGAGACCGTGGCCCAACCCGATGTCACCTGGGACAAGGCGATTGAGAACATCGATATTGGTGGCCCAACGATGGTTCGGGCTGCGGCTAAGAACCATGCTGATGTGGCGGTTCTGACTGGCCCGGATCAATACGAGCGTGTTCTGGCCGCGATGGCGGAGGCCTCAGGGCGGGTTCCCGCTGAGCTGCGCAGGCAATTGGCGCTGGAAGCCTTCCAGCACACCGCGGCCTATGACGCGGCGATCAGTCGCTGGATGGCGCAGACGGTCGAGGTGCCAGCCGGCCCCTGGCTGGATGCCATCCCTCTTCGTCAGACCTTGCGTTACGGGGAAAACCCCCATCAGAAGGCGGGTTGGTTTAGTCATCCCAAACAGGGGTGGGGTGGAGCCATTCAGTTGCAGGGCAAGGAACTCAGCACGAATAACCTCCTTGACCTTGAGGCTGCACTGGCCACCGTCCGTGAATTCGGTTATGGCAGTGGTGGCTCAGCCCCAGCGGTTCAGCCGGCAGCGGTGGTGGTCAAGCACACCAATCCGTGTGGCGTGGCGATTGGCTCCGGTGTGTCCGCTGCACTGACGCGCGCGCTGGATGCGGATCGCGTGAGTGCCTTTGGGGGCATTGTTGCGATCAATGGTGAAGTGGAGGCTGCTGCTGCGCGCGAGCTCACCAGCCTGTTCCTTGAGTGTGTTGTTGCCCCTGGTTTCAGCTCCGAAGCCCGCGAGATCCTGGCGGCGAAGGCCAACCTTCGTCTTCTGGAGCTGTCGCCTCAGGCGATTGATGCCGCTGGTCCAGACCATGTCCGCAGCATTCTCGGCGGTCTTTTGGTGCAGGATCTGGATGATCAGGTGATCACGCCGGCGGAGTGGACCGTGGCCAGCCAGCGCCCGCCCAGTGCCCAGGAGAAAGACGATTTGGAATTTGCGTGGCGTCTCGTCCGTCATGTTCGTTCCAACGCCATCGTGGTGGCGAGGAATGGTCAAAGTTTGGGAGTCGGTGCCGGGCAGATGAATCGGGTCGGTTCCGCCCGTCTGGCTCTCGAAGCCGCCGGTGACCAGGTCAAGGGTGCCGTGCTCGCGAGTGACGGTTTCTTTCCGTTTGATGACACCGTGCGTTTGGCCGCGAGTTACGGCATCTCCGCGGTCATTCATCCCGGTGGAAGCATGCGAGACGGCGATTCCATCAAGGCTTGCGATGAGCTCGGCCTGGCGATGTTGCTCACCGGTCGGCGTCACTTCCTGCACTGAGCTCGTCTCGGCCTCGTTCCGTGCTGTCCCATCGAGCACTAGCCTCGCCGGACAGCCTTCACTGATCCATGCTGGCGACGTTGCCGTTCAGTCTGAATTTCGTTCACCCACTGATGGAGTGGTCGCTGCTGGCCGCCGGAGGCTGGGCGCTGTATCTGGGGATCAAAGCCAAAAAGACGCGGACCGGGACTCCCGAACAGCGCAAGGCTCTGGTCCCCGGCAAGTTCGCCCAGCGTCACTACCTCTGGGGCAGTTTGGTTCTTGCGGTCATGACCATGGGCACCCTGGGTGGCATGGCTGTGACCTACCTCAACAACGGCAAGCTGTTCGTGGGTCCCCACCTGCTGGTTGGACTGGCCATGACCGGCATGATTGCGACCGCGGCAGCGTTGTCCCCCTTAATGCAGCGCGGCAATTTGATCGCCCGCAAGCTTCATGTTGGCCTCAACATGGGCATGCTCACGCTGTTCCTTTGGCAGGTCGTCAGCGGCATGGAAATCGTCAACAAGATCTGGACCAATCGCTGACTGATCTCGAGCGGTTTTTTGCCCTCGTTTCCCCCAGACATCCGCTGCCACTTCGATGGCGGATCTCTGGGGTTTTGTTTTGCAACGCGCGTCTAGAGCCTTAGAACGCCGCCCGTTTCCGCGGTGGGCAGTTCAAGCCATGGGAGGCATGGAAGTCTTCCTGGACTTTCCAGGTCAGCCGACGGGAGATCTGCCGAACGATCTGTTTGAGCAGGTGATCTCCACTGGATTGCACCAATTGTTCGGGCAGCATCGTGATCACCCTTGGCAGTCGGATCCAGACCGAGAGGTCCAGATCCCAACTCACCGCAGTGGCATCCTGGGTGGTGTCAGGGTCGAGCTGATGCCAGGGCTTCAGCTCCATGCGTGCTTTGAAGTCGACGTCGTAGAGATCCTGAAGTTCGCTGCCATTGGCCGGAAGCGGCAGCGTTTCGATCCGGTAGACCCGCTCTTCCTGGGGGAGCAGCCTCAGAGCAATCGTCGGTTCGACGTCAAATCCGAAATTACCGAATCGACCCAGAGTCAGTGCATAGGACTGCGGATCCAGGGCATGAACCTGCATCGGGGTGGCACAGGACTGGAACCAGCATTCATGGCGGTCCAGATAGCGGGACACCTGCTCAGCAGGGGCCAGCATTTCCATCCTGTCAGCGAACTGGCTGCGGTAGCAGCGGACCTGGGGATCGGTCCCACTGCGCAGGTTGTCGGTATCGAGTCGCGACAAAAGCAGCACGGAGGAAGGGCTGACGATCGGTGACCGTTTAAAGATGAATCAATGTAAAGGCCTGGGTGCCCTCAGGATTCACTGAGGCGCATCAGTTTTTCAATCACTTCCTCAACAGCGCGATCCGGTGTCGAGGCTCCGGAGGTGATGCCAACGGTGACCGGCCCCGCTGGCAGGAACGCAGTTTCTGTTGTGAGTTCATCACCCAGTGGCTTGTGCTCGATCGAGTTGGTCTCGCTATCCAGGCGATCGGGGGTGTCGATGTGGAAGGAGCGAATGCCACGACTGATCGCAATTTCCTGCAGGTGCGTGGTGTTGGAGGAGTTGTAACCCCCAATCACGACCAGCAGATCCAACGGTTCGTCGACCAGGGAGAACATGGCGTCTTGGCGTTCCTGGGTTGCATCACAGATGGTGTTGAACGCCAGAAAATGCTCGTTGAGTTGCGTTGGGCCGTACTTGCTGAGCATCGTCCGCTCGAAGAGCCGCCCGATCTCCTCGGTCTCGCTTTTGAGCATCGTGGTCTGGTTGGCGACACCAAGGCGCTTCAGGTCACGGTCGGGATCAAATCCTGGTGAGCAGGCGTTGGCGAAGCGCTGCATGAAGCTGGCGCTATCGCCTTTGCCGAGGATGTAGTCAGCGACCAGTTGAGCTTCCTCCAGATCAAGAACCACGAGATAAGTGCCGGCGAAAGAGCTTGTCGCCAGGGTTTCTTCGTGTTTGACCTTGCCGTGGATGATCGAGGTGAAGGTGTGCTTCTTGTGTTTCTCGACCGTTGTCCAGACCTTGGAGACCCATGGACAGGTGGTGTCCACGATGTGGCAGCCCCGTTCGTTGAGGAGTTGCATCTCCTGAACGGTGGCGCCGAAGGCCGGCAGAATCACGACATCACCGGAGGTCACACCGGAGAAGTCCTTGACGCCGTTGTCCACCGGGATGAATTGAACATCCATCTCGCGCAGATGGTCGTTCACCGATGGGTTGTGGATGATCTCATTGGTGATCCACAGCCGTTCGTTCGGATAGTGGCGCCGTGTCTCATAGGCCATGGCCACAGCGCGTTCCACGCCCCAGCAAAAGCCGAAGGCTTCGGCAAGCCGCACGTTGAGCCTGCCGTGGCTGAGTTTGTAGCCGTTGTCCCGGATTGTGCCGATTAAGCCGCTTTGGTAGGCCTGCTCGAGGCTCTCAGCAACTTCTTCCGCCCGTCCGAAGCCACGCCGGTTGTAGCGCTCGGAGTGATGCAGGGAGCGCTTGAAGGCGTGGGTGTCCATGGTGTGCACCGGTGTGGGTTGACTCTATGGGGCCTCCGTTGCACCGGAGGCCAAAAAAAAGCCCGACCGTCACGGTCGGGCCTGTTGAACGAACAAAGAGGACGTTCAGTTGTTGGTGGTTGCGAAGCCGGAGTAAGCCTCCATGCCGTGCTCACCAATGTCCAGACCGTCGTTCTCTTCCTGCTCGGTGACGCGGATGCCGCCAAAGATGGCACCGATCACTTTCCAAGCGATGAAGCAAGTCACTAGGGTCCAGATGGCATAGGCGGCAGTGCCAAGGGCCTGGACGCCGAGCTGGTTGATGCCACCGCCGACCAAAAGGCCGAGGGGAGCACCGTCACCCTGGATGTTGAAGCCCCAGAGACCGATCACCACGGTTCCCCAGACGCCGCAGACGCCGTGAACGGAGAAGGCTCCGACGGGGTCATCGATGCCAGCGGCATCAAGGGCAGCGACCGAGAAGACGACGATGATGCCGCCGATCAGGCCTGCGACCCAAGCGCCGGCAAAGGTCAACTCACCACAACCAGCGGTCACACTCACCAGGCCAGCCAGAATGCCGTTGATGATCATCGTGAGATCGGGCTTTTTGGAGGTGATGGTGGACGTCACCGTGGCACCAATGGCGCCGCCGGCTGCACCCATGGTTGTGGTGACTGCCACGTAGGGGACCCATTGGTCCATGGCCAGCTGGGAGCCGGGGTTGAAGCCGTACCAGCCGATCCAGAGGATCAGTGCACCCAGCGTGGCAATCGACATGTTGTGGCCGGGCATTGCCTGAGGCTTTCCGCCGACGTATTTGCCGATGCGAGGCCCAAGCAGTGCAGCACCCACCAATCCGGCCCAGGCACCAACGGAGTGAACGATCGAGGAGCCAGCGAAATCGATGAAGCCCATCTGATCGAGCCAACCGCCGTTCCATTTCCAGCTGCCGGCCACCGGATAGATGAATGCGGTGAGCACCAGGGCGAAGATCACGAACTCGCCGAATTTGATCCGCTCGGCAACAAGTCCCGACACGATCGTGGCGGCGGTTCCTGCAAAGGCGGCCTGGAACAGAAAATCAACGGATGGGACCAATTCCGCACCGCTGATCATCTCCGCGGTCACTGCGGGATCAAAGAACAGACCTTTGAAGTAAAGGACCCCGGGAATGATGGGATCGCCGTAATACATGATCCCGAAGCCAATGAACCAATAGGACGTCACCGCAAGGGCGAAGACGAACAGGTTTTTGGCGAGGATATTGACTGCGTTTTTCTGACGGCACATGCCGGCTTCCACCATGGCAAAGCCGGCGTTCATGAAGATCACCAGGATTGTGGCGACGAGCAGCCACATGTTGTTCGCAAGAAAAGCACCCGTGAGCTCGGGGAGTTCCTCAGCTTTGGCGGACAAGGTGAAGACGCTGAGGCCGAGAAGTGCCACAGGGGCACAGGCGAGCCAGGCCAAAGAGCGATGGGAACTGAAGCCGCGGATGCTCTTCAGCAAAAGCATTGGGCCTTCAAGGAGGCTGGCTTCTTGAAGACGCGATCGCCTTCGTTGTGAGATTTGTCTAACAGCAGTGGTCATAAGGAGCGGCGTAACTGCTAAGGCGAAAGAATCCACCTATGCGTTTTCTGCATAGGGCTTTCACCCACGTAGGGTCTCGCTTAGGGCAGGGGGGGCAATGTTCCACTTGATACAAAAATCGGGATTGCCCCTGTTCAGGCCCGGACCGGGCGGACTCCTTGCCAGCGGATCTGTGCGGCTTCAAAGGCGAAGCAGCAGGGGATGACCTCCACCCCGGCCTGTCTGGCTTCTCGGAACAGCTGTCCGTAGCGCGGGTCAGCCTCATCGCCCGGCGCGAAGTCGAGCATGTCAGCCCTGCTTAAGCAGGGCACCAGAACACCACGGGCCTCTGGCAGAACGCCCATCAGCTCGATGAGATGCTTCTGGCCGCGTTCCGTCACGGTGTCCGGGAACAGTGCCGTTGTTCCGGAGCTCCAGGTGGTGTTTTTGACCTCCAGGTAAATCGGACGTTGATCGGGGTTGTCCTCCGTTGGGGTGAGCAGCAGGTCGATGCGACTGCGGCGGTTTTCGCCGTAGGCGACCTCGGGCCGAATCGTGCTGATTGGGCCGAGGTGTTCTTGCAGACAGCCCGCTTCGATGGCGGCTCGGATCAATCGGTTGGGCAGCCCGGTGTTCACGCCAACCCAACAGGGTGTTCCATCGGCTCCCGGAACGTCCGCTTGCTCCCAGGTCCAGGCCAGCTTGCGTTTTGGAGAGGGGGCGTAGCGCAGCCGGACACGTCCTCCTGGGTGCAGAACGCCGGTCATCGGGCCGGTGTTGGCGCAATGGGCTGTCACGATCTCGCCATCGGCCAATTCAACATCGGCCAAAAATCGCTTGTAGCGCTTGCGCAACACCCCATCGATGAGGGGCTCGAACTCCATCAGGGGGGTGCCCAGGGGCGGAAGGCCGGTCATGGAGCTTGGTGAGGTGGGCCCATGCTGCCGGCTGACCCCGTTCACAATGCGTCGGTCTCGACCGACTCCTCCATGGCGCGATCACTGAAAGGCATCGCACTGGTGGTCACCCTGGGGACATTGCTCAGCAAATTCGGCGGTCTGGTGCGGCAGTTGGTGATCGCGGCCGCCTTCGGGGTGGGTGCGGCCTATGACGCCTACAACTACGCCTACGTGCTGCCTGGTTTCCTGCTGATTCTGTTGGGCGGAATCAACGGTCCATTTCACAGCGCCATGGTGAGTGTGCTGAGTCGTCGGCCACGCCAGGAGAGCGCCCATATCCTCTCGGCGCTCAACACCAGTGTCAGCGCCATTCTCCTTGTGGTGACTGCCCTCCTGGTGGTTGCAGCGGACCCGTTGATCACGCTTGTTGGTCCTGGATTGACCCCGGAGTTGCATCGAATTGCGGTGGTGCAGCTCCAGGTGATGGCACCGATGGCATTGCTGGCCGGACTGATCGGGTTGGGTTTCGGCTCCCTCAATGCCGCCGATGAGTTCTGGATTCCAGCCATTTCTCCGCTGATGTCCAGTGCGGCATTGGTTCTTGGTGTCGGGCTGCTGTGGTGGCAGCTCGGCGCTGGAATTGCCCTGCCGGCGGCGGCGATGACCGGTGGTGTGGTGCTCGCTGCTTCCACCCTTGTGGGTGCGCTGTTGCAGTGGTTGATTCAGTTGCCGGCGTTGGCGCGTCAGGGTCTGATGCGCTTCAAGCTGGTTTGGGACTGGCGGCATCCAGGCGTTCGCGAGGTGTGGCGAGTGATGGGGCCCGCCACGTTGTCTTCGGGAATGCTGCAGATCAATGTGTTCACCGATCTGTTCTTCGCGTCGGGGATCATTGGCGCCGCGGCAGGTCTCGGCTACGCCAACCTCTTAATTCAGACCCCATTGGGTCTGATTTCCAATGCTTTGTTGGTGCCCCTGCTGCCGACCTTCGCCCGGCTCACGGCACCCGCGGATCGTCCTCAGTTGATCGCCCGCATCCGTCAGGGAATGATGCTCTCAACGGCGTCGATGCTGCCCCTCGGGGTGCTGTTCATTGCCTTGGGGGGGCCGATTGTGGCCCTGGTGTACGAACGCGGAGCGTTTGATGCCCAGGCGTCACAACTGGTGACGGCATTGCTGATGGCCTACGGCCTCGGCATGCCGGCCTATTTGGGTCGAGATGTTCTGGTGCGTGTGTTTTATGCCTTGGGCGATGGCACCACACCGTTCCGTTTATCGGTGGCCGGCATTGGCCTCAATGTGCTGTTTGATTGGCTGCTGGTCGGCGGCCCGACCCCCTGGGGGCCGCAGTCGCCGCTCAACTTCGGAGCACCCGGTCTGGTGTTGGCCACGGTCGCGATCAACACGCTGACCTGTGGCGCTCTGCTGTTGCTGTTGCAGCGTCGTTTGCAGGATCTCCCCTTGGCGGACTGGTCCGGTGATGCCGCCAAATTGACAGCCGCTGCAGTGTTGTCTGGCCTGGTCAGCTGGGGGATCTCCCATTGGGTGACCTGGCCGGTTGGCCTCGTCGGTCTGCTGGTTCAGGTGGTCGGTTCTGGGGTGATCGGCCTGGTGCTCTTTGGCTGGATGGGCGTCATGCTGCGGATCCCTGAGGTGGAGCAGATCGGTGATGCCTTGCTTCGACGCGTCAGGCGTCGTTGACTCGCACGTCGCGCTCCTCACGGACCTGAATCGGCAGTTCGATCCGCTGGCGTCCAATCAGTTGGGGCCCTTGGACGGAGACGATCCGCGCTTCGATGCCGAATTCACGGAACGCTGTTTCCAATTCCTGGATGAGTGCCTTTTCGACCTGGGCCTCTGGGTCCACGACGCGGCCGATCAGGCGTTCGCCGAGGCGACCGATCCGCTGACGGACGACATCGCGGGCGTTGGTGACTTCGATGATCAGCACACCAACTGTGGCGTTGCGAGGAAACCTTATCCGCAGTAAGGCTCGAGAATCTCTTCGAGGTCGCTGAGTTGAGCCGGGGGCATCAGTCGGGAGAGAGGCAATTGACTGGCTCCACCAGCCACGTTGACTTTCACCGCTTCGATCGCCTGACGGGCGGCCACCGCTGGGGTCTGGTCGATCCTGGCGCTGCACTCGATCGCGAGAACGCGAGCCAGGTCAGCGTCTCCCAGGTACAGATGCCAACCGCTGATTTGAATGAACAGCCGATCGGCGAGTGCGGCTTCGAGCTCGTTGAGGTCAGGTGCTGACAAGGACATGCCGCGGGTCTGGATTCGACCCCTCCATGCTGCCGTCAGACGTTGGTTTCAGTGGCGTCTGTGTTGGGTCGGCGGGCAATCACGACCACGAGCTGAATCGCCAGCAGGCTGAACCATGTCCCTGTGATCCAGGGCAGTGTCCCCTCCGGCAGAGGCTGACGCATTTGTTGCAGAAACCAGGCTCCGCTATTCACGGCGGCAAACACTCCACCGTGGAGGCAGAGATTCACGATCCGTTCGAAATGCCGGTACGTCGGGTCATTGGGATCGGCAGGGCCATACCAGCGGATCGGCATCGCGGGCTCAGGAAGGTGACCTTGATCCTGCCGTGGCTGTGCTCTGGTTGACGAGTGGACCCTCGATGAGGTCTGATAGTTCCACGCCAGCGCTTGTAGCTCAGCGGATTAGAGCATCTGACTACGGATCAGAGGGTCGGGAGTTCGAATCTCTCCAGGCGCGCTTGTTAACTGCCCTTCAGGGCAGTTTTTTTTTGGTTGGTTCCGAAGGGCTCGGGTGCCGTTTCTTACGATTCGAATCAAGGTTGTTCACTCCACTCCATGAGCCAGCACTCCGACCGTGCAATCGATGCTGACCTGGCGGCTGCGGATCCGGTCATCGCCGGTTACATCGAGCAGGAGCGTCAGCGACAGGAGACGCATCTGGAGCTGATTGCCAGCGAGAACTTCACCTCGCAGGCCGTGATGCAGGCCCAGGGGTCGGTGCTGACCAACAAATATGCCGAGGGCCTTCCCAGCAAGCGTTATTACGGGGGCTGTGAGCACGTTGACGCCATCGAGGACCTGGCGATCTCCCGTGCCAAGGAGTTGTTCGGAGCGGCCTGGGCCAACGTGCAGCCCCACAGTGGTGCGCAGGCCAACTTCGCTGTCTTCCTGGCTCTACTCCAGCCCGGCGACACGATCATGGGCCTTGACCTGTCCCATGGAGGCCACCTCACCCACGGTTCGCCGGTCAATGTGAGTGGCAAATGGTTCAACGTGGTCCAGTACGGCGTGGACCGCGAGACCCAGCGTCTCGACATGGAGGCCATTCGTCAGTTGGCTCTGGAGCACAAGCCGAAGCTGATTGTCTGCGGTTATTCGGCCTACCCGCGCACGATCGATTTCCAGGCCTTCCGCGCCATTGCCGATGAGGTGGGTGCGTTCCTGATGGCGGATATGGCCCACATCGCCGGTCTGGTCGCCGCCGGTGTTCACCCCAGCCCAGTCCCCCACTGCGACGTGGTCACCACCACCACCCACAAAACTCTGCGGGGTCCCCGTGGTGGCCTGATCCTCTGCCGTGATGCTGACTTCGCCAAGAAATTTGATAAGGCTGTGTTCCCCGGCAGTCAGGGAGGACCGCTGGAACATGTGATTGCGGCGAAAGCGGTGGCGTTTGGTGAAGCCTTGCAACCGACCTTCAAGGCCTACAGCCACCAGGTTGTCGCGAATGCCGCCGCCCTTGCGGAGCGCCTGATCGCCCGCGGCATTGATGTCGTCAGCGGCGGGACCGACAACCACGTTGTGCTGTTGGATCTGCGTTCGATCGGGATGACCGGCAAGGTTGCCGATCTGCTGGTGAGTGATGTCCACATCACAGCCAACAAGAACACCGTTCCCTTTGATCCTGAATCTCCATTCGTGACCAGCGGTCTGCGTCTGGGCACCGCAGCGCTCACGACGCGTGGATTCGATGTCGAGGCCTTCCGCGAGGTGGCTGATGTGATCGCTGATCGTCTGCAGAATCCAGAGGACGATGCCATCCAGCAACGTTGCCTGGAGCGGGTCGCCGCCCTGTGCAAGCGCTTTCCCCTCTATGCAGCGTCCAAGCAACCTGCCCTGGTCTGATTGTCGAGTGCTGGATCGGCGTCCGCGGGCTTCCTAGGATTGACGAATTAACCCCATCACTGGGTTTCTCTGTGATCCAGGAGTCTGCGTGACAGTCGCTGACAGCCCCGTCGCTGTGGCCGTGGTCAGCTGTCTGCTGGCCTCCGGGATCACCATGGGCTTGGTGCCCCTCGTCCGTCGGTTTGGACTGCGGGTGGGTCTGTTTGATCAGCCCGATGGCCGGAAGCAGCACAGCACGCCGATGGTCCGTCTCGGCGGGATCGCGATGGTGGTTGGCTTTGCAGCCGCGCTGTCGACGGTATGGGCGATGGGTGGCTTCGGTGTTCTGGCTCCTGAGCGCGATCAACTGATCTGGAGCACGTTGGCCGGATCCCTCTGCTTCTTTTTGATCGGGCTGGCCGATGATCTGTTTGCCTTGTCGCCATGGCCTCGGTTGGCGGGACAGGTGGCGGTTTCGGCCGTGATCTGGACACAGGGAGTTCGCATTGGTGCGATTGATCTGCCCTGGCTCACCAGCTCAGCGGGAGCGATCAGCTTGCCGGACAGTCTCAGCCTGCTGGCAACGGTGATCTGGCTTGTTGGCATCACCAATGCCATCAATTGGCTGGATGGTCTGGATGGTCTCGCCGCAGGAGTCGCAGGGATTGCTGCCATCGGCCTGGTGTCTGTCAGCTTTTCACTCCATCAAGTCGCGGCAGGCTTTCTTGCGGCTGCACTCGCCGGATGCTGTCTTGGTTTTCTGCGGCACAACTTCAACCCCGCCCGGATCTTCATGGGCGACGGTGGGTCCTATTTCCTTGGCTTCACCCTGGCCGCCATCAGCATTGTGGGGCCGGCCAAAGGGCTCACCACCGTCAGCTTGCTGTTGCCCCTGCTGATTCTGTCTTTGCCTGTCGCTGACATGTCCGCCGTGATCATGGGGCGGTTGCGGGCGGGGCGGTCTCCCTTTTATCCCGACCGCCGCCATCTGCATCACCGTTTGCTCCGAGCAGGCTTCAGCCATCGCCGAACGGTGCTGCTGATTTACGTCTTCACCCAGTGGCTCGCATCGCTGGCGCTCGTGGTGGCCAATGCGGAGATGCGTTTCCTCTGGTTGGGTCTGGCGACGTCGATTCTCGTCGCCACCGTCGTGATCAGCCGACGTCAACTCCAGACGGAGCGCGCACTCGACCAGACGATTCCCTCGCCATCGTCCTCCAACTCTGATTTGGCCTGTGGCGACCGTCATGGCTGAAGGGGTTGAGATTCTCTGCGTTGGCACGGAGCTGCTGCTCGGCGACATCCTTAATGGCAATGCCCGCTGGATCGCGCAGGAGCTTGCGGCCCTCGGTCTGCCCCATTACCGCCAGACGGTTGTCGGAGACAACACGTCGCGTCTGATCGCAGCGGTGCAGGAAGCGGCTGATCGCAGCCGCTTCCTCGTGACCACGGGGGGACTGGGCCCAACACCTGACGACCTCACCACGGAGGCGTTGGCGGAGGCCTTTGACACGCCCTTGGTGGAGCGGCCTGAACTCTGGGAGGAGATCGAGCGCCGCTTGTCCGCCGGTGGGCGATCCGTGGCGGCCAGCAATCGCCGTCAAGCCCTCTTGCCTGTCGGTGCCGACGTTCTTCCTAATCCGGTGGGCTCGGCCCCGGGCATGATCTGGTCCCCGCGGCCCGGGTTCACGATCCTCACCTTCCCAGGGGTCCCCTCGGAAATGAAGGCCATGTGGCAGGCCACGGCAGCGCCCTGGTTCCAGGACAACGGCGGCAGTCGTGGTGCATTTCGCAGCCGTGTCCTGCGCTTCACGGGTGTGGGTGAATCAACGCTGGCGGAGCAGGTGGCCGATCTGATCGACAGCCCCAATCCCACCGTGGCTCCCTATGCGGCTCTGGGTGATGTGACCCTGCGTGTCACGGCCCGCGCCGACAATGCTGAGGCCGCTGTGGCACTTCTCGATCCGATGGAGCAGGAGCTCCGTCGTCGTACCGGTCAGCAGTGTTACGGCGTTGATGGGGACAGCCTGGCTGGCGTGGTGCTGGAGTTGTTGCGGTCCGCCGGCGAAACCGTTGCTGTGGCGGAATCCTGTACCGGTGGTGGGCTGGGCGCAGCGCTCACGGCCGTGCCCGGTGCCTCCGATGTTTTTGGCGGTGGTGTGATCGCCTACAGCAACCGAATCAAAGCCTCGATTCTTGGGGTTCCTGTCGCGGCCCTGGAGGCCCATGGGGCTGTTTCTGATCCTGTGGTCATCGCCATGGCCGAGGCTGTTCGAGAGCGTTTCGTCTGCGACTGGGGGATTGCCATCAGTGGGGTGGCCGGACCCGATGGAGGGTCGCCGGAGAAACCGGTGGGCCTCGTGCATCTCGCCGTGGCGGGCCCAGACGGGACCGAGGCCGCTGCGCAGCGGTTCGGCGATCGCCGCGGTCGTGCTGCGATTCAGCAGCTCAGCGTGATCCGCGCACTGGATCGTCTGCGCTTGCGGTTGCTGGCCCGGACGTAGGGTCAACACTCCCTGCAGCTGAGCGCTTGAGTTCCGGCACTCTCTACGACAAGGTGTGGGACCTGCATCGGGTGGCGGAATTGCCCGGTGGGTCCACCCAACTGTTCGTGGGTCTGCATCTGATCCATGAGGTCACGAGCCCCCAGGCTTTCTCCGCCCTAAAGGACAAGGGGTTGTCCGTGCGCTGTCCTGAGCGCACGGTTGCCACGGTGGATCACATCGTGCCCACCACCTCCCAGGCCCGTCCCTTTGCGGATCCGCTGGCGGAAGAAATGCTCAGCACCCTGGAGCGGAACTGTGCCGAGTACGGCATCGAGCTCAATGGCATCGGCAGTGGGCGCCAGGGAATCGTCCACGTGATTGCGCCTGAGCTCGGACTGACTCAGCCGGGTATGACGGTGGCCTGCGGCGATTCCCATACCTCCACCCATGGCGCCTTCGGTGCCATCGCCTTTGGCATCGGCACCAGCCAGGTGCGTGACGTTCTCGCCAGTCAAAGCTTGGCGATGAACAAGCTCAAGGTTCGTCGGATTCGTGTGGATGGACGTCTCTCGGCCGGTGTGTACGCCAAGGATTTGATCCTTCACATCATCCGCATCCTTGGCGTGAAGGGTGGCGTCGGCTTTGCCTATGAATTCGCCGGTGCGGCGATTGAGGCGCTGTCGATGGAGGAACGCATGACCCTCTGCAACATGGCGATCGAGGGTGGGGCGCGTTGCGGTTATGTCAATCCTGATCAGGTCACGTTCGACTACCTGGCTGGACGTCCCTCCAGCCCGGCCGGAGAGGACTGGGAGCGGGCCGTTGCCTGGTGGAGAAGCCTGGCCACCACGGAGGATGCTGTCTTTGATGACGAGGTGGTGTTTGACGCTGCGGCGATCGCTCCAACGGTGACCTGGGGCATCACCCCAGGTCAGGGCCTCGGCGTGGACGAATCGGTTCCTGCACTGGATGCCTTGGATCCTGGTGATCGTCCGATCGCAGAAGAGGCTTACCGCTACATGGACCTGCAGCCCGGCAGCCCGATTGATGGGGTCCCCGTTGATGTCTGCTTCATCGGCAGCTGCACCAATGGCCGGCTCAGTGATCTGCAGGCGGCGGCGGCGATTGCCCGTGGTCGCCATGTCGCCGAGGGGATCAAGGCCTTTGTTGTGCCGGGATCAGAGCAGGTGCAGAAAGCTGCTGAAGCCGAAGGACTGCACACAATCTTCTTGAATGCAGGCTTTGAATGGCGTGAGCCCGGCTGTTCGATGTGCCTGGCGATGAACCCGGACCGACTGGAGGGGCGTCAGATCAGCGCTAGTTCCAGCAACCGGAATTTCAAGGGACGCCAGGGATCAGCCACGGGTCGCACCCTGCTGATGAGTCCAGCGATGGTGGCAGCGGCCGCCGTCCACGGTCGCGTCACCGATGTCCGCCAACTGCCCCTCCACGCCGCGTCCTGATGCCTGCCTCCAGTTTCCCGACGGGTTCGATTCAGCTGATCAAGGGCCGTGCTCTGGTTGTTCAGGGTGAAGACATCGATACCGATCGGATCATTCCGGCCCGATTTCTGAAGTGCGTCAGTTTTGAGGCCCTCGGTGATCAAGTGTTCGCCGATGATCGACTTGAACTGAACGGTGCCCACCCCTTTGATCAGGCGGCTTTTCAGGGGGCCTCAATTCTTGTTGTGAACGGCAACTTCGGCTGCGGCTCCAGCCGTGAGCATGCCCCGCAGGCCTTGATGCGCTGGGGGATTCGTGCCGTGGTGGGCGTCAGCTTTGCAGAGATCTTTTATGGCAACTGCCTGGCCTTGGGGATTCCCTGCGTGACGGCCTCACCTGAGGACGTCCAACGGCTCCAGCAGACGGTGATCGCAGCACCAGAGGGCCCATGGACCCTCGATCTTGAGGCTCTGACCCTCTCATCAGCTCAGGACACCCAGCCGGTTGCCCTGGCTGAAGGGCCTCGCCAGATGTTGACCACGGGGCGGTGGGATGCCACCTCTCAGCTGATCTCGCGCGATGCGGAGCTCAGTGCTCTGCGCGACCGCTTGCCGTATCTGAACGGATTCAGGGCATCGGCGTAGGCGAGATGGGTCTCCTGTGTCTATGACAGAGACATCGGGAGCTTCGTCATGCGTCGCGCTTTGCTTTTGGTCCCCTGGTTTGCGGCTGTGGTGTTACCGCTGCAAGCCGGGGAGGCTGTTGCGTTTGAGCTGCCGCGCGCTGACCGAGAGGCCCGGTCCCAGCTGGAGCATCAGCGTGCCTGCCGCGGTTGTGATTTGCGTGGACTCGACCTCAGCGGAATGCATTTGATCGGTGTTGACCTACGGGAAGCCGATCTGCGGGGTGCGCGGTTGCGAGGGAGCAATCTGGAAGGAGCTGACCTGTCGGGTGCGCGGTTGCAGGACTGCGATCTGCGCGAGGTGAATCTCACCAATGCCGAACTCACGGATGTGGATCTCCGTGACGCGGATCTCAGTGATGCGGTGGTGATTAATGCCTATGCACCTGGAGTCCGGACCGATGGCATTCGGTACGCCGGAGCCGACCTCACCGGCAGTGATCTGATCATTGGCGGCGGGGAGTGATCAGGGTGCTCTTCAGCGCTGCAGTGAGGTGTTGCGCGTCTGCCCGTGGAACGGGTCGTAGGGAACAAATGGCACGCCACGGCCACTGAAATCAAAGTCGTTCAGGCGGAAACGGACGCCGCCGATCCCTTCGTAGGGATTGAAGTAGACGCCCAGGTCGTAGCTGCGGCGTTGCCAACGCAGTTCAACATTGGAATTGATGATCTCGCCGTATTGGCTGGATCCCGGGTCCACATTGAAGTTGACGCCGGTGCTCAGCAGAAGAGGGCCCACGATCTGTTGTGTGATCCCGAAGCCAAGGGTGCCGAGGTCAACCGCGCGATCAAATTCGAATGGGCTTGCTCCACCCCGCAAGGTGCCCCCGGCGATGATCGAAACCTGGGTGAAGTCAAGAAAGGGGCGACTGAAGGTTCCGAGGGTGAAGGTCGGTCCACCGCTGAAGCTCAAGGTCTTTTGGTGGGTTCCCGTGCTGTATGCGGCAATGGAGCTGTTGATATTGGTGTTCAGTGAGAGCCCGGGAATGATCGGTTCGGGCGAGTAGCGGTATGCCGCTTGTGGGGTGAGTTCTGCCGGTTCTCCACTGATGAGAGGGAAACGGCTGGTGAGTGAGGCGAACAGGGTTGCGCGACCAGCCTCTTCGAGACGGTCCTTGCGGTGGTGGTCTGCCGTGTAGTTCCCGACGGCTCCTCGGACCAGGTAGCGGTGGCTGGACTGGCCTTGCTTCCAGTCGCCGCGTTGTTCGGCATAGGCCCCGTAGGCCGACTGAATGTTGGATTCACCGAGCGATCCGTTCCAGGTTCTGTAGCGGTGCGCTGCAAACAAGTTGGCGCGAACGGTGCCCAGGGAGCCGAGGTCGATGTCCCGACCAAAGGTGCCCCAGAAGCGGCTGTTCCCGAGCAGGTTGTCGGGATCGAAACTTCCGATCTCTGCTTTGGCGTCGAGTTTGTAGGCACCAAAACGGCCTCCCAATTTGGCGTCGAGACCAAACAGATCGCCGGCATTCGTTGTTCCATCGATGGCGCGTTGCACCATGAACTGCGGTTCCAGCGCAAGTTCCGTGTTCGCCCCAAGGGACAACGGCCTGAGGGTTCTGCCAACGAACAGGCCGTCTCGGTCCTTGTTGTCCACACTGACAACCCAGCGATTGTCGACTTCTTCTTCCTTCTGAATTAATTGACGCCGGGTGACGGGAATCGGCAGGCTTTCTTCGACGATCAGACGGTTGCGACGGGCAGAGATCAGCAGATCGCCGTTGTCCTGCTCCCGCGCCACGACATCTTCCGCATCAATGCGTGTCTGTGCGGGTGTGAAAGGGTCATTGCTGAAGCCCATGCGGTCGGCACGCCAGCCATCGGCTGTAAACGTCACGCGTGAGGCTTGAACCCGCCAACGGCTGATCGTGCCATTGAGCAGTTGCCGTTTGCCCAGGCGTTTGAGCTGGGGAACCTGGACCACACCGAAGCGATTTTCATCACGCACATCGGAATTGAGCCGTTGGACCGGGATGCCACTGCGACGTTCGATGCTGAATGCGCCTTGATAAGAGACATCGTCAACGCGTTGATCGATGGCTGCGACTTGACGCTCGCGTTCCGCTTTCTGCTCCGCTGGAGGTCGTGCGGATTCGGGCTTTGATTCCGGTTGTGGTGGATGGACATGGACAGGGCTGGTGCCGCCATCGCCGAGGGTGATGGACTCCAGCCGTTCAGCCAGCGATGAGGGGCGAATGCTGGTGGCACCGGGGGGGATCTCACAACCCTCGGGAGGGGGCATCAGGGCTGGTGTGGGTTCAGCACTGTCTTGGCCCCAGCGATAGCGGAGCCCAAGTAAGTAAGCATTGCTGCCTTCCGTGACGCCATTGAATGTGCCGAAGGCTCCGGATCGGTGATGAATCCGGCCGACAAGGGATAGGTCAGGTGAGACGGCGGCTTCCACTTCGAAGCCGAGATAATTGAGGAGTTGTGAATAATTTTCTCTGAAAGTTTTCTCATACAGGCTGACACTGCTGTTGTAACTAATGCCTTCGACAAAACTCACATTCAGCCAGGGTTGAAGCCAAACCCGTGCTCCAAGTCCAAGAATGCCCTCTCCGAATGTCTGGGCCGGCAATTGGGCGTAAGGCCGGGATTGATTGTGTTCGCCTCCCGCTTGTTGTTTGGCGATGTGACTGAACAGATCGGCCTCCATTTCGATCGCCAGGGGGCCGGCACGGAAGATCCGTTTTTGCAGGCTGACGCCCATGACGGCTTCCGGTCGCATCCGACCGTTGAACAGGAAGGTGTCGCCAAAGGCTGCATCGATCATTTGGCCGCCCCAGGCGGTCACAGCCCAGGGATGGGGCTGCCAATCGGGAGGGGGTGATAGCAATGGCGGGCAGGCCATTGGTTGGATCGCTGCCGGTGCAGGGTCATCTGACGCTGTTTCCTCGACGGCTTCGGCATCCATGCCTTCGAGGTCGATCACGCCGTAGACGTCCTCCAGCACCCCTTCATCGAGTGCGAGGTTGTAACGAAGTCGCGAGGCTTGGAAGGATTGCCCCGACCGTTGCAGGCGGACACCACCTGTCGCGTGAAAGGTGCGAAATGCGCTGTCGAACTCGATTCGATCGGCCAGGAGCACGGCGGAACCGAGTTGGGCCCGCACATTGCCTTCGGCAACGGTGACCTGATTTCGGCTGTCTTGGTATTGGCGATCAGCCGTCAGTTGCAGCTGCTGAGGAAACGCGATGTTTCCCGATTGCTCCGCAGCAACGGCATTGCCCTGGACAGCAACGACAAGGCCTGAACCCAGCATCCCGGCCAGACAGTGAGAGAGCCGGGATGCCACGGGAATGTCCTGCCAGGGAGAGCGATCCTGACACTTCTCAGCTTCGGATCAGACGGGCTGCAGACCAGTGTCTGGCGCGGACCGATCAGAACGAAAATTTCAGTCTTCCAGGTCCTTCCGGCTGGGAGTCCGGCTTGGGTCGCTCGCCAGGAAGCCGAACACGAAGATGCCGAGGAAGAAGAAGACGACCGAATAAACGGAGATCTTGAGGGCGAGCATGGAGACCGACCGGCGTCTGTGACAGCGATCATCCTATGGGGCATGACAGGGAAACCACAGGCAAGGCCCCCCTTGAGGCGGGGCGATCGGCGTGGATTGAAACGTTTCGCAGTCGCAGTCGACGCGATTTGCGGGCGGCATGGAGGCGTTCAGGGGGACTCGATCCCGGTCCTTTCCTCGAGGAGCCCTGGGGTGCGAAGCACCGTCCTGACTGGGCTGAGCGCGGATTACTGATCTGGCCGAGGGGTCGGCAATGGTTGCGTCTGGAGCACTGGCTCGCGTGGCCAGAGGAATGGAGCGGTCTCCGGCACAGCACGGCACGGCTCTGCATGAGTTGGTGGGCGGAGGCGATGCGTCTCTGGGTCGATGGTGTTCTGGTGCACGAAGGAGATCTCTTCGACACCTCCTGTCGCTGGCCGCTTCCGCCGTCGACGCCAGGGCGACCGACGTTGCATCTGCAGCTTGAGCTCTGCAGCCCCCTTCATGACGACGGTGCGCTGATAACGAGTGAGTTGCAGCTCGAGCCAACGCAGCACGACTCCGATCCGGATCGCTCCCAGCTGCCTGAGGCGCTGATGCTGCACCTCGAGTCCGGTGGGGACTTGCCGACCAAGTGGTCTCGGTTGGACCCGCTGATGCCGGATGCGACAGCGGCGGTCGACGCTCTGCTGAGATCCAGCGGCGCGGTGCCGGGGCGAATCCATTGGATTGGGCATGCCCATCTCGATCTGGCCTGGCTTTGGCCCGTCGCCGACACCTGGCAGGCCGCTGAGCGAACGTTCCGCTCAGCGTTGGACCTGATGGCACGGCATCCGGAGTTGCATTTCGCGCATTCCACGCCGGCCCTTTATGCCTGGGTGCAGCGCCATCGGCCCAGTCTGTTCGCGGAGATCCAGGCGGCGAGCCGGGCCGGGCGCTGGGAACCCATTAATGGTCCGTGGGTCGAGACCGATTGCGTGCTCGTCAGCACGGCGTCGCTGTGGCAGCAATTTGCCCTTGGCCAGCAGGCGAGCCGGGCGATGTTCCCTGAGTGGTCCCATGAGCTCTGCTGGCTCCCCGACAGCTTTGGGTTCGCGGCTGGCCTTCCGGCGGTCGCTCAGCAAACCGGTGTGCGCTGGTTCTGTACCCACAAGTTGGCCTGGAATGCCACCACACCCTTTCCCCACCGCCTGTTCCGTTGGCGAAGCCGCGGTGGGACTGAACTGCTCGCGTTGATGCTCCCGCCGATCGGCAGGGGGTGTGATCCCCTCGAGATGCTTCAGGAACAGCGCTCCTGGTCGCAGGCCACGGGGGTGGAGACGGCGCTGTGGATCCCTGGTGTGGGTGACCATGGGGGCGGTCCCACGGCGGAAATGCTGGGGCAGATGCGCAGCTGGGATGCTCATCCTCAGGCCCTGCCGCGTCAGTCGGGCCCCATCCGCGATTTCCTGGCGGAATTAGAGGTTTTGGCCTCCGGTCTGCCGATCTGGCAGGACGAGCTCTACCTCGACCTGCACCGCGGTTGTGCCACCAGTCGGCCGGATCAGAAGCGCCATAACCGCACATTGGAGCGCCTCTTGCGTGAGGCTGATCTGGTGTCGGCCTTGCTCGGGGAGGTGGATGACGCGTTGGCGGATTGGCGGCCCCTGCTGTTTCAGCAATTCCACGACATCCTTCCTGGCACATCGATTCCCGAGGTGTTCGATCAGGCTGAGCCGATCTGGCGGATGGCCAGGCGTCGTGCCCGTGATTGGCGTGATCGGCAGCTCAAGCGTCTTCTGGCCGGACGGTCGTCGTCGCAGCAGCGGGGGCAAGACTGGGTCTGGCTGGGTTTGCAGCCCCTGGCCCGCTGGTCGACGTGCGTGCGATTGCCCCGAGGGGAATGGCTGGTGTCAGGGTTCAAGCTCCCGACCCAGGATCTTCACTCCGGTGGGACCCTCGTCCAGCTGCCGTTGCAGCGTGGAGCCGTTGCGGTGGCCGTGCGTGCCGCCGCTCGATGCCGCTCGGGTCTGACTTCAGAGTCCGCTGTCCTGCGTCACCCGGTGCGCCTCGATGCCTTGGCCTCGGGGCGCTGGAAGATCAGCAATGGACACCTTTCAGTTGAGTTGGGTGCTGATGGCCTCGAGCAGCTTTGGGATGCAACGGGGCGGCCACAGCTTGCGGCACCCCTTCGGCTTCAGCGCTACCGCGACCGAGGTGAGTTCTGGGATGCCTGGGACCTGGCTGCGGATTACCGCGAGCATCGCCTGCATCTGGAATGGCTTGGGGCGCCGGAGCTCTTGGACCAAGGCCCTCTGCTGACCCATGTTTGCTGGCGCTTCCAGGCTGGGGAGAGTTCAGGACGGCTCGATCTGCGCCTGGGGGCCGATTGCCGTTGGGTCGAGCTCAGCGTGAGCATGCACTGGCGCCAACGGCATGAGTTGCTTCGCCTCGAGGTCCCTCTGGCGGAGCCTGCTTGCCGTCTGGCGGCGGACACCAGTGGTGGGGTGATTGAGCGGCCTGCCCGTTGTATCAACCCTGGTGAGCAGGCCCGTTGGGAAGTGCCGGTGACCTCATGGCTGTCGTCTCAGGTCGCTGCGCCCGGGGGAGGAGTGGCGATCTTGCTGGATGGTCCGCAGGGCGTTGACGGTGGAGAAGGCCATCTCGGAGTGTCGTTGATGCGCGGTCCGACATGGCCTGACCCTGGCGCGGATCAAGGTTGGATCCGTCAGAGAATGGGGCTGATGCCGGTTCAGGGCGATTGGAACTCGGCTGGTGTTCCCCAAGCGGCAATCGCTTTCCGCGAGCCGGGGCGTCTCCATGCTCTCGAGCTGAGTTCGGATGGTCAGCAGCTCTTGCCACCACTTCCGCGGGTGCTGATTCCGATCCATGTCCGGCCGGATAAGGACGGCATTGCGGTTCGTTTGCTGAACCCCGGCGCAGCGCGGTGCCTCTGGACCCCTGGAAACGGCTGGAGTGTGCTGCACCCGTCCGAGTCGTCCCCTGTTGCCACGGTCAGCCTGGCTCCTGGAGAGCTTGCTGAGCTGCGGCTGATTCAGTCCTCGTGATCATCGAAAGGATCGTCGAGTGCTTTCGAGGGCGGACCGAAGGCTTGATACACGCCAAAGCCTGTGAGGCCCATCAGCACGGTCAGGACCCCGATGGCCACGGATAGAGCGGGGGAGCTGGTTTCCATCACATCTCTCGACAAGAACGACCCCTCACCGGAGTCTCGCCCTACAGTATCTGCACTTCAAACCACCCGAGACCCAAGCGTCGCCATGGCTCAACGCACCCGTCTGGGAGACCTCCTCCGCCCGCTTAACTCCGAGTACGGCAAGGTCGTTCCCGGCTGGGGAACAACGCCCGTGATGGGCATCTTCATGGCTCTCTTTCTTGTTTTCCTCCTGGTCATCCTCCAGCTGTACAACAAGTCGTTGATCCTTGAAGGCATCAACGTCAACTGGAACGGCCTCGGTTGATCGCGTCTCGATGAATATCTTCGGCGTCGGCCTCCCGGAAATGGCGGTGATCGGCGCCGTTGCGCTTCTTGTGTTTGGTCCCAAGCGTTTGCCCGAGCTGGGCCGAACCTTGGGCAAGACTCTCAAGGGTTTTCAGTCTGCGTCGAAGGAATTCGAACGCGAGATCAATAAAGCCATGGCTGAACCAGAACAGTTGGAGTCAGAGGCTTCTGACAAGGATCCTTTGCCGCCAGCCCAGGGTTGATCCGTCCATGAGCGACACGTTGCGTTTGGTGGTCGGGCTGGGAAATCCCGGTGCCAAATACGATGGAACACGGCACAACGTCGGGTTCATGGCTCTTGAACGCCTGGCCCGTCGTGAAGGTTTTTCGTTTCGTCAGCAATCCAAGCTCCACGGTCTCGCGGCTGAAGTCGGAGTCGGTGCCTCACGCCTTCGCTTGCTGATGCCGCAGACCTACATGAACGACAGCGGTCGTTCCATTCGCTCGGCCCTGGATTGGTTCGGCTTCACTCCGGAGCAGCTTTTGGTGCTGGTGGATGACATGGATCTGCCGCTCGGTCGTCTCCGCTTGAGGGCCCAGGGAAGCGCAGGGGGACACAACGGATTGCGAAGTGCGATTCAGCATCTCGGAACCCAGGAGTTTCCACGACTGCGGATCGGCATTGGTGCTCCTGCGGAGAATCCCGCTGAACGGCGAGCTCGAACGGTCTCGCATGTGCTGGGTCCGTTCAGCAAGGCAGAGCAGCCGTGTCTGGATGCTGTGTTGGAGGAAGTGCTCGATGGGTTGGGGCGGATTCAACGTTTGGGTCTTGAGCGCGCTGGCAATCGACTCAATGCCTTCCGCTACAGCAGTGATTGATGGGATCCTTGCCGTCCACAACGGCCCATCTGCGGGTGCTCAGGCAATGCTTTCGCAGCAAGTGTCTGGAGGGCGAGGTGGCAGCTGGTGGATTTCAGTGGGAGTTCAGCTGGGCCTTTGACCGCGGTGAGCTCACCGTTGAGCCTTCCCTGGGTCGTGCGCTCATTGAAGACGCGCTGCTTCGATTCCTGGTGCGCAGCGACTATCGCTTGGAGCCTGGCGGTGACTACGTCTTTACGGTGCGCGCCCGCTTTTGATCAACGGGGGGTCTCATTCCAGGTAAATCGCATCCCGAGATGCTTCTCAACCAGCACGAGGGCTGCAATGGCATCAAGTTCGCCCGGAGGGGTTTGAAGACCCAGGGGGATGAGGCGCCTCCAGCTGCGTGGGGGCCAAAGCTCCCAGTAACGCTGTCGGGCTTGCAGGGTGCTGCCGCGTTCGTCGATCGGGTGGAGAGGTGCAATCTCGGGGAGCGCCTTCAGCCAGCGGCGGCTTGTGGTGCCGTCACCGAGCACGATTCCTTTGAGATCCGCTGTTTTGACCCAGTTCCTGAGGATGTTCTCCACGGTGTCCGGGGGAACAACCATGCCGTCACGAACGCAATGCTGCTCGATGTCCACAAGAACAAGCCCGCATTTGCAGCGACCCGGATCCAGTCCAGCCCAGCAGTTCATGGCTGGGTTTCCACACGAACGAGGACAGGATCAGCTGTGTCGCTGGTTCGCCCGGCTTTGACACGCAGACGGATCGTCTCCACGGGCCGATTCACCAGGGTCTGGCCGAGATCCGACAGCGCCGCGCCATCAAATTGAAGCCCTTCAGTGAGGCTCCCCCGCCGCTGGACTTCAGCAAAAGCTGAGGCCAGCAGCAGATTGATCCGGGTGCGGACCTGATCGGGGGTGCGTTCATTGGCGTTCAAGATCGTGCTGGCCAGGACATCCCCGGCTTGGGTGATCGTGCGATTGGGCCGAACATCTGGAATCGCATACACGTTCGCTTCTCCGCGGAGCACGTTGGTGGCGGATCGCAGGGTGATGACCCAGGTGCCTGGCCTCCGGATGACGGTCTGCAGGCGTTCGACATCACTACGGGGCACCAGCAGAATCTGTTGTTCGGGCTGTTCTCCCGGCAGCACCCGGCTGTAGGCCACAAGATTGGCCTGCTGGAGCAGTTGGTCGATGACATCCTTCGCCTGGTCCGGACTGTCCAGGCGCACCGTCACGGTGGCGAGGGTCTGGCCACTCCGAAGAACGACAGCACCGCGTCGCAGCGCGACCAGGTTCCGTTCCAGTTCTTTCAGTTCGGTTTCGCCGCTTTGGATCCGGCTGCGGACTTGGCGAAGCTCAGCTTCCGTGCGTTGGATGTCGGCATCCCGCGAGGTGATCTCCTGGCTCAGGCGATCGCGTTCGTCTTCCAGCCGTCGGCGTTCGTTCTGAAGCGGTTCAAGCTCCGCGCGCAGGGTGATGGATCGTTTCTGTGCTTGTCGTAGTTCGGCGTCGATGCGCAGGGTCTCTTCGCGCGCTTCCTTGCGTTCACGGTTCGCGGTCTCGAGGTCACGACGTCCATCGCGCAGCTTCTGCTGCAGTGCGTCCAGCTCAAACAGGCCCACCCTCAGCTGCTGGCTCACCAGGAGCAGGAGACCCAGAGACAGGGCACTGATCAAGCTGCCCGTCAGGACTGTGATCACCACAGCGGTCCTGCGTGGTCGCATGTTGAACAGGCTCAGGCGAGCCTTCCCAACGCGACTTCCCAACCGATCACCCAGGGTCGAGAGCACCCCGCCAAGCACCAGCAGGGCCACAATCAGAAACCAGCCACTCATGGCCTGTGGCGGAACCGAAAGGGCTGGATTTGTTCAGCTGAACCGTTTCGCCAAGGCAATGGGGTCGAGGACGGTGATCTTCTTGCGGTCAATCTGCACCAACCCGGATTGGCGCAAGTCTCCCAGTAGACGTGTGATCGTGACGCGTGTGGAGCCAATCGCTTCGGCGATCGATTGGTGGGATAAGCGCAGGTCGATGGTGATTCCCTGGGTGTCTGGAACACCGAAATCCCTACAGAGCACCAGCAGAAAACTGACCAGACGGGATGACATATCCCTGTGGGTCAGGGTCTCGATCATGGTTTCCGTCTGCAGAATCCGACTGGACAGGCCCTGAAGCAGGCGCAAGCCCACGCTGGTATCGGCTTCGATGGCGGCGCGGACCGATGCCGCTGGAGCCGTAATCATCTCCACCCGGGTGAAGGCAATGGCGTGATAGAAGCGATCAGAACGGTGGCCGGTTAACAGCGACAGCACCCCAAACAGGCTGTTTTCGCGGAGCAAGGCCACGGTGATTTCTTCCCCTGATTCGTACACCCGCGAGAGGCGTACCGCACCGCGACGGATCAGGTAGACGCGTTCGGCGGGGTCGCCAGGGAAAAAGATCGTTTTGTTGCGCTCCACCAATTCCGTGCTGGCGCCATCCAGCTCACGGATGACATCCATCAGGCTCCGGTGGCTGTTCTCCGCCTGGGCTGGGGGGCTGCCCGGACCGGACTGCTGCGAGTAGCGACTGAATCCGCTGGTGCTGAGCATCGGTCGACTTTGCATATCGAGAAATTACGGATCAGCCATGAACTGCCATGTAGCGGTGGTTACCTTCGGCGGTCATCAGCTGGCCAGGGCCGTTCGTTGTGCGGAGAGCAACTGTTCCAGCCCTGGTTCGGCAAGGTCCAGAAGGGCATTGAGTTGTGCGCGGCTGAAGGGGGAACCTTCGGCGGTTCCCTGCAGTTCCAGCAAGCGCCCATCTCCGGACTGCACGACATTGAGGTCAACATCGGCGCCGCTGTCTTCGCTGTAGTCCAGGTCGAGCAGAGCTCTCCCACTCAAGAGGCCGACGGACACGGCAGCGACCTGATCAAGAACGGGTTGGCGTGTCAGCACGCCATCCGTCAACAAGCTGTCGCAGGCCCTGCGGAGTGCCAGCCAGGATCCTGTGATGGCGGCGGTTCTGGTTCCGGCATCGGCTTGGATGACATCGCAGTCGATCAGCAGGGTGCGTTCTCCGAGGGCGTCCATGTCCAACACGGCGCGAAGACTGCGGCCGATCAGACGCTGGATCTCCTGCGTGCGTCCGGAGAGTTTCATCAGTTCACGACGTTGCCGTTGTGGGGTCGACCCCGGTAGCAACCGGTATTCGGCGCTGAGCCATCCCTTGCCTTCACCCTTGCGCCAGCGAGGCACACCCTCTTCGAGGCAGACGCTGCAGAGAACGGCCGTTCGGCCGGTGCGCACCACGAGGGAACTGAGGGCGAACCCCATCGGATTCCACTCCACCGCAAACGGACGCAGCGCCCTGTCGTTGCGTCCATCCCGACGTGGTGCGTCTGCTTCCGTCATGGCGGCTGCCGATGATCACTGTCATGAGCCTGGCAGGTAGCCCTTCACACCATGGATAGTGGCTGAGTCGTTGTAGAGATGGGGATCACCGCTAGATTCAAGGTCTGCCGGGAGCGCCCCGAGCCGATCGACGCTGATGACCGCAAGCCTGACTCCCGCCCATCGCTCTCTGGACCCCCGTTCCAAAGACCATCGCGCTCTGGAGCGGGCTGGTTTGTTGCCGCGTGCTGTCGCGCCGCCCCCGCCGCGGGTTCCGCTTCATCTGGTGGCTGCGGAGGGTCAGCTTCAGGTGCATACGGCGAGCTATCGCGGAAGTTTTTCCAGCGTTCTCAGCCAAGCCGTGCGTTCGGCTGGTCTCGGGAGCCGGGTCTTAATTGTTCAGTTCCTGAAGGGTGGCGTTGATCAGGGGGCTGCCGGACGTGTGCAGATCTGCGGCGGTCTGACCTGGCTGCGTCCGGATGTTCCTGCGTGCGTCGAGCAGGGTGATCACCCTGGAGCAGCGGAAGCGATCGAAGAGATTTGGCAGCTGTGCCAGCAGCATCTGCTTGAGGGCGATTTGGACCAGCTGGTGCTTGATGAAGTGGGTCTCGCCGTCGGATTGGGCTATCTGCCGGAACAGGACCTGATTGAGGCGCTCCAGCACCGACCAGGCTCAATGGATGTGATCATCACAGGACCGTCCATTCCATCGAGCGTGATGGAGATGGCCGATCAGGTCACCGAGTTGCGCCGAGGCTTCTGATGCTCAAAAACGACCGCTGGATCAGTGAACAAGCTGCTGCCGGGATGCTCGCTCCCTTTCAGAAAGGGCTTGTTCGGCACCTCGAGCCGGAGCAGAAGCAGCGACCTGTGCTCAGTTTCGGTTGTTCGTCCTATGGCTACGACTTGAGGTTGTCTCCACAGGAATTCCTAATTTTCCGGCATGTGCCGGGCACGGTGATGAACCCCAAGCGGTTCAATCCCGCGAATCTGGAGCCGACCCCACTTCATGAGGACGAGGACGGTCGCTATTTCATTCTTCCGGCCCACTCCTACGGCCTTGGTGTAGCGCTCGAAAAGCTCAATGTCCCCCCCAATATCACTGTGATTTGCCTGGGGAAAAGCACCTACGCACGTCTCGGCATCATTGTGAACACCACGCCGGCCGAAGCCGGGTGGGAAGGGCATCTCACCCTTGAATTCAGCAACAGCTCCGGGGCTGATTGCCGCATCTATGCCGACGAAGGGATCTGTCAGTTGCTCTTCTTTGAAGGTGATCCCTGCGATACCACCTACAGCGATCGGCAGGGTAAATACCAACATCAGCCGGAACGGGTGACCCTGGCCAAGGTGTGATCACGGGTTGATCCGGTCCACTCAGGGGGCCAGCCGAGCTTTGTGCAGACGGCTCTTCTCGTACCAGGCAGCGAATTCTGGGGTCCATGCCTGAAGATGCGGCCACATCAGATCGCAGAGTTGGCGGATCTCCAGCTGAGCGTCGAGCTTGGCCCGAAGATCCATGAAGTGCAGAAATGCCCGCAGACTGAAGCTGACGACGAAGTGTTGTCGGTAGTCAAAGGGGAGAATTCCCCGGGCATGTTCTTCTGCAAAACCAGCGTTGAGTAGGTCTCGATAGCGTTCTGCGGCGCTCTTGCAGAGCTCAAGATCACGGCTGCGCAACTCATCGGTGTAGGCGTACTTCTTGCCCTGGCGATCGCTGTAGTCGCCGACCGGCCGCAGATAAAAAACCTCCTCGAGGTCCAGCTCGCCATTCGCGGCTCGACAGATGCGATCACCGGTGTAACGCATCGACTGCACATCAAAACTGACGCCCACGCGATGGGTGCGGGCTTGTTGCATCACCGAATGCGGAAACCAGCCCACGTTGAGCACGATCTGGGCATGTTCCATGGGCCCGTAATGACCACGTTCCCCTGACAGCAGCCGTTTGACGCAGATCTCACCCGCCCGTGTTTCATCCGGCCAGTTTTCGCGATCCCCAGCGACGAATCCTTCGCTGTAGTCCTGATGCATCGCCGCATAGACGCATCGCTGCGGATCGGGCGTGGCGGCAATCAGATCGACTCGGAAGCGATCCATGTCAGGTGGTCAGCGCAACACGCCGATCATGGCGCTTATCCGTGACTGCGTGGGCCGGCCATGACGTCGCGGGTGGTGTTGCTCTCGTTCACAGCGCTGATGTTGCCCACGCCGGCCAGTTGCGGCAACGCTTGTCCCGTGATCAGAGCATCCCCCAGGATCGTCAGTTCCTCCGGTCGTCTCACGCCGATCGAACGGCCTCGGGGTTGCCCGTCGGCGGCGAAGAAATTCAGCTGTGGAATGCCATTGACGTCGTAGTCATCCACCAGATCAGCCCAGCGGGGATTGTCGACATTGACCAGGACGATGTCGAGTTTGTTTTTGCTGGATTGTTCAAGAGCGAGCATGGCGGGCGCCATTTCGCGACAGGCCTGACACCAATCGGCGTAGAACTCAATGATCGTCGGGCGTCCATTGCTGAGGGCCTGGTCGGGCTCCAGAGAGCGTCGGGCCAGCTGCTCCATCGGGGATCCACTGTTGACGCCGCCGCGCAAAACCAGGAGTGCCGTCGCCAAGGCCACTGCCATCAAAAGCAGCAGCACACGTTGCGTTGTCCCCAGCAGCGGTGGAGCGGGTTGTTCCGACATCGATCTCGACCGGGTGTCTGCACTTTGCCAGGGCTGTTCCGTCGTTGTGGCTAGCGTTTTTTGATGGCTCTGATCCGTGTGCTGACCTTGCCATTTCGAGCACCGCTGCTGCTGGTGCTCTTTGGCGTTGCCCTGGTCCTCGGCAATCACTGGAGCCTGCAACAGGCCCAGATCGGGATGACGCAGGGCCTGGGTCCTTTGCTCTTCTGGACTCTGGAGTTGGTTCAGGTGGGGCTGGTGGTCGTGATTTGCACCATGCCTGACCTGTTGATGCGTCAGGTGTCGTTGCTGATGGCCTCGAGCCGTGTGGTCACCTTGGTGGTCAGCCTGCTGGTGGTGGTGACCTGCGGATTGATCTTGATGCGGACGAATCTGCTGGTGAATGTTCTGATTCTGTCCAGTGCCCTGCTGTTGGCACGGTTGGACCTGGCCCGGATCGGTGTCGTCCCACCGCCGCTGGTCACCATCGTGGGTCTAGGGAGCTGGTTGCTGCTTGGGTTGTGGATCGGGCACCGTCTGCCCAGCCCCCTTCTGTTCGCAATGGGCTGATCCGTGCGGTGTGCGGTAGCCGTTCCAGTTCGCCAGCACCTTTTTGACGTAATAGCGGGTTTCAGGAAATGGAATCCGTTCGATCCAGAGCTCCGGATCCTGGGTGCTCTCTTCGCTGGCCCAACGGGATGCATTGCCTGGGCCGGCGTTGTAACTGGCGATGGCCAGCACGGGATTCTGCTGCCAAAGCTCGAGCAATTGGTGGAGATACCGGGCCGCCAATTGAGTGTTCAACTCGATGTCCCGCAGTTGATCGAGGCTTAAGGGGTGTCCGGCGAGTTCCTCCGCTGTGGCCGGCATGAGTTGCATCAATCCCTGGGCACCCGCGATCGAGGCCACGCCCGCTGCAAAGCGAGACTCCTGTTTGGCGATGGCGAGCAGGAGGTTTTGGGACACCTGTTCCTGTGCCGCGGCCTGTTCAAACGTTGCGGTAAAGGGTCTGGGGAACTGGCTTTGGTGCAGTTGGGCGCGTTCGCGGCAGGTTGGCGTCCGCCAGCGGAGGCTCAGTCGCCAGAGTTGATCGAGTCCTGTCCAACGGTCGCCCTGGGCGATGCGTAAACGCCCTTCCACCAGTCGCTGTTGAGGGCTGAGGTCTTGGTTGGCTTTGCGATGACGACTGCGCCATGTGCTCCAAGCTTCTGGAATGAGCCCAAGACGCCATAACCGGTTGACCAAGTTGTCACTGTCGTCCAGGGGCTGCCAGTCAGAGGGATCCGTCCCGGCGTTTCCCGTTGCGTCGTCCCGCTGCAACCGCACCTGTGCTCGCCAGCGGTAGTACCCAGGTGGTTGATGCTGGATCAACCAGCTCCAGTTCCGCTCGGCCAGCAATTGATTGCCCTGGCGTTGATGGCTGAACCCCAGCCAAAACCGTCGCCGCCCTTCCAAGGGGCCAGGTAGCGCAGGTGCGGGAAGTTGTTCCAGTAAGTCCTGGGCCAGGCTCCAACGTTGCTCCAGCAAGGCCTCCCGAGCCAGGTCCCACTGCAATTGCCAGCTGGCCGGGTCATCGGGCCAGCGGTTCAGAACGGTTTCGGCATCCTTTCCATCGGCGAGACGAACCCGACCGGCGGCCACGGCGGCTGAGCGTTCGGAGAGGACGGGTGGCAGTGCGTTCAGGAGAGCCGGATCGGGCAGCAGTGGATCACTCAATAAGCGAGCCGCTTCCATGGCTGCATCACTGGAGGGTTCGGCCTGGGCGAGGCCGATCAGCAGCCTTTCCCCCTGTCGTTGTTGGCGCTTTGTGCCGTAGAGCAAGGATCGGCCGATCGCAAGAGCCGTCTCTCCTCGGGCTGTGTCCCCGTTGAGACACCGTAGGGCCGTCTCCCCAGCACCCAAATGGGCCAGTGCTTTGGCGAGTTGCTGACGCTCAGGTGGGCTTGGGCTGGTGGGGGTGTTGTCAGCACAGGCTGCACGGATGCGCGTGCTGGCGTTGGGCCAGCTCGGCCCCCAGCGCGCCAGATGCAGCGCGCCCTGATGGGGGCCGATTGCAGGATCAAGATCTGCGGCCACGGCTAATGCGGCTGGATGTGCAGGGTCCTGCGCCAGCAGCTTCAGCCCGATGGCTGGATCATCTGCGGCCTGCTGTCGCAAGGCTTCCGCCGCCGAGGGTGATCGGGGGAAGCGCTGGAGCACGGCGTCCCAGGTTTGATCGGCCTGGGCGTGTCGACCGAGGCGCTGCGAGGACTGGGCGGCCAGCTCCAGCGACACAGCGGCCAGAGGATCGTCGCCCCAGCCTTGGCCCTCCAGCAGACGCTGGCGGCGATGGGGATCATCCGCCGCTTGGCCGGCCATTAACAGTGCTGCTTCCCGGCGGCGATCCGGATGGATCGACCAGCGGTAGCTGCGCCAGAGCTCGATCGCGGGTGTCTCAGGGGTGAGTGGGCGCTGCCGCTGCGCGAGCAGGTGCCGTGCCATGCCGATCATCAGCAGGCTGGTCACGGTTGTTCCGAGGAGTAGCAGTGCCCCACGCCCCGACGTTGCTTGCACGCTGAACCTTCACGGTGGAGCTGAGATGACTGCATTCTGTTGCCGCTGTCCACGCTGATCGCTCTTCTCCCCGGAGTACGGCAGGTCACCTGTCCCCGCCTGTGTCGTCCCCGGTCAGAGCGCCCGTAACCTGCAGTCCACGATTGAGACCCATGGTTCAAGGCGCCGTCCATCGTTTCGTTGGCCAGTCCCTGGGATCCAGCACGCCTGGGTTTGGTACGGATGGCATCCGAGGCCATGTCGGGCAGGTGCTAACCCCGGCTCTCTGCCTTCAAGTGGGCTATTGGTGCGGCCGTGAGCTGCCGGATGACGGCCCGATCCTGATCGGGATGGACTCCCGTCTCAGTGGTTCGATGATGGCTGCGGCTCTGACAGCGGGTCTGACAGCCGCTGGCCGCGAAGTCTGGACCCTCGGGCTCTGTCCGACTCCGGCGGTACCGCTTCTGATCCGCCAGTTCTCTGCGGCCGGTGGATTGATGGTCTCCGCCAGCCATAACCCCCCTGAGGACAACGGCATCAAGGTGTTTGGTTCCGATGGGGCCAAGTTGTCTGCGGAACGACAGGCACGGATCGAAGCCGGGTTGCGTGGGGAGTCGGGTGAGGGGCCCGCTGCGGCTCAATTTGGGGCCGCGTATCAACGGAATGATTTGCTCGGCGGCTACCGAGACTCCCTAGTTGACTCTGTGGGACCACGCCGTCTGGATGGTGTGCCGATCGTTCTGGATCTCTGCTGGGGATCGGCGACGGCCTGTGGTGCGGACGCCTTCCGGGCCTTGGGCGCGGATCTCACGGTTCTCCATGGTGAACCGGATGGCTCCCGGATCAATGTCGCCTGCGGTTCAACCCAGCTCGAGCCCCTTCGTCAGGCCGTGGTTGACCGTGGTGCGGCCATGGGATTTGCCTTTGATGGTGATGCGGATCGGATGCTGGCCATCGATGGCCGCGGCCGGATTCTCGATGGTGATCACACCCTTTTCCTATGGGGCTCCGTGCTGCAGCAGCAGCACGCTTTGCCGGACCAGCGCCTCGTGGCCACTGTGATGTCCAACCTCGGTTTTGAGCGGGCCTGGCAGGAGCGGGGTGGCGTGCTCGATCGCACTCCGGTGGGCGACCAGCACGTTCATGCCGCCATGGTGAAATCCGGCGCCGCGCTCGGCGGTGAACAATCCGGTCACATCCTCGCCGCCTCCCATGGGCTGTGCGGTGATGGTGTGCTCACGGCCCTGCAGGTGGCCACGCTCTGCCACGAGCAGACCATCAGCTTGAGTGATTGGCTCGACCGCAGTTTTCAGGCTTTCCCTCAGAAGCTGGTGAATGTCACCGTCCCTGATCTGGCCCGCCGTAAGGCCTGGTCCACGTGTGCCCCGTTGGCGGAGGCCGTTCGTGCGGCGGAGCAGGCGATGGGTGATCGGGGACGGGTGCTGGTCAGGCCCAGCGGCACTGAGCCGTTGTTGCGCGTGATGGTGGAAGCGGATGATCCCGAGGCTGTGGAGTCCTGGACCCGTCGTCTGGCAGAACTTGCCGACACGCACCTCAACGCAGCCTGAGCTCTCTGGCCATGGTGAGGGCACCGCTGCAGGCGTCGCCTGCGGAGTGCGTCCACTCGGCCCCGGGCAACAGGGGATGTAGGGCAGCGTGAACCGCCTGCCGGAAGCTCACCAGGTGCTCCAGTGCTCCACCAAGGCCCACCACCGCAGGGGTGCTCAGGTGGAGGGTTTGACCCACCGTATGGACGGAGGCTGCCAGAGCCTGGGCTGAGCGCGTCACAATCGCCCGAGCGTCCGGATGACCCGCCTCGGCACAGGCGACCACGTGTGGGGCCAGTTGTGCGAAGTCCGCTGGTTCGAAGTTCGGTTGGATGACCAGCGCCTTGATCTCAGCACTGGTGGTGCAGCCCAGAGCCCCCCAGAGTTGTCGACGGAGATCATGATCCGGACATCGGCCGTCGGCCATCCGCAGGGTGAGCTGCAGACCCTGATGCCCCAGATCAAAGGCGGCACCAGCCCCATCGAGACGCCAGCCCCAGCCACCGCAGCGGTGTTCCTCTCCTCGATCGTTCCGGCCCAGGCAGATCATGCCGGTGCCGCTGATCAGCACGATGCCGGCTCGATCAGGAAAGGCACCCCATAGGGCGGTGCGCTCATCACCCGTTGCGGCCACGTTCTGCAGCGGCACGTTCAAGACCTGCGACATCAAAGCGGCGGCCCTTGGTTCCAGGGCACTGCCGTGTTCGATTCCGCTGGCCCCGATCACCGCTGCGCTCAGTGGCCGCTCCCTTGGGTCATGGCCCGCTGTGCTGGCACTGACTCGGATGGCCTCCAGAAAACGCTCTTCGCCGCCCGCTGCATCCAGATGGGAGACCCCTGGTCCGCGGCCCTCTCCCACGGTGGTCCAGCCACCGTGATCCCAGTCACCGTGATCCCAGCGGCTGATCCGACAGCGCGTTTGGGTCTGCCCGGCATCAAATCCTGCGAGCAGCATCACGGTGCCGGCTGCCGTTCTGGCCGTGCGGTGAGCGTTGCCAGGCAGAACCAGAACGTCAGTTGCACTTCCGGGCGGTAAAAGATGGTGTCGGTGACCCCTTGGGTCAGCATTCCGGTGATGGCGGCGAGGCTGGCGATGGCCACGCCGGCGACGCGTCGGTCCTGGTTCAGCGATTGCAGTGCCGCTGAGATCGCGCTGCTGAGGAGACCAAGGCTTGCCAGCAGACCGGGAAGACCGAGCTCAACGAGCAGTTCCAATGGAACCGAATAGGCGCTCAAGGCGTTGAACTTGGGGAGTTGGTACAGCGGATAGATGCTGTTGAAGGCTGCATTGCCAGGGCCGATCCCAAGCCATGGTCGCGCCTGAATCATGTCGATGGCTGTGAGCCAGACGTTGATGCGGAAATTGTTGGAGCTGTCTCCACGGCCGGCGAGCAGGCTGACGACGCGGACACGAATCGGTTCGATCTGTGTGGCGGCGATGGCCAGCAGGCAGCCGCCACCCACCAGCAACAACACGGGCAGGACCCGTCGCCACAGCGGGGGCCACTGGCGAGTGGTATTCAGGATCAGCAGCAGCACCAGACAGCCGAGGGCCGCCAGCAGGCCCAGCCAGCCACCACGGCTGTAGGTGAACACCACAGCGCTGCTGCTCAGCAGCAGCGTGATGGCGGCGAACAGACGATGGCCCCAGCCGCTCCAGCGCAGCAGTGCGATCGCCGCGAGGGGCACGATGGGCAAGAGATATCCAGCGAGCAGGTTGGGGTTGCCCAAGGGGCCGTAGATCCGGATTGCACCTGCGCTGATCGAGCTGGGGTCAGCCCAGCGTGCGAGCTCCTCCGTCGAGGCATAGAGCTGACGCAGGGCGAGCACGCTGCTCAGCAGGGCACCGCTGAGCAGGCTCGCCACGATGCGGTCCCACCAGATCGGCTTGGTCTGCAACAGCTTGGTGATTAAGGCGTAGACCCCGAGATAGCTGATGAGTTTCAGCAAGCCCTTGCTGGCCGCCAGTGGCACCGGGGACACCCCAGTGGCCAGCACAGCAATGCCGAGCAACGCCAATAACCACCACTGAATCGAACCGAGCCGGTTCGGTGGGCTGCAGACCGACCAGATCACCCAGAGCAGGCCGACGCAGGTGATGGACAGGGCCAGCCCGCTGCGGCTGAACAACGGCAGATACCCCAGCAGAGCGCAGAGGGTCAGACCGGCGATCCATTCGAGTCGTTGCAGTCCTTCGGCCGAGGCTTGAATCAGCCCTTGCCACTGCAGCAATCGGGACGGAGTGGACTGCTGCACCGCGGGCATTGATCAGGCTGGCTGAGGACTGGAGTCAGCTGGATTATCGATCTCCTGCCAACGGTGTTCCAGATCATCCAGATCCGGCAGTTGCATTTGATTGCGCCGGTACAGCACGCGATAGACGGGTAGTCCCTGGTCGAGCACATACCGTTCGCGTTCCGTTGGGACCGAGAGGGGATTGTTGTCGCGCCATGGACGTGCGTCGTCAAGGGGGCGCTCAAAGCAGTTGCTCAGCTCCGTGAGCGCCACCATGGGCTCGATGACGGCCAGAACATCGCTCTGAAGAAACAGCTCTCGGCCGGGTTCCAGGGCGGCTGCGATCGCCAGGAGCAGGGCCGGCTGAAGCACCCGTCGCTTGCGGTGTCGCCGTTTGAACCATGGGTCGGGGAACTGGATCGAGACCCGCTGCAGCCTGTCCTGCGGGAGGGCAGCCATCCATCCTTCGAGGCTGATGTTCGCGTTGCAGAACAGAACACGCACATTGCCGTGCTCACGGCTGAGGGCCTCACGGTCTGCGGCGGTCACCAGGGGGCGACGGATCTCCACACCGAGGTGATTCCAGGATGGGCTGGCGTCCGCCAGGCCGAGGATGCAGCGTCCCCTGGCACAGCCAATGTCCAGATGGATCGGCTGATCAGGGTGTTGGAACAGCGCGTCCGGTGCGGGCAGCTGCAAGGGCAGCTGGAAGAAGCGGCTGAGAGGGTTGACGTGCTGGCGCAAGGCTCAAAGAAAGCGTCAGTGCGGAAAGGCGGGGCCGGAGATTATTCGCTGGCCGGGTCAACCGGTCGCAGCAAGCCCCAGCAGGCGGTGTAGCCGTGGAGGTGAGTGGCCCCACCGACCGGCCCGATCTCTCCATTGCAGAAGGCCCCGGCCACGGGGAGATCGGGCATGACCTGTCGGGCGATTGAGACATCTCCATCGGGGACGCCAAAGAGGCTTTCACCCCGGCCGAGACAGGCCATCAACAGTCCGAACTGTGGGGCACTCCCTGCGGCGGCCTTGAGGAGCTCCAGTGCCTCGTCTCTGGAGGCGTTCGCTTCTCTGAGTTGAAACTGAATGTTCTGTCCTGGCCTGACGCGTTCAGCAACAGCAACGGCGCCGTTGCTGGGGTCAACACCGATCAGATTTCGGACCAAAAAGGCCCCGTCGTCTTTGGCGTGCTGCCCATCCGCGCTGAGGCGGAGGTTGCGGCGCTCGATGCCGAGGAACAAGGAATGGCGAGCCCTGTCGCGTTCCTCCTCCGTCAGGTCCGCCAGCACCCGTTGCAGGCAGGCAACCGGTGACGCTTTGCGCTCGCCATCATTCAGTTCCAAGAGCACGTTCCGCTGCACCTGCTCGATCGAAAACACGGGTCCGATTGGGCGGCAGCCCTGGGCGACCACCGTGTCGAGCAGCCAATCGCCTCCGATTGAGCAGACGATTGCTCCATTCACCACCTGATCGTTGAGGAGCAGGGAGCCATGGGGTGCGTTGTGGGGTGCTGCGATCCCACCGATTTTGGCGGCCTCTGGATAGGCGTAATCCAACCCGCTGATCAGATCATTGATCCCACTGCTGCTGGGATCCAGCAGCACGATTTGGCTCCGGCTTTGTTGGGCATCGATGCCGACCCAGTCTTCCCAGGTCTGCGCGGCTCCATCCAGATCCGGCAGGGTTGCCGTGTCGAGAGCCGTTGCTTGGATGGTTGCTCCAGGCAGGCTGAGCACGGTGACGCTGAGGGCTGGTTTCTGTTCCAGTTCCTGGCAGCGACCGTCCTGGCTGGTCCCGACGACACCACCGCCGACACAACCCAGCCAGACGTCAGCCTTCAGGCGTTGCTGCAGCAGCGGCAGCAGACGCGGCAGATCACTCGCGTAACTGGTGGATGCGAACACCAAGGCCAGATCGCTGTGGCGGGTCGGTCGCAGCTGATCACTGACGTCCCGAACGGCGGCTTCCAGGGACGGATTAACGGACAGCGCCGTACGGCAAGACGGTTCGACTTGGGGTGACCGAAACCAGTTGAACGGTGAGAACGTCGCCATGGGCTGGACCCTATCAATCGGACGGCTGGACCGGTCTGTCGATAATGGCCGCAACTTGATGCCCATCAGTGAACGACCTGTCCCATCGCGCACTGGTTTGGCTGACCTACCGGCTGGCTGCCACCTTTGCGCTCGGATTGCCTGCAGTGCTGCTGGTTTGGGCCTCCTTACGACGGGAAGCCTCCATGCAGCGGCTGCTGCACCAGTACTGGAAGGTGTCCAGCCTGATGGCGATCGGTCTCCTGCTGCTGACCGATGCCCGACCGCTCGGCTACGTGGTGATTCTGGTGGCTCCCATCCTGATGGCGGTCTCCGCCTGGTTCTGGGTGGATATCAATGAAGAACTCAATGATCTGCCGATCTGGCGTCCTTTGCCTCTGACCGTGCGGCTGTGGCGATGGGCCCTCAGCGGATTCGCGCTGGTCAATACCGTTTTGGCGTCGACAGCCCTGCCCTGTTTGGGTCAGGACCTCAGTGTTGCTGGAGCGGCCACCCGTTGTCTGCAGTGGACTGAGGCTCCGCAGGGCCTCCATCAAGCCGTCGCCACTGTGTTCGGTTTCTTGTTTGGCGGTCAATGGACCGAGAGCATCGCTGCGTTCATCGGTTACGTGGCCCTGGTGGCCTATCTGGCCGGCTTCCTGCAGTGGTTGCTGGTGCGCCTGCCCCGCTACGGACGGGTGGCTGGTGGGTTCTGACGCCGTGGCCGATCATCTGCTGATTGAAGCGTTGGAACAGCGCAGTCGTCTGCACCCTGACCGGGTAGTGCGGCTCCATGGGCGGCTGGCCGATCAACCCTTTGAGTTGCTGATCTTTCGGGGCTTCAGCAGCAGCACAACGCATCCCACCGATTTCGATCCGGATGCCCCTGTTCTGCCGGAGGGCACGCGCCTCGAGCAGGCCGAACTGTTGCAGGGGCCCCTGAATCCAGAGGACGCTCAGGTGCTCGCGGGTCCGATGGATCCCGCGGCACTGCTGGCTCAGGCCAGTTGGTGAGTGCGGCGTTCGAGCACGCTGACGCAGCGTCCGCAGATCTCGGGGTGATCGGCGTTCTGTCCGATGTCGCTTTCGTAATGCCAGCAGCGGGCGCACTTGTGGCCACGGGCGCGGGCCACTTCAATCACGGCCATCTCGTCGTCCTGGTTGGCCAGCACCTCAGCCCAAGGCTCACCGCCCAGCTGAAGTTGCGAGACCAGCAACCAATCGCGAAGACCATCAACCTCTGCATCGCCGTTGGCATCCAGCCAGTGCAGGGCTGATTGCAGCTCTGGGTTGCGAGCCTCAATGCGGACGGCACCTTCGAGGGAGGCACCCAATTCCTGGCGGCTGCGGCAGTCTTCCAGCACGCGGTTCACGGCCCCGCGCAGGTCCCGCAATTGCTGGATCGGTGCGGACAGGCTGGGATCCCGCCAGTCCTGCGGAACGTCGGGCCAGCCGCGGTGAAACACCGAGTGCTCGGGTACCGCGTAGGGAAGGTTTTGCCAGATGTCTTCGGCCATGTGACACAGCACCGGTGCAATCAGCCCCGCCAGCCGTTCGATGATGAGAGCCATCACCGTCTGGCAGCTGCGCCGGCGGCGATCCGCGGGAGCGCTCACATACAAGCGGTCCTTGGCGATGTCGAGATAGAAGTTCGAGAGGTCGGTGACGCAGAAGTTCTGCAGCAGCTGGAAAAAACGGAAAAATTCATAGCTCTCGAAGGCGGCCGTGATCTCATCCATCACCTCGGCACTGCGCTGCAGCATCCAGCGATCGAGCAGTGGGAGGTCGGCGACGGGGATGGCATCCGTCGCTGGATTGAAGTCGTGCAGGTTGCCGAGCAGATAGCGGCTGGTGTTGCGCACCTTGCGATAGACGTCAGCGAGTTGTCGCAGGATGCCGGCTCCAATCGGCACATCGGCGGAATAGTCCACGGAACTCACCCAAAGGCGCAGCACATCGGCGCCGTAGGCGGGCTCCTGCTTTTGATTTTTGCCCCCTTCGATGATCACCATCGGATCGACGACATTGCCGAGGGATTTGCTCATCTTTCGGCCCTTTTCGTCGAGGGCGAATCCGTGGGTGAGCACCCGCTTGTAGGGCGCATGGCCGTTCACGGCAACGGAGGTGAGCAAGGAGCTTTGGAACCAGCCGCGGTGCTGATCTGAACCTTCGAGATAGAGATCCGCTGGATAGCTCAGGTTGTCCCGTTGGCTGGCCACGGCGGCCCAGCTGGAGCCGGAGTCAAACCACACATCCATGGTGTCGGTGCCTTTGCGCCACTGCGCGGCCTGGTCGGCGAAGGCCGGCGGGAGCAGGTCGGCTTCGTCTTTCTCCCACCACACGTCAGCACCGTGTTCAGCAATCAGCCCTTGGATGTGGCTGAGGGTGTCGGCGTTGAGCAACACATCGCCATTGCTGCGGTTGTAGAACACCGGAATCGGCACCCCCCAGGTGCGTTGGCGCGAGATGCACCAGTCGCCTCGTTCCTTCACCATCGCTTCAATGCGGTTGCGGCCGGAGGCAGGGGTCCACTCCACTTGGTCGATGGCGTCCAGGGCCTGCTCCCGGAACCCTTCCACGGAGGCGAACCACTGTTCGGTTGCCCGGAAGATGGTCGGCTTTTTGGTGCGCCAGTCGTAGGGGTAACGGTGGCCATAGGCCTCTTGCTTGAGCAGTGCACCGGCCTCCTCGAGGGCCGTGATGATCGCCGGGTTGGCGTCCTTGAGCACGTTCAGGCCGGCGAAGGGCCCGGCTTCAGCGGTCAACGTGCCGGCTTCATCCACCGGGCAAAGCACGGGCAAACCGTTCTTCTGACCGGTGTGGAAGTCATCCACGCCGTGGCCGGGGGCCGTGTGGACCAGACCGGTGCCGGATTCGGTGGTGATGTAGTCGCCACCGATCACGACCGGACTGGAGCGGTCGAGCAGGGGGTGCCGGTAGATCAGCCCCGTGAGCGCGGCCCCTTTCACGGTCAGCCTGCTTGTGAGCGGCAGTCCCAGGGTTGTGGACAGGCTGTCGACCAAGTCGGAGGCCACGAGCAGCAGTCGGCCTGTGCCGTCATCGGCCAGCGCATAATCCAGCCGCTCATTCACCGACACCGCCAGGTTGGCGGGCAGGGTCCAGGGGGTGGTGGTCCAGATCGCCACCTGCAGGCTGTTGCCAAGGGCGGAGGCGTCCGTTGGCAGGTCGAGTCCCGCGGCGCTGAGGGCGTCGCGAAGGCCAACGGGCAGCTCCACCGCAGGGAAGGCGGCGTAGACGCTGGGGCTGGTGTGGCCATCGGGATACTCGAGTTCGGCTTCCGCCAGGGCGGTGCGGGAACTGGGGCTCCAGTGCACCGGCTTCAGGCCCCGATAGATGTGGCCCTTGAGCACCATCTCGCCGAACACCCGGATCTGGGCGGCTTCGTAGCTCTTCTGAAGGGTGAGGTATGGCTGCTCCCAGTCCGCCCAGATTCCCCAACGCTGGAAGCCTTTCATCTGGCCATCCACCTGCTTCCGGGCGTAGGCGGCCGCCTTCTTGCGCAGCTTGATCGGCGTCAGTGCCTTGCGCTGGTCCTGATCCATCGACTGCAGCACTTTCAGCTCGATCGGCAGGCCGTGGCAATCCCAGCCCGGAACGAAGCGGACGCGTCGGCCGCGCAGCACCTGGTACTTGTTGATGACGTCCTTGAGCACCTTGTTCAGGGCGTGGCCCATGTGCAGGGCGCCGTTGGCGTAGGGCGGTCCGTCGTGGAGGGTGAAGACAGGTCCGGAGTTGTCCAGACCCAGCTTCAGATCGATGCCCTGTTCGGCCCAGAACGATTGCAGCTCCGGTTCCCGCTGAACAGCGTTGGCCCGCATCCCGAAGCCGGTCTGCAACAGGTTGAGTGTCTCCTTGTAGGAGGGGCGCTGCTCAGCGCCGGCGTCGCGCGTCTCCTTGGCCAAGGGATTCCCTGCTGCAGTTGGGGATTATCAGTCTTCGGGCTCTGCTTCCGGGGGATCGGGGGATGGATCGCTCGGCGTCGTGATGGATTCCGCCTCGGCCAATGGTGTTTCAGTGCTGTTCTCCGCTGCGTCGTCTGGACGGACCCACTTCTTGCCAGTGCCCGTGGCTGGTTTGGCTGGCTTCAGCTGCTGAACGACGGAGCTGACGCCTCCCCCAAGCGTGGCGATGGCGGCAATCAGCTGCTGAATGCTGGTGGTCCAGTACTCCTTCGAGGCCAGTTGTTGCTGCTCTTCAACGCTGAGGGCCCTCCAGCGGGACTGGCTGACCTCCACGCCGAGGCGTCCAATCAGAAGTGCGCTGCAGAGCACCGCAAGCATGGGGGCACCCCGCAGTCGGTCGCTGGTGGTCACCAGGACCAGGCCAAGCACCAGGACCACGGCCCCCCAGACACCATCCCGTGGGCGGCTCAAGGGCACCGCCAGAAGAGGCAGCAGCAACAGCCCGAGTCCAACCAGCAGGCAGAGATCACCGCTCAGGGTTGCCAGCATCTGGAACCATCCACTCCCAGCATTCTGTATCGCTCTTTAGAGTTGTCTGGCAGCCAGCCCACCTGGCGGAATTGGTAGACGCGCTGGTTTTAGGTACCAGTGGCTTCGGTCGTGGGGGTTCAAGTCCCCCGGTGGGCATTCCCTTCCTTACCTTGGTTTCGGACCATTGCGTACGCACTGCCGATCGCCCAGATGATTCAGGCCTCTGCTCCGGTACGGCAGCCCCGATTGAAATCTGTGCCACGGGAGTTCGTGGATCCCCCTTCTCCATGGAATCCCACGGTGGGACTGTTCCTGGGTGGATACGTTTTGGCGGGGGTGACCATCTGGGGATGGTTCCAGGCCGGGTGGCCACTGCCGGTTCTGCTGATGACCGGCTTTCTTGCCTTACACCTGGAAGGCACCGTGATTCACGACGCCTGCCACAACGCCGCCCATCCCAACCGTTGGATCAACCAGGCCATGGGCCATGGCTCCGCCCTGCTGTTGGGGTTCAGTTTTCCAGTGTTCACACGGGTGCACCTGGAGCACCACGCCCATGTGAATGATCCGAAGAATGATCCGGATCACATCGTTAGCACCTTCGGGCCGTTGTGGCTGATTGCTCCAAGATTTTTCTATCACGAGTGGTTTTTCTTTCAGCGTCGCCTCTGGAGACGCTGGGAATTGATGCAGTGGGGGTTGGAACGAAGTCTGTTTGTCTTGGCCGTTGTTGCGGCGGCACGCTATGAATTTTTGCCGTTCATCTTCAATTGCTGGTTCGCCCCGGCGTTGATGGTCGGTGTGACGTTGGGTCTGTTCTTCGACTATTTGCCCCACCGCCCTTTCGCATCCCGCAACCGTTGGACAAACGCCAGGATTTATCCAGGGCGTTTGATGAACTGGCTGATCATGGGCCAGAACTATCACCTGGTTCACCACCTCTGGCCGTCGATTCCCTGGTTTGAATACAAGCCGGCCTACGAAGCCACCAAGCCTTTGCTGGATGCCAAGGGATCACCCCAGAGGTTGGGAATTTTTGAGACGCAGAAAGATGGTTTCAATTTCCTCTACGACATTTTTGTTGGCGTCCGCAGTCACAAGCGCCGCCGGGGAAAGATGCGCCGTGTTGCTCGCTTTATGCCATTCCGCTGGCAACAGCGCCGCTGGCTCGGTTTTGTGGACCGACTGGCCATCAAGACCGAACCCAAACGCTGGACGCCGCACTAGGTCATTCCTTGCGGATCACTCAGCCAGGATTTTCGGGACGCGATAAAAATCACCTTCCCGTTGTGGCGCTTGGCTGAGAATGTCCTCGCGCACCGGTGTGGGCGTCACCCCGTCGGCTCTGGTGACGTTGGTGACCTCCACAGCACGTGTTGTTTCAGGAACTCCCTCGGTGTCGACTTGTTCGAGGTGACTGACGTACTCGAGGATCGATTCCAGTTGACCGGTGTAGGTCGAGATCTTGTCCTCAGGGAGGTCGAGGCGGGCCAACTTGGCGACTTTGCGTACGTCGTCGGCGGAAATCCGGCTCATGCCGCTTTGAGGAAACTGGATAGATCTTCGCTTAGAGCGGTCGCGGCTGTTTCCAGCAGGCTGGCTCCATGGGCGGCTGTGGCTAAAGACGGATGGGACCCCATCCGTCCATCCGGGTGGCGTTGCCGGAAATCCTCAGGTCCGTGGATGGGGCCTGCCGGTGCTGGGTCGGGCAGAGGCCGTTGCTTGCTCTGAAGGCTTGGTTCCATGCAGAGGGTGACGGCAATTTCGCTGGGGGTGGCGTGATGCCCCTCTTTGTTGCCGTAGAGCTCACGGGCTTGCTGCATCACGGGCCCGGCCATGAACCAGTTGGACAGGCGACAGCGCAGCCGGGGAGCAACGGGCAAGCCTCGGCTGGCGGCAGTCCCATGGGCCTGGGCGAAGGCCGCCTTCGTGGTGGCGATGTTGCCGCCGTGGCCGTTGATCACGAACACCCGCTCGAATCCATGGCGGGCGAGTGAAAGCACCAGGTCATGCATGACCGCCATCAAGGTGGCTGGCTGGAGGCTCATCGTTCCGGCGAAGCCGAGGTGGTGTTCGGCCATGCCGAAGGCTTGAGCCGGTGTCACCAGCACTCCCGTGCGTTTGCCAACCTCCAGGGCCACCGCTTCAGCGGTGAGTGCATCGGTACCGATCGCTCCGGTGGGGCCGTGCTGCTCCGTGGAGCCCAACGGCACGATCACGCCTTTGCAGTGCTTCAGATAGGTCTCAACCTCCGGCCAGCTGCGTAGGGCGAGTCGGATGGATTCAATCGAGTCGACGGGGCCGGGAACGGAAGCGCTCATTTCAACTCAATGGGCTGTGCCGTTGCCGTCGTACTGGTCGGTGTTGTAGTAGCCGCCGCGGGTTCCGAAGAACAGGCAGGCGAGGGGAAACAACACGATGCTGGCGAGCAGAACGGTGCCGAGGTTGAACCCTGAAAGAGCGAGATCCATGGGTTGGGGCTGGATGACGACAGCATGGCGGGCTCTGTCCCTGCCTGCCGTTCATCAGAGACCATCCGTCGCAAGTTCGCTGCCGTCGCCAGGGACCTCCAGCCAACGCCGCAGCCAGCCCGTGAGCCAGATGAAGGGGAGGGTGTCAGCCAGGGCCGCCAACAGTTTGAACAGATAACCGCCTGCGATGAAGCTCCCGAGCTGAGGAAGCAGGGCTTCGTCGGGATTCACGGGGAGCACATGGGCGGCGTAGTGGCTGATTAACACCACGGAGCTGGTGTCGACCAGCTGACTCACCAGGGTTGAACCGTTGTTGCGCAACCAGAGCGCTTTGCCCTTGGTGCGACGTTTCCAGAAATGAAACACCCGCACATCGACGAATTGGGCCGTGAGATACGCCACCATTGAGGCTCCAATCGAGCCAAAGCTGAGTTGCTGAATCGTGCGGAAGGTGGCATCACTGCTGCCGGGCAAGCCAGGCAGGATCCCTCCCAACCACAGGATCAACAGCACCCAGCCGTTCAGCAGCAAACCGATCCAGACCAGTTGGTTGGCCCGGCGTTCGCCCCAGAGTTCACTGATCAGGTCGGTGCAGAGAAAGGTGATCGGATAAGGCAGGGCTCCCACCGCCACCACGATGGGCCAGGATCCGATCTGACCCAACTGGAGGAAGCGGGTCAGCCCGAGGATGTTCAGCATCCCCAGGGTTCCCAGAAACAGCCCCGCCAGGATGAGAAAGACCAGATCGCGTCTCGCCTGAAGGGCCTGACGGGTCAGGACTGGTTCTTCGCTGTTCCCCATCCCGTTGCGTTGTTGTGCCGCGCTCATTGTCTGCCACGGGTCTTGACGTCCTACCCCACTCGTTTTTCTGTCGCCCTGCCGAGGTCGTAGGGCCTGAGTTGGTGGGCTGCCGCTTGGTGAAACGCCAAGCCAACGGAAACTTGCTCTGGGGCGTGATTGTGGAAACGGAGGCGTATTCCCAGGACGAGCCCGCCTGCCATGGCTATCGGCGCAGGACGCCGCAGAACGAAACGCTGTTCGGTGAACCTGGTCGCTTTTACGTGTATGTCAGCTACGGCATCCACCACTGCGTGAATGTGGTGACCGATCGTGCGGAGTGGGCCAATGGTGTGTTGCTTAGGGCCGTGGCGCTCCCGGGTGAGCCTGAGCGCGTCGCGGCCGGTCCAGGCTTGTTGGCCCGGCGTTTTGATCTCAATCGCCGTGATGACAGTTGTCTGACGACAGGCGAACATGAGGTGTGGCTGGCTCCTCGGCCGGCAACCTTGGCTTGCCCCACGCTTGTGACAACCACACGGATCGGCATCACCAAGGCGCAGGACAGGCCCTGGCGCTGGTATCTGCGATCCAGTCGGAGTGTGAGTCGGCGGGCATCCGGTGATCGAATGCCTCCTCGCACTCAGGCATGGTTCCCACAGGAGAGGACGGCAGCATGAGCGGGTGGACCCACCGCCACATCTTGGATCTCGCATCGTTTTCTCGCGAGGACTATGCCGCTGTGCTCGAGATGGCTGAGCGCTTTCGTGCCCTGCCTGTGACGGGTGCTCGCAAGATTCCTGCGCTGCAGGGTCGGCTTGTTGCCACCTTGTTTTTTGAGCCCAGCACCCGCACGCGCAGCAGCTTCGAACTGGCGGCGAAACGGCTGTCGGCGGATGTGATGAGTTTTTCGCCGTCGAGTAGCTCGTTGAGCAAGGGCGAAAGCGTTTTGGATACTGCCCGCACCTACGTCGCCATGGGGGCCGATGTGCTGGTGGTGCGTCATCGCTCCACAGCGGTGCCCCAACAACTCGCCGAAGATCTCGAGCGGGCGGGAGAGCGCACCGTCGTTCTCAATGGCGGCGATGGACTGCACAGTCACCCCAGTCAGGGATTGCTGGATCTGCTCACGCTGGCTCGGCATTTCGCGCCTCAGCACCCCATGCCCGAGGCGTTGCAGGGCAAGCGCATCGTGATCGTCGGGGACATTCTTCATTCCCGGGTCGCACGCTCCAACCTCTGGGCCCTTACGGCCTGCGGGGCTGAGGTGGTGCTTTGCGGTCCCCCCAGTCTCCTGCCGGATGCCTTTGCCGCATTTGTGGATGCCCCCCCTCCCGGTTTGTCGGTGGATCCTGTGCCTCACCGCGGGCGCATCACCGTCGAGCGACGCTTGGAAAGAGCCCTTGACGGAGCGGATGCGGTGATGACACTGCGCCTGCAGAAAGAACGGATGGGACAGCAACTGCTGACGGACCTCGATCGCTACCACCGGGATTACGGTCTGAGCCACCAACGCTTGCTGCTCTGCGGCAAATCGGTTCCTGTTCTGCATCCGGGCCCGGTCAATCGCGGTGTCGAAATGACCGGTGAGTTGTTGGACGATCTGAAGATTTGCCTGGTGGAGGAGCAGGTCCGCAACGGTGTGCCGACGCGGATGGCCCTGCTTTATTTGATGGCCGCTGCCGAATCTGCCGCTGAATCCTCAGTGGTGTCCAGCAATTCCTGAGTCTGGGGCAGCCCGGTCATCTGATGGGAGTAGTAGTTCATCGCTGCCTTCAGGGCGGCGTCTGGTGCTGCAATCGAGGGTCCCCGTCCGCTCTGCATCGGGAAATGGGCATCCGCGGCGTTCAGGGCAATGTGCTGGCTGGGCATGCCCGTGAGCAGGAGGGCAGCACGCCGCTGTGACAACAGGGCAAACAACCATTTGATCGACAGGGAGATTCTGTTTTCCCAGCCGGGGATCAGGACGAGATGCACCACCGCCCACAGCAACCAGCCTGCCCCCCCGGAGACTTTGAGGCCTCGCAGATCAGCAACCGCTGTGGCCCGATCCAGAACGGCCATGCTGCCGAAATCAAAGTAGTGAAACCGCGGCCGTGCCCGACCGGCGACGATGGCCGCGAGATCCTTGCCGATGAAGGTCCCGGCCTGCTTGGCCGGGGCTGCCATGCCCGGGAGGGGAGATCCGTCTTTGGTGTGGCGGTAGCTGCAGAGATCTCCTGCAATCCGGATCTCTGGATGTCCCGGAATTGAGAAATCGTCGTTGACCACGACACGACCCCCTCGATCCACCTCGCAGGCTGTGGTGTCGGCCAACTTCTGGCCCAGATGCGACGCCCGCACCCCAGCGGTCCAGATCACGGTCGCGGCCTGAAGCCGAACGTCGCCATCCGGAGTGCCGACGATCACTTCCCCGGGTCGCATCGTTTGGACGCGACCATTCGCCAGAAATTCAATGCCATCTGCCGCGAGCGACTCCATCGCTTGTTTGGAGAGGGCTTCCGGCATGGCCCGCAGCACGCGATCGCCCGGATCGACCAGGACGATTCTCGTTTTGCTCGGATCGAGCTGCTTGAAGTCATTGTTGAGCGCCCAGCGCATCAGTTCCGATACGGCCCCAGCCATTTCGCAACCACTGGGTCCGGCGCCAACGATCACAACCGTCTGCAAAAACTGACGTGCATGCGGATCCGGGGTCTGTTCCGCCTGTTCAATGGCCATCAACAGGCGTCGACGAATCTCCTCGGCGTGCTCGAGGATCTTCATTGGTGGGGCGAATGTGCGCCATTTTTCATGGCCGAAAAACGTGCTGCCCGAGCCCGTGGCCAGCACCAGGTGGTCGTAGCTGTAAGCCTTGCCGTTGAAGACAATTTGCTTCCCTTCTGGGTTGATTTGTGTCACCTCACCCAGCAGAACTTGCACGTTGTGCTGCTGACCAACGAGTTCCCGGAGTGGGGTTGCAACATCACCGCGGGACACCAAACCGGTTGAGACCTGATACAGCAGGGGCTGGAACAGATTGAAGTTGCGTTTGTCGATCAAGGTGATCCGGACATTCGCTGATGCCAGGGCTTTGCAGGCATGGATGCCGGCAAAGCCTCCTCCCACGATGACGACGTGGGCGGCGTGTCGTAGTTGTTCGGAAGGCGGCTCGAGTTCCAGAAAGAAATGATCACGAGCCATCGTTTCGAACGCAGACCTCTTCTTGCAGGGTATGGAGATTTCGAGGACCTGCCTTCCCGCGTTGATCTGGTTTTAAAACAGCTTGAAGGCCTCCAGAAACAGGCCATAGAGGAAGCCAATGCGGACGAAGTCAAGGCCGATCATCAAGATCGATGGGTGCCGCTGTACCGACCTGTTGAGTCGGCGTCGCAGCCGGATCATCGATTCGCTTCCCAACACCACGACCAGCGCCATGACCGGATCCAGCTGGCCGAGAACGCCCGCCACGGAGGACACCGCCGTGCCCAACAAGAAGCCAAGCAGTGGCGTGATGGTGAACACGGACAGCCGACGCCAGGGATTGTCCGCCCATCGCTCGAGACGTTCTCCGATCTCGCCCAGCGACCGCTGCAGACGTGTGGCCTGACGTCGACGCGCCATCAGAACAGGATCACAACAATAAAAAAACCCGGGGTCTCCCGGGCTGGGTGATGGGGATGCTCGAAGCAAAGCTCGGACCCCTTGATTTGGCTAGTCGGTTCAGCGCAGCACTTACTTGGCTTCGGCCTTTTTCCGGGAGGACTTCCCTTCCAGAAGTTCCAGCAAGGCTTCCATCTGGGCCATAACGCCTCGGACTTCACCGGCTTCAGGCAGCAGGCCGTCTTCCATCACGCCTTGGTGCATCTCGCGAAGTTCCTGACGGATGTAACGCAGGTGGCTGACGACCTGCTCGCGTTTCGATTGCGACATCGACAACAGGAAAAATCACTCTTCCCTTTTACCTCATGATGTGTCAAAGGCGTTGTGAACGGCGTTCACTGAAGCCGCTCGCGAGGGTCAGAAGACTGAAGGTCACCAGGGCCGAGGGTCTGGCAATCACTGCAAGGATCACCACGATGCCGAGGCTGATGAGCAGGGCCGATCGTCTGCGGCTGACCTGCATCTGCATCAGACCCCTTGGATCGATGGAGAATAGGGGATTTGAACCCCTGACCTCTGCGGTGCGATCGCAGCGCTCTACCAGCTGAGCTAATTCCCCAGGCAGGAAACGCTAGCGGTCTGTGATTGGGACACACTGGAAGAGATCAGTCACCTGAGCTGTCGCTGTCGATGTCGATCACTCCTGAACGCCTGGCTGAATTCGACGAGGACTCCATCGCTGTCCTGGCGAGTCGACTGGATGATGACGATTACCCCACCCCCTTCGACAGCCTGTCCGACTGGCATCTGCTCAGAGCGCTGGCGATCCATCGACCCGACCTGACGGCGCCGTACGTGCACCTGGTCGACCAGGAACCATTTGATGAGGATTGATGTCGCGGCGCCGTTGAAAGGACGGCGTTGTCTCGTCGCCTGCTGCGGCAGCATCGCGGCCGTGAAGACGCCTCTGCTGGTCAGTGCCCTGGTGAAGGCGGGTGCGGAGGTCCGCTGTGTGGTCACACCGAGTGCTGCGCGTTTGGTCAGCCCTGTGGCTCTGGCCAGCCTGAGTCGTCACCGTTGCTATCAAAACGGCGATGAATGGTCAGCGGCCTGTCCTCGCCCCCTTCATATCGAGCTGGCGGAGTGGGCCGAGATCGTGATTGTTGCCCCGCTGAGTGCCACCAGCCTCGGCCGTTGGTGTGCGGGTCTGGCGGATGGTCTCCTGGCCAGCCTGCTCCTGGCAACCGAAGCACCTGTGCTGGCGGCAGCGGCGATGAACACAGGAATGTGGTCTCACCCTGCCGTTCGTCAGAACTGGGCCACAATTCAGCGCTGGCCGCGTGTCTTGCCCCTGGCCCCCAGCTCAGGTCTGCTCGCCTGTGACCGCATCGGGTCCGGTCGGATGGCAGAACCGGAGCGGATTGTTCTCGCCGCCGCCAGCCTGTTCAGCCGTGGGGAGCCTCCGTCATCGATCGTGCGTGATTGTGTGGGCCGCCGCCTGCTGGTGAGTGCAGGCCCAACGGTTGAAGCCTTGGATGCGGCTCGCTTGATCACCAATCTCAGCAGCGGTCTGATGGGCGTCCTTCTGGCCCAGGCCGCGGCCATGCGTGGCGCTGAGGTGGCGTTGGTTCATGGCCCTCTGCAGTGTCCGGAGGCCTGGTTGGAGGGGCTGGAGTGCGAGTCCGTTCGGTCGGCGGCCGAGATGCAACGGGCCCTGGAGGCACGCCAGGGTGATGTCGATGCCGTGGCCATGGTTGCGGCCGTGTCGGATCTGCGTCGCGTCGATGGAGGAGGCCAGGGAAAGCAGCCCAAACAACAGTTGATCGACAGCATCGGGAGCGGCTGGACGCTGGTTCCGGATCTGCTGGAGGGACTGGCCCGTCGGCGGCCATCCGGTCAGGTGCTGCTTGGATTCGCCGCGCTGGCGGGGGAGGAGACCCAGATGCTTCGCCGTGGCGAGCAGAAACGGGTCGCCAAAGGGTGTGACCTGTTGATGGTGAATCCGATCGACCGTTCTGATCAGGGTTTCGGTTCGATCAACAACGGGGGGTGGCTGTTGGACGAAAGCGGCTGCACAGCGATTGAGTCGATGCCAAAGCTGGCGATGGCTCACCGTTTGCTCGACCGCCTTTTGGAGGCCGTGCAACCGGTGCCGGCAGCCGTCTCGGCGGAATCCTGATCCTGGAGGCATGCCGAGGAGCTGATGGCAGCTGGCGATCGTGGTGACCCTGCGCCGATCGTCTTCTGTGATTCGACAAGTTGTTGAGACCTGCAAAAGGCAAGCCGGTGGTGCGGTTTACCCCCTGTAAGATCCGAACCGGGCGGTTGTCTGCCGCACCTCATCCAGCCTTCCGGCTCTATCCATGCGCATTCGTCCCCTGCTGGCCGTCGTGCTGGCGCTCTGTCTTTCCCTGGTCACAACAGCCTGCAGCGGCGACAGTCAGGCCGTGCAGCGTGCGGCGGCTAACACCACGTACGACGACATTCGGAACACCGGTAAAGCCAATGATTGCCCGACCCTGGGCGACTCGGCTCGCGGCTCGATCCCTCTGACGGTCGGCGGCAAGTACGAGCTCCGCGACATCTGCATGCACCCTGTCCAGGTGTACGCCAAGGAAGAGCCCAAGAACAGCCGTCAGGTGGCTCAGTTCGTCGAGGGCAAAATCCTCACCCGCTATACCTCCAGCCTTGACGAGGTCTTCGGAGATCTCACCGTCACCGATGGCGGTCTGGCATTCCAGGAGAAGGGTGGAATCGATTTCCAGCCCATCACTGTTCTGGTGCCTGGTGGTGAGGAGTTCCCCTTCACCTTCTCCAGCAAGTCCCTTGATGCCACGGCTGACGGTGCAGCCATTTCGACGAGCACCGACTTCGAAGGCACCTACCGGACCCCCAGCTACCGCACCAGCAACTTCATTGATCCCAAAGGCCGCGCTCTCACCACTGGTGTGCAGTACGCCCAGGGTCTGATTGCCCTTGGTGGCGATGAGAAAGATCTGGAGAAGGACAACAACAAGCGCTACATCGACGGTGTCGGCACCATGAGCATGTCGATCACCAAGGTTGATCCTGAAACCGGTGAATTCGCCGGCGTCTTCAGTGCCGTTCAGCCCTCCGACTCCGACATGGGTGGTCGCGAGGTCATCGACATCAAGATCAGTGGTGACCTGTACGGACGCCTGGAAGAGCTCTGAAATCAGAGCCTCTGAAGAGGTCGTGACATTGTTCAACGAGGGCCTGAGGGCCCTCTTTTTTTGCGTCCGGATGTTTCGATCGCGAGATCATCTGGGAGAATCGCGCGGTTCTCCGTTTGCACGCAGCGCTATGTCCGCCAGCGTTTCCGCTCCTGCCCAGCGATCCGGTGTGATTGCGCCTTATGGCGGAACCCTGGTGGACCTGATGGTCCCCGAGGCTGACCGTGCTGCGGTCAAGGCCAGTGCCACAAAGACACTCGAATGTTCCGATCGCAACGCCTGCGACGTTGAGCTGCTGGTGGTGGGTGGTTTCTCACCCCTCCGTGGCTTCATGCATCAAGAGGACTACGACGCGGTTGTGAGCGGTCATCGCACCGCTGCCGGTCATCTCTTCGGTCTGCCGATCGTGATGGATACGGATCAGGACAACGTCGCAGTCGGCGACAAGGTTCTGCTCACCTACAACGGTCAGGATCTGGCCGTGCTCACGGTTGAAGACAAGTGGGAACCCAACAAGGTTGTGGAAGCCAAGGGCTGCTACGGCACCACGTCACTCGAGCATCCTGCGGTTCGAATGATTTCGATGGAGCGCAAGCGCTTCTATCTCGGGGGCGCTCTGCAGGGCCTTGAACTCCCCAACCGTGTGTTCCCTTGCAAGACACCCGCCGAGGTTCGTGCCGGTCTCCCCGCCGGTGAAGATGTGGTGGCATTCCAATGCCGTAATCCGATCCACCGCGCTCACTACGAACTGTTCACGCGTGCTCTGCATGCCCAGAACGTGAGTGAAAACGCTGTGGTGCTGGTGCACCCCACCTGCGGTCCCACCCAGCAGGACGACATTCCCGGAGAGGTTCGTTTCCAGACCTATGAACGCCTGGCAGCGGAGGTCAACAACGACAGCATTCGCTGGGCCTACCTCCCCTATGCCATGCACATGGCCGGACCCCGTGAGGCGTTGCAGCACATGATCATCCGTCGGAATTACGGATGCACGCACTTCATCATCGGCCGGGACATGGCGGGTTGTAAGTCCTCCCTCAGCGGTGAAGACTTCTACGGCCCCTATGACGCCCAGAACTTCGCCAAGGAATGTGCTCCGGAACTGACCATGGAGACCGTTCCCTCCCTCAACCTCGTGTACACGGAGGAAGAGGGCTATGTGACCGCCGAGCATGCCGAGGCCCGCGGACTGCACGTCCGGAAGCTGAGCGGTACCCAGTTCCGCAAAATGCTGCGCAACGGTGAGGAGATTCCTGAGTGGTTCGCCTTCAAGAGCGTTGTTGACGTGCTCCGGGCCGCCTGATCCCGGACGATCGGTTTAACATTCCTTCATCTAGCGAGGCGACTCTTGAACAAGCGTTGGCGCAACATCGGCCTAACCGCCCTGTTGGTTTTGGCGATCGCTGTGATCGCCCCCGCCTTCATCGGGGGTGGTTCTGGCTCACAGCCTGAAGTCCGCACGATGCGGTACAGCGACTTCATCGAAGCCGTTCAGGATGACCAGATCAGTCGTGTGGTGATCTCCCCCGACAGCGGTACCGCCAAGGTGGTGGAGAACGACGGCCGACGGGCCGATGTCAACCTTGCTCCTGATAAGGAACTGCTCGGCATGCTGACCGAGCACAACGTGGACATCGCTGTTCAGCCCACACGTCAGACCCCGGCCTGGCAACAGGCTGCTGGCAGCTTGATCTTCCCGCTGCTTCTCCTCGGCGGTCTGTTCTTTTTGTTCAGGCGCGCCCAGGGTGGCGGTGGTGGTAATCCCGCCATGCAGTTTGGCAAGAGCAAAGCTCGGGTTCAAATGGAGCCGTCGACCCAAGTCACCTTCTCGGATGTGGCTGGAATCGAAGGCGCCAAGCTTGAGCTCACTGAGGTCGTCGACTTCCTCAAAAACCCAGACCGTTTCACGGCCGTTGGCGCCAAGATTCCCAAGGGTTGTTTGCTGGTTGGTCCTCCTGGAACCGGTAAAACCCTGCTGGCGAAGGCCGTGGCAGGAGAAGCAGGGGTTCCCTTCTTCTCGATCTCCGGTTCTGAATTTGTCGAGATGTTCGTCGGTGTCGGCGCAAGCCGTGTCCGCGACCTGTTCGAACAAGCCAAAAAGAATTCCCCCTGCATCGTTTTCATTGACGAGATCGATGCGGTTGGTCGGCAGCGTGGTGCTGGTCTAGGCGGCGGCAATGACGAGCGGGAGCAGACCTTGAACCAGCTCCTCACCGAGATGGATGGTTTCGAGGGCAACACCGGCATCATCATCATTGCGGCCACCAACCGTCCTGATGTTCTGGACGCTGCACTGATGCGCCCGGGCCGTTTTGACCGCCAAGTCACGGTCGATCGTCCCGACTACGCCGGTCGTCTTCAGATCCTTGGTGTCCATGCCCGTGGCAAGACCCTGGCCAAGGATGTCGACCTCGACAAAGTGGCCCGTCGCACCCCTGGCTACACCGGTGCCGATCTGGCCAACCTTCTCAACGAAGCCGCCATCCTGGCGGCACGTCGCGAACTGACTGAGGTCAGCAACGACGAAATCAGCGATGCGATCGAGCGGATCATGGTGGGTCCCGAGAAGAAGGATCGGGTCATGAGCGAGCGGCGCAAGCGCCTTGTCGCCTACCACGAGGCTGGCCACGCCATCGTTGGAGCGCTGATGCCTGACTACGACCCTGTTCAGAAGATTTCAATCATTCCCCGCGGCAATGCCGGTGGTCTGACCTTCTTCACACCGAGTGAGGAACGGATGGAGTCTGGGCTGTACTCCAGGGCCTACCTCCAAAACCAGATGGCCGTTGCCCTCGGCGGTCGCGTTGCTGAGGAAATCATCTACGGAGAAGACGAAGTCACCACCGGTGCGTCCAATGATCTGCAGCAGGTGGCGTCGACGGCCCGGCAGATGATCACGCGTTTCGGGATGAGCGACGTCCTTGGACCCGTGGCCCTTGGCCGTGCTCAAGGGGGAATGTTCCTGGGCCGTGACATCGCGGCTGAGCGCGACTTCTCCGAAGACACGGCTGCCACCATCGATCAGGAAGTCTCTGATCTGGTTGATGTGGCCTACAAGCGTGCCACCAAAGTTCTTCAGGACAACCGTGGTGTTCTCGATGAACTCGCCGAGATGCTCGTCGAGCGTGAGACGGTGGATGCAGAGGAGTTCCAGGAGCTTCTGATTAAGCGTGACGCCCGCGTTGCCGAATACGTCTGAATCTGAATCAGCACGAGATCGTTGGCTGGATCGTCAGGAGAGGTTGATTGCCTCCCTGAGGGTCCAGCCATTTCTTTTGGTCGTTCGCCCAAGCCCGGTTGACCTCGACCAGTCGGATCCTGCGCTCAGATCTGCTCTTTTGGATCAGTTGGCCACCCTTGAAGCGGCAGGGCTGCGCCACCTGGAACTCGCCTGGTCCCCTCACCCAGGTTGGTGCCATCTTTTGGTCTCCATCCGCGACCGCTGTCCGTCCTTATCGCTGGGTGCTGCCTCGGTGGTGGATCGTCGCGCCCTTGATGATCTCGAGCAGCTTGATCTGCCCTATGCCATGTCCCCTTGCTGGGACCCTGATCTCCAGGCGGAAGCGAGATCCCGAGGGGTGCTTGTGGTTCCCGGTGTGTTCTCTCCCACGGAGGTGATTCAGGCGATTCAGGTGGGATGTCGACTGGTCAAGCTGTTCCCTGCGGCGACCCTTGGGCGGGAATACTGGTCGCGTCTGCGATCACCGCTTGGCCCCTTGCCGTTTGTGATTGCAGCAGGTGGCCTGGCTCCGGCTGATCTCCAGGATTGGTTGAAGGCCGGGCATGACGCTGTCGCCCTGGGGCGTTCGGTGGTTCAGTCTTCCGGTGTGCGGCCGGAGTTGCTGGAGCTGCTCCAGCAGTCGCAGGCCCCCGGCCGCTGAGGCCATGGCCTGGTTGAACTGGGTCCGAACTGCTACAGATGAGACAGCTATGCCCTGAGGGATGTCGCAGCTCACCATCAAGCTGAGCGACAAAGCTGATGCCTTGATCGCTCAGTTGCAGAAGGAGATCTTCAATCGGCGCCGCAAGAAGGTCACGGCGGCAGGGGTGGTTGAGACCCTGGTGGAAAGCGGTGCCAAGTCGCAGTCCGACAAGCGATTTGCGACCTCCTGGGTCAACCTGATCAAAGACATCGAGAAGGCCGCCAAGCTGGCCTATGCCCACGGCAGTAAGCCGTCGAGCCTCACGGATGAGGAATGGACGTTGGTCCTGAACCATCGAAGCCGCAGCGCCAGTGATCGTCCCCGGCGCAGGGTGAAGAAGGCATCGCCAGCGACTGCATCAACGCGGCGCTCTCGCACCAGGAGTGCGACGATCGATGCAGGTGCAGAACAGCCGGTGACGTCCTGAAAGGGGGACTCCCTTCACCAGAGGCTGCACTGTCCCTGTTGCCGCAAGAGATGGTCGGCAAGAACAAGCGCAACCATGGCTTCGACCATGGGCACCGCCCGGGGCAGAACGCAGGGGTCATGGCGTCCTTTGCCGGCGAGTGTGGTGGCTTTCCCCTCGGAATCGATGGTCTGCTGTTCTTTACGGATGGTGGCCGTCGGTTTGAACGCGACGCGGATCACGATGGCTTCTCCGTTGCTGATGCCGCCTTGAATGCCGCCGGAGTTGTTGGTGGTGGTGTGCAGGCGTCCATCGCTGCTGGGCACGAAGGCATCGTTGTGTTCGCTGCCTTTCTGCAGCGTTCCGGCGAACCCTGAGCCGATTTCAAATCCCTTGGTGGCGGGAAGCGACATCACGGCTTTGGCGAGATCAGCCTCCAGCTTGTCGAAGACGGGCATTCCAAGCCCCATCGCTGGATGGCGCACCACACACTCAATGACGCCACCACAGGAATCACCCTCCCGACCGATGGCCTCGATCCGCTCAACCATCGCCGCGGCGACGGTTGGGTCTGGGCAACGCACAATGTTCGCTTCGACGTCCTCCAGGCTCACCTCGTTTGGGTTGATGCCATCCGCTTCGATGGTGTGAATGCGCTTGACCCAGGCGAGGACTTCGGTCTTGGCGGCTTTGTACAGCAGTTGTTTGGCAACCGCACCCGCTGCGACCCGTCCAATGGTTTCCCGTGCGGAGGCACGGCCGCCACCGCTTCTGGCCTGGACTCCGTATTTCGCCTGATATGTGGCATCGGCATGGGATGGGCGGAAGGCCACAGCCATGTCCTTGTAATCGCCAGGACGCTGGTCTTTGTTGCGCACCAGCATGGCGATGGGCGTGCCGAGGGTGGTCGTGCCATCGAGGAGGCCGCTCAGGATTTCCACCTGATCCGCTTCTTTCCGGGGTGTGGTGATGTGACTTTGTCCCGGTCGGCGTCGATCCAGTTCTCTCTGGATTTCGTTCAGGTCGAGATCCAGGCGCGGTGGACAACCTTCAACGATCACACCGACGCCGCCTCCATGGGATTCGCCGAAGGTGCTGATGCGAAAAAGATCCCCGAAGCTGCTGCCCATGGTCCACGTTCGTTGCCAGAGAGGCTACGAAGCCGTCGTCTGGTCTGGATCAGACCAACTCGGGGTAGGGAAGCACCGGCCGCTGGGAGTCCGGTAGGTCGCGCAGCAGGTCAAAGTCCGCAAAGTCAAAGCCTGGTCCGACGCAGCAACTCACGAAGCTGTAAGCGCCACTGCTTCGGGCGGCTTGCCAGTGGCCAGCTGGAATGATGCGCACAGGATCCATGCCACTGAGTTGATGGTGCTCAACCTGGAGCGTGTCCGGGTGGCAGGACCAGAGCGCCAGAGGGGCCCCTGTGCAATGCACCCACACTTCATCAGCCTGTCTCACGCGATGCCAGCGGCTTCGTTCCCCATCGCAGAGCAGAAACACAATGGCGGTGAGCGCAGCGCGTCGATGTCCATCACCCCGCTCAATCTCAACCGGACTCCGGTGCAGTTCCCGATACCAACCTCCTTCTGGATGGGGCTGAAGTTGATGCCGTTGGATCAGCTCACGCGCCGTGGCATTCATGGCTGCATCAGCGCGCGTGCGCGCATGTTTTGGAGGCGTTGCCAGAGCTGGGCGACCCAGAGGAAGAGCCAACTCATACCGATCAGCCAGAACGGCTGATCGTCTCGAAACACGTCAAACAACAGCACCACCCGCGGTTGATCGGAACGGTTGACTGCGGAGTGCATGAAGGTGTCGTCCCAGAGGAATCCTTCGCCCTCTTGCAGGTCGTAGCGGGTGCCATTGATCTTGAGTTCACAGGACGTTCTGCCGTTGCCGAGCTGCTGGACGTAAAGCGGCAAGTGATACCGCCAGACCCCCTTAAACGGTCCTTTGTGTGGACGCAGAACCTTGCCTGGTGGGAACAGACTCACCGCAGCGGACACCACATCGGGGTGACGTGTCAGGAAGGCTTTGAGCGTTGGGATCTGTCGCTGGTTCTCCGGGTAATTGAAGCCATAACCGCGCAGGGGGAGCATTCCCCAGATTTTGCGATCGAATTCATACAGCGTTCGCTGTTGCTGCATGATCTCGTGATTGGCGGGGAGCCGGCCCGAGAGAGCGATCTCCAGGGTTTCCCTGCGAATGGCGGTGTAGTTCTCCAGGAGTTCCCGATGGGCGGGAAAGAACTGGTCCGGATCAACGACGGCCGGGTTGTGTAGAGAGCGCTCGTAGCACCACCGTGCGATCTCCCGCCAGAAGCGATAGTTCCAGGGTCCCCAGCGGATGATGCGTTGGGGCAGCGTTCTCGTTGCACGTTTGCCGGTGGCCATCACCTGTCGGAGGGAGTCCAGGAGCTTTGCATGGCTGTGGAGTCACGACTCCTTCAGCATGCTTCTCAAGGTTCTCCAGCCGCGTCGGAGGGTGGTGCTCCAGTCATCGTCGCCACGACGAATCAAACGGGTCTGCGGGTAGAGCGGTGTGCGTTCGCCCTGATCAGGCCAGTTGGTGATGCTGCCGTTGTCGAGGATGACGACACAGGGCACGCCCAGGGCACCTGCCAGATGGGCCGTGGTGTTGCTGATGGTGATGACCCCCCGAACCGACCGAATCTGTCCGGCGAATCCATCCAGATCTTCCATTTGATCAATGGGCTGTGATGACCGAATGCGCTGTCCACTGAGTTCGCGGAGTGCTCTGATCTTTGCCGGCTTTTCGAGGTATTGCAGCGACTGAATCGGTTGTTTGATGGCTTGGATCACATCGACCCAGTCTTCGACGGAGGGAAGTGTCTTGTTTTTCGATTTGGAAAACCAGCTGATGCCAATGCCCCGGGGCGGTGGGTTCCCATCGAGGGGTGGCGCCGTTAGGGCCTGAAAGTTGGTTTGGAGTTGATCGGCATCCGCACCAAACCAAAGTGCCAATCGTTCCTGTGCGGCCCTATGGCTGATCCCATTCAGTGGTGGCGGCTGGTCTGGATCACAGCAGCTCACGCCAGGAAAACTGCGCTGCACAAGCGGGGCGAGCCGTGGTTCAACCAAGGCACAGACGTGGCTGACATGGCGTTGCAGAGACCCGATGAAACGCAGAACTCTGAGCTCATCACCCAGGTCACGGGACCGCGGCAGCACGAGCACACCGCTGCTGTTCTGATGGGGGCCCGGCCAGATTGAAAGGCGGTGCGGGTTGGTGGCTTCGACGGACTGGGCGAGCACGGACCAGGCCTCGCGATAGCAGCCGGCCCGTTCAAAGCGGTTGCCGATGTAGCGCAGCCGCTCCCAGTTGTTCGCTGCGATGGCAGCGGCCATCTGTGCGTCGATGCTGCTGTCGATCGCCTGCTGCATGCTCAGCTCGGGAACCCATCAACGCTAGGGAATTAGGGCATAGCGCTGATCAGTGCCCAACAAAAAGCCCCCGCCGTGAGGCGGGGGCTTTCCGATTCAGTTGATCTGAATCGTTTGTTCTGTTCCAGAAGGAACAGGTTGATTCCAGATCAACCGATGGCAGGTGCCTGCAGAGCCACAGGAGTGGACTCAGCAGCAGCCAGGTCGAGGGGG
>NZ_JBGKDS010000072.1:0-61704 GCF_042954325.1 Parasynechococcus sp. | reverse complement strand
CTGGCCCAGGTGGCCACACGCGGGAAGTTTGCACACAGGCTTTGCAGCAGCACCTGGTGCCCCTGGCTGGGTGGATCAGCGCTGGTTCCCAGCAAGGCCACTGCGGGAGCGTTGTGCTTCATGGCAGGAACGGCTGCAGGTCCGTGTGGGTTCGCGGCGCGTTGGTGCGCCGGGGATGGGTGCTCAGCCAGTGATGGACCAGGGGATCTTGCCGTTGGAGCCGATTCAAGAGGGCACCGGGTTGGCCGCCTTGGCGTTGCAGGCTCGTGAGCAATTCGTGGGCGACCAAGGTTCCTGTGCGCTTGCTGGCGTGCACGGCCAGAGCGGCTTGGGCGAGCGCGATGGGGGCCGCGGGTGCCAGGCTCAAGCCAGCACTCAACGGCGCGGCGACCAGCAGCAGCTGCTTGAGGGCGGTCAGCCCCAACTGGATGCCCCCGAGCAGAGCGTTGTGCCCGGTGATCTGGGCCAGCAGTTGACGGGCGCTGGCCCGTGGCATCGGCAGGTCATAGAGCTGGCATAGCTGCATCACCAGGGCGGTGTCACAGGCCAGGCCTCCGGCCAGGTCAAGAGCCATGACTGGGTTGACGGCCACACCGGTTGCTTTGGCCGCGGCATAGCGACCGATGAGCCCCTGCGCCGTCTTGCGATGGCGCTGCAGTCTGAGCCGTTGACGTGCGTCCTGAAAGCGATCGGCCTGGTGGAGTGAGTTCAAGGCCAGAAGCAGTTCGCCCTGGCGTTGAAGTTGATCCATCAGGTGCGTTCGCAACGGCTCGATTTGAGCTGGTTGGGCCTCGCTGCTGACGGTCCCGTCCGGGTGAAGCTTGGCCTGACGTGGTGCGGCCGACACCGGGATCAAGGCCAGATCCTGGCTGTGGGGGGGGAGTCGGCGGCGGATGCTGTTCATCAGGGGGGTCTGTTCTCCCTGGGGCCAGCGATCACAGCGGTTGAGCACGAGTTGGATCGCTTTGCCCTGATCCAGCAAGGTGCTCAGGGCGTGGAGTTCGGTTTGGCTGAGATCGCCGTCCAGGACAAAGAGAATCAGATCGGCTCCCTGGGCGATGCGGCGGGTGAGGCGGTCGCGCCCGGCGCCCGCGATTTCATCGATTCCGGGCGTATCAATGAGGTCGATCCGCTGAAGCTCGGGGATCGGTAGCTCCCAGGAGATGGCGTGCTGATGGCGTGTGCTGCCATGGGCGACATCCGTTGCCAGCGCTTCTCGTCCGATCAGAGCGTTGATCAGGCTGGATTTGCCTACACCGACCCGCCCCACCACAGCGATCCGCAGGTGGTGCTGTTGCAGCCGCAGCAGCTGACGCTGCAGAGCGCGTTGTTCGCCCGCCAGCAGGCTGCGTTCGCGCTCATCCAGCCTGAGATCGCGCTGCCATTGTGCGAGCAGTTGGCGGCAACGGTCCGGGACCGCAGGAGCAGCGCCGGACATCATGGATTGGGCTTGCGCCACCAGCCGGCGAGCACGGCGAGCACGGCTTCCGGTCCGATCACGCCGACGAATCCGCCGAATTCATCGACCACCACGCGAACACCTGCGGTATCGCGACGGAACCCTGTGAGCAGACGATCAGCCCGGATCATCTCCGGCACATATTCCACCGGTTCACAGAGATCCACGGCGGTCAGCAGGCCGCGATTTTCGAGCAGGGCCGTGAGGAGGCGTTCGCGATTGGCCACTCCTAAAACTTTGTCGACCTGATCACCGAGCACCACCCACCAGGAGGCGTTGTTCCCCAGCAGGGTCATCCGTTGCGCTTCCAGGCTGAGCCCACCATCGAGGGTGGGTGCGGCGACCCGGGGGGTCATCAGGTCCCTGGCGGTGAGGTCGTTCAATTGAAAAACCTTGCCGATCATCGCGGCTTCATCGGCTTCGATCTGTCCCTTCTGGGAGCCGAGCCGAGCCAGCAGCCGAATTTCGTCTTCGTTGGTGCTGATTTCCGCTTCAGCGGTGATCGCGGGCATCAGCCGTTCCAACAACAGCACCAAAGGGTGCATCACAACGCCAAGGCCGTGGAGCACGGGTGCCGCTGTCAGGGAGACCGGCATGGCCAGACGACTGCCAAGGGCCTTGGGCAGGATTTCACCGAGCAGCATCACCAGAACGGTGAGGCCGATCGAGAACAGAGGCAGGGCTGTCCCGCCGATGCCCCGTTGCTCGAACACCCAAGCGGCGTAGCCGCCCAGCATCAGGCTGCCGAAAATGTTGAAGCCGTTGTTGGCGATCACCAGCACCGACAGGGTGCGGCCTAATTTTTGGCGCAATTTGGCCAGGCGACGGGCCCCTGGCAGGGGGCGGCTGCGTGCCGCCAGTTCATGCACCCGAATCGGACTCACCGTGAGCAAGGCCGCTTCGACGCCGGAGCAGAGGGCTGAGCCCAACAGCACCACGGTGACCAGCAGCAGCAGCACCAGAAGGTCTGAGGGCATGGGAGATCGATCAGAGCTTCATCGTATCGGCCCTGACCAGTCGCCCTGACTGCCATCCTGATGCACTGTTGCCGCAGCCACGCCCGTGAGCGTCTTCGATCAACGTGTTCATCAGGCTCGCCGTGGGCGCTTTCTCGAGGAGCTTGGTGCGGCAGCGGCTGTGGTGCCTGCCGCTGCCCTGACCACCCACCACGCTGACTGCGAGTGGCCGTTTCGGCAGGACAGCGATTTTTTCTATCTGACCGGGTTTGATGAACCCGATGCTGTCGCACTGCTGCTGCCGCATCGGCCCGAGGGAGAACGCTTCGTGCTGTTTGTGCAGCCCAAGGACCCGGCCGCCGAAGTCTGGACGGGATTCCGTTGGGGAACGGAAGGTGCTGTCGAGCACTTCGGCGCTGACCTCGCCCATCCCCTTGACCAGCTCGCTGAAAAGTTGCCGCAGTATCTGGCTGGGGCTGAAGCCATTGCCTTCCGGGTGGGCCGCTACCCGGCGGTGGAACCGTTGGTGCTGTCGGCCTGGGGGCGCCAGCTCGATACCTGGTCCCGGACCGGCTCAGCTGCGCTTGGTTTGGTGGCTCCCACGCCGATCTTGCATCGCTTGAGGCTGCGCAAGGACGCCCATGAACTGGATCGTCTGCGCGAAGCCTGCCGGATCTCGGCCGAAGCCCATGAGTTGGCCCGGGGGATGACCCATCCCGGGATGAACGAGTCCGAGGTGCAGGCGGCGATTGAGGCTCATTTCCGGGCCAACGGTGCCCGTGGCCCTGCCTATGGCTCGATCGTGGCCGGTGGAGACAACGCCTGCGTTCTGCACTACACCGCCAACACAGCGCCTCTCCATGACGGTGATCTGTTGCTGATCGATGCGGGCTGTTCGGTGTCCGACTACTACAACGGCGACATCACCAGGACGTTCCCGATCAATGGTCGGTTCAGTGCAGAGCAACGAGAGTTGTACAGCCTTGTGCTGGCGGCCCAGGAAGCGGCCGTCGCCCAGGTCGCCCCTGGCGGCACGGCGGAGCAGGTGCACAACACCGCTCTCAGGGTGTTGGTGGAAGGCCTTCTGGATCTGGGCCTGTTGGTGGGTGAGCCCGATGCCGTGATCGAACAGGGCGATTATCGCCATCTCTACATGCACCGCACCGGTCATTGGCTCGGTCTCGATGTGCACGATGTCGGTGCCTATCGCCTGGGTGAACGGCCGATGACGCTTGAATCCGGAATGGTGCTGACGGTGGAGCCTGGGCTTTACATCAGCGACCGCTTGGCGGTTCCCGAGGGGCAGCCGGAGATCGACGAGCGTTGGAAGGGCATTGGCATCCGCATCGAGGATGACGTGGCGGTCACCGCCGATGGCCATGAGGTCTTAACGGCGGCGGCCCTCAAGAGTGTGGAGGCGATGGAGCGTTAGGCCACCTGAAGCACGATCCAGAACAGGAACACCACCAGTTTCATCATTCCCTCGATGCCCGTGAGCCGGACATGGGGATTGAGCATGAATAAGGTCAGGCCCAACAGCACCATCTCCAGGGGCTCCAGGCCGAGGATCACATCGGTTCCGGTGATTTCGCCAAGAATCAGCACCGCAGGAACGGTGAGGCTCACCGTTGCAACCACGGATCCGTAGAGGGTGTTGATCGAGCGTTGCACCTCACCGTGCGATGCCGCCTGGATGGCATTGAGGGCTTCTGGGGCCAGGATCAGCGTCGCGACGATCACCCCCGCCAGGGAGCTGGGCAAGCCGAGATCGGTGATGCCCGTTTCGATCAGCTGACCCATCGATTCCGCGATCAGGCAGACCACCAACAAACCCATCACAAGCAGGACGGAGGCCAGCCAAAGCGGGCTCCCGCTTGCATCACCGCTGGATGCATCCTTCGTCGATTGATCATTGAGGGCCAGATCCGGACGCAGGTCCTGAACCTCGGTGTAGAGCTCCCGGTAGCCGCCCACCTGACCGGAGATGAAGACGGCGTAAACCCCGATCGCCACAATCGCCAGCACGACATTCACCGGTTCGCTGAAGTTGGCTTCGCTGGTGCTGCGGCTGAAGTTGGGGATGATCAGGGCCAGCACGCACATGGTGCTGATCAGATCGAAGTACGTGAGGGCTCCAAGCAGGTTGGGGGAGGCCATTTGGCTTGAATCCAGATGACCACTGGATGCCAGTTGTCCCCGTTGCCGTAGGGCTGAGATCACGTTGCACAGTCCGGTGACCCCCGTCAGCGCGATCATCACCACGGAAAACATCGAATCCCGCGCCAGGGTCGGATTGGCTTCTCCGGTCAGCATCGTGCTGGCCACAAGCGCCAATTCGATCGTCATCACCGCAGCGGTGAGGACCAGTGTTCCGAAGGGCTGGCCGATCAGTTCGGCGACGCGGTCGGCCTGGTCGGCGACACCTTTGGACAGCAGCAGCACGATGCCGCTGAGCACCGCCAATCCACTGAGCACCGTGACGGTGGGCTGACCGAGAAGCCAGACCATCAGATCACTGAATTCGATCGCCATCAGAGCGGCGATTCCGATCAGAAGCGGTGAGAGCTGGGCGGCACTGAGGCCAGGCGCCACCCACCTTTGGGTCTCCGGCTCTGTCATGGCAGGGGTGATCGGGAGGGCTGAATTTATTGTGTCTTTGGTTCGCGCTCCAGATTGATCAGCTTGAGTGCATCGGTGGTGGTGCTGAGCACGTGGTCGGCACCGGCCTGCTTGAGACGCTGTTCGTAGCCCTGGCGATCCTTCACATGGGGCGGGATCACGCCCAGGCTGAGCCAGGAGAGGTCCGGACGTTTTGAGCGGGCCTGGATCACCGTGTTGATGTCGGCGACTGTGTCTCCCAAATAGGCGATCAGGCCGGGTGACGGCCCATCGATGAGCTGGTCGGTCAGGCGCAGGAGTCCCGTTGGGTCGGGTTTGTCCGGAGCGTCGCCCATGGCGATGAGGGGCGGATTGTTGAGCCCCAGGCGCTGGGTCAGCACGAAGCGGGCCGAGGCTGGTTCGGCTCCACTGACGAATCCCCAGCGCACCTCGGCTGTGCTGAGCGTTTGAAAGAACCCGGGGTTGACCAGCAACGGTTCATCGCCAATGAAACCGGTCCAGCTGCTGGGATCACCTTCGGGGTCTCCACCGAAATAGAAGTCGCTGAAGACCTCGATCAAGGCGTCGCGCTCAGGCACAGCCCCGCCATGCCGTCGCAACAGTTCGAGGCTGGCATCCCAGTCGTTGTTCCAGGCTCCTTCGGCCTTGAGATGGTCGATCTCCTCCGCGCCGGGCCTCCAACCGCAGTAGTGCTGAACCGTCTCCTGCAACGCCCGGCGGTAGCTGCCGGCGACATCTCGGATGACGCCGTCGATGTCGAACAGAAGAATCGAAGGGGAATTCAGAACGACGGGTTTCGAGCGGCTGGTAGGTTAGTTGTTTGTTCTGATGTCTTGAGCGCTGACACCATGACGGTCACTGAAGGCGCTGCCACCGACCAAGAGGTCGCGACGCCAGCAGCCGGTGCGGCTGATGAGGCCACCCAGGCAGCTGAGTCTGAGAAAACTGGCTCTGAGAAAGAGCAGGGCAGCGAAGGCGAAGGCCGTCCCGTGCTGCGCGGTGGTGCTGCCGCTCTGGCATCCGCAACCATCGATGCGGATGGCGTGCCCTCCGGCTACACCCCCAAGGCTGATGAAGGTCGCTTCCTGCTGAAGATTCTTTGGCTGCCCGACAACGTGGCGTTGGCGGTTGACCAGATCGTCGGTGGCGGCCCCAGCCCTCTGACGGCTTATTTCTTCTGGCCCCGTGAAGATGCCTGGGAAACGCTCAAGACAGAACTCGAAGGCAAGAGCTGGATCACCGATAACGAGCGCGTTGAGGTCCTCAACAAAGCCACTGAAGTGATCAACTACTGGCAAGAAGAAGGCAAGGGCAAGAGCCTTGATGATGCCAAGGCCAAATTCCCCGACGTCACCTTCTGCGGTACCGCCTGATCGCCATCGCTTCAGAGATTCCCGACGGCCTGCTAAGCAGGTCGTTTTTTTTGGCTGCTGTCTCCCACCCAGTGCTGTCAGGTTGGAGTGGCTCTGCAGCGTGATCTGACCTGTGCCGTGACTTGAGGATCCTGTGGCTGGGACCGCACCAGTTGGATGCCAATTGGCCCGCAACGGTCACGCCTTGTGGACCCATCTATTTTTCCCCTCACCCTTTGAACGGTGATCTTGCAGCCCGACGCCGCGATGGTGAACGGCTGGCCCAGTTTCTCGATGTTCCGTTGATGGTCTGACAACAAAAAACCGGAGCCAACGGCTCCGGTTTCATGGAATGCCTCGAGGTGACCGATCCCGTCAGGCTGTTGTCTTGCTGGCCTGCATGCGTGCGCGGGCCATGTTCAGCTGTTGCTGCGCCTTGAGCTTTTCAGGGGAGGCGGGCTGACCTTCCATACCAGCCACGGCAGTGGTGGCTTTTTGGAAGTCGGCCTCAGCAGTGGAGCTGTCGATCGATCCACCAAGTTCAGCACTGTTCACGAGAACGGTGACTTCGTCGGAGTCGACTTCAGCAAATCCGCCCATGAGAGCGATGGAATTCCATCCACCGTTTGCTCTGACACGCAGAACACCGACATCAATGGCGGTCAGGAGGGAAATGTGACCGGGAAGGATGCCGATCTGGCCGGTGGTACTGGGCAGAATCACCTCGTCGGCGCTGCCATCAAAGACGTTCTGGTCTGGTGCCAGCACGCGGAGGGTGAGGGACATGAACCTTGGTTCGAAAGGGAGAACAAACGACTGAAAAACAGGTGATCAGGGGTGTGATGACACCCCCATCAAGATCACTTGGCTTCGGAGGCGATCTTCTCAGCTTTGGCCTTCACTTCCTCGATGTTGCCAACCAGATAGAAGGCCTGTTCGGGGAGATGATCCAGTTCACCAGCAAGAATCTGGTTGAAACCAGCGATGGTTTCTTCCAGTTTCACGTACTTGCCGGGCATGCCAGTGAAGATCTCAGCCACAAAGAATGGCTGGGAGAGGAACTTCTCAACTTTGCGGGCACGGTCCACAGTCTGACGATCATCTTCAGAGAGTTCGTCGAGACCCAGAATCGCGATGATGTCCTGGAGTTCCTTGTAGCGCTGCAGGGTGGACTGCACAGCACGTGCGGTCTTGTAGTGCTCGTCGCCCACAACGGCTGGCTGGAGCATGGTGCTGGTGGAGTCGAGGGGGTCCACAGCGGGGTAGATGCCCTTGGAGGCCAAGGCCCGGTTGAGCACCGTGGTGGCGTCCAGGTGAGCAAACGTGGTGGCAGGAGCCGGGTCAGTCAGGTCGTCAGCGGGGACGTACACAGCCTGAATTGAGGTGATCGATCCTTCGACGGTCGAGGCAACGCGCTCCTGAAGAGCGCCCACGTCGGTGCCGAGGGTGGGCTGATAGCCCACAGCGGAAGGCATCCGGCCCAGCAGTGCGGAGACTTCCGAACCAGCCTGAACGAAGCGGAAGATGTTGTCGACGAACAGCAGCACGTCCTGCTTGTTCACGTCGCGGAAGTGCTCAGCCATGGTCAGAGCCGAGAGGCCGACGCGCATGCGGGCGCCGGGGGGCTCGTTCATCTGGCCGTAGCAGAGGGCCACCTTCGACTTGGAGAGATCATCGGAGTTGATCACCCCGGACTCTTTGAATTCCTCGTAGAGGTCGTTGCCTTCACGGGTGCGCTCACCCACGCCACCGAACACAGACACGCCGCCGTGCTCTTTGGCGATGTTGTTGATCAGCTCCTGAATCAGCACGGTTTTGCCCACGCCGGCGCCACCGAACAGGCCGACCTTGCCGCCCTGACGGTAGGGAGCGAGCAGGTCGATCACCTTGATGCCGGTTTCGAACACCTTCGGCTTGGTCTCAAGCTCAGTCAGCTTGGGAGCATCGCGGTGGATCGGGGCCGTGGTGGTGGTGTTGACGGGACCTTGCTCGTCGACGGGCTCACCGAGAACGTTGAAGATGCGGCCCAGGGTGGCTTCACCGACGGGGACGGAGATCGGAGCGCCGGTGTCGACAGCTTCCATGCCGCGGACCAGACCGTCCGTGCCGCTCATGGCGACAGCGCGAACACGGTGGTCACCCAGCAGCTGCTGCACTTCAGCGGTCAGAGCAACGTCTTGGCCACTGGTGTTCTTCGCTTCGACGCGAAGGGCGTTGTAGATCTTCGGTAGTTTCCCGGCGGGGAATTCCACGTCCAGAACCGGGCCAATCACCTGGCGGATCACGCCTTTGGTGCCAGCAGATGCAGGAGCAGAAGCGACCATAAGTAGGGGAGATACGGGATCCGGCGCAGCGCGCTCGGGCCCATTCAGAGCGGCGCAACCATACCACTGGCTTGGCGCGAACTTGTCGGTTCGGTCACCCGCACAGATTGATGGTGGTCCGTCGGTCGGTCGAGTGAATAGGTTGGCACTCGTCGGCTTCGAGTGCTAACTCGCGTCGGCACGTGCGCGTTCAGCGCCTTGTCCCTGCTTCGCATTCATTCATGGCAGCTGTTTCTCTCAGCGTCTCCACCGTCAAGCCCCTCGGCGATCGGATCTTCGTCAAAGTCTCCGAGTCCGAAGAAAAGACCGCCGGTGGCATCCTTCTGCCCGACACCGCCAAGGAGAAGCCTCAGGTTGGTGAGGTCGTGCAGGTGGGTCCTGGTAAGCGCAACGACGACGGCAGTCGTCAGGCCCCCGAAGTTGGTGTAGGCGACAAGGTTCTCTACAGCAAGTACGCCGGTACCGATATCAAGCTTGGCGGCGACGAGTACGTGCTCCTGTCTGAGAAAGACATCCTGGCCATCGTCAACTGACGAACGGCGTGATGGGCTCGGCTCATCTGGTTTTGATTCACCCCTTATTTCTGAGACCTGCCTTCCATGGCTAAGCGCATCATTTACAACGAGAACGCACGCCGCGCGCTCGAAAAAGGCATCGATATCCTTGCCGAATCCGTTGCTGTCACCCTCGGACCGAAGGGTCGCAACGTCGTTCTGGAGAAGAAGTTCGGCTCCCCTCAGATCATTAACGATGGTGTGACCATCGCGAAAGAGATCGAACTCGAGGACCACATCGAGAACACCGGCGTCGCCCTGATTCGTCAGGCGGCCTCCAAGACCAACGATGCCGCCGGTGACGGCACCACCACGGCCACCGTTCTGGCCCACGCCATGGTGAAGGCTGGTCTGCGCAACGTCGCCGCAGGTGCCAATGCCATCACCTTGAAAAAAGGCATCGACAAGGCCTCTGATTTCCTGGTTGGCAAGATCAAGGAGATGGCCAAGCCCATCGCCGACAGCAATGCCATTGCCCAGGTGGGCACCATCTCCGCCGGTAACGACGAAGAAGTCGGCAAGATGATCGCCGATGCCATGGACAAGGTCGGCAAGGAAGGTGTGATTTCCCTCGAAGAGGGCAAGTCCATGGAGACCGAGCTTGAGGTCACCGAGGGCATGCGCTTCGACAAGGGCTACATCTCCCCTTATTTCGCCACCGACACCGAGCGTATGGAGGCCGTCCTCGACGAGCCTTACATCCTCCTGACCGACAAGAAAATCGGTTTGGTTCAGGATCTCGTTCCTGTCCTCGAGCAGATTGCTCGCACCGGCAAGCCTCTGCTGATCATCGCCGAGGACATCGAGAAGGAAGCCCTCGCCACCTTGGTGGTGAACCGACTGCGTGGTGTTCTGAACGTTGCTGCGGTCAAAGCCCCCGGCTTCGGCGATCGCCGGAAGGCCATGCTCGAAGACATGGCTGTGCTGACCAACGGTCAGCTGATCACGGAAGACGCCGGTCTCAAACTGGAGAACGCCAAGCTGGAGATGCTGGGCACGGCCCGTCGTATCACCATCAACAAGGACACCACCACCATCGTTGCTGAAGGCAACGAGGCGGCTGTCGGCGCCCGCTGCGAGCAAATCAAGAAGCAGATGGACGAGACCGACTCCACCTACGACAAGGAGAAGCTGCAGGAACGCCTGGCCAAACTGGCCGGTGGTGTTGCCGTGGTCAAGGTGGGTGCAGCCACCGAAACCGAGATGAAGGACAAGAAGCTTCGTCTTGAAGATGCCATCAATGCCACCAAGGCAGCGGTGGAAGAAGGCATCGTTCCTGGTGGTGGCACCACCTTGGCCCACCTCGCTCCTGCTCTGGAGCAGTGGGCGTCCTCCTCGCTGAACGGTGAAGAGCTGATCGGCGCCAACATCGTGGCTGCGGCTCTGACCGCTCCGCTGATGCGCATCGCTGAAAACGCTGGTGCCAACGGCGCTGTTGTCGCGGAAAACGTCAAGTCCCGCTCCAACAACGAGGGCTATAACGCTGCCAATGGCGAGTACGTCGACATGCTGGCTGCCGGCATTGTTGACCCCGCCAAGGTGACCCGTTCGGGACTGCAGAATGCGGCGTCGATTGCTGGGATGGTGCTGACCACCGAGTGCATCGTGGCGGATCTGCCCGAGAAAAAGGAAGCAGCTCCTGCCGGCGGCGGCATGGGCGGCGGCGACTTCGATTATTGATCCGTTCAAGGGGGTTCAAGCGAACTCCCCCAGCTGGTTCATTCAGACCTCAGCGCCCTTTCGAGGGCGCTTTTTTATTGCCCCGTGACCTCTAACACTGCATGGTCTGGCAGGAGATCGTGGTCAGAATCGATCTTTGTCTCCACAGGTCTCTATCGGTAAAGTGCGTCGGTTGCGAGGGGTCCGGTGCCGCCAGTCCGAGCGGGGTCATTCAACGCCAACTTTGCTCCTGACACGCTTGAGGCATTTCGGGAGCACTGCCGACGGCAGGGCAAGCAGTACACCAAGGTGCTCGAACGTCTGGCGGAGCTTTATCTGCAAACGAATGGGGCGGTTCTCGATGCCGCCGCCGCCGAGTTGGGGGCTCCCCCGACACCAACGAGTAAGGCCACCAAGGACAGACAGGTGCAGGTTGAAGTGCTGCAGAACAAGGTGCTGCAGGATCTACTTCAACGGGTGGAGCTGCTTGAAAAACAGAAGGTCAAAATGCAATATGAGATCGATCGAGTTCAAAAAGCCTATGCTTTTTTTCAAGCGGGCTTGCAAGAGCCTCCTCAGCTGCGATAGCCATGTCGTCAGACTGAGACAGGTGTTGTTATGCCGTTCTCGATTGTTGAATCAAGAGGGATGAGCAACGCGCTAAAGCGTCAATAATGGCATCGGATTCTGTAATGGGACTGGAAAAGAGTAGACGTTCGTCTGTGAATGATGGCCCCAGGAGTTGCTCGATGTCTTGCTTGATCTGTTTGTAGTGGTGTTCGATTAAAGAGAATTCTTGCTCTGTGAGTAAAAATCGTTCGCTTTCAAGCTTGTCCATGCTTTCTCGAATGATTTTGAGCTCCGATTTGCTGCATCGAGACTGATTTTTTTGCCCGCGTAGTTCTTTGATGATGTGATTGATGGTCCGGGCTTGAAGGTTGTTGAGGGACGGATTATGGACTGCAGAATCTGTTTGTTCGGACGCCCAGGGCAGGGGCCTCTCCAGTTGGTCCAAGCAGAATCCGACCGGTCCCTTGGGATGAGCCAGGGCTTTTGAGAACGGGTAAAATTGAATCTTGGCGCCGAATGATTGTTGAAGAGTTTTGATCGCTTCGCTGCGATGCGGTAAGTCGTTAATCTTACTTCGATTATTTTTAGGGCTTCTTTTCAGTCCGACCAGTCGGCTGTAACGTCCACCCTTGATCCATTCCTGTAGAGCGGAGCAGGCAAAGGAATAGGGAGGTCTGACGAGGGCGAAGACTTTCGTGTCATAGCCATAATCGGTGAGGTCTTCCATCAATCGTCTGTAGCATTCATGGGTTAAGCAGGACAGTCCTTCGCCACTGATTAAAAGGTCTTTGTTCTGCTCTAAGGCTTGCAAATGTCGTTTCTGATTGGTGGCACGAAGATTTTTTCGATCGTCTGAGTTGGATGGATGTCCAGATCGTTTGACTCTGCCGCGTTTGTAGATCATCGATATCGGACCTGTGTGATTCCAGAGATTGCCTTTTTGTGGTGGGTAGACAAATTTTGGATAGTACAGTCCGGACTCTGCTAAGAGGTCACGATGAATGCCGCAAAATTGTTGGAAAGAGGTACTTGCTGTCTTGTGAAAACCAACATGGATATAACAAGTTTTCATTGAAGTGCCTGCCGTTTTGCTTTGTCCGAAAAAATGATGTTGCTTCCGGATATGCTTCAGTCTAAACGAAGCATTGCTTGCACATTCTGGGTTCGCAGCCATACGCTCGTCCTCTGGGTGTGATTGCTGCCCGTTGATTGGGCGACGGACGGGTGGGCTGAACCTGGGTTTCATCGGGCTGACAGGCTCTTGATCAGAGCAGGCGATCGAACGGTGGCTGCACTGATTGATTGTTTGCAATCGTCTAAGCTTGGGAGATGGCACTTGCTTGTTGATGAAGATCTGCTATTTGCATCTAGGTCTGCATAAAACAGCATCCTCGTCTTTTCAGCAGACCTGTGCATCGAATCGAGAAGCTCTCGGTCAGGCTGGTTTGTTGTATCCAATTTTTCGTTGCGAGCAGGCTCAGCCGCAACGTTTAAAAATCAATAATCACTCGGTTCCTCTGCGTTGTTTATATGAGAAAAATCCAGAGAATTACCATATTAATAAGCGATGGAAGATTAAAAATCTAAAGCGGGCGATTCAGCAGTACAAATTGCAGTTCGAGCAGGCGCTGAGTGTTGATCAGTCCATCATTCTGAGCGGGGAAGGATTGTCGCTCTTGGCGGCCGACGGTTTGGTTCGGTTGATCACGTGCATTGAAAGCCATGGCTTTGAGGTTCGGCCCATGGTCTTGGTCCGATCTCCACTGGATTATGCCCATTCCATCGCCCAGCAGTTGATCCGTGGTGGTCAACATGTCTCGCTTGTGGGATTGGGATCACTACGGGCTCCCCGGCTGCATCATCGCTTAACGATTCCAGATGGTTTGAAAGAGATCCGCACCTTGCAGCAGGTGTTTGAGGATCGTCTGATGACGGTTCCCTTTCGCCATGCCTGTCGACATTCCTGCGGCCCCGTCGGCTATCTACTTCAGGAGTTCTGTGGGATTGATGCGTTGGACTCCTTCGATTTCAGGCAAACGCAGGAATCGAAAAGTAATCTCTGGGTTCGTTTGCAGAATCAGGTCAATGCACGATGGCCCTTGTTCGATCAAAAAAAACAATTAAATTCGGATTACTTTCGAATTCAGGAGCAATATTCGCAATCGGGCAAGTTTCGGTTGACCCGTGGTGAGGTTGACCTCCTGGCCGATCAATTGGCCGACTCGAATCAAGCGCTCGCAGATTTACTTGGCCATGAATTCATTGAGGCCAGTCAGGATGTTTCGGAAGAGATTGGTGATCGGGATCTTCTTGATCTGTTGACTGAACAGTTGCGTCTCGATCAGCTCAGTCGAGCTTGATCCAGAAGTTTGCTGAGCCGTTGTCCTTGTGGTCGGTTGAGTTTGGCAATTTCCAGGAGTTCAATTCTGGATTGTTTGCTGAGATCCGCCGAATGGCTCAACTGAATAAGCGCGTCAATGGTGCTATTTGACAAGCGTTTGCTGAGTTGATCTTGTTGAATGGCGACCATTAATGTCTTGCTGATGAGCTCCAGTGATTGTTCTTCTTCTTCGCGGATTCTTTGGTTGCGTTCCCGCGTGACAGACTGATCTTCTTGAATGGGAGTCTGGGGTTCGCTCATGAGTGTTTGATTCGCTGGCAAATGTTGATTGATGAAAGCGATGTGCTCATGATTTTGTTTGTAGAGTTTTTCGCGACTGCCTTTGGAGAGGCGGCATTTTTGCGAAAGAACGTGAGGTAGTTGCTTGGCGAGGGCATCGGAGATTCTGGCGCTGATCCAGGGGAATTGTTTGTGATACAGAGCATTGACGACTGTGAGTGTTTGAAGTTCTTTCTGGCTAAGGCTGCGGTTGATGACTTTCCCATCCATTGCTGCACTTGGGTAAGCCTGCTTCGCGCCAATCACCTCAAAAATTAATTCGGTGATCCGAACTTTATTGAGGCTGTAATTGATGACATTGACGGGGATGTTGCATTGCTGAAGCATCGCGAGGACTTCGGCTGCTTTTTTGTGGTGGGACGAGACAAATTGTCGATTCCTCAGGAATTGCTCGAACGGTTTCTGTTCACCGTGACGTTTGACCCGCTGTTGATATTCTGAAGAAAGCATCTCTTCGACATCACGCACCGCCAGAATGACCGTCAGGTCAAGCTGTTCGGCCCAGGTTATTTGATCCTCTTGGAGAGAGGTGATCTGCCAGAACAGCGATTCTGAGCTCAGGACGATTGTGTTGGTCTCTCCAGCGGCTTTGCTGTGTTCGAGAAGTTGTTGGCTAAGGGATTTGTCGGGATGCTGCTTCCAATTGCCAGAAGTGATATCAAATTGAGCTGCTTTCTGCCGTTCGATTGGCTCAATGGGGTAGAGGATCTGACTCCTCAGTAAATCTTTGGATGCCATCGCCAGGGCCGATTGAATGGCAGATGTTCCTGTTTTCCCATGGCCGATGTGCAGGAAGAACTTGGTTTTTGGCAACGTCTTACCCGCGACGATTTCATTCTATCACCTGGATTTGTGTTGCTTACCGATGTATTCGGCCTGGCTTTGATGGCTCTTGTATGCTGATCGAGCGCATTGGCTGTCGGTTGTCACGCAAGCTTGTCATTCATATCGGTGCGCAGAAATGTGCGTCATCGTCGCTGCAAGCCTCACTGCGTCTTTACCAGCAGTCAGCTCAGGGTTCGATGGAGTTTGTCTTCATGAATCCAGGCCAATTGCGTGCCGTGGACCGGTCGTTGGCTGCAAAAGCCGCGGTGGATTGGACCTATCTCGACCGGGTGCTGGCGGCGACCGGTTCCGATCAGGTGGTGGTCAGCCATGAAATGCTCGGCAACCGACCCGTGTTGGTTCGTGCCATTGCCGAGCGATCTCTCCAAAACCACGGCTTTCAGAAGGTTGTTGTTGTCGGCTATACGCGTTTGCAGTCGAGTTATCACATCTCTGCCTTTGGTCAGTGGTATTTCCGAGATCGCAAGCGGTTGCGGGCTGACAGGCAGATTTTTGTCGAAAATGATCTTCCATGGGAGCTTTTTTCCGCCCTTGAGAGAAGTCTTTTTGCGCTTGTTCTGGCCGGAAAAGATCGTGCTTGGTGGGGGAATTATCGAAAGCTAAGAGCGCAGGTCGCCGCCATTGATGGTGACGTCTCCATCGTGTCGAATCATATCCCGACGCGGCAAAAACCCTATTCATTGTTGTCTAACTTTTTTGATCTCGTTGGTTTTCAAACGTCGCTCGAGGATCTTTCCTCCTGTGACGTGCGGAAAAATGCATCCTTTGATCCTGTTTTGGTTCACGCTTTATCGGTGCACTTCAGTTCGATTGGCCAACGCGAATCGTGCTTCCCCGGTCCCCATGAAGGAAACCGGTGGTTGTTCCGTGTCTGTGACCGACTGGATGCCGATTCTGATTTAACCGATCAGATGGAGGCCGTGTTCTCTCCAGACTTTTCGCAGCGAATGGTCGAGCAGATCAACCGTCGTTGCGCCGAGGACAACCATCGCTATTGCCGGAGGATGAATGTTGATCCGGCTTACTTTCGTTCCGACCCCAACGACGACACAGCTCTTTCGATCGATCAACTCCTCGATTTGGCCCATACAACAGCATCTCAGCGCAACATCGCTGATGTTGATGCGATCAATCGCCGCAGTGAGATGTTGTTGATGCGTGCAGCCCGGTTGGAAATCATCAGCACCTGACGGCTGCGGTGCTGATTTAGCTCAACCAGCCGGCACTGAGAATGACCGCCAGGCTCATGAACACGGCCAGGCAGGTCCAGGTGACGCGGTTCAGTGTTGCTTCTGCACTGCTGGCGCTGCTGAACATCGAACTGCCGCTGGCAGCCAGGCCACCCATGCCATCGCCCTTGGGGCTGTGCAGTAACACCAACAGGATCAAGAGAAGTCCAGAACCGATCCAGACCCAGGACAGAACAGAGGCAACCATCAGACAGGAAGAGGGAGGCGAGCGGAGAGAGGGGAGCGATCGGTGTTGGAGACCGGTGCGATCAGGCTGCTGCCGGTCATCGCCGTCGGTTGCGGCAAATTCAGCACCTGAAGAAGGGTCGGTGCAATGTCAGCGAGGCCGCCATCGCTGCGCAGGTTGATGTCATTGCCATGGCCAGCCAGCTTGCGGCGTTCTCCTTCAATCAGGATCACCGGCACTGGATTGGTGGTGTGCGCTGTCCAGGCTTGGCCATCGGGTCCTTGCATCAGCTCGGCATTGCCATGGTCCGCAGTGATCAACATGGTGCCGCCTTGGCGACCCACAGCATCCAGAAGGCGGCCCAAGCAGTGGTCCACGGTTTGGATCGCCTCGATGGCGGCGTCCATGACCCCGGTATGACCGACCATGTCCGGATTGGCGTAGTTGATCACGATCAGGGAATACAGGCCTGATTCGATCGCCGCGATGCAGCTCCCGGTGAGCTGGTCCGCCGACATCGCCGGAGACAGGTCATAGGTGGCCACACGGGGAGAGGGGACCAGATGCCGGTCTTCTCCGGGAAGTGGTTGTTCGATGCCACCGTTGAGGAAGTAGGTGACGTGCGGATATTTCTCGGTTTCAGCGGTTCTGTACTGCTTCAACCCGTGGTTTGACACCACTTGACCCAGCAGATCGTCCAGCGGTTCTGGGGGGAAGGCAATGGCCACCGGTAGATCCTGCTCCACCTGGGTGAAGGTCACCACATCCAGCTTGGGTGTGCTGCCGCGTTCAAAGCCTTCGAAGGTCTCGAGGCAGAGCGTCTGAACAATCTGGCGTGCCCGGTCTGGTCGGAAGTTGAACATCAGCACGGCATCACCGTCCTGCATGGCGGTGGGCGTCAGTCGAATCGGCTCAAGGAATTCGTCGGTGACTCCGTTGGCGTAACTGGTCTCCAGGACGTCAGCGACGCTGCTGTTCTCAACCTCCCGGTCGGGGTTGGTGTAGAGGTCGTGCGCCTTGGCCGTGCGTTCCCACCGCTGATCACGGTCCATGGCCCAGTAACGGCCACACAGGCTGGCCAGAACGCCAACGCCCGTCTCGGCCAGGGTTGCCTGGACCTGCTTGAGGTAGTCCGGTGCACTTTGCGTGGGCGTGTCGCGGCCATCGGTGATGGCATGAATGGCCAACCGCTCAATGCCCTCTGCGGCCGCCCAGCGGATCAGTCCGCAGAGATGGTCAACGTGGCTATGGACCCCACCGTTCGAGCAGAGCCCCAACAGGTGCAAGGTGCCGTCTCCATCCTTGACGCGCTCAGCCAGCTTCTGCAGTTCAACGTTGTCCTTAAGGCCATTGCTGCGCACCGTGTCGCCGATCCGCACCAACTCCTGCCGAATGATCCGTCCGGCCCCGATGGTGAGGTGGCCGACTTCTGAGTTGCCCATCTGACTCTGGGGCAGGCCCACGTGGGAGCCGCTGGCCTCAATCAGAGTGTGGGGGTAGGCATGCCAGAGGGCATCCATCACTGGAGTCTCTGCTCCGCTGATGGCGTTGTGGTCGGATTTGTCTCTGTGGCCCCAACCATCCAGAATCGTCAGGACGACCGGCGCCACGGCTGCGGGTCTCACTGAACCGTTAGGACTGTTGTTATCCACGTGCACCAGTTTCGGTGGTTCTTAACGAGTACTCCAGATTCAACCTAACTCTCTTGGGGTAAACCATGTCTGATTTGCGTGGATCCACATAGGCTGACCAGACCTCCGAAGCCCCATGTCTGCCGCTGACAACGCATCGAGGATTGAAATTCTCTCGGAACGTGACCTCCGCAAGACACTGATTCGCTTGGCGACCCAGGTTCTGGAGGGTGTCGATGACAGCAAAAGCTTGATGCTGTTGGGGATTCCGACCAGGGGAGTGCAGCTCTCCCAAGTCCTCGCCCTCGAGCTTGAACGCCTCACCGGCCACGCCATTGCGCAGGGAGCGTTGGATCCGACCTTTCATCGTGATGATCTCGAGCGAATTGGCACGCGTTTGCCACAGCTCACGCAACTCCCTAACAGCGTTGAAGGGCGCCAAGTGGTTCTGGTGGACGATGTGATCTTCACGGGGCGCACGGTTCGTGCGGCTCTGGAAGCACTCCAGGGCTGGGGTCGGGCCGAACGTGTGATGCTGCTGGCTTTGGTCGACCGCGGCCATCGTGAATTGCCCATTCAGCCTGACTTTTGCGGACGGGTCGTTCCCACCCGTCGCAGCGAAACGATTGAGTTGCGCTTGAAGGATGTCGATGGTGAGGAAGGGGTTTTCCTCCGGCCGCTCAGGACACCGTGAGTTCATCGGCCCTGAAGTGGGCCTTGTAGCGGCCGAAGGCCACGATCACGGGCAGGGTCGGACTGATCGGCCGTCCTTTCCAGTCGTCCAGAACCGTGACCACATCACCGCTTTGTCCCTTGAGGTCGAAGGCTTCACCACGGTGTTGTGGATGGTTGAACACAACGACGGATGCTTCAACCGTCACCTTGTCTCCGGCTTTCATGGCATCGGTATCTGAAGCTCTTTCATTTTGTCACGAGCCCCTGGATCAGCGGCGTTGACAGAAACTTTCTGGGCCGTCTTCTTCGATGCTGCCTCCAAGGTTGGCGCAAGCCCGTTGAAAGGCCTCCCAGGGCTCAAGGCCAGCCTGTAACAACCGCTGGACTTCCCCATCGAGCAGGGCTCCTCCGATGACATCCGGGTCGGAGCTGCCGTGCTGATGGTGCTCTTGGGTCTCCCGCAGCCGCTCAATGGCCTTGAGCACGGTGCTCTGCTGATCGGCAGCATGGCTCTGCCACCAGGGGTGATCGAGTCGATTGAGGCTGTCGAGCGCCTCCCACCACCGTGCTGCCTGAATCAGGTCTTGGCTGTGTTCGTAGTCCAGGCGATTGCGATTCCAGTTTTCGCGCAGGGTGTCGCTGAGCGTTCCACCGCGCCCAGAGGGTTGGCCGTCCATCGGACTCAACAGAGCAATGGCGGCTTCTAGATCGCCATCACGGAACAGTTCCAGCGCTCGTTCACGGAGTTGGCGTTGCCAGATGGCGAGGGTGTCACGGTCGTCCTGGCGTTGCTCCGGGCTCTCCCGGTCTGATTGGACCAGCTGGCGTTGCAGGGTCAGAGCGCTGGCGGTGTCTCCCCGCTCCCACAGCCGTTGTGCCTGACGGCGTCGGCAGGCGGCCTGTTCCGGTGGGGTGGCCTGGCCGAGCCACTGCAGCGCCGCCAGTTGCTCGCTGTAGCGCAGACAGGCTTCAAGGTCGTTGGCGGCTGCCGCCTGTTTCAGACGTTCCGGCAGCTGCTTTTCCCACCAGAAGGCTCCCGCTGCAATCGCCAGCACGATGCCAAGGGTTCCCACCAACCAGAGGCGCAGCAGCGGATGGCGAAGCGGCGCCAAGGGTTTGGACAGGACTTGCGTCTGTTTTATGGGGTCGAGTCCGCTGTCTCCAGGCTCTGTGGACGGCCTCCTCACCGCACGGTTCCAAGCAGATGACTGGCCAGTTCACGCTCGAGGCGGAGATCCTCGATGGTGCAACCGAGCTGCGCCTGGTCGTCGATGTTGAAACGGAGTCGCAGGCAGTCCTGGCCGGCCTGGCCAGGGGGGTCAAGCGCGATCTGCACCGCCGCGGCGGGCCACGCTTGATGCAGGGCTGGGCCATGGGACCGGCTTTGCAGGGTCGGCACGCCATCGATGTAAACGACCTCATGCCGCTCTCCGCCCGCCGGCTCACCGAGAACCAGCTCAACCCTGGTTTGTCCGTCACGGCTGGCCGCTAGCACCAGTTCGAGGGGATCACGGCTGGGCCAGGGTTGTCCGGCCACGTAGAGCGGTTGCCAGCGATGTTCACGGCTGCGTTGGTCCCAGACCTGCACAGAGACGCCGTTCTGAAGGACATCACGCACCTGCACGTCGGGTGTGAGGCGAAGGCCACCGAGGGCGACGGCATCCACCGGCGGCGGGGTGAGCAGGGGGGCCGGACTGGTGTGGGTCATCAACCATTGGCGCAGCCAGGGCAGCTGAGCACCTCCACCCACAGCCACCACACCGTGCAGATCACCGAGGTCCACGCCATGGCGACGGCCTCCGGTGAGGGTGCTCTCCAGAACCTCTGCCATCGCGGCGCCCAAGCCCTGTTGGTCAAGCAGGGCATCCAGCTCCGCCGGTGAGAGTCTCAACGCCAGTTCGCTCCCGTCGGAGGGATCGATGCAGAGCTCGAGCAGCTGTTGATCACGGGGGAGCTGGGGATCACTCAGCCGGCATTTGAGCCGTTCGGCGGCATTGAGCACTGCGGCTGAGGGGGGAGTGTTGGATGACCTGTCGGCGCAGCAGGCCGCTGCAATCCAGCGGTCGATGTCGCGTCCGCCCAGCCTTAGTCCCGCTTTGCCAAGCACTTTGGCGAGTCGTGGCGTCTGGCGGCTGCGACCGCTGAGGTCGCGCCCGCCGAGACGTAGCAGTTGCGCGATCGGCGCAGCGCGCCCTTCCCCACCCTCGAGGGCGACCAGGGCCAGATCGAGGGTGCTGCCCCCGAGGTCGACCACCAGCAGCTGCGATCCCGCTGGACATCCCGCCCCCATCGCGGCGGCTGTTGGTTCATCCACCAGGGCGATGTCCTGAACCGGGAGGTTCTCGCAGGCGTCAACCAACCACTGCCGGTAACGCCGATAGCTGTCCACCGGGGCACTGAGGACGAGGCGGTCGATCTCGAGCTGGTCGGGGAGACGCTTCCAAATCGCCTGGAGCAGATCACGTCCGGCCTTCTCAGCCGCATCGCCGCCTTGCGCGCTGCCGATCTGACGCTTGAAATCCCGCTTCAGCCGAGGATCGGCACTGTCATGCAGACCTGCCTCCAGCACTTGCCGTCCAATCAGGGGCGCTTCGGCGGTCTGCCACAGCAGAGATGGCACTTCACCGGGGCGGTTCGTGATCGGTGGCAGATCTAGTCGGATCGGCTCTGATCCATCTGCGGCTTGATAGGCGACCACCGTGGTGGTGCTGCCGAGGTCAATGGCCAGCGTTCCCGCTGAATGCTGAAGCTTTTCCACTCCCAAGGCTGGTCAGACCGTGTCTGGATGCACGGTGAAATCAGAATGAGACTAGGGGGATTCCGGGGGATGGATCGCTTGCAGCGGGTTGTGTTCTCCTTCTACCGCGAGGACGCCCAGATGGAAGCTGTGCTGGAGCCCTTACGGCGTTGTCGCATGCGTCGCAGCTGGGGCAGCATCCGCGTCGAATGTGCCGATGCCGCCCACCTCGAGCTGGTCAGCGGATTGTTGGGGCATCTGCGGTTGCCCCTCGCTGCCCTTGGCCTGGGGCGTCAGATTGTGCTGCAGGTGCCGGGGGGGCGTCAGCGCAGTTATCCGATGTATGTCCCGTTTCACAGCGATCAACTGGATCAACTGGCTTAGGGGCTTCTCAGCTCGTCTTGGAGGCGACCGCTTAAATTGGGTGATTAAGAGCTTGGGCGCGATGATTTCTGCCGGCGTGGATTCAAGGGATTTGGCCAAGCGTGGCGAAAGTTTGATTCGTCAGTCCAGCAACCGTTACCTGACCACGGTCCGGATTGCGTTTCGCGCCAAGCAGCGTCGTTTTGACGACTTTGACGGTCTGCTTGAGGAATCGAGCGTGAAGCCCGTTCAACGGGCCATCGTTGAGCTCAGTGATGAGCAGGATCAGCCTGATCTGCTGCCTGGCTGAGGCTGGCCAGTTGATTCAGCAGGAGGGGCCTGGCTGGCGGTTGGTCCGCGATCCCGACCGAAGTCCGTTTTCGGTTTTGGTCGGGGGTGAAGGCTGGGCGTTCGAATTAACCGACAGTGAGTGGGCTGCGCTAGCGGATGTCGTCGGGGCTTTGGTGGATCAACATCGCGCGTTGGTCGACCAGTTGATGGATGAAGAATCGATCGAGCTGGAGCTCGACCGTCCACCTTGGTGGGGCTGTTTGGACGGCACCCGCGAGCAGTGGAGTTTGTCGGTGGTGTTGAGTTCGACGACGGCCCGCAGTGTGGAAGGCGGTTGGGGTTCTCCAGCGGCACAGGCCATGGCCGCGGCGATGCAAACGCTCCGAGAAACATCGCTTTGATTAGCGAGGCTGATCAAAGCGGGTTTATTGATTTCTCCCGGGCTTTGCCCCCTGGTTTGCACAGGTTTTCCACAGCTCGGGTTGCCGAATGGCCCGAAGTGCCGATGGTCTGGGGAAAAGGGGCCGATTGGGTGTCAGCTGCTTGACGATTGACCCGGGTCCTGGAAGCGCAGAGGCATCGGTCAACTCCGTTCCGCTGAAAGGCTGTCAGCGACTTGATCTCACTGCGAGAGAGCCTGGACATGCCCCGTTTTTGCCTCGCTTGACTCGGCCCGCATTCTGTGGAGAACTGGAGTCCGTTTCCGATGAGGGGAGATGACAGAAGGTTCCAACGGCATGCCCGCCAACGTCGACAGCGTCGTCAGTTTTCAGTCCGAACTGCCCTTGCCTCTTCAGCAGGCCATGACCCGTTTCATCGAGGGTCATCCCAACTGGGATCAATACCGACTGGTGCAGGCGGCGTTGGCAGGTTTCCTGGTGCAGAACGGAATTGAATCGCGGGAGATCACCCGCGTCTATGTCGGCAACATGTTCCGCCGTGAATCGCTTCTCCACGGCGTCTGAGATCGGCAGCAGGCCATCAAGACCAGGGCGCTGAAGGGAAGACTCAGGAGAAGCCCCAGGCTGGCGACCAACAGACCGAGCAGGTTGAGGCCGGTGATCAGGCCGAGCATCGCCAGCACCTTGAGTCCGTTGTTGTTGACCAGTTGTCTGCTGTGGGCCATGGCCTCGAGGGCGTGATGGTGATGGTGCACCAGCAATGGCAGGGCCATCACTTGGGTGTAGATCCAGTGCAGCAACACCAGGGACCCGGCAATCACGCTGAAACCGGCCAAGGTGGGACTGATGGTCCCCAGGGCCCAGCTCAGGCTTTGCATCACGGCCACACCTCCCGCCAGAAAGATTCCCTCGAGAACGAGCAGGGTGAACGTCTGACGCAGCACCCAGCGGGCGCGTCGCCGCGGCGTCTTCAGCTCCCGTTGATTCCCAGTCAAACAATGATCAGCCAGCTCCAGGAGGGCCAGGCTGGGGACGATCGGCACGACCAGACTGCTGAGCACGCTGAGGTCACCGAGACGATTCAGCCAGGGTGCAGGCATCCCGCGCAGGTCTTGGCCGATCAGGGCCAGTCCAATGCCACTGATCAGCACCAGGGCGCTGAGCCCGACGTGCCGCCAGGGGGCCTTGCTGAAGGCCATCCAGGCCCGTGGCAGGGCCGTGATCAGGGGAAGATCACTGGAGTGGTCCAAGGCGTTCGAGCAGGTCCTTGGCGGTGGTGTCCGGCACGGGAAGGATCGACAGGCGGTTGCCCCGACGGACGACGGTGAGCTGGTCAACGTCGTACAGCTCGCGCAATTGCTCCAGGCTCAGCATCTCGGCGAAGACACCCTTGTATTGCAGGCGTGCACAGTCCCAACGGGGCTTCTCTGGCGTTGATTTGGGGTCGTAGTACTTGGCGTCGGGGTCGAATTGCGTCGGATCGGTCAGGCCGACGTCGATGACCTCCATCAGTCCGACGATCCCCGGCGGTTTGCAATTGGAGTGGTAGAAAAAAGCTTGGTCACCAACGGCCATGGTGCGCATGAAATTGCGCGCTTGATAGTTGCGGATGCCATCCCAAAGGGTGGTGCCTTCCTGGCGCAGGTGATCGATCCCGTAGACGTCCGGTTCGCTTTTCATCAACCAGAAGGCCACAACATCTCTGGCAACACGACGCCAGTATCGAGCGCCAAGGCCACTTTGGTGATCAGAACTGTCCGATTCGGATCAGCTCAGGCCTTGGATCTTTGCGATCAGGTGGCGGAAGTGGTCGCCGCGCGCTTCGAAGTCGCTGTACTGGTCAAAGCTGGCGCAGGCCGGTGAGAGCAGCAGGCTGTTGGCCTTGAGCTGGCCTCCCAGCTGGACGGCTTCGGGGACGGCAGCATTGAGGTCGGACTGCACGCTGACCGTGCCTTTGAAACCAGCGGCGCTGAGCATGGCCTCCAGTTCACCGGCTCCGGCGCCGAACAGCACAACACCCACGGCTTTCCGATTGAGTTGGTCGATCCAGTCGCTGGCATCCCCCTGCTTGGTCTGACCTCCAGCCAGCACGATCACGGGGCCTGCAACGGCCTTCAGTCCAACCGCCGCCGCGTCGTAATTGGTGGCTTTGCTGTCGTTGTACACCGCGAGCCCGTCGACGTGGCCGATGGGCTCGAGACGATGGGGCACGCCGGGGAAGCTGCGCAGCCCCGCTTCGATGGCAGCTGGACTCAATCCGATCGCTTGGGCTGCGGCACAGACCAGCAGCAGGTTCTGCCGGTTGTGTGCACCGGGCATGGCCAGCGCATCGGCGGCACAGAGCGCACCCTGGGGCGACTGAATCTGTCCCTCTGCATCGATCCAGAGGTCGACAGCGACGCCATCGGGTTGGCTGGACTCGGCGCTGACCCAAAGGCCTTGCCCGAGCTCAGGCCGTTGTCGGATGAGGTCTGGGTCATCGGCGTTGTAGATCGCCAGGTCGGACCGTGCGAGCAGGGACCGTTTGATGCCCCGGTAGGCCTCGAGTGTTCCGTGACGTTCGAGATGGTCAGGGGTCAGGGTGGTCCAGATGCCGATGCGGGGTCGGATCATCGGAGCGGCTTCGATCTGATAACTGCTCAGTTCCATGACCAGCCAGTCGGGCTGCTGTTTGCCCTGTTGCACGCGTCGGGCGATGTCGGTCGCGGACACGCCGACATTTCCCCCCATCGGAGCCGAACATCCGCTCGCATTCAGCACATGGCTGAGGAGATGGGTCACCGTGGTTTTGCCATTGGTGCCTGTGATTCCCACCCAGGGAATGTGATTCAGGGCATCCCAGGCCACGCCCATTTCGCCTTTGACTTCGATGCCTTCGGCGCGCAGCTGCACCAAGGTCGGGTGGGTCCATGGAATCCCTGGGCTGATTACGACGGTGGACAGCTCAGGTCGCCAGCGTTGAAATGTGCTGGGCAACAGTGGAGTTTCGAGAGCCACTTCAAGCCCGAGGCTCTTCAGCCGATCGGCCGCGCGCTGCAGCGTTTCGGAGTTGCCGGAATCGATCGCGGCTGTGGCGATTTGATTGGCGTGTAGCAGTTCAGCGGCCCCGATGCCGGAACGCCCCAGGCCCACGACAACGGTCTGAACCATGGGAGCTGAGTGACGCACGTTGTCTTACAACAGCTTAAAAACTGAGGGGGCGCCAGATTGATGCATGGAGAGAAGGATGTTTGTAACATCCAGGCCTTAAAAAGCGTCTAAAAATAAGCAATAAAAAAGTGATCCGAAGATCACTTTGAAGTTAAAAAATGGGCGATACTGGATTTGAACCAGTGACTCCTACAATGTCAATGTAGTGCTCTACCCCTGAGCTAATCGCCCGATCTGATCACAAGCGGACTGTGTCGTCCTCTGTGGTCGTTGCAGAGATTAGCAGTCAGGGTGCACCGGCAATCCCATCAGCGCCGCATCAGTTCCACGCGCCAGCGTTGGCGCTTGGTCAGTGTGAGCGACAGCACCTCGACACAGCCTTTGTCCTGCAGGTGTAACCGGTCTCCAACGCACAGTTCGCGACTGCCCTGGCGCACAGCAGTCCAGTTCAGCCGCAGTTTCCCAGCTTTGATTTGAGCCACGACTTTGGCCCGGGACAGGCCAAAGCCCGCCGAAGCGATGGCATCGATTCGACAGGACGCCTCCACTGTGGTGAGTTGTTTGGCGACCCGTTGTGCCGGGAGCTGGAGTTGATCGATGGCAACCTGATCGCAGCGAATGGCAACCTCTCGCACGTTCCCGTGGGCACCATCGAGAGCAGCGGCCTGTTCGGGCGTGAGCAACGCCTGGCCGCCCCGATCCCCGCGAACCCAGATGTCACCAATGGCATCCGGTTCGGCGCCGAGGCCGACTAAGGCTTGGCGCAGGTCTGCGGGGGTGATGGGATCAAACAGAAAGTTTCCTTCGATCACCAGGCCGCTGATGGGTGCGGCATCCATCGGTTCGTTTTCCGTGGTGTCGCTGCGGCTGCATTGCAGCCGCTGGCGTTCGGCCCCTGGATGACCGCCATCGCCATGCCACCTCAGTTCGCTGAGGCTGGCGAACCGCTCCAGCAATTCTTCGCGCAGGGGGGCTGCCACGAAGTCACTCCAACGGGGTTGCCAGGTCTTCAACACCCCTTCGGCGAGATCCAGCAACGGCGCCAGCTCTGCGGCGTTCTGACTGCCGTCCAGCAGCGCATCCTTCGGGAGACTCAAGATTCCGCCAGGCGAACCACCTGAAGCGGCCGAGCGGCCTGAACCATCTTCCAGGGCAGTTCGATTCCGCCTGGGGTCTCCACCAACAGCAGCCAGCGACCTTCCTGGTGACGGTTGCGCAGGATGCGAACACCATCTTCGTTTTCTGAGTTCACGCTGGCGGCGGCAGCAAAGCTGCCCATCAGTCCAGAGCCCAGGCCGAGGAGTCCGCCCATCAGGGCTTCCCCCCAGGTGCCGAGGGCGGCGAAGGTGGTCAGCGTCGTGATCTGGGTGAAGGTGGCTCCGGCCATGAAGCCGAAGGGCATGAGCCAGCGGGCCATGCTTTTCTGCCGCCGCTGCCGCACCAGATTGGGATTGAGCAATTCGATCCCATCCATGGCGTCGTCATCGGGTGGCAGCACCTGGATCTGACTCAGGGGGATGGCGGCGTCCTTGAGACGCTCGCAGAGGTCTTGGGCCGCCTCCTGTTGTTTCAGCACCACAACGCAGACGGTCATCCACTGTTCTTCGTACCGGCAGATTCTGAACCCTGTTCGTGGATCAGTGGGGGGGTGTGGAAGCCGCTCTATACAGTTCGGCCAGGCAGTTGTGCGCCCGCATCATGACCAAAGTGTTGGTTTCGGATCCCGTCGACCAGGCGGGTATCGACATCTTGAGCCAGGTGGCGCAGGTGGATCAGCGCACCGGCCTTTCGGAGGATGAGCTGGTCGGGATCATCGGTGACTACGACGGTTTGATGATCCGCTCGGGCACGCAGGTCACCGCCAAGGTGATCGCGGCAGCGAGTCGGCTGAAGATCATCGGTCGCGCCGGTGTCGGTGTCGACAACGTCGACGTTCCAGCGGCGACCCAGCAGGGTGTTTTGGTCGTGAATTCTCCGGAGGGGAACACGATTGCTGCCGCTGAGCATGCGCTGGCCATGATGCTGTCGCTGTCTCGGCACGTCCCCCAGGCCCACGCCGGGATGCGTGTGGGGAAGTGGGACCGGAAGAAATTCGTCGGCAACGAGCTGTACAAGAAAACGCTCGGTGTGGTGGGTCTGGGCAAGATCGGCTCCCATGTCGCCCGTGTCTGCCAAGCCATGGGGATGGATGTGATCGCCTACGACCCCTTCGTCGCCGCCGATCGCGCCCAGCAGATGCAGGTGCGATTGACGGAACTCGATGAGCTCTTCCGGACGGCGGATTACGTCACGCTGCATATCCCGCGCACCAAGGACACCGAAAACCTGGTGAACGCTGAGCTGCTGCGCACGATGAAGCCCACGGCTCGGATCGTGAACTGTGCTCGCGGGGGTGTGGTCGATGAGGCCGCCATCGCTGAAGCGATTGACCAGGGTGTGATCGCCGGAGCCGGCCTCGACGTTTACGCCAGCGAGCCCCTGGCCGAAGACTCACCGCTGCGGGCTGTGGAGCGTGGTCTGGTGCTCACACCGCACCTGGGAGCATCCACGGAGGAAGCCCAGGAGAACGTGGCCATCGATGTGGCGGAACAGATCCGCGATGTGTTGCTGGGTCTCCCGGCCCGCAGCGCCGTGAATATCCCCGGACTGAGTGCCGAGATCATGGAGCGGCTCAAGCCGCATCTCCAGCTTGCGGAAACCGTCGGTTTGCTGGTGAGCCAGCTGGCCGGAGGCCATGTCAAAGAGCTGGAGCTGCGCCTGCAGGGTGAATTCGCGCACCATCCATCGCAGCCTTTGGTGATCGCGTCGCTCAAGGGTCTGCTGAGTGCGGCCCTGGGCGACAGCATCAATTTTGTGAATGCCTCACTGGAGGCCAAGGCCCGTGGCATTCAGGTGCTCGAAGTCAAGGACGAGAGCAGCCGTGATTTCGCCGGTGGGTCACTTCAGATCACCACCCGCGGGGATCAGGGCAGCCGAAGTGTGACCGGTGCCGTCTTTGCCGATGGTGAATTGAGGATCACCAGCATCGACGAGTTCCCGGTGACGGTCTCTCCAAGTCGTCACATGCTGTTCACCCGTCACCGGGATATGCCTGGAATCATCGGCAAACTCGGTTCCATGCTCGGAGAGCACAACGTCAACATCGCCTCGATGCAGGTGGGACGCAAGATCGTGCGTGGTGATGCCGTGATGGTGCTCAGCATCGATGACCCGATCCCTGACGCACTGCTGGCGACGATCACTGGCATCGACGGCATTCAGGAAGCCCATCCGGTCACCCTCTGATGTGGTGGCGTTTGTCGATGGCCTGTCCTCCGGAGCTGGAGGAGTCGCTGGTCTGGAAGCTCAACGACTTGGGCCTGCACCGTCATGCCCTTCAGCACGCTCCGGAGGCGCCTGACCATCGCACCCTGATGCTTTGGCTACCCCAGCCGGAATGGCCGGAGTCGGAACGGCAGCAACTGATCATCAGCCTGGAGCCACTGGCGGAGCCCTTCGGCCTCACCCTGCCTGATGCCCACTGGGACAGCGTGGCTGATGAGGATTGGAGTCTGAGCTGGAAACAGCACTGGCAAGCCGATCCTGTGGGTCAACAGCTGTTGATCCTTCCCGCCTGGTTGGAGGTGCCCGAGGAGCACCGCGACCGTCTGGTGCTGAAGATGGATCCGGGCAGTGCCTTTGGCACCGGGAGCCACCCCACCACGAGGCTCTGCCTGGAGGCCTTGGAGGCCACTCCGCCCAACGGCAACCTGGTGACCGATCTGGGCTGCGGCAGCGGCGTCCTGGCCCTTGCGGCCCTGGGGCTGGGTGCGGAGGCCGTGGTCGCCGCTGACACCGACTCCCTGGCCGTTCGAGCCACGACAGACAACCGCGACTTGAACGGGTATTCCTCGGAGCGTCTCTCCGTGGCGCTCGGGTCCGTTGAGGCCCTTCAGGAGCAGCTGGCAGGCCGGCGGGCTGACCTGTTGCTCTGCAACATCCTTGCGCCGGTGATCGAGGCCCTGGCGCCTGGCTTCGAAGCCCTGCTGCAGCCGAAGGGCCGTGCTCTGCTCAGCGGATTGCTGGTGGACCAGGCACCGAGGCTCAAGGATGTGCTCGGATCACTGGGTTGGACGGTGACCGATGAAGGCTCCCAAGGACGCTGGGGATTGCTGGAAATTCGCCGCGAATGACCCCAAAAATGACATAAGCCACGCTTATCGGTGATCCTCCTCCTATTGGAGCTCTCGTCTCAAGGGCTCGGATTGCCCAGGAAGCCCCTCGGCTGAAGTAGACAAGTCCCGTCCTGCAGGACCGGTACTCCGGGCACCTGCCTGCAAATCATTCATCAATGGCTTCCTACAAGGTCACCCTGGTTGCTGAGAGCGAAGGTCTCAACAAGACCATCGAAGTGCCCGACGACCAGTACATCCTCGACGCTGCTGAAGAGCAAGGCATCGACCTGCCTTACTCCTGCCGCGCTGGCGCTTGCTCCACCTGCGCCGGCAAGATCACCGCTGGCACCGTTGATCAGTCCGACCAGAGCTTCCTGGACGACGACCAGATCGAAGCCGGTTTCGTGCTGACCTGCGTCGCCTACCCCACCTCCGACTGCACCATCAAGACCCACGCCGAGGAAGAGCTCTATTGAGCTCTCCCAACCCTTGGGATCATCACAACTGCCACTCCTTCGGGAGTGGTTTTTTATTGCCAAAATCGCCCCATGAGCCCTGCTGAAACCGGCGATCTCCTCGTCCCAGGGACGATTCATACCAGTCCTGGAGGGCAGTACAGCTTTCGGGTCATTGGCCCGTGTTGCCGCCTGTTTGATCGCGATGAGCTGCCTTGGCCCTGCTGTCGTCTTGCCTGGCGCAGTAAGGAGCCCAGCTGGCGCAGGGTGGGACGTCGCTTTGTACCCGACCTGGCGGCCCGTCGCTGCCCCTCCTACGCGGTTGAGCTGCTCCAGCCCGGTTCACGGCCCACTGCCACCGTGCTGACGCTGTTTTCGCAGCGGTTCAGCCGTGACCTTCAGGAGTGGTGGTACAGCCGTCATCCCCGCAGCATGGATCCCGACAATCACATTCCAATGCCAAATGAAAACCCCACCGACCAGCCGGTCGATGGGGTTTGAGAGGCCCCGCTTCAGCGGGGTCCTGAGGGATTGAAGCGATCAGAAGTAGATCTTGCCGCCACCCCAAGCGGTGCCCTGCACCTTGGGTGACACCAGGATGTAACCCGCCATCAGGCGAAGCTCTTCATCGGTGAGGTCACGCATGGCTGGGTACAGCTCGGCATCGCGCATGCTGGGGTGCAAGTCAGCAATGCTGTACTCGCCGTCATAGGACGTTGGGTCCTTCATGTAATCGACGAGGGCATCGACGTTGTCGCGGGGCGGGGTCGCCAGGGCGAGCGTCTCGGGGTCGAGGCCAACGTTGTGGTTGGTCTTGGTGATGCCACCGGCATGGCAGGTGCCGCAGCTGGTGTTGAAGACCTTCCGACCGGTGTTGATTTCCTGCTCACTGAACGTGACCTGGGTGCCGTCGGGGGCCGCAGGAACGGTGAGGGTTTCGGCATCCCATCGAGCGGCCTCTGCCGGCGATGTGAACACCAGGCCGATCAGAACCGGCACAAGAATTAGAAGCCCCTTCAGGGACCGTCGCATAGAGGAGAAAAGAGAGGCCATGAAGGACGCCGGAGATCGACGGACAAACCGCACCCAGCCCTTGTATCACGGCACGTTGGCTTGCTGTCGGGGGATCAAGAACTGTTGCAGCGCGGCTTCACGTCAACGCTGAGAAAGTCCTTGGCCAGGATCGTGTTCGGGAAGATCGCGCAGGCCTCCTGGAGCAGGTCGTCTGGGCCGATTGGGTTGCCTGGGGCATAGCGCGGACTGAGGTGGGTGAGCACCAGCTGGCCGACGCCGGCTTCCGCGGCTGTCTGTGCCGCCATGGTGCTGGTGGAGTGCTGCTTTTGAAACGCCATCTCCGCTTCCCCATGGGCAAAGGTCGCTTCATGGATCAGCAGATCGGCACCGCGTGCGAGTTCGACGGCGGCTTCACAGAACACGGTGTCCGTGCAATACACCAGGCTCACTCCGGGCCGCTCGGGGCCACAGAGGCTGGTGCCGTCGATGGTCCGTCCGTCCTCAAGGGTGACGGTCTTGCCACGCTTGAGCTCGGCGTAGATCGGCCCCGGTGGGATCTCGAGTTCCCGGGCCCTGGCGATGTCAAACCGTCCTGCGCGCGGTTTCTGTTCGACCCGATAGGCATAGGCCGGAACGCGGTGATCCAGCGGGGTGCAACGCACGCGGATGTCGTCGTCTTCAAACAGCACAGCTCCCGTTTCGGCGGCCGGTCGGCTGCGGTGCACCTGCAGCGGGTAGCCGATGCGGGTGGAACTCGTGCGCAGCACCCCGTTCAAATAACTCTCCAGGGGATCCGGTCCATAGAGATCCACACCGTGGGCGCTGCTGCCGGCCAGGCCCAGGCTTGCCAGCAGACCGGGGAGCCCGAAGACATGGTCCCCGTGCATGTGGGTGATGAACACCCGGCGCAGCTGGGAGAGACGCAGGTCGCTGCGGAGGAACTGATGCTGAGTGCCCTCACCGCAGTCGAACAGCCACATCTCCGCTCGCTGCGGCAGGCGTAGGGCTACGGCGGAAACATTGCGGGCCCGGGTGGGAACGCCTGAACTGGTGCCGAGAAAGGTGACCTGCACGGCCGCTGATCCTCAGTGTTCATGCTGACATCTGGCTGGCCCGGCTTGAACAGGGCACACTGGGGCGCCCGCCACAGCTCTGCGTGCCAGCTGCAGCCCCGTTCGGCTCCCTTGTGCTCCGCCTGGTCGGCGTCGCCTTGGTGCTGCAGCCCCTGGCGGTTCAGGCCGCTGATCGCTCGCCGCAGATGCGGGTCCTGCTCCATGAGGGCCCCCGGTTGCTGTTGCGCGCCGATGGCGATCAAACCATCCATATCCGGGGCTTGCCCGGGGGAGACCGCCAGGTCCGGCGGCTCGAGCTGAGCCGACAGGATGGTGGGCTGCAGGCCGTTGTCGATGGCCGTCCGCTTTGGTTGAGCAGTGCAACGCTCCTGCGGGCTGCCAACGCCGATCCCAGGGGGATCTGGCTGGGCCAGCGGCGCTATCGGGGTGAGCTTCAGCTCAGTGGCCGCGGCGGACGGCTGCGGGTGATCAATGCCCTGCCGATTGAGACCTATCTGGCCAGTGTTGTGGGCAGTGAGATGCCCCAGGCCTGGCCGATGGCGGCGTTGCAGGCTCAGGCGGTAGCTGCCCGGACCTATGCCTTCCGCCAGCGGGGCCGTGGTGGCGGTTGGGACCTCAAGGCCACGGTGTCCAGTCAGGTGTATCGCGGCGTGGAATCGGAAACCCCCCGCACCCGTGAGGCGGTGGACTCCACACGCACCCTCGTCCTGGTCCATGGCGGCAAGCTGATCGACGCGGTGTTCCACAGCAGCTCCGGTGGGGTCACCGAAGCGAGCGGGATGGTCTGGCGCCATCAGCTGCCGTATTTGGTGAGTGTCCCCGACCACGACCAACACAGTCCTGTGCACCGTTGGGAAGAACGCTTCAGCCCGGCGCAACTGCGGAAACGTTTGCCCGAAACCGGTGGGATCAAGGGGGTGGATGTGCTGGCCCGCAGCGGCAGCGGACGGGTGCAACGGGCGCGCATTCGCGGCCCTCAGGGGGTGTTGTTGTTGGAGGGGGCCGAGCTGCGTCGTCGGTTGGGTCTGAAGAGCACCCTGGTGAACTTCGAATTGGTCACTGGGGTGCATGCGCTGATGCCGCCCCCGCCGCTGCCGTTGTTGGTGCCCTCATCGCGACCCGGTCGATCCCGTCTTGATCGACTCACCGCATCGGTGGCTCGCTCGACGCCGGTTCCATCCCCGTCAGAGCCGTCCCGCCAACTGTTGGTGGCCCCTCCGCCACGCTTGATGCGGTCCGGGTTTCGGCGGCCCCAGGGGCTGCAGGGGCCCCCGGGCCCGATGTTGCTTGTGCGCGGACAGGGCTATGGGCATGGTGTGGGGATGAGCCAGTGGGGAGCCCATGGCCTGGCGGAGCAGGGCGCCGATTTCCGCACGATCCTTCGGCACTACTACCGCGGAGCGGAGGTGGTCTCGTTCGGCACGATTCGCAATCCATCGCTGGCGCTGATGCCATCACCGAAGCCACGCTGGAAGGGTTGATTGCACATGGTCCGTGGAGGCTTTTCCCCTTCGACTGGAACACCACCCCTCATCCACGGCCCTGAGCGATGTCCTGGCGACATACCTCGAGGCGCAGTTGCGTCAGCCGGTGCTGCGTCCGCTGGGGCTGGCCACCGGCCGGACGATGGAGCCGGTCTACGCGGCCCTGGTGCAGCGTCTGCAGCGGTGGTCTGCCGCAGAACTGGGGGCGCTGCGGCAGCGCTGGCGCAGCTTCAACCTCGATGAGTACTGCGGCCTCCATCGTTCTGATCCACGGAATTACCGCCAGTTCATGCGACGGCATCTCGGTGAACCCCTTCGGCTGCCGGAGTCGGCCCTGCAGCTTCCCGAGGGGGCTGAGGCTGATCCCAGCGCAGCCGCCGAGGCCTATCGGCTGAAGCTGCGGCGGGCGGGCGGCATCGGCCTGCAGCTGCTCGGTCTGGGCAGCAATGGTCACGTTGGTTTCAACGAGCCGCCCAGTTCAGCCGACCAGGCCTGCCATGCGGTGATGCTGTCGCCGGCAACACGGCGGCAGAATGCTGCGTTCTTTGGCGATGACCCAGCCCGTGTTCCAGCACAGGCGATCACGCTGGGTCTTGAAGAGATCCTGGCTGCGGAGCAGATCCATCTGGTCGTGACCGGCCCTGGCAAGGCGGACATCCTTCAGCGCTTGCTGGCGCTGCCTGCTCCGGATCCCGCCTTGCCCGCCAGCTGGTTGCAGGGACATCCGAACGTCTGGCTCTGGGCTGACCATGCGGCGCTGCCTACGGTGGAACGCCTCGCCCAGGTCGTGTGAGCATCGATCCCGTCGAACGTCGTCTCGAGCAGAGTTTTGAGGCTGAGAAGTGGTCCCGCTTCATCGCTGAATGTCAGGACATTGAGGCGTTGCGTGAGACCGCTCAGGCGCTGGTTCAGCAACTGCAGCAACAGAAGGCGGCCAGCGCCTGGATGGCGACCCGGGCATCGGAATCCGAGAACGCCAAGTTGGAAATGCTGGCCGAGATGATTCGTCGGAAAGCTGACCCAGAGGGTTGATCATCTGGCTTGGACGACCAACCCAAGGGTCCGTGTCGGACCTCAGTTGTGGTCCCGTTGCCAGCGCGTGAGGCTGGCTGGAGAAAACTTGTGGCCGTGTTTGGCCGCCACCTTCACCACGCAGGAGTTGTCCTTGCCGCAACGCTGCACCTCCTCCCGGATGCCGTCATTGCTCTTGACCCGCGACATGAACGTCTCCAGCTGCTTCATCGACATGGTTGGTTGCTCCGTCAGAGGCTGACTCCGACCTAGCGGCAGCCTGCGAAGTGTTCGCCGGACGACAGATTTGGTCCGGAATTGCTGACACATTTATTCAGTTGCCTCGGGACGGCGGCAGTGGTCCTCCAAGACGGCAAGAAAGTCGGATTCCATGGGTGGCTCCTCGAAGCGGGTGGCGCATTGCACGCAAAACCGGATCCAAGTGGTGGCTGGTTCCCCACCGGCTTCCATCACCGCCGCGTAAGCCGCATCAAACGTCTCACCAGCGTTTAAGCGGGCCCCGATCGACTGATACAGCCGATCCATACCGTTGAGCTGTGGATCGGCAAAGACCGCATGGATCTCGTCGCGGCTGGCCATGGCTGCTCCGGTGCAGGGAGGCCCATCGTGATCAGCCAAGCCGCTCTGACAAGGAGGCTCCTGTGTTGAGAGCCGGTTGGCCTCAGGCGGCTTCTTGCTCAGACGTCTCGCGGAGGGCTGTCTCCTGAAGCCCCTTAACGGCCGAGAGCGCCTCGTGGGCCGGCCATCCGTGGGTGTCCATCAACTCCTTGATTAATGAGTCAGGGGTCTCCGAGATCGAGGCATTCATTGCGGCCACCACCTGGTGATCCCGAGCCAGTGCTTTTAATCGGAGTGTTCGGAGGTGGACGGCTGTTGGCTGCTTCATGGGGACACTCTGCAGGTCAGCCGGTCTGTCCGCGCCGCGTTGGCGGCTGATGGCGGGCATCAGCCCCTGTGCTGTCAATCGATTTCCAGCTGGGGATCCAATTCCAGGTTGGCGCTGACGCTGCGGACATCGTCGAGGGCTTCCAGGGCATCGAGCAACTTCAGGCACTGTTGTGCGGTCTCGAGGTCGCTGACCGTCACGCTGGTGAGTGGGGTCCAGACGTGGCCCCATTCGGTCACGGTCCAGCCCTGTTGGCGAAGGCCATCCTGCAGGGCTTCGAGGATGGTGAAGTCGCCGTGAACCGTGGCGCCTGAGCTGTTGAGGTCGTAGCCGGCCGCATCCAGCTCGATCAGGTTCTCCAACAGTTGGTCTTCGTTGTCGGCGCTGGCCTCGATCTGGACTTCGCTGCGATGTTCAAAGAGGTAGCCGACACAGCCCGTCTCGCCGAGATTGCCGTTGTTTTTGCTGAAGGCCAGGCGCAGGTCTGCGGCGGTGCGGTTGCGGTTGTCGGTGAGGGCTTCCACCAACACCGCCATCCCGCCCGGGCCGTAGCCCTCGTAGCGAATGGCCTCCAGCGTGGTTCCATCGCCCCCCTGTCCTGATCCTTTGGCAATGGCGCGGTCGATGTTGGAGGCCGGCACTCCCGCGGCGCGGGCTTTACTGATCGCCGTCCGCAACTGGAAGTTGCCTGCTGGATCAGCGCCGGCCCGAGCCGCCACCATGATCTCTCGGCCCAGCCGGGTGAAGACGGCGCCACGTTTGGCATCGACCACCGCTTTGGTGCGTTTGATCTGGGACCATTTGCTGTGGCCAGCCATGCGAGCGCCGTGGACATTCCGCTGCTCGGAGGGTACTCAGCGGGGCTGGCTTCGCTCAGCCGGCGGCGTTGAACACGACCTTGGGGCGCAGCAGGTCCTCGGCCTCCCGGTGGCCAATACCAGCGATGCTGCCGTCTGGGCTGCAGACCACCACCGGCTGTCCGGGGGCACTGGCGTCATCCCGTGGCATCGCCAGGCGTCGGCCGCAGCGCCAGTCGTCCTGTTCACGGTCGCTCAGCTCGCGGATGGGGAGATGCGACAGGGCGATCAGAGGGGAAAGCGGGGGCGGAGCGTTGTCCCCTGGGGTGGGGTTGTCCGGCAGCGGATGGGCCTGGTCTTCCCGGAAGCCAAGGGCCTGGGTGCGACGCAGTTGGGCCAGGCAGCCAACGCTGCCCAAGGCGTCGCCCAGATCCCTCGCTAATGAACGGATGTAGGTGCCTGATGAGCAGCTCACTTCCAGGCCAAGACGTCCGGAGGCCTGGTCCCAGCCCAGCAGGGTCAGGCTGTGGATGGTCACGCTGCGGGCGGGAAGGTCCATCACCTCACCCCGGCGGGCTCTGCTGTGGGCCCGTTCCCCGTTGACATGCACTGCAGACACCTGGGGCGGCCGTTGTTGGATGCCGCCACGGAATTGGTCGAGGGTTCGCTCCAGGCTTGTGGTGGCCAGCTCGGGCCAGGCTTGGGTCTCCAAAATCTCTCCCTCCAGGTCATCGCTGCTGGTGCGGGTCCCCAGTTGGATGACCCCGCGATAGGTCTTGTCCCCGGGCAGGTAGGGCAACAGCCTTGTGGCGGGGCCGAGAGCGATGGGCAGCACTCCGGTCACGGCGGGGTCGAGCGTGCCGCCATGGCCGACCCGGCGAAGTCCGTACCAGCGCCGCAGACGGCTCACACAGTTGTGGGAGGTGAGGCCGGCGGGTTTGTCAATCACCACAAACCCAAAGGGATCGTCCACGACCGGCCTGAGCGCTTCGAGGGGAACTGTTGCATCCCGTCGGCTGCGTAGGTTGGCCGGCCCGTGCGCCGTCGCCATGCAACCGCTCCGAAGCAGTCTGGAGGTGGATGTTTCTGCCTTTCTGCGCGATGGCTTGGCGGTCAAGGAGCACCTGAGCCGCTTCCTCGCGCTGTCGATGGAGGCTGTGGAGCAACAGCTGCCCCGGAGCACGGAGGATCTGGCGGGTCTGCATCCCGGAGCCTTTCAGGCGGATGAGGCCACAGCGTTCTATGAGGACACCGTTGGCACCGGTCATCTGCTTGAGCTGGCGGCTTGGCATCTGTCCAGTGCCGATTACATCGCAGACACCTTGCGTCTCCAGGGCATGGCGGCCCGAGGCCAGGTGCTGGATTTTGGCGGAGGAATCGGCACCCACGCTCTCTCAGCGGCGGCGCTGCCCGAGGTGGACCATGTGTGGTTTGTGGACCTCAATCCCCACAACCGGGCGTTTGTGCAGCAGCGGGCGGAGGCCCTGGGGCTGAGTGGGAAGGTGTCCACCCATCGCGATCTGGGTGAAACCGGTTCAGTCCGTTTCGACACGGTGGTCTGCCTGGATGTGTTGGAGCACCTGCCGGACCCATCCGCGCAGCTGCTGGAGTTTCACCAACGGATGACACCGGAGGCGATCGCCTTGCTCAACTGGTATTTCTTCAAGGGACACAACGGCGAATATCCCTTCCACTTCGATGAACAGCCGTTGGTGGAGGCGTTCTTCCGCACACTTCAGGGGGAATTCCTGGAGGTCTTCCATCCGTTGCTGATCACAGCCCGTCTGTACAGGAGATCGTGATCCTTCCGCGGTGACGGGGAGTTCAGACAAACCAAAGCCCCAGTCACCTGATGGTGCTGGGGCTGATGGTCATGGGTCAGATCGCCGTGTGCCGACGAGCTTGGGGGCCGACCGGCTCAAACGGCAGCGGTGATGTTGATGCGCTTGCGGTTGCGAAGGCCGCGGCGAATGGTTTCGAACTTCACCACACCAGCGGTGAGGGCGAACAGGGTGTCGTCCTTTCCTTTGCCGACATTGATGCCAGGAAGGACAGACGTTCCGCGTTGGCGGATCAGGATCGAGCCAGCGCTCACGGACTCACCGCCATAGGCCTTCACACCCAGGCGCTTGGAATTGGAATCGCGTCCGTTACGTGTTGAGCCTGTGCCTTTCTTATGTGCCATGGGGGAGGGGAAAAATAGGAACGTGCGTGTCAGAGGCTGAGGGATCAGCCGATGGCCTTACCGCCCACTGTGATGGATTCCACCATCACACGGGTGAGCTCCTGCCGGTGACCATTTTTGCGCCGTGTTTTCTTCTTCGGACGCATTTTGTAAACGATCAGCTTGGGGCCACGGCGATGGGCCATCACCTTGAGCTGAACGGTGGCGTCCTTGACGTAGGGCTTGCCGAGGTTGGTTCCGCTTGCATCCTTCACCAGCAGAACGCTGTCCAGCGTCACAGTGGAGTCGACATCGGCTTGCAGGCGATCGACGTCGTAATAGCGGTTGGGCTGCACCCACAGCTGAGTGCCAGAGGCCTCAACGATGGCGTAGGCATCAGCGGATTCAGGAGGCGCCGCAGCTGCGGTCTTGGATTCGGCCATTGGGAAGAAGACGCGGTCAGGCACGGTCGAAACCGATTTGGCCTGATCCGCAATCGAAAGACAAACAAAGATCTTCGGGCTTTAAGTCCCCCCCCGTCAAGATCTCAGTACTGACAGATACCTGACCACCGATGGCAGGGCCGGCCCTCACCATTGCTCTGCTGCTGCAGACCGCAGACTTGGTTGATGCGTGTCGGCAGTGGTTGCCGAACAGCCGTTACAAGCCAATCGAGGTCGACCTCGGAACCGAACTTGATCTCGCGAGTGTTCTCGAGGCCCATCAGGACGACGTCGACGCCGTTGTGGTGGAACAACAGTTGCTCAACGAGCCACAGCGCAAGCAGCTGCTGAATCAGGGCTTGCTCTTTCCGGCGGTTGTCGTCGGTGAGACGAAGGGAACAGTCGACTATCACCCCGAGGAGCTGCATCTGCCCGACGACCAGCTGGAACAGCTCAGCTACAACATCGATGCCGCGATTTCGCGGTTTTTGCGCCAGGGACGTGCCGACGGTCGCTCCGATGAGGCCGACCGTTCCACCGAAGCGGTTTGGAAGTTGTCCAGTCGTCTGCAGGAGCGGCTGGGGTACCTCGGTGTTTTTTACAAAAGAGATCCGTCCCGCTTCCTGAGCAGCCTGCCGAAGGAGGAACGGCAGGAGCTGCTGCAATCGCTGCAACGCACCTACCGGGATTTGTTGATTAGCTATTTCCGGGATCCGGCCGCTGCCAATCAGGCTCTGGAGAGCTTTGTGAATACAGCATTTTTCAGTGATCTACCGATCACTCGAACCGTCGAAATCCATGTTGATTTGATCGATGGCTTTTGGAAACAGCTTCGCCTGGAAGGGCACAAAAATGATTTTCTTCAGGATTATCGGCTTGCACTTCTTGATGTGATGGCTCATCTGTGTGAGATGTACCGCCGCTCGATTCCACCCGATATTCCGATCACAGACACAGCATCCGTTCGTGCCCAATCCACCCCACAAGCGATCGACAGCACGGAGGTGTCGTCATGAGTCCACGTAAGACCTACATCCTCAAGCTTTACGTTGCCGGGAATACCCCCAACTCAATGCGCGCTTTGAAAACGTTGCGCAACATTCTGGAGACAGAATTTCGTGGCGTTTATGCCTTGAAAGTGATTGATGTCCTCAAAAATCCCCAGCTTGCGGAAGAGGACAAAATTCTGGCGACCCCCACCCTGTCCAAGATCCTTCCCCCGCCGGTGCGCCGCATCATCGGTGACCTTTCGGACCGCGAACGGGTGCTGATTGGACTTGATCTGCTGTACGACGAGTTGTCTGACAACGCCTTGACCGGGGGATTTCTGGATGATCTGAATGACCTCGATGAAGGGGCTCCAGCGATCACGTCTGATTCTTAAGCCGAGTGGTGCGGCAGTCCCCAACAAGCGTCTCTCTACCTAGCCTGATTCCATGAGTGTGTAGCTATGCAGTTCCCTCCCACCAGTGGCACGGCTCAAATGCAAGTGCAGAAGCTCCCCACGGGTATTGAGGGCTTCGACGATGTCTGTCAGGGCGGTTTGCCCATTGGTCGCAGCACGCTGATCAGCGGAACATCTGGGACGGGTAAAACCGTGTTTTCGCTGCATTTTCTGCACAACGGCATCAAGCATTTTGATGAGCCGGGCATCTTCGTCACGTTTGAGGAATCCCCGCTCGACATCCTGCGAAACGCGGCCAGTTTCGGCTGGAACCTGCAGGAGATGGTGGAGCAGGACAAGCTGTTCATCCTGGATGCCTCACCCGATCCCGATGGACAGGATGTGGCCGGCAGTTTTGATTTGTCCGGCTTGATTGAACGGATCAATTACGCCATTCGTAAATACAAGGCCAAGCGGGTTGCGATTGATTCGATCACGGCTGTGTTTCAGCAATATGACGCGGTCTTTGTGGTCCGTCGTGAGATTTTTCGTCTCATTGCCCGGCTCAAGGAGATCGGTGTCACCACGGTGATGACCACCGAACGAATTGATGAATATGGACCGATTGCCCGCTATGGCGTTGAAGAGTTTGTCTCCGACAATGTGGTGATTCTCCGCAATGTGCTTGAGGGAGAACGCCGCCGCCGCACGGTTGAGATTCTCAAATTGCGGGGCACCACCCACATGAAGGGGGAGTTCCCCTTCACGATGGGAACCCACGGGGTCAGTATCTTCCCGCTCGGGGCGATGCGCCTCACACAACGCTCTTCCAATGTGCGGGTCAGCTCGGGTGTGCCCACACTCGATGAGATGTGCGGGGGCGGCTTCTTCAAGGACTCGATCATCCTGGCCACCGGGGCGACAGGTACCGGTAAAACGTTGTTGGTGTCCAAATTCATTGAAGACGCCTGTCGTAATAAAGAGCGTGCGATTTTGTTCGCCTATGAAGAGTCCCGTGCTCAATTGCTGAGGAATGCCACGAGTTGGGGCATTGATTTTGAACAGATGGAGCAGGATGGAGTCCTGAAAATTATCTGCGCTTATCCCGAATCGACTGGCCTTGAGGATCACTTGCAGATCATTAAGACCGAAATCAGTCAGTTCAAACCGTCGCGAATGGCGATTGATTCCTTGTCAGCCCTGGCCCGTGGTGTCAGTCACAACGCCTTCCGTCAGTTTGTGATTGGCGTGACTGGTTATGCCAAGCAGGAGGAGATCGCCGGCTTCTTCACGAACACCTCTGAGGAGTTCATGGGCAGCCACTCGATCACCGACTCCCACATCTCCACGATTACCGACACGATTCTGATGCTCCAGTACGTGGAGATCCGTGGTGAGATGGCCCGTGCCTTGAATGTGTTCAAGATGCGTGGCTCTTGGCATGACAAACGGATCCGTGAGTTTGTGATCACGGGGAACGGACCCCAAATCAAGGACTCGTTCTCGAACTTCGAGCGCATCATTTCGGGTGTGCCGCACCGTGTCACCACCGATGAGCGCAGTGAGCTCTCCCGGATTGCCCGGGGTGTGTCCTCTGAGGACTGATCTCAGGATTCAGATCAACTGCTCGGTCTCGGATCGCCGTTCAGCCCGCATTCTGAGCTCATCGGCATCGGCCTGCTCGAGCGGGAGGTCGAACCAGAACGTGGTTCCGATGTCCAGTTCACTGATCATCGAGACCTGCGCTCCGTGTTTCTCGAGGATGCCGCGGACGATCGAAAGGCCAAGTCCAGTGCCGACTTCGGTGTGAACAACGTTTTCGACGCGATAGAACCGATCAAAGATGCGCTCTTGGTCGGCCTGACTGATGCCGCAGCCCGTGTCGGATATTTCGACCCTCAGCCTGGGCAGAGGGGACACAAGGGTGCAGCTCGGTCCAGCGTCGTCCTCGTCTGAGGGGGGAAGCATCCGGCAGATGTCCGGCCAGGTGTAGGCGCGCAGAGCCAAGCGACCTCCGGAGCGGCTGAACTTCAGGGCGTTGCCGACGAGGTTGTCGAACACCTGCAGCAGCAAGTCCCAGTTGCCGAGAACGTCAGGCAGCTCAGGATCGACATCCAGGTCAAGGGCCACGCCTTTGTCCTCCGCATTGAGTCGGTAGGTGCGGAGGGTCTGCTCCATGGCTGGCCGCAGATTCATTGATTCGAACTGCACCGTTCGGCCCGACTCAAGCCGTGACAGGTCGAGGACGTCATTGACCAGTCGCGTCAGGCGATCGGTTTCATCGTTGGCCACGCCAAGGAATTCCCGCTTCTCCTCCTCTGTCAATTGATCACCGAGATCGTGAAGCGTCTCCACGTAGCTCTTGATGTTGAACAGCGGTGTTCTCAGTTCATGGGAGACATTGCTGATGAACCGGCTTTGCGCGGCATTGAGTTCGACTTCCCGGGTGAGGTCCTGGATCGTCACTGCGATGCCCTTGAGGCTTTCACCGCTCACATCGCGGACGGACTGGAGCACGATCCGCAGGGTTCGGGCTGGATCGCCAACGCTGCAGCGGAGGTCTTCACTGTCGGCACTTCCCCCGAGCAATGCATCGAGGGGACCATGGACCTCGATCGCGAGCAATTCGGGGAGTTCCTCGACGAGTTCGCAGCCTTCAAGGTTCCGTCCTTCCCAGCGGAAGAGGCGACGGGCGGTGGGGTTGGCCAGAACAACTCGGCCATCGGAGTCCAGCAGGATGGCTCCGTCGGCCATGGTCGCGATCAGCGATTGCTGTTTGACCTGGGCGGCTGTGAGTTCCTCGATGTTGGCTTCGTCATAGGCCTCCAGCTGTGAGGCCATGGCATTGAACCCCGTCAGCAGTTCCCCCAGTTCTCCCCCCACGGGCAGATCGATCCTGGTTTCAAAATTTCCGGACGCCACCGATCGCACGCCCCGGAGCAGCTCCTTCACGGGGCGGGTGATTGTGAGCGCGTTGAACACCGCGCCGAGGATCACCAGAATCCAGATCGAGATGAACACGGCAACGGTCACTTCCCTGGTGAGGGCTGCACTGGCCAGTGCGGTTTCGTTGGGATTCACCCCCAGACCCAGCACGCCGTAGTACTGACCGTTTTTGATCAGAGGAACGAAAACATCGGTGACCGTGCCCTGCGGTGTGAGGTGCTGACGGACCAGGGGATTCTGCGGTCGCCGCTTGAGTTCTTCGGGCAGCTCGAGGCGGCGGTTGAGGCGCAGCTCGCCTTCACCTCCCTGGGGTGTCGCACTGATTGGAATCCCGAGGTAGATGACACCATCGGGATCGGCGAAAAAGATGTAGCGGACGCTGCGGCTGGATCGCCAGAATTTTTCGGCCACATTGGCCAGCTCGCGGTCCTGACCTTCTGCAACCAGTTCGGTGACGTTGCCCGCCAATAACAGGCCGAGATCCCTGGCGTAGCGGGTGTCGTTCATCACGGCATCGCGCTGGATGCCGTTGAGGGCAAAAAAGGTGATGCCCGTCATCATCAGGCTCACCACCAGGGTGGCCACCGCCAGCAGCTTGGTCTGGAGGCTGAATTCAGCCCACCAGCTGCTGATCCGTTCCCACAGGTTTGGGTTCTCCGGATCAGGTCCGTTTCCGCTGTGCTGGGGAAGTGCCCATTCGGCTGTGGCCGGAGATGTCATTAACTCGAACGCACTTGATGTCCGATGTCGCGACGGTAGGTGATTCCATCGAATCGCACGCGGTCAAGGCCGCTGTACACAGCAGCGAAGGCGGAATCAAAATCGTTGGCCTGGGCGATCACGGCCAGGACACGGCCGCCGGAGCTGACCAGCTCCCCTCCTTCAGTCCTGCGGGTGCCGGCATGGAACAGCTGCAGGGTGTCGCTTGCGGGGAGGTCAATCTGGATGGCATCGCCTTTGCGCGGGGCCTCTGGATAGCCACAGGCCGCGGCAACCACGCAGGCACTGCAGGCGGTATCGATCGTGAGTTCCGGAGCGAGGTCGAGGCGCCCCACCGCGCAGGCCTGCAGCACTCGGGCGAGTTCAGGGCCCAGCAGAGGCATCAGGGTCTGGCATTCAGGATCACCAAAGCGACAGTTGAATTCGATCACCTGTGGGCCCGTTGCCGTGAGCATCAAGCCCGCATAAATCACGCCGCGGTAGTCGATCCCCCGCTGCTGAAGGGCCTGAAGCGTCGGTTCCAGAACGGTTTGTCGGACTGTCTCCAGTCCCTCGGCCGTGAGCAGGGGGGCCGGTGCGTAGGCGCCCATTCCTCCTGTATTCGGTCCACGGTCGCCGTCCTCCAGGCGTTTGTGGTCCTGCGCGGGAGGCAACAGCACCATGCGTTCGCCATCGCAGAGAGCAAACACCGAGACCTCGGGCCCCTCGAGGCGTTCTTCGAGCACAAGCTGCGCGCCGGCACTGCCAAAGCGCCCAGCGAAGGCCTCTCGGATTGCGGCAGCGGCCTCGTCCACGCTGTCGGCGACGGTGACCCCTTTACCGGCGGCCAGCCCATCGGCTTTGACGACGAGCGGTCGTCCGACCGTGTTCAGAACCTCCAGGGCTTCGGCTTCGCTGCTGACGGACCAATGACCGGCGGTGGGGATCCCGGCCGTTTGCATCAGTTGCTTGGACCAGGCTTTGCTGGCTTCGAGCTGGGCCCCTTCCGCACTGGGGCCGAACACCGCGAGGCCGCCTTGGCGCAGGGCATCCGCGACACCGGCTGCGAGGGGGGCTTCCGGTCCAATCACCACCAGATCAATGGCTTCGGCCTGGCAGTGGGCCATCAGCCCAGCGCTGTCGGTTTCCGCGATGGCCACCGCCTTGATGCCTGTGCCCTGGCTGGTGGAGTCAACGTCGTTGGTGCCGCCATTCCCGGGACTAATCCAGACCGCTTCGACGTCGGGGCAGCGCTGCAGGGCCCAGGCGAGCGCATGTTCCCGGCCGCCACCACCAACGACAAGAACGCGGTGCAGCGCAGGAAGGCTTGAGGGACGGGTGGGCGAGATGGCCATGGTTTCAGGCTGGAGCGGACAAGCCACTTAGGTTTCCTTTGTAGAACGCAGACCGTCATGGGGTTCGAGCCACTGCCGTTGTTGCTGTCGATGGCAGCGGCGGTTACGCCGGGGCCGTCTGCTGATCTGGCTGCTGTGCAACAGGCCTGTCTGACGGCGACGCAACAGGGTGATGTCGCCCAGCAGGAGGTGTTGCGGGATCGTTTGCTGGAGATGCATCCGAATCCCAAAGGTCTGCAGACCGTGCTGGCTCAGGCCCGGGCCTTGATGAGCTGTGGGTCACCACAAAGTGCCTTTCGGGTGTTGAGCCGGTATGGACCCAACAGCGAGGAGCGCCGTCCCTGGCTGTTATTGCGTTGGGAAGCAGCGGCCGCGTCGCTGGACCATCCCCGGGCAGCGTTAGCGCTGCGGCGGCTGGTGGATGGCGATATCCAGGCCCTGGAGCAGGAGCAACTGCCTGGACAACGCAACGGCTTGAATCAGTTGGCTTATCACGAGGCTGCGGCCGGTCAGTCAGGTGAGGCAGCGGCGGTTCTGCTGGTCGGACGGGCCGGCGGTCGGGTCGGTGCTGAGCGCCTGGGGCGTGCGGCGGAGCTGGTGGCCGATGAGAATCCGGAGCAGGCGGATCAATGGCTTGAGCAGGCGCTCGAACAAGCTTCCGCCGCCGAGGCTTGGGGGCAGGCGGTCGCGCTGCTGCAACTGCAGCTGCGGTTACAGCTCGCCGCTGGCGGCGATGGCGCCCGGCCCCGCGAACGTCTGCTTCGGCTGACGGCACGTCTGGATGATCGTTACGGCAGCTGGCAGCTGGATGGCAGCAGCAGTGCGACGGAGGCGTTGCCACGGTCTCCGCGCGACCCCGGTGGTCATGCTGCTGTAGGAGAACCATCATCTGCACCCTCACCATGAGGCCTGACCACGGAGAGCTGCTGTACGAAGGCAAGGCCAAGCGCGTCTTTGCCTCAGATCAGCCTGACCGTGTGCTGGTGGAGTTCAAGAACGATGCCACCGCCTTCAATGCCCAGAAGCGGGCGCAGTTGGAGGACAAGGGACGACTGAACTGCCAGATCTCAGCCCGACTGTTTGAAGCCCTTGAGGCCGCCGGGATCCCGACGCATTACCTCGGTCTGGCTTCGGAGACCTGGATGGTCGTTCAACGGGTTGAGATCGTTCCATTGGAAGTTGTGCTGCGCAACATTGCGACTGGATCGCTCTGCCGGCAGGCTCCGATCGCTGAGGGCACTGCGATCGATCCGGCCCTGCTGGATCTCTATTACAAGGACGATGCATTTGGTGATCCTTTGCTGACCGAAGCCCGGGTGCGCTTGCTGGGTTTGGCGGATGACGATCGTCTCTCCGAGATTGAAGAACTGGCCCGCCGCATCAATGCTGTGCTGACCCCGCTGTTTGCTGGGGTGGACCTCACACTGGTGGATTTCAAGCTCGAACTCGGTGTGAATGCAGCCGGGGAGCTGCTGTTGGCGGACGAGATCAGCCCAGATACCTGTCGCCTGTGGGATCGCCGCAACACGGACCAAAGCGCGCGCATTCTTGACAAGGATCGTTTCCGAAAGGATCTCGGCGGTGTCATGGAGGCCTACGGGGAGGTCCTCAAACGGGTCCAAGGCGTATGCCCTGATCCCCGCAACTGCCTGTAGGGTCAGCGCACGTTTTTGGGGCATCAGCCCAAAATCCACCCGATGACCCGACGTTCTTCACGCCGCTCCACGGTCACTGTTCGGACGGGTGTTCTCGGCCTGATGCTGGGCCTGCCTTTGATGGGTGGCCCTCTTCTGGCGCAGGAAACACCCACCGCCGCGGAGGCTGAAGAGCCGGCAGTGGAGGTCGCAGACCCTGTTGAACAGCCGCGCGTGCTGATTTCCGAGGTGCTGATTGAGGGCTTGCGGGGGCATCCGGAAGAAGAACGGCTGCAGATCGCTGCCTATGAAGCGATGGCGGTTCGTCCGGGCAATCGTGTGACCCGTGATGAATTGCAGCGTGATCTGAATGCGATTCAGGCCACCGGCTGGTTCTCGGATGCACGAATCACCCCGGTCGATGGCCCTTTGGGTGTGCAGCTGGTCGTTCAGGTGGAGCCTTTCCCCAAGCTCAGCCGGGTGGACCTGGATTCGGGCGCGGTTGACCTGCCGGATTCCGTCATTGAGGACACCTTCGCGTCCGATTACGGCCGGACCCTCAATCTGCGTGACCTGCAGCAACGCATGAAGACGTTGCAGAGCTGGTTCGCTGACCAGGGTTATTCCCTGGCTCGGGTGAGCGGTCCAGAACGGGTGAGCCCAGACGGTGTGGTCACCTTGAAACTCACCCAGGGAACGGTGAGTGCCGTCGAGGTCACTTTCCTGAACAAGGAGGGGGAAAACACCGACGAGAACGGCAAGCCGATCGGCGGCAAAACCAAGCCTTGGGTGGTGACCCGGGAAATCTCGATCAAGCCAGGTGACCCCTTCAACCGCAACAAGCTGGAGGCGGATATCAAGCGGCTGTACGGCACGCAGCTGTTCAGCGACGTCAAGGTGACGCTGCGACCTGATCCGGATCAACCCGGTGATGTGGCCATTGTGCTCGGCATCATCGAGCAATCCACCGGCCAGCTCTCCGGTGGTCTGGGCTACAGCCAAGGCCAAGGTGTCTTCGGCCAGGTGCAGGTGCAGGACACCAACCTGTTGGGCCGGGCCTGGAATGCAGGCCTGAATGTCACCTACGGCCAGTACGGCGGCCTCGCCAATCTCAACTTCACCGATCCCTGGATCTACGGCGACTCCCACCGCACCTCGTTCCGAGGCTCAGTGTTCCTGAGTCAACAGGTGCCGCAGGTGTTCCAGAGCGAAAACAACGGCAACATCCGCACGGTTGAGGACTACGAGGACAACGGCAACCGCAATGCCTACGACGTCCGCAACAAGAACAACCCCACCGACCGGAAGTTCAGCTCCGTCGACAAGGCACTGGACGTCGACCCCGATAAAAGCTGGTTTGAGTACGAGGGCGAGTCGATCGCTTTGCGCAAGGTCGGGGGCAACTTCTCGTTCTCCCGTCCTCTCAACGGTGGTGATCCCTTCAAGCAGACCCCTTGGTCGGCCCTGGTGGGAATGTCCTTCGCCAACGTTCGCCCGATTAACTTCTCCGCGGAGACCCGTCCCTACGGCGTGTCCACGAACAACTTCAAGCGGGGCAAGGTCAAGAACGACGATGTGATCTGCATCGCCTACAACTGCGCCGACAGCAACGATCTTGTTGGTGTTCGCTTTGCCACGACCTACAACACGCTGAATGACTCCCGGAATCCGACGAGTGGCAATTTCCTCAGCCTCAGCACGGAACAGTTTGTTGGCATCAATGAGGATTCACCGACCTTCAATCGTTTGCGTGCCAGCTACACGCACTTTTTCCCGGTCGATTGGCTGAAGATCCACAAAGGCTGCCGTCCGAAGCAGGGTGAAACCGCCGATTGTCCCCAGGCGATCGGAGTTCAGGTCAAAGCGGGCAAGCTGCTGGGTGAAGCCCCGCCGTATGAAGCCTTCTGCATGGGCGGTTCCAACTCCATTCGTGGTTGGTACGACTGTGATATGGGTGTGGCCAAAGGTTTCGGCGAAATCACCATCGAATACCGCTTCCCCATCATCAGCATGTTCTCCGGGGAATTGTTCTTCGATGCGGGCACCGATTTCGGAACCCAAAAGGATGTCCCCGGCAAGCCTGGGATCCTGTTGGACAAGGACGGATCCGGTGTGTCCCTGGGAACCGGTGTGATCGTGAAGACACCCGTCGGTCCGTTGCGCCTTGAGGTCGCCACCAAAGACTTCACCACCGACTGGCGCTTCAACCTGGGAGTCGGCTGGAAGTTCTAGTGACGCGTTGGCCCCAGAGCTATTCCGACAGTTGGACCCTGGCCAACTCGGTCGCCCGTGATGGCGTTGGTTTGCACAGTGGCCAGACGGCCACGGTGACCCTGCATCCCACCGATCGGCCTGGCTTTCACATCCGTTTCCCCGAAGGGGGCGAACCGATCCGTCTTGCGCCCGACCAGGTGCGTGACAGCCAGCTCTGCACCACGTTGGACTTCGGTCAGCGTCGGGTTGCCACCGTTGAACATCTGTTGGCGGCACTGGCTGGCTGTGGCCTCACCCATGTGGAAATCGAGCTTGGCGGCGATGAGGTCCCCCTGCTCGATGGCTCAGCCTTGGGTTGGGTCGAAGCGATCGCCGAGGTCGGTTGGACGGCGGCGCCGTCCCCGCGTCCACCGGCGCCCGTGCTCACAACGGCTGTGATCAAGCATCGGGGCAGCAGTGTGATCACCGCCACCCCAGCGGACCGCTTCGAATTGGTTGGTGTGATCGATTTTCCGCAGGCGGCCATCGGTCGGCAGCAGTTTTCGGTCGTGCTGACGCCGCAGACGTTTGTGGAGGAGATCGCGCCGGCACGGACCTTCGGTTTCCGTGACCAGGTGGAACAGCTGCGTTCCGCAGGCCTGATTCAAGGTGGAGGCCTGGATAATGCGCTGGTGTGTGATGGGGATCACTGGGTGAATCCCCCGCTGCGTTTCGCCGATGAACCGGTGCGCCATAAGCTGCTGGACCTGATTGGCGATCTCGCTCTGGTGGGTTTCCCCCAGGCGCAGGTGTTGGTGTATCGCGGCTCCCATGGCCTCCACACCGATCTTGCCGCCGCCCTTCAGTCCGCCTGACTCCCCCGACCGTTTTGACCGAATCGACTGCACCGGAGGTTCTCCTCACCAGCGAGCAGATCGCCGGGCTGCTGCCCCACCGCTATCCGTTCGCCCTGGTGGATCGGGTGATCGCCCATGAGCCCGGTGTTTCGGCCACCGCGATCAAGAACGTCACGATGAATGAGCCGCAGTTCCAGGGGCATTTCCCCGAGCGGCCTTTGATGCCCGGTGTGCTGATCGTTGAGGCGATGGCCCAGGTCGGCGGTTTGATCGTGACCCAGATGCCGGATCTGCCAAAGGGTTTGTTTGTGTTCGCTGGGATTGATGGGGTGCGCTTCCGCCGTCCCGTGGTGCCCGGAGATCAGATCGTGATCCATTGCACGCTGACCAGCCTCAAGCGCAAGCGCTTCGGCAAGGTCAAGGCTGAGGCGAAGGTGGATGGAGAGCTCGTGTGTTCCGGAGACCTGATGTTCTCCCTGGTGGATTGAGGGAATGACGGAAGGACAGACCGTGGATAAGCCCATCGAGATTCATCCCAGCGCCGTTGTGGACCCCAAGGCCGAGCTGGCCTCTGGAGTCGTTATCGGTCCGGGAGCCGTCATCGGTCCGGATGTGGTGATCGGTGCGAACAGCTGGATTGGTCCGCATGCTGTGCTGGATGGCCGGCTCACCCTGGGACGCGATAACAAAGTCTTCCCCGGCGCCTGTCTGGGCCTTGAGCCCCAGGACCTCAAATATCGCGGGGCTGACACGGAGGTGGTGATCGGTGATGGCAACACCTTCCGTGAGTGCGTCACGATCAACCGCGCCACGGAGGACGGTGAACGCACCGTGGTGGGTCACCACAACCTGTTGATGGCCTATTGCCATCTCGGCCATAACTGCGAACTGGGCGACAACATCGTGATGTCCAATGGCATCCAGGTGGCGGGCCATGTGGTGATTGAGGACCGTGCCGTTGTGGGCGGTTGCCTCGGGATCCATCAGTTCGTTCACATCGGCGGGATGGCCATGGTCGGCGGCATGACCCGTGTCGACCGTGATGTGCCGCCCTATTGCCTGGTGGAGGGCCATCCCGGTCGCGTCCGTGGACTCAACAAGGTGGGGCTGCGGCGGAGTGGCCTGGCCGCCCGCCATGACGGTGCTGAATTCAAGCAATTGCAGGAGATTTGGACACTGCTTTACCGCTCTGATCTGGTGATCGCTGAAGGCTTGAAGCTGGCCCGTCAGCAGACCTTGCTGCCCGCTGCCGAGCATCTCTGCGGTTTCCTTGAAGCCTCAATCGGCCCCAAACGCCGTGGCCCTCTCCCCGCCCAGGGGGGGCGCTGATGGTGCGGCTGCTGATCAGCACCGGTGAGGTGTCCGGTGATCTGCAGGGCAGCCTGTTGATCGAGGCCTTGCATCGCGAGGCCCGAGAACGAAATCTCCAGCTTGAGATTTTGGCCCTTGGAGGCCCCCGGATGAAGGCCGCCGGCGCTGAGCTTCTGGCCGACACCGCTCCGATGGGGGCGATCGGCCTCTGGGAAGCGGTGCCTTTGATTCTTCCGACCCTGCGGCTGCAGGCCCAGGTCGACCGGGTGCTCGATCAGCGTCCGCCGGATGCTGTTGTGCTGATCGACTACGTCGGTGCCAATGTCCGCCTCGGACGGCGCCTGCGCGCACGCCAGTCCAGCTTGCCGATCACCTATTACATCGCTCCCCAGGAATGGGCCTGGCGGTTCGGGGAGGGCAGTACCACCCAGCTGCTTGGTTTCACCGATCAGATCCTGGCGATCTTTCCAGCTGAGGCGGCTTTTTATGCCGAGCGCGGAGCCAAGGTGGATTGGGTCGGCCATCCCCTGTTGGATAGCTATGAGACCTTGCCGGATAAGGCGGCATCCAAAGCGGCGTTAGGGCTTCCGGCGGAGGCGCCGGTGCTGCTGCTTCTGCCGGCCTCCCGCCCCCAGGAATTGCGCTATCTGATGCCACCGCTGGCCCAAGCGGCGGCTCGCCTGCAGCAGCACCATCCTGAACTTCAGGTGTTGGTGCCGGCTGGTCTGGAGGCCTTCGAGCAGCCGTTGGCGGAGGCGCTCCAGCAGGCGGGGGTGCAGCGGGCTCGGGTGATTCCGGCCAACGAGGCCGATGCACTCAAACGTCAGGTCTGCGCTGCCGCTGATCTGGCACTGGGGAAATCTGGAACGGTCAATCTCGAGTTGGCGTTGCAGGGTGTGCCGCAGGTGGTGGGGTATCGGGTCAGCGGACTCACGGCCGTGATTGCCCGTTACCTGCTGCGCTTTCAGGTGGACCACATCTCACCGGTGAATCTGTTGTTGAAGGAGCGCTTGGTGCCGGAATTGCTGCAGGATCAGCTCACCGTGGACGCGTTGGTGGCGGAAGCCCTTCCCCTGCTGGAGGCCAGTGAGGCCCGCCAGCGCATGTTGGATGGCTACGACCGCTTGCGTGCAACCCTGGGCGAACCCGGTGTGACCACGCGCGCTGCCCGGGCGATTCTCGATCAGGTGGTGTGATGAAGGCTTGGTTCTCGGCGCTGGCGTTGCTCCTGACGTTGGCCTTGGCGGTTCCCAGTGCTGTGCAAGCGGCCGAACTGAAGACTGCGGTGTTCGCGGGAGGGTGTTTCTGGTGCCTGGAGCACGATCTTGAGCACTTGCCCGGAGTGGTGGAGGCCACTAGTGGGTACAGCGGTGGGCATGTGGATCAGCCCACCTATCAGCAAGTCAGTGGCGAGCGCACCGGTCATCAGGAATCGGTTGAGGTGCGCTTTGACCCCGAGCAGATTGCCTACGGCACGCTGCTGCGCAGCTACTGGCGCAATGTGGATCCGCTCGATGGCGGCGGGCAGTTCTGCGATCGCGGTGATTCCTATCGGCCTGTGATCTTCACCGGTGATGCTGAGCAAGCCCGGGAGGCGGAACGCAGTGCCGCCGCCGCTGCTGCTGAGCTCGGCCGTGATCGTTCCGATCTCAAGGTGGAGTTGCGTGAGCGCGCTCGGTTCTGGCCTGCCGAGGGCTACCACCAGAACTATGCCGAGAACAACGAACTTAAATACAATTTCTACCGATTTAGCTGCGGTCGCGACCGAAGGCTTGATGCTGTGTGGGGCGATCGCTCCCGCAGCGCAGCGCCCTGGTCAATCCCCTGAATCTGATTTAACTCTTAAATTTCAGCCCCGCAATCTGTTTAAAAGATAAAGCGGAAAAAACAGTCTTTTCAGAAAGTTCTCAGTGAACATACGGGTTTACGGCTATTCAGGCAACATCAAACTCTGTTTACGATGATCAAGTCCGGCGAGAGAGGTGTATGTATTTGCTGACCATTCGGGATGGTCTTGGAACCCGTCACATTGGCCCATATCCTTCCCCCAAGCACGCATCCGATGATCTGGATCGCGTCCTGAAGTCTTGTTCGGATCGTGCCCGTTGGCAGATCCATGCCTTGGAAATGCCCTCCAAGCAGGAAGCAGTCCTGCACGCTGTCGCGTCCTGAGGGGAGCGGATTCCGCCTTAGGACCGTTTGTTGCGACCAGGGAAGCCCTTGGTCATTCCGCTTTCGATCATCAAGCCGACCCCGGCGTTGATGCAGATCAGGCTGAGAGTGCCGGTCCAGAACCATTCCCCGGCTTGGCCGCCCATCATTAAGACCACCTTCCGGCTGACGGCTTCGCCAAACAGGCAGAGGCCCAGTGGGAGCAGAAGAACTCCCAATTGGGCCTTGAGATACCAGCGAACAGGTGAGCTGCTCATCGATCAGGCCGCCTGATCACAGACCCAATTCACCAGCGTGCGCACCCCGTAACCGGTTGCACCAGCGGGATTGAGGCCCTTGCCCTTGTCGCTCCAGACCGGCCCTGCGATGTCGATGTGAGCCCAGGCCGTGTCGTCGCTGATGAACTCCTTGAGGAACAGAGCGGCGGTGATGGACCCACCGGCGCGGGGACCGGTGTTCTTCATATCGGCCAGCAGGGATTTGAGGCCATCGCGGTAGGACTGGCGCAACGGCATCCTCCACAGCCCTTCACCGCCCGCTTTGGCGGACTGCTCCAAGGCTGTGGCCAGGCTGTCGTTGTTGCTCCAGAACCCGGCCATTTCATCGCCCAGGGCAATCACGCAGGCGCCGGTGAGGGTGGCCAGGTCAACCACGGCGTCCGGTTTCTGCTCACAGGCGTAGAGCAAGGCATCCGCCAGGGTCAGCCGCCCCTCGGCGTCGGTGTTGTTGATTTCGATGGTGGTGCCATTGGCGGCGGTGACGATGTCCCCGGGGTGAACCGCCGAGCCGTTGACCATGTTTTCGCAGGAGGCGACCACCATGTGCACCTCCACCCCGGCGGGCTTCAGTTCAGCGATGGCACGCATGGCTCCGATCACGGCGGCGCTGCCGCCCATGTCGAACTTCATCATGTCGATCTGCGCGGCGCCGACCTTGAGGTTGTAGCCGCCGGAATCAAAGGTGAGGCCTTTGCCCACGAGGGCCAGACGGCGTGTGACGGTGCCGGACGGCCTGTAGATCAAGTGGATGAATTTGGGGGGGAGATCCGATCCCTGGCTCACCGCCAGGTAGGCACCCATGCCCCGGGCCTCGCAATCGGCGCGCTCCAGCACCTTGAGCTCGAGGTCGTAATCGCGGGCGAGCTCAGCTGCGGTCTCGGCCAGGGCGGCTGGGGTCACCACATTCGGAGGGGCCGCGACGAGCTCACGGGCCAGTTCAACTCCGGCGCAGGTGGCAGCCACCGGCTCCAGTGCGGTGCTGGCGCTGCTGGGGAGTCCGATCAGCTCCAACGCCTCCGGGACCCGCCGGGGTTCGACGTCCTTGCGGAAGCGCTGGTCTTTGTAGAGGGCCAGCTGAACGGCTTCGGCGCTGCCGCGCGCGGCACCGGCTGGGTCCACCCCGTCCCAGGGCAGCAGCAGACCGAGTCGCCCACGGCGTCCCACCGCGGCCTTGGCGGCTCGGGCGGCGGCCAGGCGCAGCCCATCGAGATCGAGCTTTTCGGCTGCCCCCATGCCGAGCACAGCCACCTTGGCCGGTGCCGTCGTCAGTGGCGTCAGTACCACCTGCTCACTGGGTTTGCCCTTGAACTCCTGGGCCTCGAGGGCGGCTGTCAGGCCGGGGAAACGCTGCTCCAGCTGGGTGACCGTTCCAGCGGGATCGCCTTCGAGCAGGCCGACCACGAGCACATCACCGTTCCAGTCCTGCAGATCGGCTGAGGAGAGGGACAACCGCATCGGAGCTGCGCATCACAGGGAACGAGCGTAGCGAGAGCCCCTGCAGGGCCCTTAGGTCTCCACATGGAACGGGGTGGCCCAGCGTTGACGGGTCTCTTTGTTGAACGGCGGCTGCCAGCGCTGGATCAAGTGCTGTTCGAGGCGACGTCGCGCCCGGGTGTCGCTGGGGACATCGGTGCAGAAACGAATGCTGAGCTGAGACTCCAGACCACAGCGCTGCAGGGATTCCCCGTAGGCGGCGAGGTACGCCTTGCAGTCGTGATCGCCCTTCCAGCGTCGATCGGCTGCCCCTGTCTCGCCGACATAGAGCAGCAAGGGCTGGTCCAGATCGCTGGGGCGATCAAGCACCAGGTAGATCGCGGCTCCCTGGTGAGGACTCGTCGGCCAGCGCCAGAAGGTCAGCGGGAGCGGGGTGAGCGCCATCGGATCGAGGGTCACCGTTGGATTCGGGGGCGGGCTCGCGAAGAGATCCCCTTGGTCATCCGCTCGATGTTCGCCGCGGAACAGATCAGCCTGATGGCTGTGGATGCGCTGTTGCCAGGCCTGGAGTTGTGCCGGTTGCAGCGGCAGCTCCGCTGGCGCTGAGGTGGCGAGGGCCTCGCCATGGAAGAGGTTGCCCTGCACGGCTAACCCCGGCGTGGGGGCAGGGATGGGCTGGCGCGCCGTGCTTTGAAGCAGACCCGACCAATCAAGGCCTCGACGGCACTGGCTGGAAGGGAGAGGCGTGCCTGCAGGTCGGCGAGGTCGCGGAACCCTTGCAAGCGGCGTTCGCGGAGAAACCCCTGCAGACGCACCTCCGGCCAGTTCAGGAGCTGTAATTCCGCCGGCGCCGCATTGTTGAGATCCAGCGGGGCGCGATCCGGTTGCGGTGGGTCATCGCCGTACCAGTGAAAGATGAGGTGGGGATCCCAGAGCTGAACCAGGTCCGCTGGGAGCTCGAGCAACCGGATGAGATCGTCCGTGGAGGCGAATTGCACACCGCCCTGTTGGAGGCGCACCAGCAACACCGCCATGTCATGGGTGCAGCCGGGGAGTTGTTGCCAGTCGGCTTCGCGGGCGCGATTGACATCGATCGTCCAGGTCGGCGGTGCGGGGTCGACGACGGCAGGGTCGACGGCTGCATGGGCGACGGTGACGGCCGGCTTGCGCGGCAACTGACCGGTGGCCTCAAGCACACGCCTGGCCAGCGGGTCCAACCAGTGGCTGCGAGGCATCAGGCACAGCGGAAGTGGGCTGACCTTAACGAGACCCATGGAGCACGTCACTTCTTCAATGCCTTCACCAGGGCATCACACCCCCCCTGTTGCTTGATGTAGTCGGCTTTCAGGGCTTGGAAGTCGCGATGGCTGGTGACGGCTTGCCGGGAGGATGCCGCCACTTGTTTGGCCTCCAGGAACCGGTCGGCGAGTGCTGTCGCCTTGGCCTGGTTCATCGTTTTGGTGGTGCTGAGGCAATGGGCATTGGCCTCGGCAATCGTCACCAGAGCGATGGTGCGTTCGTCCTGGGCGAGGGCCGGACCTGCCGCCAGGCCAAGGAGGGTGAGTCCCAGGGCGGTCAGTCCACCGACCAGGCCGAGGCGGATCTGTCGGGCGTGGGTCCGGCTGGACATGGAGCAGGTGCATGGCTGGCCCCACCATCGCGCCTTGGCTTCAGCTCTTCCAGCGGGGGATCGGGGCCGGTGGGGAGACCAGATCGCGCTCGAAGGCGATCAGGACGGCCTGGGTGCGGTCCCTGGCGTCCAGCTTGCGGAAGAGGCTGCTGACCACGTGCTTGATCGTGTCGATCGACAGCGTCAGATGGTCGGCGATCTCAGCATTGCTCAGGCCGCGGCAGAGGCCATGGAGAACGTCTTCTTCGCGCACGCTCAGCTGCTCACTGAGGGGTGTGGGGCCTGAGCGGTGGTTGTGGTGGTGCTGGAGAACGCCTGCGATCAGTGGGTCGAGGTGGCTGCCATCGCTGTCCATCGCTTGCAGCACGCTCAGCAGCCCGCCGTTGCCCATGCGCTCATGGCTGCAGAGCCCATCGCAGCCGGCGGCGATCGCCGCCTTGATGGTGCTGAGCAGGGGCCGGCGAATCAGCATCAGGCACTTCAGCCGGGGATGGCTGGCCTTCGCTTTGGCGACGAGGGATGGCCCGGTGCCGCCTTGGTCGAGTTCTGCGGTGCAGATCAGCAGATCTGCGTCGCCTTGTGACAGGCAGGTGAGTGCTTCCGCTTCGGTGGTGGCGGCACCCACCAGGGGGCCGTTGCCCTCGAACACGACCACCATGCCGGTGATCAACACCCGGTCGCTGGAGGCGACCACCGTGCGGCGACCCACCAACCAGGGCCGGCTGTGGCCGGGCCGCTCACGCATGGTCGGGAGTTGGGCCGTGAAATTCACAGTGCGGTGGGGCAGGCACGTTCTGCATCGATGGCATGGGGTGAAACCGCACTGCCGCGGACCACGGAAACTCTGCAGAATTCTGCTCAAGGTTTGCGGTGTCGTAGCGATGGCCTTCTTTGAATCCGAGATCGTTCAGGACGAGGCCAAGCGCCTGTTCAGCGATTACCAGCAGCTGATGCAGCTGGGGAGCGAGTACGGCAAGTTCGACCGTGAGGGCAAGAAGAAGTTCATCGAGACGATGGAGGAACTGATGGGCCGCTATCGCGTGTTCATGAAGCGCTTCGAGTTGTCGGAAGACTTCCAGGCCAAGCTCACCGTGGAGCAGTTGCGCACCCAGCTCAGTCAGTTCGGCATTACCCCTGAACAGATGTTCGAGCAGATGAACAGCACCCTCGAGCGGATGAAGGCTCAAATCGAGCTGCCCCCAGCCAGCTGAACCGACACCCGTACGATCCTGTGCGCATACCAGAGCTGCCCCATGCCGGAGTCCACCCCGTCCCTGCCGCAGTGGCTGGCACGCGGCATGGCCGATCTGTTCCCGGCAGGTGATCCCGCTGACCCGGATCAGGCCCTGGCGGCACGGCTGGAGCAGGCCAACAAGGAGGGCCGGCCGCTGCGGGTGAAGCTGGGCATCGATCCCACCGGCAGCAACATCCATCTCGGCCACAGCATCCTGTTCCGCAAGCTGCGGGCCTTTCAGGATGCGGGTCACACGGCGGTGCTGATCATCGGTGACTTCACTGCGCGGATCGGCGACCCCACCGGAAAGAGCGCAACGCGGGTGCAGCTCACCAAGAACGAAGTGGCGGCCAACGCGTCCACGTACTTACGCCAGCTGGGACAGGATCAACCCAAGGAGACGGCTCTGCTTGATTTCGAAACCCCCGGGCGTCTGGAGGTTCGTTACAACAGCGAGTGGCTGGAGGGGATGGACCTGCCGGCGGTGATCGGTCTGCTGGGCACCGGCACCGTGGGCCAGATGCTGGCCAAGGACGACTTCTCCAAGCGCTACGGCAGCGGCACCCCGATCGCCCTGCATGAATTCCTTTACCCGCTGTTGCAGGGCTACGACTCGGTGGCGGTGAATGCCGATGTGGAGCTCGGCGGCACCGACCAGAAATTCAACGTGGCGATGGGACGCGACCTGCAACGTCATTTCGGCCAGGGCAAACAATTCGGCTTGCTGCTGCCGATCCTGGTGGGCCTCGATGGGGTCCAGAAGATGAGCAAAAGCCTGGGCAATGTGGTGGGGCTGGAGGAAGATCCGCTGTCGATGTACTCCAAGTTGGAGAAGGTCGGCGATGCGGCAATCAATGACTACGTGACGTTGCTGACGGATCTCGACCAGGGTGCACTGCCGGACAATCCGCGGGAGAAGCAGAAGGCGATGGCCCTGGCGGTGACGGCCAGCCGCCATGGTCTGGAGGCGGCCCAGAAGGCCCAGAGCGATGCCGCCACCCTGGTGGGCGGCAGCGGTGATGCTGGTGCCGATGTGCCCGAGGCGTCGTTGGCGGAGGTGAACTTCCCGGCGAAGGCCTTTTATCTGTTCAGTGCTGTTGGCATCTGCGCCAGCAGCAGTGAGGCTCGCCGCCAGATCAAGGGCGGTGCGGCACGTCTGGAAGGCGAGAAGATCACCGACCCCAACCAGGAGTTCGCCTCAGCGGCGGAACTGGAGGGCAAGGTGCTGCAGTTGGGCAAGAAAACTTTTCGGCGCTTGGTGCCCTGATGTCGACTCTTCATCCCGTAGGGCCGCCGCTCTGAACCTCCTGTAGCTGAGTTGATTCATTTGTTTGAGCAGGCGAGCATGGCCTTATGACCACGCCAGACATTCGCTGGATTCAACGGCTGGAGAATTTCCAGCGCGCCCTGTCCACGTTGCAGCGCGCGATTGGCTTGGCTCAGAGCCGGCCTCTTAGTGAGCTGGAGGAGCAGGGCCTGATCCAGGCGTTCGAATTCACGCACGAGCTGAGTTGGTTGTTGATCCGCGATTTCCTGGTGGACCAGGGAGTGGCAGGTATCAGTGGCTCGCGCGATGCGGTGCGTGAGGCGGTATCTCGGCAGATGCTGCCGCAGGGTGAGGAATCGGTGTGGATGGCGATGATCCGCAGCCGCAATCTCACGAGTCACACTTACAACCCTGCTGTCGCCCGTGAGATTGCAGGGCTGATTGTTGATCGCTACGGCCCGGTGTTTCAACAACTTGCCGATGTGATGCAGCGCAGGGTTGGCGAACGATGATTCCGGGCCTGCCTGATTCAGACAGCGCTGCTGTGTTGGCTTTGTTGAAGCAGCAGCCTGGCCTCGAACAGGTGGTGCTCTACGGCTCCCGTGCGATGGAGCGCTACCACAGCGGCTCTGATGTGGACCTTTGCCTGGTGGCCCCCAACCTCCAACTGGAGGATCTCCTGCTGTTGGGCGCTCGTCTCGACGATCTGCTGTTGCCCTGGCGGTTTGATCTGCAGCTTCAGCACTGCATCGATCATCCCGGCTTGCTCGCTCATATCGAGCGGGTTGGGGTGGCCTTGCTCAATTCACCGGCATCAACTTGACGATCAGAGGAGTGAGATCGAAAAAGCCAGATATCCCCCTTTTGGGGGATCCGCCGAGAGAGAACTGGCGCGATGGTGAGTTCATCCGAGCGACGAACATTGAAAGCGCCATGTCTTGAGGCTGAATGCAAATCCGATCAGCAAATTGCTGCTGATTTCTTGTCTTACCTGCAATCGGAATTTGAGGATCCTGTCGCGTATGAGGTGGAGCCGACGCGACTGACTGGAGGCTTCGATGCTCGGCTGTATCGCTACCAGCTTGTTGATCAGGAGCCACGGGTCCTCCGCATTGAGCGTCCTGAGCGCAAAGAGGAGGGGCTTCTATATCACCAGTTTGTGTATCAGACCCTGAATCAGCAGGGTCTCAAGGTTCCTGTGATTCATCATGTTTGTGGAGACAAATCGATTTTAGGTGGGGTCTTTGCGGTCATGGATCTCTTGCCCGGCCGAACTGTGTTTGAGCTGACTCCAGAGCTTCATGCCAAGGTCTTGGGTGAGTCGATGGCCACCATGCATGAGATGGATGTGAGGCCCATCGTTGAAGCCTTCAGGCAGTCTGATGTCCCTGATGAGCTGTATTTGAGTCCAGTTATTCATCAAAAGGCGTTGGATTCTTTGGAAGAAGTGCACCCTTGGGCTTCTGAATTGATTGGTTGGTTGCGCACTCATTTGCCTCTTGATGGGAGGGATCTAGCTGTGATTCATGGTGACTATCACGGGAATAATGTGATGTTTGATAATGGCTCTGTTTCAGGGATTCTGGACTGGTGGTTTTCTGTTTCTAATCCCGCTGTGGATCTGGCTCATGCAATGAATGTTTATCTGGTTTTCGCGCGCCAGATTGATCCGACGATGTCGCCTCATTTGTGGGATCAGATCATGGATGGGGTTCTCAAGGCTTATCAATCCATCAGGCCTCTAAATCACGAGCACATCAAGGCCTGTCGTGTATTTCACCTCTTTGTAGTCTTCATTGCCGGTGCCACTGGTGTTGGCCTCGAATTCACGCGAAAGCCTGAATCGCAGCGCGACTATCTGAGCTTCATTGAGCAAGCAACAGGCCTCACGCTGTCGCCCTCAGCCTGAATCTCGGTCGAGATCCACCTGCCGGGGGGACAGGATGGACGCCAGACCCCCCGCTTGCCTTGGCTCCGTCGCTCTCCGCTGACCCCTCCGATCGGATCATCGTTGCCCTCGATGGCATGGCGCCCGAGCAGGCGCTGGCCTTTGCCGGCCAGGTGGACGGGCTGCGCTGGGTAAAGGTGGGCCTGGAGCTGTTTGTGCAGGCGGGCCCGGAGGTGG